>NZ_BAABHJ010000027.1:0-430345 GCF_039542035.1 Actinoallomurus liliacearum
TCAAAGCCCGACACAAGATCGACCTCAGCCGAACGCCAAGATCTACCGGACAGGCCCTAGGCCGGTGGGCTACTTCCCGCTTCCCCGATCGGACACGAGGTCGCCTGCCGTCCGCCGTTCCCCCAGCCCGTCGTCCAGCGCGAACAGCAGGTCGATGAGGCTGCGGCGCTGGTCCGCGGACAGCGGCGCGAACAGGTCCTCGCTCGCCTGCCGGCGGGCCTGACGCATCTCCTCCCGTACGGCCAGCCCCGCGTCGGTGAGGTGCAGCCGGATCGCGCGCCGATTCGCCGGATCGACCGCGCGCCGGACGAGGCCGGCCTGCTCCAAGGAGTCGATCACGGTGGTGACCGACCGGGGCACGACGCCGAGACGGTCGGCCAACTCGGTCATCCGCAGCGGCTCCTCGCTGCGAGTGATCATGCGCAACGCCCGCTCCTGGGCGGGCGTGAGACCCAGCGGGGCGAGCCGGGCCAGCTGAGCCCGCCGCAGGCGCTTGGTCAGCCGCTGGAACAGGTCCGCGAGCTGCGCCGACGACTCCTCTTGATCCATGGCGCCGAGCATACCGGACAGTACTCATACTGAGCCTGGCACATTGTGAGTGTTACTCTGCTATGGCCCGAGAACCACCGAATCGTGAGGCGCCCTTGAACCTCCACTTTCACGAACGTGATCGCCCCTCCCCGCCGGACACCGGCGACTCCGGCGGACCGGCTGCCGGGGACACCGGCGGATCGGCCACATCCGCGCCGCGTGTGCCGCTGCGCCGGATCGTCCGCCTGTTCGGTCCGTACCGCTGGAGCCTGACCTTCGTCGGCCTGCTCGTCGCCGCGTCGTCGCTCGTCTCGCTGCTGAACCCGTTCCTGATCCGCGAGGTGATCGACGTCGCGCTGCCGAAGGGACGCGTGGGCCTGCTCACCGTGCTCGCCGCGGGAATGATCGTCGTGTCCGTCGCGAACAGCTGCTTCAGCGTGTCGCAGACGTACGTGTCCACGAAGGTCGGACAGCGGGTGATGCACGATCTGCGCACCGCGGTCTACGCCCACCTGCAGCGGATGTCGCTCGCCTTCTTCACCCGCACCCGCACCGGCGAGGTCCAGTCCCGCATCGCCAACGACATCGGCGGCATGCAGGCGACGGTGACCACCACCGCCACCACGCTGGTGTCCAACCTGACGACCGTCGTCGCCACGGTGATCGCGATGGCGGCACTGGACTGGCGGCTGACGCTCGTGTCGCTGATCATGATGCCGGCCTTCGTGTGGGTCAGCCGCCGCGTCGGCCGGGAGCGCCGCCGCGTCACCCGGATGCGCCAAGCGCAGCTCGCCACGTTGGCCTCGATCGTCCACGAGTCCCTGTCGGTCAGCGGGATCCTGCTCGGACACACGATGGGCCGCTCCCGTACGCTCACCGACGCGTTCGCCGCCGAGTCGACGACGCTGTCGGATCTGGAGGTCCGCGCGAACATGGCGGGCCGGTGGCGGCAGTCCATCATCCAGATCGTCATGTCCTCCATGCCCGCGGTGATCTACTGGGCGACGGGCCTGACCGGCCGGAACGGCCACATGCTGATCTCCATCGGGACGCTGGTGGCCTTCACGACGCTCCAGCAGAGCCTGTTCCGGCCCACCGTGCAGCTCCTCCAGGTGGGGGTGGACCTGCAGACCTCGCTCGAGCTGTTCGGCCGCATCTTCGAGTACCTCGACCTGCCCATCGACGTCGCCGAGCCCGAGCGTCCCGTACGGGTCGGCGAGATCCGCGGTGACGTGCGGCTCCGCGAGGTCGGGTTCCGCTACGGAGCCGCCGAGGACGACACGCTGAGCGACGTCGACATCGCCGTGCCCGCCGGAAGCAGCCTGGCGGTCGTCGGCGAGACCGGTTCGGGGAAGACCACCCTCAGCTACCTCATCCCGCGCCTGTACGACGTGACCTCCGGCAGCGTGACCATCGACGGCGTCGACGTGCGCGACCTGTCCTTCGACGACCTGGCCCGCGCGGTCGGCGTCGTCTCGCAGGAGACCTACCTCTTCCACGCCTCCGTCGCGGACAACCTGCGGTTCGCCAAGCCGGACGCCACCGACGCCGAGCTCGTCGAGGCGGCGCGCGTCGCGCAGATCCACGAGCACATCGCCGCCCTGCCGGACGGCTACGACACCCTGGTCGGCGAGCGCGGGTACCGGTTCTCCGGCGGGGAGAAGCAGCGCCTGGCGATCGCGCGGGCCGTGCTGCGCGACCCGCCGATCCTCGTCCTCGACGAGGCGACGAGCGCGCTCGACACACGGACCGAGCGGGCCGTGCAGGAGGCGATCGACGCGCTGTCCGCCGGACGCACCACGATCACCATCGCGCACCGGCTGTCCACCATCCGCGGCGCCGACCAGATCGTGGTGCTCGACCACGGGCACGTCGTGGAGCGGGGCACCCACGAGAGACTGCTCGCCCTCGGTGGCCGCTACGCCGCCCTCACGCGCCGCGACGCCCGCCTGACCGACGACCCCGCACTCCGCGAGGAGACCGAGGCCCGCTCCGCCTGAGCACCGGCGCGCCGCGCCAAGAGGAAACCCCGGTCACCGACCGTCCCCCGGCGCGGCGGGCTCCCCTGGCGCGGCCGGATCCCGGAGCGCGGCGGGCTCGCCCGCCGGATCCGCCGGGGCGGCCGCGCGTGCAAGGATCTCCCGTTGCCGGCGCCAGGCCGTGAGGGTCGTCGCGCGGTCGGGCTCGTCGGGCCGGAACATGATGCCGCTGGTGACCGGCATGCCGACGTGCACGTCGGACTCGACACCGGTCACGGTCAGCTCGAAGCAGTCCGGTCCGGTCGGCTCCGGCAGTGTCAGGTGACGCGGCGTGGCCCGTACGTAGATCACGGACCCGGGCGAGACGGCTCCGAGGAGTACGGTGCCGCCTCGGCCGAGGTTGCGCGCGGTCCGCGTGCCGCGCCACAGCGCCACTCGGAGCGTTCGCTCGTCCCGTACGAACAGCTCGCCGACGCTGAGCATGCAGATTCGCGGCGCTCCGTCCGGATCCGTGGTGATCAGCAGGAAGGCGGGCTGGTCCGGCGCGACGAGCGCTTCGTCGCCCAGCGCCTGAACGAGCTCGTCCGGAAGGCGGTTTCCGAGCGATTCGGCCATGTCGATCGGTCCCTCACGTCCATCGTACGGGCCCGGGACCCCCCGGCTCAGCGGCGTCGCGGCGGGACGGTCGGGATCGCGGGGAGGCTCGGGATCTCAGCTGGATCGATCTTGAACTCCGCCGGGTAGCTCTGCGGGTCGGTCGCCGAGCGCGGCTCGGTCGAACGCCAGCTGTAGATACAGGTGTCGCAGATGTACATCGTCCACCGGCCGGGCACGGGCGAGGTGGTCAGGATCCGGACGTTCTCCGTGTCACACCGCGGGCAGGTCGTGACGTTGACGGTGGCGTCGGTCATTTCAGCAGTCCCTTGATGATGTTCTCCCAGTCGGCGGTGCCCTCGGGGTCGCCCACCACCTGGGAGTAGTGACCGCGCTCCTCAGGCGCGATCGGGGTGGTGGCGTCGAGGATGACCTTGTGAGTGATCCCGGCCGGGTCGGAGCTGGGATCGAGCGCGAGCACCGAGAGATTCGGGATCGTCACGGTGTCGTGCAGCGGGTGGTAGTGCACCGACAGTGCCCACATCACCTGCGCGAGGTTGAACGGGTCGATGTCGTCGTCGACCAGGATGATCACCTTGCAGTAGGCAAGGCCGTGCGGGACGGTCATGGCCCGCATGCCGACCGCCTTGGCGAACCCGCCGAAGCGCTGCTTGACCGAGATGATGCCGAGCAGGCCCTGGGTGTACATGGCGTTCACCGCCGCCACCTCGGGGAACTCCGCCTTCAGCTGCCGGTACAGCGGCACGCTCGTGTTCAGCGCGAGGGTGTAGTCCATCTCCGTCCACGGCATGCCGAGGTACAGGTGCTCGAAGATCGGGTTCCGGCGGTGCGTCACGCGTTGCACGCGGACGACCGGCTGACGCCGCGCGCCGGAGTAGTGCCCGGTGAACTCCCCGAACGGCCCCTCGATCTCCCGCTCCCCGGCGAGGATCTCGCCCTCGATGACGACCTCGGAGCCCCACGGCACGTCCAGGCCCGTCAGCGGCGCCTTGGTGATCCGGTACGGAGCGCCCTGGATCGCGGCCGCCATCTCGTACTCGGACTGGTCGTAGGCGAGCGGCATGCCGGCCACCGTGGTGATCACGGGCTCGTTGCCGAGGGCGATCGCGATGGGCAGGTTCTCGCCGCGCTCCTCCGCCCGCTGCAGATGCAGTCCGAGATCGTGCGCGGCGAGCGGCTGGATGCCGAGCCGGGCCTTGTCCTTGACCTGAATCCGGTAGATACCGACGTTCTGCTTGCCGAAGTGTTCCGGGTCGTCGGGGTCCCGGCTGACGACGGCGCCCTTGTCGATGTAGCAGCCGACGTCGTAGCCGTTAAGGCGGAACAACGGCAGCAGGTGGAACAGGTCGATGTCCTCGGTTACGGTCACCTCCTGCCAGGGCGCGTCGTCGCGCCGCTCGACCGGGCCGGGAAACGCGTCCCAGCGGCCGGCGAACTCGAAGAACTGGTCCTTGACCGAGGTGCTCTTGTCCAGGCCGAGCATGAGGGCGTGGTTCGGCCAGGACCCGACGACGTTGAGGGCGACGCGCGCGTTGCCGGGCTCGTACCCGTTGATGTTGTCGAACAGCAGGGCCGGACCGCGGTCGGTGAGATTGGCGGTCGCGCGGGCCGCCGCGCCGAGGTCGGGTTCGGGGTCGACGCGTTCGGAGTAGGTGAGCAGTTGACCGTCGCGATCGAGTGCCCGGAGGAACTCGCGCAGGTCGGCGTAGGCCATTGTTCGGATCTTCCTTTACATGAGGGAACCGTCACCTGGGCGGTCGTTCCGGTGAGGCGGTGGAGCGGCCTGTTCAGGCGGTCGCGGCCACGGGGTCGTCGTTCACCGCGCCCCGGCGCGGGTCCGGTCGCATTCCGGACCACCGGCGGACGGTCGGCAGTTCGAGTCCGAACTGATCAAGCGTGCGTCCGACGATGTGGTCGACGACCTCGGCGAGGCTCGACGGATGGTTGTAGAACGCGAGTGCGGGCGGCAGGACCGTCGCGCCCATCTGGGACAGCGCCAGCAGGTTCTCGAGGTGGATGGTCGACAGCGGCGTCTCGCGGGCGAGCAGGACCAGCCGGCGACGTTCCTTGAGCGTGACGTCCGCGGCCCGGCCGATCAGGCCGTCGGCGTAGCCGGTCCGGATGCCGGCGACCGTCTTCATGCTGCACGGCGCGACGATCATGCCGTCCGTGCGGAACGAGCCGCTGGAGATCGCCGCCCCCTGGTCGTCCGGCGAATAGCTGACGTCGGCCAGGTCGGTCACCTGGCGCACGGTGTACGGCGTCTCCTCCGCGATGGTGGCGCGAGCCCAGCGGCTCACCACCAGATGGGTCTCCACGTCGAGATCACGCAGGGCGGACAGGAGGCGCACCCCGATGATCGCGCCGGTGGCCCCCGTCATGGCGACGACGAGTCGCACGGCAACCTCCCAGGTGCAGATGTGCGACGCACAGTTAGTACGTGTACGTCCTAACTCGGTCCACGATACTCCGTGCACGTCCTATTACCAATTCGGCCCGGAAACCGCGTCCGCTCAGGGCGTCCCGGTGTGCTCGCGGCGGGCGGGCGTGCTGACGCCGTCCCAGCGGTACCGCTCGGTATGCTGCAGCCCGAGCAGCTGGAGCAGCCGCTCGACGAGCTCATCCTGCAGCTCGGCCAGCGTCTCCGGCACGTTGTAGTACGTGGGGATCATCGGATAGACGATGGCACCCGCCTCGGTGACCGCGACCATGTTGCGAAGGTGGGCGAGGTGCAGCGGGGTCTCCCGCAGGCAGAGCACGAGCCTGCGGCGCTCCTTCAGCGTGACGTCGGCGGCGCGTTCGATCAGGTCGAGCGCCAGCCCATGGGCGATCCGGCCGAGCACCCCGGCGGCGCACGGCAGGATCACCATCGCGTCGGACGGGTAGCTCCCGCTGGTCACCGGGCCGGAGAGATCCGCCGGATCGAGCAGCCGCACCTTCGGCGACGTGGCCCCCAGCGCCTGGACGACCGAGTCGGGGTCCTCCTGCGTACCGAACTCCAGCGCCGCCAGCTTGCGGCCGTTGGCCGACACGAGAAGGTCGACATGGGTGACGCGGTCGTCCTCCTGGAGGGCGGCCAACAGCCGCTTGGACGCGCCGACTCCGCCGGCGCCGGTCACCGCGACCGTGATCCTCCGGTTCTCGGGCATGATGTCCGCTCCCCCATGAGCACAGGAAGATGCCTCCGCGGAGGCCGACCTCGCAAGGGTTCCCGCGCGCGAGCCGGCGAAAACCTGCCCGCCCACACCTCAGAGGCGCCCTGACCAGCGCAGAGGCATCCTGCAGCGGGCCGTGGCCCCGGGGGCCACCGAGCACGCGGGGCCTACTGTGGTCCCTCCACCTCTACGTTCAGCACGCGGTGCGCGATCCGGAAGAACCCCTCGCGTTCGTCCGCGGTCAGCGTCGCGAGCAGGCGCTCGTCGACCTGTGCGGCGAACGGCGCGGCTTTGATCACCATCTGCCGGCCCTCCGGGGTGAGGTCCACCAGTTTGCGCCGGGCGTCGGCGGAATCCCGCCTGATCACGAGAAGACCGCGCCCGCGCAGGCGTTCGACGATGGGGGCGGCCGTGGACTTGTCGAGCCCCGCGTGCTGCCCGAGCGTGCCCTGGTCCATGCTGCCGTGCCGGTACAGCGTGCCGAGCACCGTGAACTGCGGGCCGGTGAGGTCGCAGGGCATCATGTCCTGCCATATCCGAGTGCGGAGCTGGAACAACCGCCGGATGAGGTGACCGGCGCCGCTGGTCCCCTGATCGACCAATGACCGCATCTCCGCGTCGCCCCCGGCCGCCGCATGGGGACCGGAAGCCGCGGGCCCGCCGTCCGCACCGGTCATGCGGCCACTCCTTCGCTCATCGGACGTGCACGGAGTATAGAGGGCGGGCTCTTCGGCGAGGCCGCCCGGAGGGCGGAACCGCGCCACCCGCGGACGGCCTTCCGGCGATCGCCGGGTCGGTTCTCCCTCATGGCCGACTCATGACAAATGCCTTGACGCACCCTGAACCCTGGCATAAGAACCAGGCGACAACGTTGTCATCGCCCTATCTCCCTCCGCGAAAGGGCAGCCGGATGGCACTCCCCCGCCTGTCGCGTGCTCTCATGCCCGCTCTCCTCCTCCTAGGCGCGCTCTTCCTCCCCGCCACGGCGAGCGCCGCCGCGCTCGTCTCCGACCCCGCCTCCCTGGTCAACCCGCTCCTCGGCACGACCAACGGCGGCAACGACTTCCCCGGCGCCGACGTTCCGTTCGGCATGCTGCAGTGGAGTCCCGACACCTCCAGCCGCGCCCTGGGCGGCGGTTACTCCTACAACAGCTCCACGATCACCGGGTTCAGCCTCACCCACATGGCCGGGCCGGGCTGCGGCGCGTACGGTGACGTGCCGATCATGCCGACGACCGGCGCGGTGAGCAGTCCGGGATCGGCCAGTTCGTCGTACTCGCACGCCAACGAGTCGGCGTCCCCCGGGTACTACGGCGTGACGCTCGGCAATGGCGTCAAGACCGAGCTGACCACGACGACCCGGGGCGGCATCGGCCGCTTCACCTTCCCGTCCACCACCCAGGCGAACCTGCTGTTCAAGCTGACCGGGAGCCAGAACGGCGACTCCGCGACCACCTGGCAGACCGTCGGGAACACCGAGGTCGTCGGCTCGGTGACCAGCGGCCGGTTCTGCGGTGCCGGCAACGCCTACACGCTGCACTTCTCGGTGGCCTTCGACCACCCGTTCAGCACCGGAACCTGGCTCGCGTCCGGTGTGCGGACCGGAGCCGAGCGGCTGGCCCAGAAGTCGACCGCGCGGGCGACCCGCACGACCGTCTCGCCGCACGCGGCGGACCGGCCCGACAAGCCCCGCCTGCACGGCCCGGCGGGGACCACGGCGGCCCCGCTGGCGGCCCCGAACGGCGGATACCTGACCTTCGACACGACCGCGAACCAGGTGGTCACCGCACGGGTCGGCATCTCGTTCACCTCCGACGCGAACGCGAAGGCGAACCGGGACGCCGAGGTGCCGAACTTCGGCTTCGACGCCACGCGTACGGCGGCGCACAACGCGTGGAACAACATGCTCGGCAAGATCCAGACGGCCGGCGGCACCACCGCGCAGCAGCACGTGTTCTACACGTCGCTGTACCACGCGCTGCTGCACCCCAACGTGTTCAGCGACGTGAACGGCCAGTACATGGGGTTCGACAACGCCGTGCACACCGCCGCGTCCGGGCACGCGCAGTACGCCAACTACTCGGGCTGGGACATCTACCGCAGCCAGGCCCAGCTCATCGGCATGATCGCGCCCGCGCAGGCGAGCGACGTGGCGCAGTCCGCGGTCAACGACTACGCGCAGGGTGGCCAGTTGCCGAAGTGGGCGCAGGCCAACGGCGAGTCCTACGTCATGGTCGGCGACCCGGCCGCCTCGATCATCGCCGACATCTACGCGTTCGGCGGCCGGAACTTCGACACCACCGCCGCGAAGAACGCGATGATCCACCAGGCGACCGTCACGAACAACGACCGGCCCGGCCTGAACTACCTTTCCAGCATCGGCTACCTGCCCAGCGACGGGACGTACGGCTGCTGCAACTACTACGGGTCCGTCTCGACGACCCTGGAGTACGACACGGCCGACTTCGCGCTCGGGGCGTTCGCCGGCGCGCTCGGTGACACCGCGAACCAGAAGAAGTTCGTCGACCGCGCCCAGAACTGGAAGAACCTGCTGAACACCTCGAGCGGGTTCATGCAGCCGCGTACGGCCAGCGGGCCGTGGGCGGGCGGCTTCTCCCCGACGAGCGGCACCGAGATGGTCGAGGGCACGTCCTGGCAGTACACCGGGATGGTGCCGTTCAACGTCCGTGGCCTGGCGGACGCGAAGGGCGGCAACGCCGGGATGGTGAGCTATCTCGACCACGTGCTCGCCGCGTACGACGGCAGCGGCGGCGACCACGCCGACCTCGGCAACGAACCGAGCGTCGAACTGCCCTGGGAGTACGACTACGTGGGCCGGCCGTGGCGCACGCAGGAGGTCATCCGGAGCGTGCAGAACAAGCTGTGGCCGGACTCCCCGACCGGCTGGGGCGTCGGAAACGACGACCTGGGCACGATGAGCGCCTGGTACGTCTGGTCGGCGATGGGGATGTTCCCCGAGACGCCGGGCACCGCCGACCTGGCCCTGGGCAGCCCGCTGTTCACCCAGGTGGTCATCACGCTCAGCACCGGGAACACGTTGACCATCAACGCGCCGCAGGCCGCGACCGACGCGCCGTACGTGCAGAGCGCGACCTGGAACGGCGGTGCCTGGAGCAACGCGTACCTGCCCGCCTCGGCGGTGACGTCCGGCGGGACGCTCGGCTTCACGCTCGGCACGACGGCGAACACCTCGTGGGCGACCGCCGCCTCGTCGGCTCCCCCGTCGTACCCGGGCAGTGGCGGCACGACGCCCCGCACCGGGGCGATCACCTCCGGCATCGCCGGGAAGTGCGTCGACGTGGCGAACAGCTCCGCGGCGAACGGCGCGCACGTCCAGCTCTACGCCTGTAACAGCAGCAACGCGCAGAAGTGGACCGTGCAGGGGGACGGTACCCTGACGGCCTTCGGCAAGTGCATGGACGTCTCCAACAGCGGCACGGCCGACGGCACGAAGGTCCAGCTGTACGACTGCAACAACACCGGCGCGCAGCAGTGGACCTACGACTCCACGGCCAAGGCGCTGACCAACCCCGAGTCCGGGAAGTGCCTCGACGACCCGAACAGCACCACCACGGACGGCACCCAGTTGCAGATCTACACCTGCAACAAGACCGCCGCCCAGCAGTGGACGCTGCCGGGCTGACGCACCGCGCGGCGTGCGGGAGCCCCGCCCCCGCACGCCGCGTTCCACCGGCACCTCAGCCGGCCAGGTGGTCGTCGTCGCCCGGGGGAGATCAAAGCTTCTCCGGCCGGGCCGCGATCGCGGGCCAGAGAGTGTCGACCACGCGCGTCGGCAGCTCCTCGTCCTCTCCCCCGCGGATGAACGCCGCGTAGTAGCTGCCGATGCACATGTCGGCGACGGCGTCCAGGTCGACGCCGGAGCGAAGGTCCCCGCGCTCCTGGAGCGCCTGAAGCGTGTCGAGCAGCAGCCGCCGCCGGGGCAGCACGGCGTGGGTCCGCACCATCTCCAGGAACTCGGGGTTGTGCTCGGCCTCGGCCATGACATGGCCGACGAGCATGATCCCCGTCCGGTCGGGCGTCCGCAGGTCGAGGCGGCGGACGGCCTCGGTGACGGCCTCGCGCGCCGTGAGCCGCTCGAGGTCGACCGGTGGGGCCGCCTCCTGCAGGGCGCGGAAGCCATGGTCGAGCGCGTCGACGACCAGGTCGTGCTTGCTCTCCCAGCGCCGGTACACCGTGGGCCGGGTGACGCCGGCGTCGGCGGCGACGTCGCCGATGGTCATCCGGGAGTAGCCGTCGACGGCGAGCCGGCGGCGCGCCGCCCGCAGGATCGCCTCCTCGATCAGCGGGTCGCGCGGGCGCCCCCGTTGCTTTCTAGGAGCCTCCGCCACCATCAGATACCTCCTGACCTGCGGGAACGATCATTTCTTTACTTGACAGTACCGTAATAAAAAATACTCTGGAAGGAGAACGAAGACAACCCACGAACCGCCTGGCCGCCCGTCGCGGCCAAGGAGGGTGTGCCAAAGTGAGCGAAAATATTCTGGATCTTCCACTCGACGCCCGGCCGGACCCCGATGAGTTCGTCCGCGCCGCGATGGAGTGGCACTTCAACCCGGAGACCGGCTCTGCGTACTGGCTGCGGAGGGCGGAGACGCTCGGCTTCGACCCGCGCAGGGACGTCAAGACCGTCGAGGACCTGGCCCTGTTCCCCAACATCATCAACGAGCTGCGCGAGGTCCGCGCCGAGGACCTCATCCCACGGGGCTACGGCCCGGAGCCGGACGTCGTCGGCGTGTACGAGAGCGGCGGCACCACCGGCGCCCCGAAGCGCGTGGTCATCCTGCGGGACTGGTGGAAGCGGATCATGGCGTGGATGAACGCCGGGATGGACGCCGCCGGGTTCCCGAGGGACGTCGACTGGCTCGTCGTCATGCCGAGCGGGCCGCACATGGCCGGCAAGATGTCCGAACAGCACGCCACCGACCGCGGTGGCATCAGGTTCACGGTGGACATGGATCCGCGCTGGGTGAAGAAGCTCGTCGCCGCGGGCAAGGCCGAGGAGGCCGAGGCGTACGCCGAGCACCTCGTGGAGCAGGCCGCGTTCGTACTACGTACCCAGGACGTCGGCGTCGTCATCACCACGCCCCCGCTGCTGGAGCGGATCTCACGGCACGACGACCTCGTCGACCTGATCAACGAGAAGGTCAAGGGCATCGTCTGGGGCGGCGCGCACATGGACGCCGACACCCGCTACCTGTACCGCACCGAGGTCTTCCCGGGCATCAAGCTCCGCGGCACCTACGGGAGCACGATGATCCTCGGCGGCTCGAACGAGCGCCTCGACCTCGCCCATGACGACGCGTGCGTCTTCGACCCGCCCGCCCCGTGGGTCACCTTCCGCGTCGTCGATCCCGACACCGGCCGGGCCGTCGAGTACGGCGAGCGCGGCCAGGTCGTGATGAACCACGTGACCAAGAACATGCTGCTGCCCAACAACCTGGAACGAGACCTCGCCACCCGGGTCGAACCGCTCGCCGGCCGGGCCGGTGACTCGGTGGCCGACGTCTCCCCCGTCGCCCATTTCGACGACGAGGCCGTCATCGAGGGGGTGTACTGATGAGCGAACCCATCTTCATCGACGCGCTGGGACCGAACGGCCCCTACCGCGCGCGCAACCGGCTGACCGTCTCCGACGTGGCCGGGAACCCGCTGGTCGAGCTCAGCCTCGTTCCGAGGCTGTTCGTCACCCGCGCCATGTCCGCGCTGCACAAGGCCGAGACCCTTCCCACGGAGGAGCGCCTGGCCGCGCTCCGCGCGGCGGGCGAGCTGTTCGCGACCGGAGTGGTCGACGGCATGTCCGCGGCCGACTACCAGTACACGGTGAGCCGGATCTCCGGCACCCCGCTGCCGATCGTCCAGCGCGCGGTACGGGCCATCGCCCGCAGCGCCGCCGGCTCGTACGACAGCGCTCAGAAGGCCCGGCCCGTCGGCGCGGTGAACGACTGGCGCGACCCGAAGGCCCAGGAGGGCACGGCGGTGTGGATCCGCCGCGGGGACGTCTTCGCGGTGCACGCGGCCGGCAACCACCCCGGCGTTCACAGCCTGTGGCTGGAGGCCCTCGCGCTCGGATTCCGGGTGGCCGTACGGCCCTCGCGCCACGAGCCGCTCACGCCGTACCGCCTGATCTCCGCACTCCGCGCGTCGGGGTTCGGCGACGACCAGATCGTGCTGCTGCCCACCGACTACGCCGAGGCCGACGAGATCCTGCGCCAGGCCGACCTGAGCATGGTGTACGGCGGGCAGGAGGTGATCGACAAGTACGCCGCGGACACGACGGTCCTGCCGAACGGGCCCGGCCGGTCGAAGATCCTCATCACCGCCGACTCCGACTGGCGCGACCACATCGACATGATCGTCGACTCGATCAGCCACGAGGGCGGGACGGCCTGCGTGAACACCACGGCCGTCTTCGTCGAGGGCGACCCGGCCCCGGTGGCCGAGGCGATCGCCGCCCGGCTCTCGGCCATCCCGAGCCTGCCGCCGGAGGACGACAAGGCGGTGCTCACCGCCTACTCCATGCCGGCCGCCCGGAGGATCGAGAGCTACCTGCGGGCCAAGGCCGCCGGCACCAGGGCCCACCTCGGCGGCGACGGCGTGGTCGACGAGCTCCCCGACGGCAGCGCCGTACTCCGGCCGGCCGTGCACGAGCTCGCCGACCCGTTCGCCGAGCAGGCCGGCGTCGAGTTCGCGTTCCCGTGCGTGTGGGTGGCCCCCTGGACCCGGGAGGCCGGGCCCGCGGTGTTCCACGACACGCTGGTGCTGACCGCGGTTACCAAGGACGAGAAGCTCCTCGACGTGCTGCTCGCCGACCCCACGATCAAGAACCTCTACATCGGCGACCACCCGACCTACTGGATGACCCCCGGCGTCCCGCACGACGCCTACCTAGGCGAGTTCCTGATGCGAACGAAGGCCGTAATCCGCGACTGACCACTGCGCGGAGCCTTTGTGCCGAGGATTTCCGTCGCTATGACGACGGAAATCCTCGGCGCAAAGCCCGACTGGGCGCAGGACCCAGAACTCGTTGCCCTCCGGGTCGGCCAGCACGACCCAGGGCACGTCGGAGGGTTGTCCGACCGACGCCTCACCGACGCGGCCGGAACACGGCTGGCGGGTGAGAGCTCCTGCTGGTCCGGCTTCCGCGCGAGCCCGCACCGGCGGTGACTGCCCGATACTGGGGTGATGGATCTACGCCCGGAGCTGCTTCCTCCAGCAGTTGGCCACCAGCGTCTCATGGAGATCAGCGAGGAGATCGAGCGGATCTCGGACCTGGTCTGTCAAGGCAGGCGATCCGCGGCCGATGAAGCGGTGGCAGCCTTCAACGCCAGAACCGGGCACACCTACGCAGTCCCCGATTTCGTCGAGTATGACGCCTCACGGAGCCTTGAGGAATTCGCTCTCGAGGCCGCTCGCCCGGCACGACCACCGGTCAGTGACATCACCCGGCCAGAGCTCGCCGAAATCGTTCGCAAGATCATGGCCGGAGACCCGGAGACCGACTACTACCTGCGGCTACTCGGGGTCAACGTAGCCCATCCCAGGGCACGCGATCTGATCTTCCATCCCCCAGCCGAACTGCAGGACGCTTCCGCCGAGACCATCGTTGATGCAGCACTGTCCTACCGTCCGATCGCGTTGTGACCACACCAACGCAGAACAACTTCTCAAATACGCACTCAGATCGGGGTCGGCCTGTGACGCAGAACCATGAGCGAACGATGCGCCGACAACCGGTACTCCGTCTGCACAGAGCCGCCAGCAGCAGACACGAGCGCAGATCGGCCGCTTCGACCCCGCGCATGAAAGCCCTCTGAGCCGTGGCCACCGACTCACCGGACAGCTTCGCCCGCCCGCACGTCGCCGCAGGAGTGCTCTTCTTCGACGAGGAGGATCGAGTCTTGCTCGTCGTGCCCGCTTACAAGGACTATCGCGAGATACCCGGCGGCTACCTCGAACACGGCGAATCACCCAAAGAAGCCGCCGCCCGCGAGGTGGAAGAGGAATTAGGGATCAGGCCGCCGATTGGACGTCTACTGGTAGCCGACTGGGCACCGGACGAGCGCGAAGGCGACAAGCTACTGTTTCTCTTCGATGGCGGACGGCTGTCACCCGAGCATCGCGACCACATACAACTCGCACCCGATGAGCTGACCGACTACGCGTTCCATGACGTAGCCCGGATTCAGGAACTGACCATCGCCAGGCTTGCCCGTCGGATCGTCCAGGGGTATGCAGCCCGCCAAGACGGTAGTACTCGTTATCTTGAGCACGGCCGACCGATATCCAGCTGAAAAAACACGGCTGGGACGTGCAAGTCGTCGCTACCCCCTCGGCTCTGGACTTCATCGACGTGCCACGGCTTTACCGAGCATTTCGCCTGGTCCGACGGGGGACAGCACCTGCTCAGCGGGGGTGGAGGCGGTCGCGTTGGGGGATGACGGTGTACTTCGGGTCGGAGGAGGAGATCATTCCGGCCTCGAAGACGCCGAAGCGTGTGAGCGCGGAGCCGGCGAGGAGGGCGGCGCCCGCTGCGGCTGAGACCCAGCGGCTGCGCCAGCCGAGGGCCGCCGCGACGGCACCCGTGCCCGTCAGCGCCTCGGCCGCGCGCATGAGCACACGGGCCCGGCCGGTCTGGTACGCCTCGGCGACGACGCCCATCCGGGCCCGCATGAGGCGGGCCACCAGGAGTTCGGCGGCGCCGCCCGCCACGCCCAGCCGGCGGGCGGGGGACGTCTCCTCCAGCGGCGCGACCAGCAGGCCCAGCCCGCCTCCAGCGGCAGCGGCGGAGGACACGAACAGGTAGGGCAGCTCCCGATGCGCCTCGTGCCAGCCGGGCACGGCGGTGTCCGCGATGAGGACGCCGGTGTACGCGGCGACGGCCGGGCCGGCCACGGCGGCGGCCATCGCGCCCGCCGTGCCGATCCGTGGCAGCCGGCCGGTCGCGGCGGACACGGCGGCGACTCCGGCGGCCGGGGCGTACGCGCTGAGCAGCCAGGAGCCGACGCTCATCGGCGAGGTCCACTTCAGCACCCGGAGCATGTTGACGAAGCGCCCGGGGCGGCCGAGGTCGTGCACGAGGGCGACCATGCTGACCGCGATCGCGCCGGCGGCGCCGATCCGGGCGCCGCGGGCCAGGTGAGGCCGGCCCGTCACCTGGGCGCCGGCGGCCAGCACCGAGGAACCACCGGCCAGACCGCCGAGGAACAGGTACCCCGCGATGTCGAGCGCCTTCCAGACGGGCTGCTTGAGCACCGGTCTGCCGTAGTAGGACGTGAACTCCGGCTCGGGCACCACCGCCCGTTCGCGGCGGCGACGGCGGCGAGGGCCGGCGGTGCCGGTGAGCGCGTCGCGCGCGTGGTCCTCCCCGCTCAGCGCGCGCCGCGCGCGTACCTCCTCATCGATCGCCTCCTGGCCGGCGGTCTCTTCGTCGTCCCGCCCCTGCGCCTCCTCGGTCATCGCGACCTCCCCGCGAATGCCAGCAGGCCGGCGCCGAGCAGGCCCGCGGCGGCGACCGCGGCGTGGCGCCACATGGCCGGCAGGTCGCGGGTCGTGGCGATCGGGTCGGGGGGCAGGCCGTACACCTCGGGGTCGTCGAGGAGGAGGAAGAAGGCGCCCGCTCCCCCGATCCCGTCGTCGGTGTCCGCGAGGTAGAGGTGGGCGTCGTCGACGCCCGCGTCGTTCAGCGTGGCGACCCGTGCCGCCGCGCGTTCGCGCAGCTCGTCCAGGGGCCCGTACTGGATCGAGTCGGTCGGGCAGGCCTTGGCGCACGCGGGTTCCAGGCCGTCGCCGATCCGGTCGTAGCACAGCGTGCACTTCCAGGCCCGTCCGTCGTCCTTGCGCTGGTCGATCACGCCGAAGGGACAGGCCGGGATGCAGTAGCCGCAGCCGTTGCAGACGTCGGACTGGACGACGACGGTGCCGAACTCGGTACGGAACAGCGCGCCGGTCGGGCACACGTCCAGGCAGGCGGCCACCGTGCAGTGCTTGCACACGTCACTGGACATCAGCCAGCGCAGGTCACCGCCCTCCCCCGGCGTCATCGGGGTCATCGGCGCCGCCTCGGGCGGGGTGCTCAGCGGGGGCACCGGGCCGGTGTGGTCCACCCCCGGCTCCTGCCGGGCCAGCGGCTTACGCTGCTCGATGAAGGCGACGTGCCGCCAAGTGTCGGCGCCGAGCTTCTCGGTGTTGTCGTAGGACATCCCGGT
The DNA here is from genome assembly GCF_039542035.1 of Actinoallomurus liliacearum. Taxonomy (NCBI): domain Bacteria; kingdom Bacillati; phylum Actinomycetota; class Actinomycetes; order Streptosporangiales; family Thermomonosporaceae; genus Actinoallomurus; species Actinoallomurus liliacearum. Next base: position 16,528 of record NZ_BAABHJ010000027.1, read on the forward strand.
GAAGTTGAGGCCGTCCTCCGGTAGGCCGTTCCACTCCTTGCAGGCCACCTCGCATGCCTTGCAGCCGATGCACACCGAGGTGTCGGTGAAGAAGCCCATGCGCTGCGCCATGTCAGATCTCCATGCCGGTCCGCTCGGTGATGCCCGCCCGCCGCCGGTACTCCCGGACCAGCTCCAGCGCCGCCGGTCCGCGCGGCCGCCGTCCGGGGCGAATGTCGCAGGCCATCGCCTTGACCTCCTGGATGTGGATGTTCGGGTCGAGGGCGAGGTGGGCCAGTTCGTTGGCCGAGTCGCCCCGGCTGTAGCCGTTCCTCCCCCAGTGGTACGGCAGGCCGATCTGGTGCAGTCGCCTCCCCTCCACGACCAGCGGGGTCATCCGCTCGGTGACCAGCACCCGGGCCTCGATGACGGCGCGCGCCGAGACGATGGTGGCCCAGCCGAGGTGGGTCAGGCCGCGCTCGGCCGCGAGTTCCGGGGAGATCTCGCAGAAGAACTCCGGCTGCAGCTCGGCGAGGTACGGCAGCCAGCGGGACATTCCGCCGACGGTGTGGTGCTCGGTGAGGCGGTAGGTCGTGGTGACGTAGGGGAAGACCTCCGATCCCGGCTTGCCGTCGCTGGGCTGGTACCGGTTGAGCGGATGCTCGATGAGCTCTCGGGCCGGGTTGCGCCCGTACTTGTAGAGCAGGTTGTCGGACGGCGACTCCTGGGGCTCGTAGTGCGTGGGCAGCGGGCCGTCGACGATGCCGGCCGGCGCGTACAGCCACGCCCTGCCGTCCGCCTGCATGATGAACGCGTCGGTGCCCGAGAGCGCGTCCGGGCCTGTGGCGTCCGGCGGCGGCCGGTAGTCCGGGGGCCGGGTCGGCGGGAAGTCGGGCGTGTCAGGGCCCGTCCAGCGCCGGGCCTCCGGGTCCCACCGCACGTACGCCTTGCGGTCGCTCCAGGGCCGGCCGTCGGGGTCGGCGGACGCGCGGTTGTACAGGATCCGCCGGTTCGCCGGCCAGGCCCAGCCCCATTCCGGCGCCACGTGGTCCTGCTCCCAGCCGGGTTTGCGGCGGGCGGCCTGGTTGACGCCGTCGGCGTAGACGCCGCAGTAGATCCAGCAGCCGCAGGACGTGGAACCGTCGTCGCGGAGCTCCTCGTAGGAGCCCAGGTGCCGCCCGTCCGGCCCGAACCCGTTGATCTCGGCCAGCACGGCCTCCGCGGACGGCTCGCTCTGCGTGCCCTCGGTCGGGTAGTCCCAGGTCAGGTGCTTGATCGGCAGGTCCATCGGGTCGTCGGAGTCCGCCAGCCTCTCCCGGATCAGCCGGCCGAGGTGGTACACGAACCACAGGTCGCTGCGGGCCTCCCCGGCGGGCTCGACGGCCTGCTCCCGCCACTGCAGCAGGCGGTCGGTGTTGGTGAAGCTGCCCGACTTCTCGGTGTGCGCCGCGGCGGGCAGGAAGAAGACCTCCGTGCGGATGTCCTCGGTGCGCATCTCCTCCGTCTCGATCTCCGGGCCGTCCTTCCACCAGGTCGCGCTCTCGATCAGGGAGAAGTCGCGGACCACCAGCCAGTCGAGATTGGCCATACCCGTGCGCTGGTACCGCGAGTTGGACGAGCCGGCGGCCGGGTTCTCGCCCATCAGCAGGTACCCCTTGCAGACGCCCTCCATCTGCCGCAGGACGGTGTGGTACGTGCTGTGGTTGCCGGTCAGCCGGGGCAGGTAGTCGAAGCAGAAGTCGTTGTCGCGGGTCGCGTGCTCGCCCCACCAAGCCTTCAGCAGGCTGACCATGTAGGCGGACATGTTGCCCCAATAGCCCTTGCCGGCGGCCTCGTCCTCGAGGTAGGCCGCGAGCCCGGCGTTCTGCCTCAGATGCGGCATGGGGATGTACGCGGGCAGCAGGTCGAACAGCGCGGGGATGTCGGTGGAGCCCTGGATGTTGGCGTGCCCGCGCAGCGCGAGGATGCCACCGCCGGGACGTCCGATGTTGCCCAGGAGCGACTGCAGGATCGAGGCGGCGCGGATGTTCTGCACGCCGGTCGTGTGCTGCGTCCAGCCGACCGCGTACGCGATGGCCGTCGTACGGTCGGGGCCGGAGTTGTCGGTGATGAGCTCGCAGACCCGGTCGAACGACTCCCGGGGGACGCCGCAGATCTGCTCGACGATCTCCGGCGTGTACCGCGCGAAGTGCCGTTTGAGGATCTGGAAGACGCACCGTGGGTGCTGCAGCGTCTCGTCGGTGTGGATCTCACCGGAGACCTCTGGACCGCCGGAACCATGCGCCTCGACGCGCGCGGTCTCGGTCAGCAGCAGGAGCTCCTCGTCGACCTCGCCGGCGGGCGCGGGCATCTCGCTTCCCGCGTACTGCCAGCTGCGGGGGTCGTACTTCCGGTGCTGCTCGTCGAAGCCAGAGAAGAGACCGTCGAGGTCCTCGGTGTCCCGGAACTCCTCTCGGACGATCGTCGCCGCGTTGGTGTAGGCGAGGACGTACTCGCGGAAGTACTTCTCGTTGTCCAGGACGTAGCGGATCAGCCCGCCGAGGAAGGCGATGTCCGTGCCGGCGCGGATCGGCACGTGCAGGTCGGCCAGCGCGCTGGTCCGGGTGAAGCGCGGGTCGACGTGGATCACGACCGCGCCCCGGGCCTTGGCCTCCATCACCCACTGGAACCCGACCGGGTGACATTCGGCCATGTTCGAGCCCTGGATGAGGATGCAGTCGGCGTTCCGGAGGTCCCGCTGGAACGTCGTGGCGCCGCCGCGGCCGAAGCTGGTCCCCAGACCGGGGACGGTCGCGGAGTGTCAAATACGGGCCTGGTTCTCGATCTGCAGCGCTCCGAGCGCGGTCCACAGCTTCTTCAGGAGGTAGTTCTCCTCGTTGTCCAGCGTCGCTCCGCCCAGGCTCGCGATGCCCAGCGTGTGCCGCACGTTCCGGCCCTCGTGCTCCCAGACCCAACCGTCCCGGCGGGCGGCGATCATCCGGTCGGCGATCATGTCCATCGCCCGGTCGAGCGGAAGCCGCTCCCAATCGGTCCCGTACGGCCTCCGGTACAGGACCTCGTGCATCCGCGAGGAGCCGGTGGTGAGCTGCAGGCTGGCCGACCCCTTGGGGCAGAGCCGGCCACGGGAGATCGGCGACTTCGGGTCGCCCTCGATCTGGATGACCTGCTCGTCCTTGACGTAGACCTTCTGGGCGCAGCCGACCGCGCAGTACGGGCAGACGGAGTTGACCACCTTGTCCGCGTCGCGGATCCGGGGGCGCAGCCGGGCGGTGCGCCGGCTCTTCGCCGCGTCGCCCCGTGGATCGCCGCCTCTGAGCTGGCGGAGGACCGGCCATGACGCGACCAGCTCGCGCAAGGTCATGTCACCCGCCTGCCCGCGGCCGGTCCCGTTGATTCGTCCCTTTACCGGACGAGGCCCCGCCCCAGAGCGGATCGTTACCGCGCAAAGGAGTCACCGCGCAATGGAGTCACCGCGCACGTCACAGCATCACCTCACCGTGCCGCGTCACGGCGTCGCCCCCGCGCCGCGTTCTCACAGTGCCACGAACGTCAGGCCGCGCTGTTTGAGGGCCGGGAGCACGGTCCGCAGCGCCTGGATCGTCTCCGAACGGTCCCCGCCGCCATCGTGGCACAGGATGATGTCGCCGGCCTTGCTGCCGAGCATGCTCCTGGTGATCGACGTCGTGCCGGGACGCGCCCAGTCGCGCGGATCGACCTCCCAGTCGATGCAGATCATCCCGTGCTCCGCCGCGGTGTCCATCACCTGGGCGGACCAGTTGCCCCCGGGGGCGCGGAAGTACCTCGGAGCCACGCCCGAGGCCTGCGCGATACGGTCGTGCGCGCCGCCGATCTCCTCCTTGATCTGGCCGGCGCCGAGCCCCGGCAGGTTCAGCGGGTGGGTGACGGTGTGATCGCAGACCTGGTGCCCGGCGGCCACGATCCGCTCGACCAGCTTCGGATACTCCGCGACCTCGCCCGCGATCAGGGAGAACGTCGCCGGCACCTGGTGTTCGGCGAGCAGATCCAGCATCATCGGCGTCCAGCGCGGGTGGGGACCGTCATCGATGGTCAGCGCCACGGTGTTCGGCGGAGCGGCCGGCGTCAGGTCGCGCAGACTGTGCACCGGCCTGCGCAGCGCCCGCGGCGATCCGTGCGCGTAGCCGGGATCGCGTCGCGGCGGACGCCCGGCCGCGGACGGACGCGTGTGCGGCGCGGGCTTCTTCCCGGGCCGCGCGTCCGGCCGTACCAGCCGGATCAGCTCGGGGACGCCGCCCGCCGCCAACCCCGCACCGGCGACGGTGGCTGCCAGCAGGGCTTGACGCCTGGTCGGTCTACGCATGCCTCCTCCATCCGCCGATTCCGTCGTGTACGTACCCATCACACCGTCAACAGGCGTCAAATCGGATCTAGCGGGCGACTCAAGCTTCGACGGACGCGACAGTACGATGGGGATACGAAACCAAGCGTGTTGTGACCCGGCGTCCTGGTCAGTGAGGAGAGGGCGATGGGCGAGTTGTCCATATGGCACTGGCTGATAGTGCTCGCGGTGGTCATCCTGTTGTTCGGATCCACCAAGCTGCCGCAGGCCGCGCGGTCGCTGGGGCGGTCGATGCGCATCTTCAAGTCCGAGACCAAGGGCTTGATGACCGATGACGAGGAACCGGAGTCCGCGCGGGGGCTGCGGGAGGAGGCCGCGCGGCTGCGGGAGGAGGCGGCCCGCCTGGAGAGCCAGGCCGAGCGGCCGCAGGAGCTTCCGGCCCCGGACCGCGACGCCCCGCGCGGCGGAGACCGGAAACCCTGACCCGCGCCTGCGTTCCTAATCGGCCAGCCACGGATACCGGGCGGTGTCCGCGTCCGCGTAGTCGGGGTCGAGGTAGACGAACAGCCGCTGGATCTTGAAGTCGCGGATCTCGAAGACGTCGCACCAGCGGCCGGCGTGGGTGACGCCGGCCCGCCACTGCGCGCCGGACGCCGTACGCCCGGAAGAGGTGCCCTCGACGACCAGCAGGTCGCCGTTGTAGGCGAAGTTGAGATAGGCGTAGTCGTGCTCGATCGCGGCGAGGATGCCGCCGACGTCGGCGAACAGCCGCTTGATCTCCTTCATGCCGGTCGCGACGCCCCACTTGGGGAAGTAGACCTGCGCGTCGTCGGCGAACAGGTCGAAGAAGTCGTCGCCGCGGTCGAGGCGCTTGAGGTACTCCAGCGCCACCGCCTTGCGCTGTTCATCGGTCATCGTCTGAGCGCTCAGCGCCATTCGTCTTCTCCTAACGCTTCCCCGCCGTCCGGCCGGGAGGGGTGGATTCGAGCCTTCCTGCGGTCGATCTGCGTCGGAGGCGATCCCGTTACCCGGCCGGCGTGGTTCGCCGCGAATCCCGGCCGGCGTGGCCGCTTCGCCGCGGAGCCCGGCCGGCGTGGCCGTTTCGCCGCGGAGCCCGCTAGGCGGGAGGTCAGCCGGCGCGGCGGCCGGCCGTGGAGGCGGCGGGCCGGCGGGAGAACCGCAGGGCGCCGTCGTCGATGGCGCGATACCGAAAGGTGATCAAGTCGTGCGCGTAGCTCATGCCGAGCCGCCATGGGGCCCGCGAGCCCGCCTTGGGGAACTCGTCGACGGAGCGCAGCACGTAACCGGACTGGAAGTCCAGAAGGGGGCGTGGGGTGACCGTCGGATCGTCGTTGCGCGGCACGCACTGGTCATAGCCGTGGGCGTCGAGGTGCCGCAGCAACCGGACGACGTACTCGCTGACGAGGTCGGCCTTGAGGGTCCAGGAGGCGTTCGTGTAGCCGATGGTGAAGACGAAGTTCGGCACGCCGCTGAGCATCATGCCCTTGTAGGTCATCGTCTCCGGCAGCCTGACCTCGCGGCCGTCGACGGCGAGCCGTACGCCGCCGAAGGCCAGCAGCCGCAGACCCGTGGCGGTGACGACGACGTCCGCGTCCAGCTCGGCGCCCGATTCCAGGCGAAGCCCCGTCCGGGTGAACTCCGTGATCCGGTCGGTGACCACCGAGGCGCGCCCGCGACGGATGGCCCGGAACAGGTCGCCGTCGGGGACGAAGCACATCCGCTGGTCCCAGGGCTGGTAGCGGGGCGTGAAGTGGGTGTCGACGTCGTAGCCCGGCGGCAGCCGCCGGAGCAGCCCCTTCCGGATCACCGACTTGACGAGCCGCGGACGGCGGCGGCTGAGCCGGTAGAGCAGCGTGATCACCACGACGTTCTTCCACCGCACGATCGGGTACGCGCGGCGGCTCCCGATCAGGCGCCGCAGCCTGTTAGCGATGGGATCCTCGGCCGGCAACGCCATGATGTAGGTGGGCGAGCGCTGCAGCATCGTCACGTGCTCGGCCTGCTCGGCCATGGCCGGCACCAGCGTGACCGCGGTCGCGCCGCTGCCGATCACCACGACCTTCTTGCCGGTGTAGTCGAGGTCCTCCGGCCAGTGCTGGGGGTGCACCACCGTGCCGCCGAACCGCTCCACGCCCGGGAACTCCGGCATGTGGCCGGCGTCGTAGCGGTAGTAGCCGCTACAGGAGTACAGGAAACCGCAGGTGAGCCGGACCGGCGCGCCGTCGTGCACGGCCTCGACCGTCCAGCGGGCCTCCTCGCTCGACCACTCCGCGGATACGACCCGGTGCCCGAAGCGGATGTGCCGGTCGGCCCCCGCCTCGGCGGCGGTGTCGCGGATGTAGCGCAGGATCGACGCCCCGTCCGCGATGGCCTTCGCCTGGCCCCAGGGCCGGAACCGGTAGCCGAGGGTGTGCATATCCGAGTCCGACCGGACGCCGGGGTACCGGAACAGGTCCCAGGTCCCGCCGATCGCGTCCCGTGCCTCCAGGATCCGGTACGTCTTGCCGGGAAACGCCTCCTGGAGGTGGTGGGCGGCACCGATGCCGGACAGCCCGGCACCGATGATCAGCACGTCGACGTGCTCGACCTCGGTCATTCCCGCTCCTCCCGTCCAGGGATACGACCCGCACGGTACGCCGATATATCCGAGTCTGCGACGTCCCGCCGACGGCGTGAGCCGTCGTGACAGGGACCGTTCCCTGCGGCCGTGGACCTCGACCGGCGCCGGAGGTTCAGCGCGCCGGGCCGGTGTCCTCCGCCGGTTCGGCGGGGCCGTCGGCAAGGTCGGCGCCATCCTGGTCGGCGCCGTCACCGAGGTCACCGAGGTCGGCGAGGTCGGCGAGGTCGGCGACGAGGACGAGCCGGTCGGCGAGGCCGGCGTACCGGAGGCGCTCGCGCAGCGAGGATTCCCCCAGGACGACGATGAGCCGCGCGGCCGGGTCCTGCTCGACGCGGTGCTGCAGACCGGACAGCGTGGCGATTCCCGCGGTGTCCCAGTAGGCGACCGCGCGCAGGTCGAGGATCAGCTCCGCGCGGGAGTCGGCCATCAGGTCGGTGGCGGTGCCGAGGAGTTCGGCTCCCGCCTTCCGATCGAAATCTCCGGTCGCGGTGAGGATCAGCCGCGGCCGGCCCGCCGGTGTGCCGTCCCGCACCGCTCGGGTGGTCAGGCGGAACGGCGGGCGGGGCCCGGGCTCGGGCAGCGCGAACGTCAGGACGACGTGGGTACCGGTCCGGTCGGAGCGGAGGCTGACAGCGTCGGCGGCGCAGCGGATCAGCCACAGGCCGTGCCCGCGCTGGTAGGGCCACCGGTCGGTGGGGTCGTCGGGAGGCGGTGACGCCGCCGACGGCGCGCCGTCGTCGTCGACCTGGCAGCGGAGTCGCCCGGAAAGGCGCCAAACGCGTGCTCGTCCGGTCCCGGCACCGTGCCGGATGGCGTTGGTGGCCAGCTCGTGCACGCAGATCACGGCGTCCTCCGCCCGGCCCTGCGGCATGCCCGCCGCGACCGCGTGCGCCTCGACCGCCGAACGCAGCGCGTACAGGGAGTCGCCGTCGAAGACCTGGTCCAGGATCGGCGGCTCCGGCGGCTCGGCCTGCTCCGGCGCCGCGCCGACCGTACTCGATGGTTCGCTCTTCTCCCCGCTCCCAAGGTCGGGGCGGCGGGGATCGTGCGGAGCGTCGTGCGTCATCGTCGGCTCACATCGACATTCGGCAGGTCGGCGGCGCCCAGGATCACGAACCGGGACTCGATCGCCGGGTGGCAGTGCAGGACCATGCGGCGGGACCGCGGCATGCTGCGGGCCGCCTCCAGGATCAGGCGGGTGATGGACACGTCGATGAAGGTGAGATCCGCCATGTTGACGGTGATGTCGCCGTCGACCCGGATCGCCTCGGCCAACGCCAGCGAGAGCGGCTCCTGGGCCTGCACGTCGATCTGGCCGGCGATGCGGATCCCGGGCGGCGCGTACTGGCGGCAGATCCGCAGCAGTTCGTCGTCGTGGTAGGTGGCCGCCGCGACCGAATGCGTGTGGAACGGCGCGACCGAGGCGAGGGTGACGGGGTCGAACCGGTCCCGGTCGTACTGGCACAGCACCGACAGCGCGCCGGTGGTCTCGCTCCCGGCACCGCGGCCGTCGGCCGTCCGCTCGGCCGGCTCGCCGACCAGCGCGGCGATCTCCTGCTCGAAGGCGGGGAGCTGCTCGATGCCGGCGATCGGCCGCAACGCCCATCCCATGTCCAGGGCGATCCGCAGCGCCGGATAGCCCTTTCGGCGGGTCAGCTCCACCTGTTCGCGCAGCCAGCCCACGGCCCGTCCGACGTCGAACGCGCGACCGGCCGTCAGACCCTCCTGGCAGCCGACCACCGTGATCGGCCCGATCCCGTCCGCGGCCGGCCGGCCCGGGACGTCCGTGGGGTCGAATCCGCGCCGGCCCAGCTCGGCCGCCGCCTCGTGCGGGGTGTCGCTGAGCCAGATCACGCGTGCTCCCCCCGTCAGTCCGTCGCGGACGAACGCGGTGGTCAGATCGGCGAGCTCTTCGGCCTCCCCGAAGGTCAGGCAGGCGTGATCATGGACGGTCAGATCCGTGATCTGAGCCTCTGTGTCCGCGCCCACCGACCCACCTCTTCCGCCGTGCACCGGCCCACCACGATCCCTGACGCGGTGAAACCATAAGAATCTAGTCTCTCGCAGGACTCCGCCGCGTCGAGAACGCGGGTCCCGCGACGCCCTCGACGAGCGCCCGGGTACGGCTCCCGTCGCGCGGCGCACGCGCCGGCCCACCGGCCCTTGTACGGCGCGGCGCCCGGCCGCGCCGACGGTCGCCCTCCGGAGCGCGGGGCTACCTGAAGTGAGGATGTGGCGGCACACCGCTGCCGTCACCATGGTGTGTGTGCTTCCGTCCCGGTCGGCGCGGCCGTACGCCGACCGTGGCCCCGGCGCCGGAGGCCGCCGAGCCGCCGCCGACGCCTCTCGTATCACACCGTGTCCCTCGTCCGGCTGACCGGACCTGAGGGGAGGTGAACCGAATGTCGGATGATGACCGGCACGAACTCCGGATCGGAGTGCTCGGATCGTACGGGGGCCTGAACCTCGGCGACGAAGCCATCCTCGCCTGTGTTCTGGACAGCCTTCGGCAGATACGACCGGCTGCGGAAAGGGTCGTCTTCAGCCGTCACCCAGAACACACCCAGAACCGTTTCGGCATCCCGGCGGTGGCCTACGCCGGGGTCTCCCAGGGGCAGCTCCTCGAGGCGGAGGCCGGGCTGGACCTGCTCGTCCTCGGCGGTGGCGGAATCCTGCACAACGGCCTCGCGGCCTCGGTCATGCGGCCCGTACGCCTGGCGCACCAGTTGGGCATCCCCACGTTCGGCTACGCGATCGGGGCCGGACCGCTGACCGGCCACGAGGAGATCGACGTCGTGCGGGAGGTCATCGACCGGATGACCGACCTCACGGTCAGGGATCAGGAGTCGATCCTCGTCCTGGAAGGGATGGGGATCACCCGGCAGATCTCGGCGACCGCCGACGCGGCGGTGCTGCTGGAGCCGGAGGAGTTCACGGAGGAGATGCTGATCCGCGAGGGGATCGACGCTCAGACGCGTCTCGTCGGGATCTCGGTGCGCGAACCCGGGGGCGCGGCCGACAACCTCGACGAGAGGACCTACCACGGTCTGATCGCGGAGATCGCGGACTTCATGACCTGCAGATACAACGCCCAAGCGGTGTTCGTTCCGATGGAGCGGGGCGACATCGCCCACGCGCACGCGGTGCTGTCGGCGATGAGCGCGCCGGAGAACGCGCGGATCCTCAACCGCCCCTACAGCCCCGGCCAGATCGCGGGGCTGATGCGGCACCTGGACTTCGCGGTCGGCATGCGACTGCACTTCCTGATATTCGCCGCCTGCGCCGGGGTGCCGGTGCTGCCCCTGCCTTACGCCGGCAAGGTCTTCGACTTCGCGCAGACGGTCGGCGCGCCGGCGCTCACCGGCATCGCGAAGAGCCAGGCCGGACCGCTGCTGGCCCAGCTCGACCGGCTGTGGGACGAACGGCACGCGTGCACCGACCGACTGCGGCAGCGCTTCCAGTACCTGCGCGAGCGCGCGCGGGAGAACCAGGAGCGGTGCCGCACCCTCATCGACCGTCTGGATCCGGTTTCCTGATGTCCACAGACCCTTTCTTCCACAACGCGCTCGAGCACGGGCTGGTCGGTGACGGAAAGGCCAACGACCAGCCCGCCCTGCAGGACCTGGTCGACAAGCTCGGGGACGCCTACCTGGACGATGGCCAGCCGCGCACCATCTTCTGCCCGGCGGGCCGCTACTCGATCCGCGACCGGGGCACCGTCTGGCGCAGCGGCATCTCCCTGATCGGGGCCGGCCCGGCGGCCACACGGTTCTCCCTGGCGAACCCCGGCGACCCGACCACCGCCACCCCACTGGCCTACTTCACCACGCTGCAACACGGCGCCGGTCGCCACAACCACGTCGCCGACTGCACCTTCGCGCACTTCGAGATCGACGGCTCCGGCGTGATCCTCTCCGAGTACGACGTGCTGGCCAAGGGACTCGGCCTGCAGTACGTCCTCCGGGGGAGATTCCGTGATCTTTACATCCACGACACTCCGGCCACCGGGTTCGGCTGCGACTTCCTGCAGGACACCTTCGTCGAGAACCTGCTGGTCGTCCACTGCGGGCGGCTTGAGCGCAGCGGCGAGTGGCTGGGTGGTGCCGGCATCGGCATCGGCACCGGCGGCTGGGGCTCCGTCGAACGCTGCACGGTCTCCTCATGCACCACCGTGCGCAACGGCACCAATGGCATCTTCTTCGAACTGCAGAACCGGGAGTGGCCGCGGACCCGCGGCATACGTGTCATCGGCTGTCACTCGGAGAGCAATCGCTTCGGCCTCTCCGACTGGGGCACGGACGGACTGGTCGTCTCCGGCTGCACCCTGATCGGCAATCACCAGGCCGGTTACGACGTCTCAGCCCTGGGCACGTCCGCCGTCGCCGGACGCGGCGGGGTCATCACCGGCTGCGTCATCGAGCACAACGTCTGGGATGGTGTCGCGATCGGCAATACCCCGGGCCCCTACACGTTGGCGGGCAACCGCATCAGCCGCAACGGCCGTTACGGGTACTGGCAGCACAACCTGGCCGCGGGCCCTCAGGAGGCGGCCGACAACATGATCATCGATGCCAACGAGTTCTGGGACAACGGCCTCGACGGCATCTTCGTCGACTCGGCGCTCGCCGACCCGGACATCGCCGGCAACCGCATCCGCAGCAACGGCCGGCAGTGCGAGCCGGCGGCGGAAGGTCAGGGCGACACGGTGTTCTACACGGCGCACTCGTTGATGGACACCTCGGCCGCCTGGCGCACGGACGGGCACATCGGCAAGTGGGTCACTGCCGGCGGCCAACAGGCCGTCGTGATCGGCAACACCGCCACCGAACTCATCCTCGCGCCCTCCCGTCCCGGTGCCGCCACCGCATGGTCCGAGGGCACACCGAATCCCGGCGTACCGTACAGACTGCCCTACGCACCCGAGGTCAGAGCCGGCATCACGCTGGCCGCAAGCGTGCACAGTCCCTCGATCCACGACAACCGCGTATGGGACGGCGAAGCTCGCAAGACCCAGACCCACGGGCTGGTCATCACCGATCGCGGGACCTGCGGTGTCGCGTGGGTCCACGACAACGACTTCGGCGGGAACGGCGTCGCCGCCGTACGCTTCGACACCGAGCCCTCCGGTGGTTGCTGGCACCACAACCACGGCCTGGACGAATGTCCCAACAGCGCATGAGCCCGTCCGGCCCGCCGGACGCATCAAAACCCTGTCCTGGCCGCCGGGCGCATCCCCACATCGGGCGGGTCGCCGGACGTCCCGGTCCGCTAGGGCAGCATGGCGGCGAGGTCCTTCGGCAGCTCCGCCTTGATGTCCTCCCACTCGCCCTCGGCGATGTAGATCCTGAGCGCCTCCACGACCGCGCGTACCAGATCCTCCGTGCCGCCGTGGATCTCGTACGGCGGCATCTCCGCCCGTACCTGGTCGAGGAACTCGTTCTTGTGCATCTTCTTCGGCACCTGGCTCGGGCGCCATCCGTCGTAGTACATCCCGCGCACGAGCATCGGCAGCTGGGCTGCGAAGTCGACGGCCTCGTCGACCGTCAGTCGATCGCGCAGCGCGTGCAGTACCGCGCGCAAGGCGTTGTAGGACTGGTTACGCCGTTCCTTCGGCCAGTCGTAGGACTCTTCGATCAGGTGCAGGATGCGATTCGTCTTGTCGACGGTGGTGTCGATGGAGTGGTATCCGGTCTGGGGCATCGCAGCGCCTCCGTTCCTTCGGCGTCGCACCGCCCTCCATCGCGCCGCCCTTGCCCTCGGTCACCTGCAGCAATCGTGGGCAACCGTCTCTTTTGCCGGATTTTTCCTCCCCGTCGGGCAGTCCTCCCACGGACGAACGTGGTGCCGACGTCGTCCTGCACGTACTGCACGTCATAGTCGGCGATCCAGCGGTGACCGCAGCGTCCGCAGACGAACCTGAAGCGCTCCACGGCGACATCGACCAGCATCGTCGTCGCGTCACCCGCAGGTCTCGAACGTCCCTTCGCACCATTCTCGCCCCCGGCCGCCCGCGGACGAAGCCGGGCGGAGCCGCGCGGGCTTGTCGGCGTTTGCGGGCGCGTTGAGCCTGGAAGAGGTTCACCGAGGGGAACGGGGGCCTGATGAAGTTCGGAGTCGCGACATTCGTCACCGACGAGGGGATCGCGCCGGCGGACCTGGGACGCGTGCTCGAGGAGCGCGGTTTCGAGTCCCTGTTCGTCGCCGAGCACACGCATATTCCGGTGAACCTGGAGTCGCAGTGGCCGGAGGGCGACGAACTGCCCCGGAAGTACTACCGGACCTTGGATCCCTTCGTGGTCCTCACGTCCGCGGCCGAGGCGACCGAGCGGCTTCTGGTCGGCACCGGCATCCTCCTCCTCGTCGAGCGCGACCCGATCGTGACGGCCAAGGAGATCGCGAGCCTGGACCGCGTCTCGGCCGGTCGCGTCGTCGTCGGAGTCGGCGCCGGGTGGAACCGCGAGGAGATGCGCGACCACGGTACCGATCCCAGGACCCGCGTCGAACTGCTGCGGGAACGGATCCTCGCGATGCGGGAGATCTGGACCCGGGACGAGGCCGAGTTCCACGGCCGGTTCGTGAACTTCGACCCGATCTACTGCTGGCCCAAACCGGTGCAGCGGCCGCATCCGCCGATCCTCGTCGGCGGCAGTGGGCCAACGACGTTGGACCGGGTCCTGGAATACGGCGACGGCTGGATGCCGACCTACGGGCTGGGCACCGACGAGATCGCCCGCAGGACCGCCGAGCTGGAGCAGCGCGCGACGGAGGCCGGCCGGGGGCACCTCCCCGTGTCCGTCTACGCCGTGCCCGCCGATCGTGAGGTGGTCGCCCGGCTGGCGGAGGCCGGCGTCGAGCGCGCGCTGTTCGACCTGCCGACGGCCCCGGCCGAGGAGACCCGGCGGGCCCTGGACGAGTTCGCGCGGATCGCCGGGTCGTTCCGGGACTGAGACACGCCGGCACCGACCCGTACCCGACACGGGCCTACGACCTACCCGGATGTGGGATGCCGGGCGCGGCCCCCGCGGTCCAGGCTCGACACTGGGAGGTGGTATCCATGCCCCCGACCGGCATACCCCAGTTCCAGCGTCTCTTCCGAGCGGCGGCGAGCCTGGACGTCGACAAGGACGATCTCAAACGTTACGACGACTTCATCGACGGCAAGACCCACGACCTGCTCCTGATCGGCCAGGCGCACGCCAGGGCGAACGCCCGTGACGTCATCCAGCCACACGACCTGCCCGTGACGAAAGGGCTGCAGGAGTGCGTCCACGAGTTCCGCAGGCTCGACGAGGGGATCGACGTCGAGTCCCTGCTCGAACGGCTCGCGAAGCGCCCTCCGCTCGAACTGGCCGTCGCGGAGGAGACCGAGGAAAGGCTTCCCGAGCTCGCGGGCGGGCTGACAGTGGCGCTCGCCCGCGCTTTCAAACTCATCGACACGAACTTGAAGAACCCGCACACCGAGCACTGGGAGCGAGTCACCCGCGTGTTCGATCTCCTGCTCTAGACCCGCGCCGGCCACGACCGCTCCGGCCGGAGGCGTGATGTCTACCAGGTCGGAGGATGTGGCGGTCCTGTTCGAAGAGCGAGTTTCGATAGTGAAGGCGCTTTCAGCCAGGAGGCCAGGAGGTCTGAGCCATGGCACCGCCGATGACACGCCGGCATCAGCCCGGCACCGCCCTCTCGGGCAGGTCAGGGGAGTTCGCCGACGTCTACGACCAAATGGGCGAGCTGCTGAACGCCGCGTTCGGCGGTCTCGGGGAAGAGCTCCCCTGGGTGCCGCTCGCGGACGTGTACGAAACCAAGGACGCGTACGTCATCGAGGCCGAGCTGCCCGGTGTGCGCAAGGACGCGGTCGACATCGAGCTGGAGGACCGCGAGCTCGTCATCACGGGCGACATCGTCGAGCGGGAGGGACGTGGCCTGTTCCGCCGGAGAGAACGGCGGACCGGCAGGTTCGAGCTTCGCACGCACCTGCCCGGCGAGATCGATCCCGACGGCGTGCAAGCGAGCCTCTCTGAGGGCGTGCTGACCGTGCGCGTTCCCAGGTCGACGACGGAGAGGCAACGGCGAATAGAGATCTCGGACTGAGCGATGCGGCCGGTCCCGGCGTTCGGCCGAAGGCCGGGAACCCGCCGGACCGGTCGAGGAGGAAGGAATGGCTAAGGCAGTCGGAATCGATCTCGGAACCACGAACTCGGTCATCGCCACGACCGAGGACGGCCACCCCACGGTGATCCCGAACGCCGAAGGGTCCCGTACGACGCCGTCGGTGGTCGGCTTCACCGAACAGGGCGAGCGCCTGGTCGGGCAGCTCGCGCGCCGACAGGCGATCCTCAACCCCAAGGGGACGATCTACTCTGCGAAACGGTTCATCGGCCGCCGGTACGACGAGGTGGCCAGCGAGATCAACGCGGTCTCGTTCGATGTGGTGGCCGGTCCGGACGGCGCGGTCCGTTTCGACGTCCGGGGCAAGATGTACGCTCCGGAGGAGATCTCCGCGCTGGTGCTGCGCAAGCTCGCCGACGACGCCGGCAAGTTCCTCGGTGAGCGGGTGACCGAAGCGGTCATCACGGTCCCCGCCTACTTCAACGACGCCCAGCGCCAGGCGACCCGTGACGCAGGGAAGATCGCGGGCCTGGAGGTCCTGCGGATCATCAACGAGCCGACCGCCGCGGCGCTGGCCTACGGGCTGGACAAGGGCGCGAACGAGACAGTGCTGATCTTCGACCTGGGCGGCGGGACGTTCGACGTGAGCCTGCTCAGCATCGGCGAAGGCGTCGTGGAGGTCCTCGCGACCGCCGGCGACGGGCACCTGGGCGGCGACGACTTCGACCGCCGCATCGTCGACCACATCGCCGACGAGTTCCAGCGGGACACCGGCATCGACCTGCGCCAGGACCCCCAGGCGCTGCAGCGCCTGTTCGAGGCGGCGGAGAAGGCGAAGGTGGAGCTGTCCTCGGTGACCCAGACGACGATCAACCTGCCGTTCATCACCGCGGACGCGACCGGCCCCAAGCACCTGAACACCACCCTGATGCGCTCGACCTTCGAGCAGATCACCGGCGACCTCATCGAACGTACCAAGGGCCCGGTGCAGACGGCGATGGCCGACGCGAAAGTCACCGCGAACGACATCGACGAGGTCATCCTCGTCGGCGGGTCCACCCGCATCCCGGCCGTGCAGGCGCTCGTCCGCAGGATGACCGGCGGCAAGGACCCCAACATGACGGTCAACCCGGACGAGGTCGTCGCCCTCGGCGCGGCCGCTCAGGCCGGCGTGATCAAGGGGGAGGTGGAGGACGTCGTCCTGCTGGACGTCACTCCCCTGTCGCTCGGCCTGGAGACGCTCGGCGGCGTCATGACCAAGATCATCGAGCGGAACACCACGATCCCGGCCCGCCGTACGGAGACCTTCAGCACCGCCGAGGACAACCAGACCGCGGTGGACGTCGTCGTCCTGCAGGGCGAACGGGAACGCGCCGCCGACAACCGGGTCCTCGCACGGTTCCGGCTGGAGAACATCCGGCCCGCCCCGCGCGGCGTACCGCAGATCGAGGTGACCTTCGACATCGACGCCAACGGGATCCTCAACGTCTCCGCGCGGGACAAGGACACCGGCGTCGAGCAGACGGTCACCATCAGCGAGACCACCAACCTCGACCAGTCCGAGATCGAGCGGATGATCCAGGACGCCGAGCAGCACCGCACCGAGGACGAACGCCTGCGCGAGACGATCGACGCCCGCAACGCGCTCGACTCGGCCGCGTACCAGGTGGAGAAGCGGGTCCAGGAGTTGGGGGACGCCGTGCCGGCGCACGAGAAGGCGCGGGCCGAGATGCTCGTGATGGACGCCCGCGAGGCGATCAAGCTGGAGGTGCCGATCGAGCGGCTCCGGTCCCTGACCGCCGAGCTCCAGCAGGTCTACTACGGGCTCGGCGCCGCGACGGCCGGCGCCGGACCGGGCGCCACAGGGCCGGGAGGTTCCGGCGGACCCGGTGCTCCGGGGGCTCCAGGCGGTCCGGGCGGTCCCGGCGCCGGTGGCGGAGCCGCCGGAGGCGACGAGGACGTGATCGACGCGGAGTTCACGACCGATGAGTGACATGCGGCCGGAAGAACCGGCGGAAGAGGACGGCGGCCTGGCGACGAAGCTCGCCGAGCTGGAGGACCGCTGGAAGCGCGCGCTCGCGGACCTGGAGAACTACCGCAAGCGCGCCGCCCGCGACGCCGAGCGGCTGCGGTCGGACGAGCGGGCCCGGACCGCCGCCGAGTGGCTGCCCGTCGTGGACAACCTCGAACGGGCCATCGAGCACGCCGGCGCGGAGCCCGACGTCCTCCTCGACGGGGTACGCGCCGTCCGCGACCAGGCGCTCGCGCTGCTCGCACGGCTCGGCTACCCACGCCAGGACGACGCGGGGCGGCTGTTCGACCCGACCCGGCACGAGGCGGTGGCCACCGTTCCCGACGCCGACGTCCCGGAGGGGACGATCGTGCAGGTGACCAGTCCCGGTTACGGCCACGGGGAGAACCAGTTGCGTCCGGCGCAGGTGGTGGTCTCGAAGGGGCGGCAGGCCGATGGCTCCGGCCCGTGACTTCTACGAGATCCTCGGTGTGCCCAAGACGGCCGGTCAGGACGAGATCCAGCGCGCATACCGCAAGCTCGCCCGTAAGTACCACCCCGACGTCAACAAGGCCCCCGACGCGGAGGACCGCTTCAAGGAGGCCTCGGAGGCGTACGCCGTGCTGTCCGACCCCGAACAACGCAAGCGCTACGACGCCTTCGGCGAGGACTTCCGGCGGGTGCCGCCGGACGTCGACCCGGAGACCTGGGCGCGGGCCCGTGCCGGCGCAGGCGCCGGCGGGCGGGCCCGCGCGGGAGCCGGGGCCGGGGGGTTCGGCGGCTTCGGCGGGTTCGGTACGGGGGGCGAGGAGGTCGACCTCGAGGACCTGCTCGGCGGCATCTTCGGAGGACGCGCCGGGCGGGGACGCCGTCCAGGCGGTTTCGGCTGGGGGCCGATGCCCGGCGCCGACCAGGAGGCCGAGCTGGAGATCGGCCTCGACGAGGCGTACCACGGCGGGCATCGCACGATCCGCCTCAACGGCCGGACCATCGACGTCAACATCCCGGTCGGGGTCACCGACGGCCAGCGGATCCGGCTCGCCGGGCAGGGCGGCCGCGGCGGCGAAGGCGGGCAGCCGGGCGACTTGTACCTGATCGTGCGCATCACGCCGGACCCGAGGTACCGCGTCGACGGCCGTGACGTCACCGTACGGCTACCGCTCGCCCCCTGGGAGGCGGCGCTCGGCACCACCGCCCCGGTCGGGACACCGGGCGGCGACGCGAAGGTGAAGGTGCCGCCCGGCTCGTCGTGCGGCAGGAGGCTGCGGCTGCGCGGCCGCGGCCTGCCCAACCCACACGGTGGTCCGGGGGACCTGTACGCCGAGGTCCAGATCAAGGTGCCGCCCCAGCCCAGCGCCGAGGAGAGACGGCTCTTCGAGGAGCTGGCCGCCAAGTCGTCGTTCGATCCGAGGAGACGATCGTGAGGTACGCGCTCATGCGGCCGGTACGGCTCGATCTGGAGACCTTCGCCCGCGACGCCCACGTCCATCCCGATCTGGTCCGCCGGTTCGTCGCGCTGGGCATCGTCGACGCCGACCGTGACGTCTCTGGCGGACTGTGGTTCTCCCCCGAGCAGCTCGCCGCCCTCGCACGCGTGCAGCGGCTCCGCACCGGGTTCTCGCTCAACTACGCGGCGGTCGGCCTGGTCTGCGACCTGCTCGACCGCATCGCCGCCCTGGAGGCGGCCCAGAGACATCGCGCTCAGCAACGCACCGGAGGTCGATCATGGACCTGAACCGACTGACCGAGAAGTCCCAGGAGGCCCTGCACGACGCGCAGACCAAGGCCCTGCGCTTCGGGCACACCGAGGTGGACGCCGAGCATCTCCTGCTCGCCCTGCTCGACCAGCCGGACGGGCTGGCGCCCCGGTTGCTCGCCGGGGCGGGAGTGAACCTCGACCTCCTGCAATCTGAGACCGCGGCCAAGCTGAACAAACGTCCCCGGGTCACCGGCCCGGGCGCCGCGCCCGGCCAGGTCTACGTCACCCAGCGGCTGTCCCGCCTGCTCGACATGGCCGACCGGGAGTCCAAGCGGCTGAAGGACGAGTACGTCTCGGTCGAGCACCTTCTCCTGGCCCTCATCGAGGACGGCGTCATCAAAGGGGTGAGCCGCGACCAGTTCCTCCAGGAGCTCACCAAGATCCGCGGCAGCCAGCGGGTGACCTCGGCCACGCCCGAGGCCGCCTACGAGGCGCTGACCAAGTACGGCCGGGACCTGGTCGCCGAGGCGAAGTCCGGCAGGCTGGACCCGGTCATCGGCCGGGACGGCGAGATCCGCCGAACCGTGCAGATCCTGTCCCGCAAGACCAAGAACAACCCGGTCCTCGTCGGCGACCCGGGCGTCGGCAAGACCGCGATCGTCGAAGGGCTCGCCCAACGCATCGACCAGGGCGACGTCCCCGAGGGCCTGCGGGACAAGACCGTGTTCCAGCTCGACATGGGCTCGCTGGTGGCCGGCGCGAAGTACCGGGGAGAGTTCGAGGAGCGTCTCAACGCCGTGCTGAGCGAGGTCAAGTCCGCCGAAGGGCGGATCCTGCTGTTCGTCGACGAGCTGCACACGGTCGTCGGGGCGGGCGCGGCCGAGGGCGCGATGGACGCGGGCAACATGCTCAAGCCGATGCTCGCCCGCGGCGAGCTGCACATGATCGGCGCGACGACGGTCCAGGAGTACCGCAAGCACATCGAGAAGGACGCCGCCCTCGAACGCCGGTTCCAGCCCGTCCTGGTCGACGAGCCGTCCGTCGAGGACGCCATCTCGATCCTCCGGGGCCTGCGTGAACGCCTGGAGGTCTTCCACGGCGTGAAGATCCAGGACTCCGCGATCGTCGCGGCGGTGACGCTCAGCCACCGGTACATCTCCGACCGGTTCCTGCCGGACAAGGCCATCGACCTGGTCGACGAGGCGGCGGCGAAACTGCGCACCGAGATCGACTCGATGCCGGCCGAACTCGACGAACTCACCCGGCGGGTGACGCGGCTGGAGATCGAGGAGGCCGCGCTGGCCAAGGAGGAGGATCCGGCCAGCCGGTCGCGCCTGGAGGACCTGCGCAAGGAACTGGCCGACCTCAAGGCCGAGGCCGACGCGATGCGCGCCCAGTGGGACGCCGAACGGCAGACCCTGCGCAAGGCCCAGGAGCTGCGGTCGGAGATCGAACGGGTCCGCCGGGAGGCGGAGCAGGCCGAACGCAACTACGACCTGAACCGGGCCGCCGAGCTGCGCCACGGCCTGCTGCCGGAACTGCAACGCAGGCTGGACGCCGAGGAGGAGCGGCTGTCCGAAAAGCAGGGCGGCCGGCGGCTGCTGCGCGAGGTCGTGACCGAGGACGAGATCGCCGACATCGTGTCCCGCTGGACCGGGATCCCGGTGAGCCGCCTGAAGGAGGGCGAGCGGGAGAAGCTGCTCCGGCTCGACGAGGTCCTGCACGAGCGCGTCGTCGGCCAGGACGAGGCCGTGCAGGCCGTCACCGACGCGATCATCCGGGCCCGCGCCGGGATCAAGGACCCGCGCCGCCCGATCGGCTCGTTCATCTTCCTCGGCCCGACCGGGGTCGGCAAGACGGAACTGGCCAAGGCGCTGGCCGAGGCGCTCTTCGACACCGAGGAGAACATGGTCCGGCTCGACATGAGCGAGTACCAGGAGCGGCACACCGTCAGCCGCCTGGTCGGCGCCCCGCCCGGGTACGTCGGCTTCGAGGAGGGCGGCCAGCTCACCGAGGCCGTCCGGCGCAAGCCGTACTCCGTGGTGCTGCTCGACGAGATCGAGAAGGCGCACGCCGACGTGTTCAACACGCTGTTGCAGGTTCTGGACGACGGCCGGCTCACCGACGCCCAGGGCCGTACCGTCGACTTCCGCAACACCGTGCTGATCATGACCTCGAACATCGGCTCGGCGTTCCTGCTCGACGGCGTCACCGGGGAGGGCGAGATCAAGCCCGACGCCCGTGAGGCCGTGATGAGCGCGCTGCGCTCGCACTTCCGGCCCGAGTTCCTCAACCGCGTCGACGACATCGTGCTGTTCAAGCCGCTGACGCAGCGCGAGATCGAGCAGATCGTCGACCTGATGTTCGACGATCTGCGGTCCCGCCTCGCGGACCGCCGGATGACCCTGGAGGTCACCCCGGAGGCGTGCGCCTTCATCGCCCGCCAGGGCTTCGACCCGGTGTACGGCGCCCGCCCGCTGCGGCGGTTCATCGCCCGCGAGGTCGAGACACGGATCGGCCGCGCGCTGCTGTCCGGGGAGATCCTGGACGGCGCGGTCATCCGCGTGGGTCTGGAGAACGGCGAACTCAAGGTCTCCTACGAGAACCAATGAGGGGGCATCGATGATCGTCCAATGCCCGCACTGCGGCACGAAGAACCGTGTGCCTGCGGTGGCCGACGGCGTCCCGAACTGCGGGAACTGCCACCGGCCGCTTCCCTGGATCGCCGACGCCGGCGACGACGACTTCGCCGACGTCGCCGAACGCGCCTCGCTGCCCGTCGTGGTCGACCTGTGGGCGACCTGGTGCGGCCCCTGCCGCATGGTCAGCCCGGCACTCGAACAGCTCGCCCGCGAGATGGCCGGCCGGATCAAGCTCGTGAAGGTCGACATCGACCGGGCGCCCAAACTCCAGGAGCGCTTCGCCGTCCAGGCCGTGCCGACCCTGCTCGTCCTCCGCGACGGAAAGATCGTCGCCCGCCAGGCCGGCGCCGCACCGGCCCCGGCCCTGCGCGCGTGGGTGGAGAAGGCCCTTGCAGGAGACGCCTGACCTCAATGGCGCGTACCCGCGCCTGGAGCCCGAGCAGATCGAACGCCTGTCCGGGTACGGGGAGCGCATGCCGACTCGGCGGGGCCAGTTCCTGTTCCGCCAGGGCGAGCGCGGCTACGACTTCTTCGTGGTCCTGGAGGGCAAGGTCGCGATCCTCGACGGTGACACGGTGATCCGGGTCCACGGACCCGGCCGGTTCCTCGGCGAGATCAGCCTGCTGTCCGGACACTCGATCCTGGTCGGCGCGGTCGTCGACGAGCCCGGCGGGGTCCTGCGGGTCCCGGTGGAACGCCTGCGCGCGCTGGTGGCCCGGGACCCGATTCTCGGCGACCTGGTCCTGCGTGCCTACTTCATCCGGCGGTCGCTGCTGATCGAGCAGGGCGCCGGTCTGCGGATCATCGGCTCGCGCTTCTCGCCGGACATCCGGCGGCTACGCGACTTCGCCGCGCGCAACCGGCTGCCACACCGGTGGATCGACCTGGAGGAGGACGAAGAGGCCGAAAAGGCCCTGCGGCGTCTGCACATCACGCCGGCCGACACGCCGGTGGTGATCCTGAACGGCCAACGCTTCCTGCGCAACCCGAGCAACGCCGAGTTGGCCCGGCTGGTCGGGCTGGCCGCGCCGGTCGAGGAGGACATCGCCGACCTGGTGATCGTCGGAGCCGGTCCCGCCGGACTGGCCGCGGCCGTGTACGGCGCGTCGGAAGGCCTGCACACGGCCGTCCTCGACGCGATCGCCACCGGCGGCCAGGCGGGCACCTCATCCCGCATCGAGAACTACCTCGGCTTCCCCTCTGGAATCTCCGGCGCCGAACTCGCCGAGCGCGCGGTCATCCAGGCCGAGAAGTTCGGCGCGCGGCTCGGCGTCCCGGTGGAGGCGACCGGCCTGGAGATGCTGGACGGACAGTACGCCGTCTCGGTCGGAAACGGCGGACGGATCAGGGCCCGCACGGTGATCATCGCAACCGGCGCTCGCTACCGCCGGCTCGACGTTCCGAACCTGGAGCGGTTCGAAGGGTACGGCGTCTACTATGCCGCCACCGAGGTCGAGGCACTGATGTGTGAGCGGCTGCCCGTCGCGATCGTCGGGGGCGGCAACTCGGCCGGCCAGGCGGCGCTGTACCTCGCCAAGCGCGCGAGCCGGGTACGGCTGTTCGTCCGCGGCGACCATCTCGGCAGGAGCATGTCGCGCTACCTCGTCGACCAGCTCGAACGCTCGCCGAACATCGAGATCCACCTGAACACCGAGGTGCGGGAACTGGTCGGCGACGACACGCTGCGGGTGGTCGTCGCCGAGAACAACGAGAGCGGCGAGCGGCGTGCCTTGGACGCCCGCGTCCTCTTCGTCTTCATCGGCGCCGACCCGTGCGTCACCTGGCTCGGCGGTCAGGTGGACCTCGACGAGAAGGGCTTCATCCGCACCGGCGGCGCGTTGCCGTTGGAGACGAATCTGCCGGGCGTGTTCGCGGTGGGCGACGTAAGGAGCGGGTCGATCAAGCGCGTCGCCTCCGCGGTGGGCGAGGGCGCCATGGCGGTCCGGCTGGTCCACGAGCGGCTGAGCGGCTGAGCGGCCGGCGGATGTCAGGTGTCCGCCTCCATGGTCAGCCGGGTCAGCTCGACCCGGGACGTCACCTCGAGCTTGCGGAAGATGTGGCGCAGGTGGAAGGCGACCGTGTGGGCGCTCATGAACAGCTGGTCCGCCACCTGGCGGTTCGTCAGGCCCTGTGCGACGAGCGCGGAGACGCTGCGTTCGGTGTCGGTGAGGCTCGCCCAGCCCGAGACCGGCCGGTCGGCCTGGTTCCAGTGCCGGCGCCGGATGCCCAGCCGCCGCAGTCGGCGGCGCACCCGCGCCGCGTCCCGGGCCGCCCCGAGAGCCGTGTAGGCCATGAGCGCCGTGTCCAGGCCCGCGACGGCGTCCCGACGCAGGGTGGGGCACTCCTCCGTGATCAACATGCCCAGGTCCTCCGCCGCCGAGGCGCGCGCCCACGGATCGGCGTGCTCGGCGGCGGCGCGCTCGAGCGCTCCTCGGTCCCGATCGAGCAGGCCATGGGCGTGCGCGGCGGTGATACCGATGCCGGTGAAGGCGGGATGGTCGCCGGCCAGCCGGTCCATCGCCGCGACGACCGTACGGGCGCGCCCCCGGTCGCCCAGGGCGAGCACCGTCCGTACGAGCCATGGCGCTGCGGTGGGTTCGCTGATCAGCGTCAATCGCTGCGTCGCGAGATCGTCGCAGAGCCGCCCGACCGTCTCCGCCGCCGCGGCCGCGCCCTCACTGGCCACGGCGACCTGCGCCCGGGCCAGGAGGAGCCGCGCGTCGGCGTACGCTGAGCCGCAGTGGCACAGCGGCGGCCGCTCTCCTTCGGCGTAGCTCCGGGCCACGCGCAGGTCACCGGCCCGCAGCGTCGCTGTGGCCAGCACCGAGAGTAGGTGCGAGGTGAGCACGTGCGGTCCGAGCGGGCTGGTGATCGCCAGGCCCGCCTCTGCCTCGGCGGCGGCGTCGTGGAACCGCCCCGCGGCCAGGTGCATGCGGGCGCGAAGGACCGCGGGCGCCGCCGCCCAGGCCAGGTGGCCGGCGGTCTCGGCCTCCTTCCCCGCGCTCTCCATCACCGCGCGAGCCTCCTCGATCCGGAGGACGTCGATGAGCAGCATCGCCAGGATCATCCGGGGATGGAGACGGCGCGCGTCCGCCGACCTCGCGTGCCGTACGGCCTCGCGGGCCAGCCGCAGCCCGTCGGCCAGCCGCCCCGATCCCCACTCCGACAGGGCAAGGGTGATCAGCGCCCCGGTGAGCAGGGCGTCACCGTGGCCGCCGGCCGCGGACACGATCCGTTCCGCGCGGGCGCGGGCACCGGCGTCGTCGCCCATCCCCGCCTGCGTGTTGAGCAGCACGAGTTCGGCCTCGTCGCGGAGTTCACCGCACAGCCCCGGTGTGGTGAGGAGGGCGCTCGCCTCGGTGGCGGCCTCCTTCGTACGGCCCGTCAGGGGCAGGATCGCGGACCGCAGGCACCGCAGCCGGACGGACGTCTCGCCGGGCAGGGGCGTCATCAGCGCCGAGTCCACGAGACCGAGGGCCTCCTGCAGCCGGCCCGCCATGCTCAGCGCCCGGACGGCCGTCACGGTGCGCGCGGGCCAGGCCGGATCGGTCGGATCGGTGAGCCGGAGGGCGTGCGCGGCCAGCGCCGCCGCGGCCCGTGGCGACTCCAGGAGCACCTCGGCGGCCGCCCGGTCGAGGGCCGCCAGGGCCCGTGAGTCGCCCACCCGAACCCCCTGCATGAGGTGTGAGGCGGCGGCCGGGACCGCGCTCCCGCCCCGCGCCATCAGGAGGTCCCCGATCTGCCGGTGCAGCGCCCGCCGGACCGGCGCCGGCACCGCGTCCGTGACCACCTGCCACAGCAGGCCGTTCCGGAACGCCAGTTCCTCCGGCGCGGCAACGAGGAGCCCCTCGGCGAACGCCTCGTCGAGCTGGGGCAGGAGCGCGGCCGGTGTCGTGCCGAGCACCTCGGCGGTGTCCTCCAGGCAGAACGAGCGCCCGAGGACCGCGCCCACGCTCAGCAGGTGACGCGTTCCCGGGCCGACCTGGCCCAGCCGGTGCCTGAGGTCGGCCCGGATCCGCTGCGGGATCCGGGGGGTCACCAGGCGTGCGCGCCCGTCGACGACCTGTACCGTCTCCTCGTCCCGCAGCCCGGTCAGCAGCTCGGTCAGCAGGGCCGGGTTGCCGCCCGTCTCCGCCGCCAGCGCCAGCAGATCCGGGTCGGGCACCGCTCCCAGCATGTCGATCACGACCTCCCGCACGGTCGCGTCGTCGAACGGGTCGAGCGTGAGCCGCGTCGCGCCGTCGCGCTCGAGCAGGTCGAACAGGCGGTCGGCCCCGATCGCGCCGCCGGTCGTGCGGCGGGCCAGCAGCCATACGACGGGACAGGAGACGAGCGTCCGCGTCAGCGTGTGCACCGCCGCGAGCGTGGCCGGATCGGCCCGCTGCAGGTCGTCCACGCTCACCAGCACGGGTCCTTCGCCGCCGCGTCGCTCCAGTTCGGCTCGGAGTTCGCCCACGATCCGCAGCCGCCGGCCCGGCCGGCCGCCCGGTCCCGCGTCGCCGACGGCCGCCAGGCCTACGAACGCGGACAGCAGTGGCTCGAGTGGCACCACCTCCCCGAACTCCCCCACTCCGCCGGCCGCCGTCGAGAGCCCCAGTGCCGCTGCCGTGCGGACGGCACTCGCGAGCAGGAGGCTCTTGCCCGTTCCCGCCTCGCCCTCGATGAGCACGACGCCGGGCCGCCCGGCCTGGGCCGACCGCAGCAGTGCCATGATGGCGTCCCACGCCCGTCCGCGGCCGCGCACCGTCCTTACGTGGCGCGGCGTCTCGGCCCACGAGCGCAGAGTGGCCATAAAACTGGACATACCCGCTGCGCAGCCCGGGCGACCACCGGGGCTACCTGGTGGTCGGCGCGGCCGCCGAACCCTCGTCCGGTGAGACCTGGCCGACCCGGACGCTGTTTCGACCTCCAGCCCGCCGCTCGCACCCACGCCCACGCCTACGCCCGCCGCCCGCGCCCGCGCCCGCGCCTGGCAGACCCTGCAGGCCCTCCGCGCCGACCGGACCCAGGAAACGCGTATTTCGGTAACGGCCTTTCTCCAGCCACAGATAGACCGTTACCGGGCCCCTCAGTCGGCTCCGGTTCATCGGAACGACCCCACACCGGTCAAGCCGCAGCGTGCCATGGGGGTTTTGCACGCACGCAAGGACCCATGACGGAATTCTTCGGACGCGTAAGGCTGTCTGTCATGGGATCGGTCGTCAGTATGCGGCGCTCAGCGTTCGACCGGGCGTGGCCGTACGAACCGGAAGAGGCGTACGAGGACGCCGCCGCGAGCGGGATCGACGCGGCCGCGCCGAACGTCGCCCGCGTGGACAACTATTACCTCGGGGGCAAGGACAACTTCGCGGTCGATCGGGACCTGGCCGAACGCGCGCTGCGCGAGGCGCCCGTCATCGCCAGGCTGGTGCAGGTGAACAGGGGCTTCCTGCACCGTACGGCCCGTTTCCTGGCCGCGGAGAGGGGCATCCGGCAGTTCCTCGACATCGGCTGCGGGCTGCCCACGGAGATCAACCTGGACGAGACCGTCCGGGAGATCGACCCGGACTGCCGCATCGCCTACGTCGACAACGATCCCATGGTGCTGACCCACGCACGTGCCCTGATGGCCGTGGACGGCGGTGTCGGGGTGTACGAGGCCGACCTGCGTGAGCCGTCGACGGTGCTCGGCGATCCGGACCTGCTGCGGCTGCTCGACCTGACCGAGCCGGTGGCCGTGTTCCTGCTGAACGTCCTGCCCTTCGTGCCGGGGAACCCACGCCGGATCGTGGACGAGCTGGTGCGCTACCTGCCCACCGGCAGCCACGTGGTGGTCTCCCACGTCGAGCGCACGCCGGACCTGGAGGCGGTCGCCGACCTGTATGAGGAGGCGGGGCTCTCGTTCATCCCGCGCAGCCGCTTCGAGATCGCGCGGATCGCCCACGGCCTCGATCCGGTCGCCCCCTACCCGGCCGGCCTACCGCTGTCGCGCTCCGGAGGAGAGCCGGACGCGGCCGACGCCGTACCCCTCATCGGCTGCGTGGGCCGCAGGCGTTGAGGACCGGACGGCCGGGGTGGCGCGGTTCCGGGTCAGAGCCACGTGCCCTGACTTCCGCCGGGAACGCCCAGGTGGGAGGGTTCCCCGGAAAGCGCTCAATAGTGATTCGGGCGGATTCATCGTGCTATCCGCAGATGCCGGATAGGATCGATGCGCCAGCGAGTGCGACTTCCCGAGCGCGTGATGCCAGCCGAAAGCGACCCGAAGCCTCTCTCCGAAATCGCGCAGGACATCGGGCTGACGATGTCCGATGTGGCGGTTTTCTCCGGGCTCGACGAGAGCACGATCTTTCGTTTGTGGGACAACGGCGACTGGCTGGATCGCGTCAGCGGCCGGTCACTGCAGAGCCTGATGTCGTCGGTGCCGGGGATCGCCGAATACGCGATGGCGCACGCGCTGCTGAAGCGGCGCACGACGCTCATCGCGAACCTCCAGGCCGAAGGGCTCTCCGTCAACCTGGACGCGCTGGAGAACTCGACGGTCTCCCGCCAGCTCCTGCTGAACGCCCTCGAGGCCGCGCTGTACATCGTGCGCGACGGCCCGAGCCAGCGGGTCTCCTCGTATCTCGCCCGCTTCTGGGGCCGGGAGCAGGACCGCGCGCTCGAGGCGCTGTTCTCCGCCGAGCCGGGACAGGGTCTGCTGGGCGATCCGCGCCGCCTCGTCGAGGCGTCGATCGACCTGGCCCCGCGGCTGGGCCGCAAGACCTACTCGTTCCACTCGCTGCTCACCCTCAACATCCTCATCCACCAGGTCAGCAAGGTGGCCGGCGCGCCGGACGCCGACCTGGCGCTGCAGACGCCCGGCCGCCAGAGCGCCCTGATGATGCGCGGGGTGGTGATGGGAGCGCTGATCAGCTCCAATGACGTGGAGCTCGCCGAGAAGTACCGTCTGGAGCTGGAGCGCACACCGGTGTACGCCGCGCTGGAGGAATGGTCCTTTCCGACCTACACGCGGGACGGCCGGATCAGCTCCGACTTCACTCTGCCCAGCTCACTCCTGCTGCGGAACACGGCGGTCGAGGTGTTGCGGGAGATCAAGACCTACAACGACGCGTACCTGTACTACCTCGTGTCGACGTACCTTCCGCTCGCGCTTCGCCGCGACCCGACCTTCGGGCGGCGGATCACCGAACTGATCACGACACTCCAACAACGCGCCGCCGGTTGCCAGGACAAACGAATCCGGGCCGCCTGCAATGATCTGGTGCGGCAGCTCAAGGGCGTGGTGTGACCATGCCAGAGGGGGGACGAATGGGCAGGACGTACCAAGACGTCGCAGACTTGACCCGGGAGCGGTGGGAGGCGAACACCGATTACTGGGTGAAGGTGATCCGGGAGAGCCGTGACCGGTACCGCACCGAGCTGACCGACCGTGCCGTCCTCGACGCGATCGGCCGCTGCGCGGGCCTGCGGGTCCTGGACGCCGGCTGCGGCGAAGGGTACCTCGCCCGCACCCTGGCGTCCCGTGGCGCCCAGGTCATCGGTGTCGACGCCTGCCAGGGCCTGATCGACGCCGCGGACGATCTGCCGGTCGAGGGCACCGGCTCCGCGTCGTTCACCCGGGCGAGCGTCGACGAACTGCCGTTGGAGGACGAGTCCTTCGACCTGGTGGTGTGCAACCACCTGTTCAGCCACCTGCACGACCCGTCCCGGGCGATCCGGGAGTTCGGCCGGGTGCTCAGGAGCGGCGGCCGGCTGGTGATCCTCACGCTGCACCCCTGCTTCTACACCGGGAACGCCGAGCGCGGCGCGAGCACGAGCGTGCCCGCGGCGGAGTACTTCGCCGGGCGGGGCATCGATCAGCACTTCATGGTCGACGGGCTCCGCTCGCCCTCGAAGATCACGTCCTGGCTCCGCCCGCTGGAGTTCTACTCCAAGACGCTCCGGGACGCCGGGTTCGTCATCGCGGACCTGCGGGAGCCGCACCCGTCGGACGAGCAGCTCGAGAACGACCCGTGGTGGCGGACGGGGTTCCCAACCGCGATCTTCATGCTCCTGGTGGCCGAGCGCCGGTGACCGCGGATTAGCCGATCTTTAAGCAATCCACCCACTAAACCGACATAACGGGGGGTAGGGCCGGGTTTCGTAGGCTCCATTTTCTTCTCTGGAGCGTCTCCGGCCGTGGGCCGACGACCTGAGCCGCGGCCGGCCGCGGCGAACCTGCCGCGATCACGGCGAATCGGCAGGTGAAGAACATGACTGATGAAGATCGGCGCAGAGCCAATCGCCTCGCTCGCACCCTGGGACTGGCCAGCCTCGGTCTGGGCATCGCCCCGCTGACCGCCTCCGACGTCGTGAGCCGGATCTGCGGCGTGGACGACTCGAGGACGGGGCGCGCGATGGTGCGCCTGGTGGGCGTACGACAGCTGGCGCACGCGGCGCTGCTGCTGGGCAGCCGCCTGCCCGGCCCGCTCGTCTGGACCCGGGTCGCGGGCGGTGTCCTGGACCTGACCACCCTGGGCCTGGCGGCCTCGAACCGGACGGGCCTCCGGCGCAACCGAGCCCTGGCGGTGACCGCGGGGGTCGTCGGGATCACCGCGGTCGACCTGTACGCCGCGGTGCGCGGGATCCGGCGCCGGGATCTGGAGCGCGTCCGCAGGAGCACCGTGCAGGCCGTCATCACCGTCAACCGGCCGCGTGACGAGGTCTATCGCTTCTGGCACGACGTGGAGAACCTCCCCGAGTTCATGATCCACCTCGTCACCGTCCGTGACCTCGGCGACGGGCGGTCCCACTGGAGGGCCACGGGCCCGCTCGGCAGGACCCTCGAGTGGGAGGCCGAGATCATCGACGACCGCCCGAACGAGCTGATCGCCTGGCACGTGACCCATGGGCTCATCGCCGGCAACAGCGGTACGGTCGGCTTCACCGACGCGCCCGGCGACCGGGGCACGGAGGTCCGGGTCACGCTGCACTACGCGCCGCCCGGAGGAGCGGCCGCCGCGGCGTTCACCCGCCTCCTGGGCGAGCACCCCGACCAGCTCGTCCGTGACGACCTGCGCAGGTTCAAGCAGGTCATGGAGACCGGCGAGGTCGTCCGCTCCGAGAGCGCGCCGGAGGGCACGCTCACGAAGCGGCAGCTCAGACAACGTCCGGCCCAGCCCATGGCGAGAGGAGCACTCCGATGAGAGCCAACTGCTGGATGGGCCGCGGGAAGGTCCAGGTACGGGACGTCCCGGACCCGCAGATACTCAACAGCCACGACGCCATCGTGCGGGTCACCTCGACGGCGATCTGCGGATCCGACCTGCACCTGTACGACGGCTTCATCCCGACGATGGAGAAGGGCGACGTCCTCGGCCACGAGTTCATGGGCGAGGTCGTGGAGGTCGGTCCGGAGGTCCGCGACCTGCGGCCGGGCGACCGAGTGGTCGTTCCCTTCCCGATCGCCTGCGGGAACTGCTGGGCCTGTGAGAACGAGCTGTTCTCGATCTGTGAGAACTCCAACCCCAACGCGGGGATGGCCGAGAAGCTCATGGGGCACTCCCCGGCCGGGATCTACGGCTACAGCCACATGCTCGGCGGCTTCCCCGGTGGGCAGGCGGAGTACGCACGGGTGCCGTTCGCCGACGTCAACCCGATCAAGATCGAGGACGACCTGCCGGACGAGAAGGTGCTGTTCCTGTCCGACATCTTCCCGACCGGATGGATCGGGGCGGAGATGGCGGACATCAAGCCCGGTGACGTCGTCGCGGTGTGGGGCGCCGGTCCGGTCGGCCAGTTCACGATCGCCAGCGCCTTCCTGATGGGTGCCGAGCGGGTCATCGCGATCGACCGGTTCCCGTACCGGCTGCACCGTGTCGAGGAGATGGGCGCGGAACCGCTCGACTACGAGGAGGGGATCGACGTCCCGGACGCGCTGCGCGACATGACGGGCGGGCGCGGCCCGGACTCCTGCATCGACGCGGTCGGCATGGAGGCGCACCACGCCACGCCGATGTACGCCTACGACCGGGCCAAGCAGGCCACCCGGTTGGAAACCGACCGGCCGTTCGTCCTGCGCGAGGCGATCATGTCCTGCCGCAACGGCGGAACCATCTCGGTGATCGGCGTCTACGGGGGGCTGGTCGACAAGTTCCCGATGGGCTCCTTCATGAACCGGTCGCTGACCATGCGGGGCGCGCAGTGCCACGTGCAGAAGTACCTGCGGCCCCTGCTGGACCGGATCCGGCGCGGGGACATCGACCCCAGCTTCGTGATCAGCCACCACATGAGCCTGGACGACACTCCCCGCGGCTACCGGATCTTCCGCGACAAGCAGGAGCAGTGCAACAAGGTCGTCCTACACCCCTGAGCGTCCGCGACGCGACCCGCCAACGGGGTCACCGGATCGACGGGGTCAGTGTCGAACGCGCGGGCTCTTGAGTCACCGCTCCGGAGCCGGAGCGATGCGCAGGACGGCGTTGCCGCTGGCGATCGCGACCAGCGTGATCGCAAGGCCGTTCATCACGGAGGTCGCGCCGGCGTTCCCTGCCAGTTGGACGCTGAGGGACGTGCCGGGGGCGGTCCCCTGCAAGCTGATGCCCTCGCCGGTGATGGCGGTCACCTTCAGCTCGTCCACCCCGAGCCTGGCCGGCACCGGGATGCGATCGTGCGGGGACACCTGGACCTCGCATCGTCCCCTCCGGCAGGCGCCGAGATCGGTGCCGTTCGCCGCGCGGGGCAACCGCGTTCCGGACCCCGCCGAGGTCCGCGGCACCGGCCAGGGCGGCGACGTCGGGCCGCTGGGCGGTACGGGACCTCCACGGGGCGGCATCGGCTCGGCCGGCCGCGTCGCCGGTGAGGCGGCCGGCGACGTCGGGCCCGTCGGGGCGCCGCCTCTCGCCCCCCGTGACGAAGCCGTACGCGACACGCCGTCCCCGCCTCCACAGCCGGTGGCGGCCAGCGCGACGACCACCGCGAGCATCGCACGCCCGATCCCGCCCATCGCCGCCCTCCCGGAGGTACCCCGCGACCCGAGCACCCTGCCCGAGCCCACATCAGATCCCTACCCTGTGCGACGACTCGCTCACCCGGCGCTTTCGGTGAGTGCCCATCACCGCCGGAGGCCGGAGCCGAACTTCCGGCCGCGCGGCCCGGTCACCGCCTCGCATGACTCCTCGCCACCCACACCATCCCGCCGGGGGTACCGCGCCGCCGCCGCGAATTCGACCGGTTCGGCCAGGTCCGGCCGTTTCTCGTCTGGAGGCCTGACAAGATCATTACCGATCTCTACACTCCGGCGCGTGTACGCCGCTCCCCCGCCTCCGCCGCCCCCGTACTCCGTGCCGCCACTGCCGGAGGGGCCACCGCCGGCCGACCGCGCCGCTCCGCGAGTGCGGCGGTTGACGGCCTGGGGCATCGACACGCTGCTGCTGTGGGGCGCGGCCGTCCTGCTGGCCGTCATGACATGGGCTCGGCTGCACGGCCAGTTGGTGGACGACCTGCCCTACAAGGGGTTGTCCGCGGCCGGTGGCCTGCTGCTGTCCGGTGGGAACGTGGAGAAGGCGGCCACCGACTTCGGCACCGGGCTGTGGGACACGTTCGTCCTCGACGTCGAGCAGGCCCTCATCCTGCTCATTCTGATCCAGTTGCTGTACCAGTTCGCCATGCACGCCTGGCTGGGGCGCACGCTCGGCAAGGCGGCGATGGACCTGCGCGTCCGCGCGGTCACCGGCGACGACCGCCGCCCCGGCCGGGGGAACGCCTTCCGCCGCGCCGTCGTCACCACCGCGGGCGGTACCGGGCTGTACTGCGCGGCCTGGATATTCCTCCTGGAGGGCCTCTTCTTCCTGGCGCTGGTCACCTGGCTGCTCGCCGTCGCCGCCTTCGCCGCCACCAGCCTGCCCGCGTTGTTCGGCGGCCGCCGCCGTACGCTCGCCGACCTGTTCGCCCGGACCGCCGTCGTCCGCGCCCGTACGTACCAGCGCGTCGCGGCGACCGCGCGGCAGGGCGCCGCCCTGGCCTGGGACGGCGCCCAGGCGGCCGGGCAGGCCGCCCGGGACACGGCGCGCGAGCAGGCCGCCCGCCTCGCTCAGGCGGAGAACATGCGGCGCGCTCTGAACTCAGAGCGCGCGGACCAGGTGCGGGGCATGGGCAGGCGGCTCGGCGGCCGGCTCAAGGACACGTATCGGGAGCGCGCGTCCGGCCGGTCGCCCCGAGAAGCGCCACCGCTCCCGAACCCCGGCCCGACGCCGGCCCTGCCGCCGCCGCGACCGCGATACGACCCGCTCCAGGGCTCGTACGACCTGCGCGCGCCGCAGGCACCGTACATCCCGCCGCAAGCGCCGCCCCCGCCCCCCGAGGAGCGGCCCCACCCGGACGACCGCTGACCAGAGCCGCCGAACACGGCGACACGGACGCCCGCGGGCGCGGCGACGCGGGACGCGGCGGACACAACGCTCGGTGAACACATCATCGACAGCGCGACAAAACGACATAAATAACTATGATTTGGAGCGCGTCGATCAGCTTCACCGAGCCTTCGTGCCGGCCACCGGACACCCGTCGCCGGGTCATCGGTCATCGGCGGGGTGCGGAAGCCTCGTCAGTGATGAAACAGCCTCAGGCCGGTGCGGACGAGCGTGATCCGGTGCTCGCGGCAGGCGGCCTCGACCTCGTCCGACCTGATCGATCCGCCGGGCTCGGCGATGTACCGAACGCCGTGGCGACGGGCGTGGTCGACGTTGTCGCGGAACGGCAGGGCCCCGTCGGAGGCGAAGGCGACGCCGTCGAGGCGGCGGAGCCACCGGGCGCGGTCGTCGGCGCTCAGCTCCCCGGCCGGTGCGGACAGCGCCTGCGCCAGGCGCTCGCCCTCGTCCGGGGTGAGGTCGCCCTCGATGAAGCGGAGCCGCCAGTTGATCCGGTCCTGGCGCCGGACGTCGGGTCGGAAGGCGAGGGCGCGAACGGCCGAATGGCGGCGCAGCCACCAGGTGTCGGTCTTGGCCCCGGCCAGGCGGGTGCAGTCGACTCGGGACTGCTGGCCGGCACCGATCCCCAGCGTCATGCCACCACGCAGGTAGCACACGGAGTTCGACTGGGTGAAGCGCAGGACCGCCAGGCCCAGCAGCAGATCCTCCGCCGCCTCCTTCGGAAGCGCGCCGTCCGTCTGGTCCAGCAGGGCGGTGGAGAGTCGGACATCGTCGCGGTCCTGGCCGAGGCGCAGGCCGAAGATCTCCCGTTCCTCCCGGGGCGGAGGAACGAATGTCTCGTCAGCCTCGATGACGATGAAACGGCCCTTCTTCTTCCCGCTGAGCCGCTCGACCGTACCCGGCTCGAAGCCGGGCGCGATGATGCCGTCGCAGAACACGCCGGCCAGAAACTCGGCGAGTTCGGTGTCGACCGGATGCGAGACGGCGGCGAAGTCGCCGTAGGACGATCTCGGGTCGGCGTCCCTGGCGCGCAGATAAGCGCTGGTCAGAGCACCGATGCCGGTTCCGGCCAGGCCGTAGGGTTCTGCGGCGACCTCGTCGACGGGCCCCGCCACCGCGACGCCCGCGGGTGAGACGTGCTTGAAGGACGCGGCCGCCGGCCTGCCGAGGGCCCGGCTCGCCTGCCGCACCAGTTGCCACCCGTTGAGCGCGTCCAGCAGGTTGATGAAGGACGGTTCTCCGTGCAGTACGCGCACCGGCCACCTGCCGGGCGCCAGGGGTACGGCGCGCGCCGTCTGGTGCGGGTTGGTCCCATAGCGCAGCTCCACGTCATGGCCTCCTCAGCGGACATCGCTGACGGAGACGCCCAGGCGGTCGACGCTCACATCGGGTCGGCCGCTCCCCGGTGGTCGTCCACCCTCGCCAGTCGCGGCCCGGCCCACCCTACTGGCAGAGCGCAGGAGTGGTCACGCCGCCATAGCCGGAGGGAGGCCACCGGACGGAACGCTCGGTGAAGCCTCGGACGGCGGCCCCCGAACTGGGACAAAGGACCCCGTCCGGGAGCCTGTCGGTCGACTTCACCGAGCCTTCGGGCCACAGGCCGACGGCGAGAAGCGCCCGCCCCAGCCACACGAACGCCGGGGACGGCGGCACGCGGCCCCCGGGGTACGTCGGCGGTGGTGTGGGTCAGCGGGCGGGGAGGCCGAGGTGGCGGGCGATGAGCATCCGCTGGACCTCGGAGGTGCCCTCGCCGACCTCCAGGATCTTGGCGTCCCGGTAGAAGCGGCCGACCGGGTACTCGTTCATGAAGCCGTAGCCGCCGAAGATCTGCGTCGCGTCGCGGGCGTTGTCCATGGCGGCGTTGGAGGCGACCAGCTTGGCGATCGCCGCCTCCTTCTTGAACGGTTCGCCGGCGAGCATCCGCGCCGCCGCCGCGTAGTAGGCGAGCCGCGCCGTGTGCGCCCGCGTCTCCATGTCCGCGACCTTGAACTGGATCGCCTGGTACTCCCCGATCGCGCGGCCGAACGCCATGCGTTCGCGCACGTACTTCAGGCACTCGTCCACGCAGCCCTGGGCGAGACCGACCGACAGCGCGGCGATGGCGATGCGGCCCTCGTCCAGGATCCGCAGGAACTGGGCGTAGCCCCGGCCGCGCTCGCCGACGAGGTTCTCCTCCGGGACGCGGACGTCGTCGAAGGACAGCTCCCGGGTGTCGGAGGCGGACCAGCCGACCTTGGAGTACTTCTTGCCGGCGGTGAACCCCGGCGTGCCCGACGGCACGATGATCGTGGAGATCTCGCCGTCGCCGGTCAGCGCCGCCACGGTGACCGCGGCGGTGACGTCGGTGCCCGCGTTCGTGATGAACGCCTTCGACCCGTTGATCACCCAGTGCCCGTCCTCGAGGCGCGCGGTGGTGCGCATGCCGCCGGGCACGTCGGTGCCGCCGCCGGGCTCGGTCAGCCCGAACGCCGCCAGCCGCTCCCCCGAGCACAGCCGGGGCAGCCACTCGCGCTTCTGCTCCTCGGTGCCGAACCGGTGGATCGGCATCGCGCCGAGGGAGACGCCGGCCTCCAGCGTGATCGCGACGGAGGAGTCGACGCGGGCCAGCTCCTCCAGCGCGATGCACAGGGCGAAGTAGTCGCCGCCCATCCCGCCGTACTCCTCGGGGAAGGGCAGCCCGAACAGCCCCATCTTCCCCATCCGGGCGACGATCTCGTACGGGAACGCCTCGCGCTCGTAGTAGTCGCCGATGACCGGCGCCACCTCGTCCCGGGCGAACGTCTCGACGGTACGGCGCAGCGCCTCGTACTCCTCGTCGAGGGTGAATCCGATCATTGGTCGCTCCCTTGTTCTCGGGACAGGGCCTGGACGACGCGGGACGGGCTGGGGCGTCCGAGGCGTTCGGCCATCCAGAGGCTCGTCTCGGCGAGGCGGTGTACGTCGACACCGGTCTCGATGCCCAGGCCGTCGAGCATCCACACGAGGTCCTCGGTGGCCAGGTTCCCCGTCGCGCTCTTGGCGTACGGGCAGCCGCCCAGGCCGCCCGCCGAGGCGTCGACAATGGTGACGCCGCAGCGGAGCGCGGCCAGGGTGTTGGCGAGCGCCTGCCCGTAGGTGTCGTGGAAGTGCACGGCGAGCCGCCCGGCGTCCACGCCGGACTCCAGCAGCGCGCCGATGAGGGCGGTGACGTGCCCTGGAGTGGCCACGCCGATCGTGTCGCCCAGGGACAGCTCCGTGCAGCCGAGGTCGAGGAGGCGGGTGGCGACCGAGACGACCTGCTCGATCGGCACGTCGCCCTCCCACGGGTCGCCGAAGCACATCGAGACGTACGCGCGCACGTCCAGGCCGCCCGCGCGGGCCCGCTCGACGACGGGCGCGAACATCTCCACCGACTCGTCGACCGTCCGGTTGAGGTTGCGCCGGGCGAACGTCTCGGTCGCGCTGCCGAAGATCGCGATCTCGGTGACGCCCGCGTCGAGGGCCCGGTCGAGGCCGCGCTCGTTGGGGACCAGCACCGGGTAGCGGACGCCCGCCGCGCGCTCCAGCCCGCCGAGCAGTTCGGCGGCGTCGGCGAGCTGCGGCACCCACTTCGGGTGCACGAAGCTCGTCGCCTCGATCACCCGCAGCCCGGCGCCGGCGAGGCGGGTGATGAACTCCCGCTTCACCTCGACCGGGACGACCGCCGATTCGTTCTGCAGGCCGTCGCGGGCTCCGACCTCGTAGACCGTGACCTTGGCGGGCAGCCCGTCGAGTGGCACGCGCATCGTTCAGTCTCCCTTCGGGGTGACGACGGCGAGGACCTCGTCCAGGGCGACCTGCGCGCCGGGCTGGACGGTCAGCTCGCCTACCACGCCGTCGACCGGCGCGGTGACGGTGTGCTCCATCTTCATCGCCTCGACGATCACCAGCGGCTGGCCGGCGACGACCTCGTCCCCGTCGGCCGCCTTGACGGCCGCGACCGTGCCCGGCATGGGGCTGCGCACGGCGCCGGCCGCGGCGGTGGTCTCGGCGGTCCGCGCGGCGAGCGGCTCGGTCTCCTTCAGCGACCAGACCCGCCCGTCCCGGCCGAGCCAGCACACGTCTCCGTCGCGGACGCACGTGAAGCGCGTACGGTCCCCGGCGTGGTCGACCAGCAGGTGCGCGCCGTCGCGGCGGGCCGCGACCCGTACCGGATCGCCGCCGTCGACCGAGACCTGCGCGTCGGCGGCGCGGCCGCGGATCCGCACCTCGCGGCCGGCGATCCGCCAGGTCGTCCAGGCGGGCTCGCCGAGCCGCCAGCCGTCCAGGACGTCCCACGGGCCGGGGGCGGGCACCTCCAGCGCGAGCATCCGCTCCAGCGCGGCCGCGGCCAGGACGTCCCCGGGGATCTCGCCGTCCGCCGGGTCGGCGGGGCGGCGCTCCACCAGGCCGGTGTCGAGCCGGCCCGCGGCCACGTCCGGATCGGCCAGCAGCGAGCGCAGGAACGCGATGTTCGTCCCGACGCCCAGCAGCGTGTACGAGGCCAGTGCCCGGTCGAGCCGGCGCAGCGCGCTCGCGCGGTCCGGCCCCCGGGCGATCACCTTGGCGAGCATCGGGTCGTACGAGCCGCCGACGACCGCGCCCTCGTCCAACCCGGAGTCGACCCGCACGTCGAGACCGTACGGCTCGTCGAGCAGCAGCACCCGGCCGCCGGTGGGCAGGAAGCCACGCGCGGGGTCCTCGGCGTACACCCGCGCCTCGACCGCGTGCCCGTCGAACGCCACGGCGTCCTGCCCGAATGGCAGCGGCTCGCCCGCCGCGACCCGCAACTGCAGTTCCACCAGGTCCAGGCCCGGCCGGCCGTCGATCGCGACCGCGCCCTCGGTCACCGGGTGCTCGACCTGCAGCCGGGTGTTCATCTCCATGAAGAAGTACTCGTCGGGGCGGTCGGCGGAGACGATGTACTCGACCGTGCCCGCGCCGACGTAGCCGACGGAGCGGGCGGCGGC
This sequence comes from Actinoallomurus liliacearum, assembly GCF_039542035.1. Classification (NCBI taxonomy): domain Bacteria; kingdom Bacillati; phylum Actinomycetota; class Actinomycetes; order Streptosporangiales; family Thermomonosporaceae; genus Actinoallomurus; species Actinoallomurus liliacearum. The sequence continues at coordinate 55,277 of NZ_BAABHJ010000027.1, forward strand.
GACGGCGCTGGCGCCCATCGCGGCCCGGATCCGCTCGCCGTCCGGGCCGGCGAGCAGCGGGGACGGCGCCTCCTCGACGATCTTCTGGTGGCGGCGCTGGAGGCTGCACTCGCGCTCGCCGAGGTGGACGGCGTTCCCGTGCGCGTCGGCGAACACCTGGATCTCGATGTGCCGGGGCTGGTCGATGTAACGCTCGACGAGGAGCGTGTCGTCGCCGAACGCCCCGCGCGCCTCCCGCCGGGCCGCCGCGATCGCGTCCCGCAGCGCGGCCGGGTCCTCGACCCGGCGCATGCCCTTGCCGCCGCCGCCAGCCGACGGTTTGAGCAGCACCGCCGCGCCGGAGTTCAACCCGACCTCCATCGCGGCCTCGGCCAGTTCCTCGTCGGTCAGCCCGGCCTCGTCGCGGCCCGGGACGACGGGGACCCCGGCGGCGGCGACCGTGCGCTTGGCCCGGATCTTGTCGCCCATCGCGGTGATCGCGTCCGGCGGCGGGCCGACGAAGACGATCCCGTGGTCGGAGCACGCGCGGGCGAGGTCGGGGTTCTCGGCCAAGAACCCGTAGCCGGGGTGAACGGCCTCGGCGCCCGTCCGCACGGCCGCCCCGACGACCTCCTCGACGTCGAGGTAGCTGCTCACACGTACGGCGGCGTCGGCCTCCCGTACGTGCCGGGCGTCCGCGTCCGCGTCGGTGTAGGTCACCACGGACCGGACGTCGAGCCGCCGCAGCGTACGGATGATCCGGCAGGCGATCTCGCCGCGGTTGGCGATCAGGACGGAGTTGAACATGGTCACATCCGGAAGATGCCGTAGCCGACGGGTTCGAGTGGAGCGTTCGCGCAGGCGGCGAGGGCCAGGCCGAGCACCCGGCGGGTGTCGAGGGGGTCGATCACACCGTCGTCCCAGAGGCGCGCCGTCGAGTAGTACGGGCTGCCCTGCCGCTCGTACTGTTCCCGGATCGGCTTCTTGAACTCCTCTTCCTCCGCGGCCGGCCACTCATCGCCGAGCTGGTCGCGGCGCACGGTGGCCAGCACCGACGCGGCCTGCTCGCCGCCCATCACGGAGATCCGGGCGTTCGGCCACATCCACAGGAAGCGCGGCGAGTAGGCCCGGCCGCACATCGCGTAGTTGCCCGCGCCGAACGACCCGCCGATGATCACGGTGAGCTTCGGCACCCGCGCGCACGCGACGGCGGTGACCATCTTGGCCCCGTGCTTGGCGATGCCCCCGGCCTCGTACTCCCGGCCGACCATGAAGCCGGTGATGTTCTGCAGGAACACCAGCGGGATCGAGCGCCGGTCGCACAGCTCGATGAAGTGCGCGCCCTTCAGCGCCGACTCACTGAACAGGATGCCGTTGTTGGCCACGATCCCGACGGGCTGCCCGTGGATGTGCGCGAACCCGGTGACGAGCGTCGTCCCGTACCGCTCCTTGAACTCGTGGAACCGGCTGCCGTCGACGATCCGCGCGATGACCTCGCGCACGTCGTACGGCGTCCGGGAGTCGGGCGGGACGATGCCGCGCAGCTCCCCGGGGTCGAAGGCGGGCTCCTCGGCCGGGATCGTCGGCCACGGCGCGGGGCCCGGCGGCTCCAGCGTCGAGACGATCGACCGGACGATGCGCAGCGCGTGCGCGTCGTCGTCGGCGAGGTGGTCGACGACGCCCGAGACGCGCGAGTGCACGTCTCCGCCGCCCAGGTCCTCGGCGCTGACGACCTCCCCGGTCGCGGCCTTCACCAGCGGTGGGCCGCCGAGGAAGATCGTGCCCTGCTCTCGGACGATGACGGTCTCGTCGCTCATCGCCGGGACGTACGCGCCGCCGGCCGTGCACGACCCGAGCACCGCGGCGATCTGCGGGATGCCCTGCTGGGACATCGTCGCCTGGTTGTAGAAGATCCGGCCGAAGTGCTCCCGGTCGGGGAAGACCTCGTCCTGTTTGGGCAGGAACGCTCCCCCGGAGTCGACGAGGTAGACGCACGGCAGCCGGTTGTGCAGCGCGACCTCCTGGCCGCGCAGGTGCTTCTTCACCGTCATCGGGTAGTACGTGCCGCCCTTGACGGTCGCGTCGTTGGCGATGATCACGCACTCGCGCCCCGACACCCGCCCGACGCCGGCGATGACGCCCGCGGCCGGGGCCTCGTCGTCGTACATGCCCGTGGCCGCCAGCGGGGACAGCTCCAGGAAGGGCGAACCCGGATCGAGCAGCGCGTCCACCCGGTCCCGTGGGAGCAGCTTGCCCCGCGCGACATGCCGCTTGCGGGCGCGCTCGGAGCCGCCCTGGGCCGCGCGGGCCAGGCGCTCGCGCAGCTCGGTGGCGAGCGCGAGGTTCTCCTCGGCGTTGCGCTCGAACGCCGCACCGCGCACGTCGACGCGGCTCACCAGCCGCGGAGCTTCCGACACAGGCCCTCCTGTTAACGATCGTTAACAAGTCCGATGTTAATCAACGTTAACAGGCGTCGTCTAGACTCGTGGCATGGCAGAGGTCAGCGCTCCCCCGACCCGCCGACTGGAGATACTTTCCGCGGCGGCGGAGCTGTTCGCCCGGCGCGGCTACCACGGCGTGTCCATCGGCGACCTCGGCCGCGCGGTCGGCCTCACCGGCCCGGCGCTGTACCGGCACTTCCGCGGCAAGGAGGCCCTCCTCGTCGAGATGCTCGTCGACATCAGCGAGCGCCTGCTGACCGAGGGCCGCCGACGCGTCGCCGCCGCCGACACCCCAGACGTGGCCCTGGACGCCCTGCTTCGCTGGCACATCGACTTCGCCCTGGACAACCCGGCCCTGATCACCGTCCACGTCCGCGAACTGGGCAACGTGCCGCAGCCGGAACGCCGCGAGATCCGCCGCCTGCAACGCGCCTACGCCGAGGAATGGGTCCGAGTGCTCCTCCTGATGCACCCGACCGCCGCCGAGGACCGCGCCCGCGCCGCCGCCCACGCGATGTTCGGCCTCCTCAACTCCACCCCGCACAGCACCGGCGAGCTGAACCGCGACACGATGGCCGCCCTCCTCCACGCCATGGCCACCGACGCCCTTACTGGCGCCTTCCGCGCCTAGGCGGTCTCCTCCTCAACGACAACGACCTCGACACACTGTTCACCGTTAGATCCACTCCATGACGACTTTCGCCAGCTCAAACCCGCCATTCTTCAGCCACCGCCTTTATCAACGCGAGCGAAGCCTCTGGCGACAACGCCAGTTCTCGAATATCCTCCCAGATTCGTCCGATCTGGGCCACCTGGTCAGGTCGCTCGATGACCTGCCCTCTAAGGGCGGTGTCCAAGTTTGCGAGTTCCATCCCGTCCAGCTTCGCGATCATGAACGGGCAACCGGCGTAGTACTCGGTACCGGCGGGCACTACCTTGACGACGATGTTCCATCGCTGCGCCATAGCATGAAGATGCACTAATTGCTCACAAAGCACCTCCTTACCGCCGACCGGGCGCCGAAGTACGTACTCGTCAATAATGAAAATACACATCGGCGGGTTCTCATCGTTCAATATCGCCTGCCTCTCAATCCTACGGCGCACGATTTCGTCGACATCGATCCCTGAGTGCCGATTGTGCTGGATGACAGCGCGGGCGTAGTCCGGCGTCTGGAGCAGTCCAGGGATCACAGCGAACTCATAGTTCTGGATCATGTTGGCGTGCGCCTCGGCAGACAACCATCTGTCGGTCCACACCGTAGGGATCTCGCGCGCCACCCACTTCTCGAAGTAACGGGCGAGGTAGCCATTGGTCCGCAGTGCCTCGTCACAGCGGTTCACGTCGTCGAGGTGAGGGGTGCGGCGGCCGTTCATCCACTGGCTGACGGTCGAGGGGGCGACGTGCAGGATCTCGGCGAATTGCTTGCCGGTCAGACCGGCCGCCTCGCAGGCGTAGGCCAGCTCTCTACCCCACGCGTCGAGCGCTGTCTCTCGTTTCGGTGCCATCGGGGGTTCACATCCTCGTGTGAATGGCTTTCGGGACTTCACGCGCAAGCGACGGTGGGTTCGCACTTCTCAGCCTATCCCCTTGCGGCCACGCTGTGTAGCACCATCCTCACGCTAGGAGATCAGCCAATGAGGCCGTACACGAGTGAAGAGATAAGCGCTTTCGCGAAGTGGCTCACGCAGGCCTGCCAGGAGGTCGGTCTGACCGCGGAGCAGTACGGGGCAAAGGTCCGAATCATCGCGCAAAGCCACTTCCTCACCGAAGAAGTGGAATGCCGCCCCGACGGCGACGGAAACCTCCGGTGGTGGTGGTCCTGGGGTAAGCCGATCGCCGCCAGGAACGACTCGGCGCGCGTTCTCACCCCGGACGAGGTCGACGACCTCGTCGACGTCATCCGCCAGGTCGTCACGCTCCCGATCCGGCGGCGGCCGTGACGGAGGCACCGGAGATCACCGACCCCATCGCGCGGGCGACGCTCGAGTCGGTCCGGGCGTTGAACGCCGCGATCGACCGGCTCGGGCTGCCCGCCGTGACGGCGGCGTGCGAGCTTACGCAACTCGACCGCCTCGTCCGCAAATATCCGGAGGCCGCCCGTAAAAGCCTTCAGATGTACGAGCGTTAGAAGCGTTCCGAACGCGAAGGCAGGACAGCTTCCGGATTGAGGCCGCGGTCGAGGCGGGTTCGTTGGTGGAACCAGCGGGCCTGGGAATTGGTGGCGTCGTCGTCGGATCTGCAAGCGCAGGGAGTTGCCCGCGCTCCTCTCTCCCGCCGCACGGCCCAGGTCGATCCCGGGAGTACTCCCGAGATCGACGTCAGGGCGTTTCGGCCGTCACCGGCTACGCGTCGCGGATCGACGTTCGTAGTCCGGCAGCGGGTCGGCCGTCTTGCGCCGGGTGATGCGTTCCATTCCCGCGAGGGAATCCAGAATCCGGGACCGTGCGACCGTGTTCCTCATCCGGGTGCCTATGGCGCTCTTGGGGACCATGAGGCGCAGGTTCGGGCCGACCTGTTGCATTCGCCGGACCGCGTCCCGGAAGCCCTCCTCGTACCGTTGGAAGGCGAAGTGATGGTCACCGTCCGCCGCGGCGAGCTCCCCTGCCAACCGGTAAGCGCCGATCATGCTCAGCCGAGCGCCACATCCCGACACCGGGGAGGCACAGTAGGCGGCGTCCCCGACCAGCGCGACGCGGCCTGCCGACCATGACGGCATCCGGATCTGCGCAAGGGAGTCGAAGTACGGGTCGGGGTCGGCCATCGCGCCGGCGAGCAGCTCGGGCACCCGCCAGGACATGTCCGCGAACGCCTCGTGCAGCAGGCGTTTGTGCTGGTCGATGTCTCGGTAGTCGTAGTCGAGCGGCTCGGGCCGGTGGAAGATGAAGTTGGCCTTGGCGCCCGTGTGGTTGCCTGATCGGTAGACCCCCGCCATCCGCCCCGGCTCGTTGTAGGCGGTGACCCAGCGGTTCTCGCCCAGGGCCGGATCGGTTTCGGCGAAGGCAACGTAGTGCTCCATGTACTTCAGGAATCGCGACTCGGGGCCGAACGCCAGCCGGCGGACGGTGGAATGGATGCCGTCGGCGCCGATGACGAGGTCGAACCGCCGGCTCTGACCGCGTTCGAACGTGACCCGTACGCCGTCGGCGTCCTGCTCCAGTGTCTGGATGGAGTCACCGAAGATGTACTCGACGTCGTCTTCGGTCGCCTGGTTCAGGATCGCCGCCAGGTCTCCGCGCATGATCTCGACTTCGTCGCCGGTGCCCCGCACGTCCATCCGGGCCAGGCTCCGGCCCGTGGCGTCCAGGAAGGCCATGCCCACCACGTCGGCTCCCACGGCCCGGATCTGCGGCAGGATCCCCATCCGCTCGGCCACCTCGATGGCCTGGTCGCGCACGTCGACGCCGTTGCCGCCGGCGCGCAACCGGGGCGCGCGTTCGATCACGGTGGGCTGGAAGCCGTACCTGGCCAGCCAGAACGCGAGAGTCGGACCTGCGATGCTGGCACCTGAGATCAGAATTCGCTCGTTCATCGCACACTCACGATCATCCGGCGGGGAGCGTCCACGGCACGGAGACGCCGCGCGATCGACTCGATGGCGTCCCAGCCGGCGCGCTCGCCGTCCAGGAGTGTGAGCCGGCCGTCCGCGACGAGGTCGAACAGGTAGGCGAGATCGAGCCCGAAGCGGTCTCCGGCGAAGAAGCTCTCGATGGCGCGCCGTGGCCCGACCAGCTGGTAGGGCGCGAACGTCGTCGGCTCTCCCGAACTTGCTCCGACCTGCTGGATGACGCCGCCCTCGGCGAGCAGGTCGAACGCCTCGGCCAGCAGCGGCCCGCCGACCGAGTCGATGACCCCGTGCACCGGCGAGGAGACCTCGGAGAGTGTGGTCACGACCTCGGTGGCACCCAGGCCACGCAGCCGCTCATGATCGCGGAGGTCGCGCGCGGATGCGATCACGTCCGCGCCGGCAAGGCGGCCCAGCTGGACGGCGAAGTGCCCGACCGCGCCGCCCGCCCCGGTGACCAGCACGCGGCGGCCGGTGAGAGCGCCCAGCCGCCGGATGGCGCGCAGCGCGCTCACTCCGGGCGTCAGCAGGGCACTGGCCTGGCCCGGGTCGACGCCCTCGGGCACCACGGCCAGCTCGCCGGTCGGCACGGCGCGCAGCCGGGCCCACGCGGCGCCGATGTGAAGTGTGGCCACTCGGGCCCCGGCCTCAGGGCCCGAGCCGTCGGCGGCGGGGCGCACCACCGTGCCGACCGCGTCGAATCCGGGCACGCTTCCGGCCGGCAGCGTGGCGGCGTGGTCGAGGGCGCGGGCCACGACCGGGAACAGTTCGACCTCGACCAGGACCTCGTCCGGCTTCGGCTGGGGATCGGGGGCATCACCGAGGGACACGCCCGCCGGGGCATGCGGAGAGGCGAGTAGCGCTTGCACGGGTCCTCCTGGATCCGTAAACTAACTGAAATAAGCGTTCCACTTGAAGATATGGAAAGGCTATTCCAGTTGTCAAACTCTTCCGTGGCAGGCGACCAACCCCGGCGGGCGGACGCCGTGCGCAACCGGCGGCTCGCCCTGGATGCCACCAAGACGCTGCTCGCCCAGCGGGAGGCCACGATCACGGTGGAGGCCATCGCCCGTCAGGCCGGCCTGGGGGCCGCCACCGTTGTACGGGCGTTCGGCAACAAGGAGGCGCTCGTCGACGCCGCCGTGGCCGACCTCCTCGATCCGTTCATCCAGCGGGCCAGGGACACACTGTCCGAACCCGACCCCGAGCAGGCTCTGCGCGCCCTCCTGCTCGACCTGATCGAGTTCCAGTCCGCACACTGGATCATTGGCGAGCAGCTCAGAGGGCTCACGGTCCCCTTGACCACCGCCCGCCGGGCCGTCCTGCGCCAAACCCTGGACGACCTGGTCGCCTGGGCCCGGGAGAACGGCGTGGTGAGGGACGACATCGACGCCACCGTCGTCGCCATGCTGCTCGGCGAGGTGAGCTACGCGATCGCGCGGTCGGACGAGGCGTCGCCCCGGCTCACCGAGAGCTTCATCACGGTCATCATGGACGGCCTGCGCCCCCATCAGTGATCTTCCACGCGGAACGCCACGCCCACTCGTCTGAAGAAGCGACGCGAGTTCGGGGCCCTGAACTCGTCCACACGCCCGCGCGGGCGGGCGGGCGACGCTGGAGTCGGCGCGGGCGTTCACCGCCGCCTTCGACCCGCGCGGCAAGCCCGCCATGACCGCTGCGTGGGAGCTCACGCGACTCGACCGGCTCGTCCCGAGGTATCCGGAAGCCACCCGGATGAACCTTCGGCTCCTCGAGCAGAAGAAGCGGTCACACGTCGAAGGCCCCCTCATCCAGTGTGAAACACGCGGGGGCCTGGTTCCTCAGTCGTGAATCGTTGTGTGCCCGGGTCTTGGGGGCTGTCTGCCGCTGGCGGAAACTCAGGTGGCCTCAACGCATCATCCGGACAGAGTCGGGCGGTGCCCGAGCTGACGCGGCTGCATGCCCACCATGCCCCGGCGGTCCTGGCCTTCGAGGTGGCGAACCGGCGTGTGGGCCGGCGCCGTACTCGTCGATCTCGGTCACGGGTGGTCGTTTTCCTCGCCGAAGCCATGCAGGTAGTCCTCGAAGGTGAGGCCTCGGTCTTTTCGGCGCGACCACAATATTGCGGCCACCAACGCGAAGGGGACCAATGGGAGTTTGAGCGCCTGGCGGCCCAGCCCGCGAACCATCGGACGCAGTTCCTTGAGCGTCTGCCAGGGGTGCGCCAAGGCCACGACGGTCATGAGGAAGGCCGCGCCCCCGCGGCTGATCCCCGCGAAGTCGTCGGGGCCGTCGTGTCGTTCCTTGTCCTTGCTCACAGTGCGGAACTGAAGGTGAAGGGCAGGAGCTTGCTGCTGCGGGCCATGGAATCCTCCCAAGTCAGCATGGATACCTGAAGATCAGGATCGCGGTCGGAGCCGCGATTGTGAGCGTACGTCAGGGACGACTGCGTGTGGGCGTTGTGGGCGGAGACGTTGTCCAGGATCACGTGGACGGGGGCGCGCCGGCCGTCGTTCGCTCTTCTCGTCTCTGTCGGGCAAGCGCCGAACGTCACCCTCAGTGTGGTCGCGCCGGCACAATCGCGGCCGTCGTGCCGCGTGACGCAGCAAGCCGAAATGGTGAGCGGCCCGCGCTGTGGGTGTAACTTCCATGTGTGCCGACGTTGACATTCCCTGTCCCCCCGCTCGCCGATGGCATCATTGAATTGCGCCCTTGGCGTCGATCCGACGCGCCGCAGCGGTTCGCCGGCTTCTCCGATCCGCTGTGCCTGCGCTTCTCTTGGCCGCTCGTCGAGCCATTCACCCAAGCGCATGTGCTCCGGTGCTTCGACGAGCAGGAGGACGCGCGGCTTCGCGGCCAGGAACTCAACCTCGCCATAGTCGACGCAGCCGATCCCGATCACGTTTGGGGCAAGGCTTCGTTGTACGACGTCGACCTGGACGAGGCGCGTGCGGCGGTCGCCTGCTGGCTCGCGCCGCATGCGCGCGGACGCGGCGTCGCCACGCGGACACTGCGCCTGCTGGCGCAATGGGCTTTCGACAGCCTCGCCATCGCCCGCCTAGAACTGACATGCGCCCCTGACAACGTCGCGTCCCAAAGTGTCGCCGAACGCTGCGGGTTCGTACGCGAGGGGGTGTTGCGCTCGCACATTCGATTCAAGGGCGAACGGCGCGACACCGTGGTATTCAGCTTGCTGCCCGGCGAACTGCGATAGCCCGGTCACGATCCGGTCACCGTACGCCGGCGAAGCTCCGCGTCACGATCCGTCTCGGCGAGCGGCGCTCCCAGACTGCCGCAGCACGGCATTTCGACGGACGATCCTTGCCTTGTCCTCGTCTGAGCCATAGCGGCGGTCGAGGACACGGGTGACGCGTGCCCAGTCGTCGAGAGTCTTGATCGAACTCTTCTGCTCGAGCACGAACGGGTCGTTCCGCCATGCGATCGCTCGGTCCCACAGCACATCAAGGGGCTCGTCGAGGATGTTGCCGACCTTCGCCTCGTAGATGGCGAACGCCCGCAACGCGCCATCCGGCTCGATCTGTGCGATCGACTCGCCTTCGATGCTGTCCGGTGAAGTCGGTAGGAAGGTTCGCACGTCCGTGACCTCGACCGACACGCCGTTTCTGGCGCGCGACATGAGTTCGAGCTCGGAATCGACCAGCGCGTCCAACTCTTCGTCGTTGAGCAGCTCGCTCCTCACGAATTGAGTTTCTTGGGCGAGCCCTACCGGCATTGCCGCGCCGATTCGGACGTAGTCGAGCTCCGCGAAACGAGATGTTACCTTTTCTACGAAATCGTCAATGTTCCGCTTACCGGTCCGTGTGACCGTGTAATCAACGCCGAGCTGATAGCAGGTCTCGCTTCCTGCCATGCGTTGTCGTTTGACTCGGATGAGTCGATCGAGAGCGGCCATGGCGCGGTCGAAGGAGCCGATGCGGCCACGAATGGCATCGTGCGTTTCTTTGTCCGGACCGTCGACGCTCACTGTCACTGTGGTCACGGACGTAGTGAGTTTGTCGGCCATCTCCTCGTCCATCAGCCATCCGCTGATGAAGATGGTCACCGGAATGCCGGCAGAATTAAGGAGACGTGCGGCCTCGTCCCACCAGGGTACGAGCAGTGGCTCGCCGCCGGCAAAGGACACGCGCTCCGGGCCGGCCGCAATGATGGTATCAACGACACGCAGCATGCTTTCGCGATCGAGTGTTCGAGCTGGGCGACGTCCCGACTCGGAATAGCAGTGTATGCAGCGGAGTGGACACGCGTAGGTCAGGTCCCAGATGAACCGTCTGATCGGTATGGCCAATTGCGGTCCGGACGAGTCCAGTAGTTCCATGGCCTCTCGCACAGGTTCTCGATGTTAGCTTCGGTAGCCGAGGGCTCTTATCGCTGGTCAGAGTGTCAAGAGGTAAGTCAGAACGGTTTGGCGAGAGTTCAATCTAGCTGAGCTTCCGACGATACTCAAGTCGTAAATGTCATGCGCGGAGAGGCTTGACTGCAGGCGAAGCCGGTGGATGACAATGGCGACATGAGGCATGCCGATGTCGAACCCTCGATCACCGTCGAGAACCCCCTTGTTCGGTATGACGAGCCGATACGTGCCGCACTCCAAGAACTCAGCCGGAAATCCCGCTCCAGCGGTCGGTTCGAGGCGGGTCACGTACTGCCCGCACCGGGCGAGGACCTGACAAGATTCTTTGCGGCCTCGGACATCGCCATCACCGACCTCGGCGAGTACGCCGGGCACCGGCTGCGGTTGCTCGACCTCATGCGCAACGAGCGCACCCGCACCACCAAGACGTTCGCCTCGCGGTTGATCGTCGCCCGCGCGGTCGAGCACATTCGCCGGACCGGCGAGCGGATGATGATCGTCTCCCCGTCCTCAGGGAACAAGGCGACCGCGTTGCGCGACGCCGTGTCGGCGGCGCATGAGACGGGCCTGGCCACGCCGGAGGAACTGGCGATCCTGGTCGTCGTGCCGACGGCGTCCCGAGCCAAGTTGTGGTCCTCGCCGTTGGCCTCGGACGTGCAAGCACGTGTGCGCAATCCGGTGGCCGTCTATCACGGCGCGCGCCGCGACGAGGTCAAGACGCTGGCTGCGGGCCTGGTCGACGGCTTCGGCACAGAGATGTACAGGCGCTTCGGGGTGCGGTTGTGGTACACCCTCGACCTCGACAACTACCGAGTGGCAGACATCGTGCGGGCGTTCGTAGAGCAGGACTATCTGCCTCCTGCGAAGGAACGACTTCACGCACATGCGGTGTCCAGCGCGTTCGGGCTTCTTGGGCATGCTCTCGGCGCACGCCGATTGGCCGAGGAGGGGCATGGTGAGTCGACGGCGCGCTATTTTCTGGTTCAGCATCTGGACACGCCCGACATGGTGCTCAGCCTGTATTTCGGTTCTACAAGCCGACGATCACTGCCCACGTACACGTTGGATCATGCCAATGGGTTCTACCGGCAGGATACCGATCCACGATTTCCACTGACGACGTTTGCGCTGGACGAGATCCTCGATTCGACTTTCTACACTAGACAGCCGGCCACCTCAGCCGAGATGAACGCGCTGATCCGGTCACAGGGAGGAGGCGGAATCGTCGTGTCGCGACATGAATGCCTCCAGCGTTACTCGGCGCTACGAGAGGTGCTGCAGCCGGCCGGGTGCATCTTGCCGACTGTGCCGGATGATCTGCGCGAGTGGTCGCTGGTGATGGCGCTCACGGGCGTTCTCAATGGGATCGATCGTGGCCTGGTGAGCGAAACCGACATCCTCGTGCACGGCTCGGGCAGCTATCAGGTCACCGATTTCACGCCTGTCCCGGATGCGCACCTCAAAACCGTGGAAAGCATCGAGGACCTCGCAAAGGTCGCCGCTGACGCGGCGGAAGGAAAGAGCGTGTGAGAAGCCGGTCGCAGGCCTGACGGCCAGAAATTCCAGGATCTCGAGGCGGCCGTGATGGGAGTCATGGAGAGTACACGACGGTGGCGATCGCTGACAGGTTATGTCTGGTCACAGAGCACGAACCGGCACGTCGTCGCCACTCGCTCTTTCGTGGATACTCGGGTGTCGCCGTGGGCGACCGTGATATCGGCCGCCGGTGCCGACGCGCCGCGTATCGCCTACGTCGGTGCGCCGTACGGGATCATCAAGGTCCACCAGATGCTCGAGCAGCGCCGAGAGGCACTGGGAGCCGTCACGAGCGCCAGGGTGCGTGGCGGGGCGAACCGAACGGCCCTGCTGCGCGGTGGGTGGCTGCCCGATGCGGACCTCGTCGCGGTGGCGGGTTCCAGCGCGCAGGTTCGGATGCTGCCGCGACGATCAGCGTTGGTTCTGCCGTTCCGGCTCCATGTAATGGCGTACACGGGGGACGGCGAGGACGGCTGGCGAAGCCGGATCTCGAAGTCCGAACGACGCTGGTCCAACAGGCTTCACGAACTTGGGTCCTGGGCGCTGGAGGTGGCCGAGGACTCTGCGTCCTTCGACTACTTCTACGACCGGATGCATGTCCCGACCATGCAGGCCCGGCACGGCGAGCGCGCGCGCAGTGAGTCGCGGGATACCGCGCGAGAATGCCTGTTCCGCCATGGTGTCCTGGCGTTCGTGACTCACCGGCGAAAGCGTGTGGCCGGCATGGTATGCCGGTGGGAGCCGGCCGAACGTCTCCTTATCATCCGGATGGTCGGAGTCCTGGACGGCCTGCGGGAGCATTATGAGAACGGCGCGCTGCGCACCGCCGACCACCTGCTGCTGGAATGGGCCGGCAGAATGGGAGTACAGCACGTCGATTTCGGCGGCACCGAGCCCTTCCTGAGTCAGGGCATCTTCCGGCTGAAGCGAAAGCTCGGGTCAAGGGCGATCATGGCGCGCAACCACTTCGGCAGCCTGCGGCTGTGGTGGCATGCACGTCGGGACACCCCCGCGGTACGCGACTTCCTGGTCGCCAACCCCGTGGTGGAGCTCGTGGACGATCATCGCCTGCGCGCGGTGTACTTCCATGACGAGGGACGGCCTCCCCGCCTCGACCTCGCACGGACACGAGAGGGCATGGACGGCTACCGCACCCTGGATCTGGACGAGTTCTTCTCCCACCGATCACAGCCGCTTCGCGCAAGCTCGGAGAGTGCCGACGAATGACCACCGTAATGAGGCCGCACGCCGGGAGCACGCCATGGTTCGGCCGCTGGGAGCAGCCACCGGACATCGGATTGGAACCCGAGCGGATCGCTGAAATCATGCGGCACGAACTACGTGACCTGCGCCTCCCGGTGTTCCCGCTGGCGCTGCAACCGCTCGTCCTGCCGATGGAATCGTTCTGGGAATTGCTGCGAGCCACCGCTGACCTCCTGGTCCTGCTGCGCAAGGAGATGTTGCACACGGCCAAGGACCGCAATGGCCGAATCGCGGCGCTGGGCATCGATCGTGCGGACTGCCCGATGTTCGTTCCCGACGACGACTTCGAGTTGCGCCACTGCGCCGACATGGCCCGGGCCGACGTCGTCATCGGAGTGAACGGGCCTAAGTTCATCGAGTTCAACGTCGGCGGTGCGTTCGGCGGAATGGCGGACTTCCATGCCTATCAGAACGCCTGGCGGCGGATCAGGGAACGGGCGGGTCGGCCTTCCTTCGTCGGCGTGGACGTCTGGGCCAGGCTCGCCACGCTGGTCGAGCGGACATGCGCCGAACTCGGCGTGCCACCATCAGCGGTAGTCGTCGACCACCTCGGTGACTGGGATCCGACGAATACCCTCCGCACCCTGCGCTTGCAGGTTGACGGGCTACGGGCGCACGGGATTCGCGCGCGCCACCTGGAACTGGACGAACTGCTGGACGGGATCGGCCTGCCCGGACCGCTGCGTGAGCCGCTCGGCCTCGGCGAGTTCGATCTCGAGGACGCGCGGGAGGTGGGTTGTGACATCAGCCCGGCGCGGGCCGCGCTCGACGCCGGCTTCCGGCTGATCCCCTCACAGACGTCCTGGTTGCTGCATTCGAAGAAGACTCTCGCCCGATTGTCCGAGGGACCGCCGTGGCTGACCGCCGAGGAACGCGAACTGGTCGACCGCTACGTGCCGTGGAGCAGAACGATGGGGGCGCGTACCGTGCGATGGCGAGGGCGCCGCCACGACCTGCCCCGCCTGCTGATCGAGCATCAGGAGTCGTTCCTCCTCAAAGGCGCCACCGGTTGCGGAGGCAAGGAGGTCGTTTTCGGCGCACGCACCGAACCGGACGACTGGGCACGAATGATCGAGCAAGGGGTCCGTACCGGCTATCCCATCGCCCAAGAGGTCGTCGAATCAGATACCCACCCGGTGGACGTGATGCTCGAGTCCGGCGAGATCGTGCGAGTCGCCGCGAACTCCGTGGTCAGCCCGTTCTGCCTGGGTGGCGCGCCCGCGGGTTGTCTGGCCCGATTCGCCCCGGCCGACAGGCCCGGCGTGGTCCGCTGCGCCGACGGCGCCGTCCTCACCTGCCTGCTCGCAGGGGAATGAGAGGAATCACTGATGTGCGGTGTGGTCGGCTGGCTGGACTTCTCACGGGATCTCACCCGAGAGCGGGACGTCCTGGCCGCGATGGTCGAGACGATGCGCGACCGGGGCCCCGACGGTGCCGGGGAATGGATCGGCCCGCACATCGCGCTCGGTCAGCGCAGGCTGGCCGTCATCGATATCGACGGCGGCGGGCAGCCGATGGCGGCCACCGCGGGCCCGCGACGGCGACCTGTGGTGCTGGTCCACTCTGGTGAGGTCTACAACTTCGGCGAGTTGCGCGCCGAGTTGGCGGGGCTCGGTCACGAGTTCACCACCAGGTCGGACACCGAGGTCGTGCTGCGTGGATACCTCCAATGGGGGGCGTCCGTGGCCGAGAGGCTCGACGGAATGTTCGGCTTCGCGATCTGGGATTCGACGCGCGAAGAGTTGCTGCTGGTACGTGACCGGCTTGGCGTGAAGCCGCTCTACTACGTGCCGTTGCCGGACGGTGTGCTGTTCGCCTCCGAGCCCAAAGGGCTGTTCGCCAATCCCTTGTTCCGGCCGGAGGTGGACGAGCAGATGCTGCCGATCCTGCTCAACCCGAAGCTGGCCCTGCCGGGGGAGACGCCGCTGCGCGGGCTTCATGAGGTGAAGCCGGGGCACGTCGTGCGCATCGGCCGAGATGGCTGCCGCGAGTATCCGTACTGGCAGTTGGTGAGCAGGGAACATACCGACGACCTGCCCACGACCGTGAGCAGCATCCGCGAACTGCTGGAAGACGTCGTCCTCCGGCATCTCGTAGCGGACGTCCCGGTCGGGTCACTGTTGTCGGGCGGGCTCGACTCCAGCGTGTTGACGGCGCTGGCCGCACGTGCCCACGGCGGTCCGCTGAACAGCTTCGCCGTCCAGTTCGCTGGTGATGGGACGGATTTCCGGCCGACGGCGCTGCGACCGGAGCAGGACGCGCCGTACGCCAGGCTGACCGCCGAACACCTGGGGACGGACCATCACGACGTCGTGCTGGACCCCGCAGCGGTGGCCGGCGGGATGGATGCGCCGCTGCGGGCACGGGATCTGCCGACCCTCGGACAGTTCGACTCCTCCGCCTATCTGCTTTTCAAGGCGGTACGCGAGCAGGTGACCGTGGCGCTTTCCGGCGAGGCCGCCGACGAACTGTTCGGTGGCTATCCCTGGTTCCACAACCCGGAGATGATCTGGCGGCAGACCTTTCCATGGCTGGGCGACGCACCGAGGCTCGCCGATTGCCTCGCCCCGGATGTGCGGGCGAGGACCAAGCCGCACGAGGCCGAGCGGGATCGGTACGCCACCCTGCGTGCCAAGGTCCCCCGGCTCTCCGGCGAGGATGGCCTCGACGCCCGGATGCGGGAGGTGCTGTTCTTCAGTCTGCACGGCCCCCTGGCGTATCTGCTGGACGCGGCCGACCGGATGAGCATGGCGGTCGGTCTCGAGGTGCGCGTGCCATTCTGCGATCACCGCCTGCTGGAGTACGTCTGGAACGTTCCGTGGTCGATGAAGGTCGTCGACGGCCGGGAGAAGAGCCTCCTGCGGATGGCCGCGGGCGACTTGGTGCCGGCCAAGGTGCGCACCCGCCCCAAGTCCGGCTATCCGGCGATGCACGACCCGGCACATGACGCCGAAGTACGCCGCGCGGTACAGGCGTTGCCGAACGACACCTCATCGCCGCTGTACGGCTTGCTGGACGGCGACCGTGTCCGCGAGATCGCGACCGGCACCGACAACACCGTGACCCATGTCAGTGGAGCACACGTCCTTGTTCCGCTCCTGGAAGTGGACCGATGGATGCGGGCATACCGGGTCGGCCTGCGGTGAACGTGACATGACGCTGCCTGCACGACTGGGAGTTCTGGTGCTCCCCGAACACACAGGGCCGGACGGCGTCCAGGTCTGGAAACGAGTGGAGCGCCTGGGGGCACACCACGCGTGGACATACGACCATCTGTCCTGGCGATCGTTGAGGGGTCGACCATGGTTCGACGCGATGACCACGCTCGCCGCGGCCGCCTCCGTCACCGAACGGATCGGTTTGGGAACCCTCGTCTCCTCGCCCAATTTCCGGAATCCGGTGACGACCGCGATCCAGGCCATGACCATCGACCACATCAGCGGGGGGCGGTTCGTCTTCGGCATCGGCAGTGGGGCGGCAGGATCGGACGTCACGGCTTTGGGTGGACCGATGCTGTCGCCCGAGGAACGGGCCGACCGTTTCACGGAATTCGTCACACTGACCGATCAAGTCCTGCGTCACGGGAAGGCAGAGTTCCGTGGCCGGTACTTCACGGCGCGGGAGACCTCAGTGACCCCCGGATGTGTGCAGCGGCCGCGGATGCCGTTCGCGATCGCCGGTACCGGCCGCCGTGGTATGCGGTTGGCCGCCGAATTCGGCGAGATCTGGGTGACCATCGGTGCGACGGAACACCCCGGCGTGCAGCCCGAGGCCGACGCGTTCCGTACGCTACGGTCGCAGCTCGGGCGGCTCGCCGCGGCCTGCGAGGAGGTCGGCCGTGACCCTGCCGACCTGCGCAAGCTGGTCAACCTCAGCCGGATCGTGGCTGATCCCTACTCATCCGTGGACCGGTTGGGCGACCTCGTAGGGCGTTGCGCGTGCCTGGGCTTCACCGATGTGGTGGTCGCCTACCCCCGGAGCGAGGGCGTGTTCGCAGGCGACGCCGCCATGTTCGAGAAGGCGATGAGCGCGCACGCGGACGGCTAGCGACGGCCGCGCCGAGTGCTCGGCGAGTGGGCGCTCCCGGCGGCGGTTCGTCGGGGGATAGAGCGATCCGTCCCCTCACCCTCCCCTCGTTCACCGAGACTTTCGTCCTCGTCAGATCGCGCGGTGCATGATGTGCAGCCCGACATAGCCCTTCGTCGGGTGCCGGAAGCCCTCGGGCAATGTGCCCAGTACTTCGAAGCCGAGGGCCCGGTACAGCTTCACCGCCCGCACGTTCGTCTCCACGACCGCGTTGAACTGCATCGCGCGGTAGCCTGCCGCACGCGCCCACTCCAACGTGTACTCGCACAGCGCACGTCCCACGCCCCGCCCGGCATGCGCGGGATCGACCATGTAGCTCGCACTCGCGATATGCGACGCGTTCCCCAGGTGATTGCGATTCATCTTCGCCGTACCGACGATGGCGCCCGAGTCGTCCACCGCGACGACCGTCCGGTCGGGAGCCGGTAGGAGCCACCAGTCACGCCCCTGGTCCTCGGCGAGATCCGTCGGATAGGTGAAGCTCTCACCCGCAGCGACGATCGAGTGAAAGAAGGGCCAGATGGCAGGCCAGTCGTCCGTGGCGGCTTCCCTGATCAGCATGCGGACAGGATGCCCGCACGGGCGCGGGTCCTCCAACGCTTTTCCGCTTGCCGACGGTCGGAGAACATGAGGCCGGGCCACGCCACGAAGCTCCGGCGGACAGCGCTCACAGGCCGGCGCCGCCCGTCGCGTCGATGACCCGTCCGGTCACCCAGCGCGCGTCGTCCGAGGCGAGGAAGGCCACGATGTCGGCGATGTCGTCCGGCTGCCCGACCCGGCCCAGGGCGGCCAGGGACGCGGCGTGCGCCTCGGCCTGCGGGTTGCCGCGAAGCCAGGAGGCGTTGACGTCGGTGTCGACGATTCCGGGCGCCACCGAGTTCGCCGTGATGCCGCGGGGACCCAGCTCCTTGGCGAGGTTGAGGGTGAAGGTGTCGAGCGCGCCCTTGGTGGCGCCGTAGGCGATGATCTCCGGCATGGCGAGGGCGGCCGCGCCGCTGGAGATGTTGATGATCCGGCCGCCGTCGCGCAGGCGGCTCAGTCCCTGCTGCACGATGAAGAACGGCGCGCGCACGTTCACGGCGAACACCTCGTCGAACTCGTCCTCGGTCAGCGCGGACAGCGATGAGCTGCGCCCGATGCCGGCGTTGTTGACGATGATGTCGAGCCTGCCGTCCGGCGCGTGGTCCCCGCCCTCGGCGTCGAAGGCGGCCCACAGGCGGGCCGCGTCGCCGTGCCGCCCCAGCTCCGCGCGCAGCGCGAAGGCCCGGCCGCCGTCCTTCCGGACGCGCTCGACGGTCTCACCCGCCGCCGTCTCGTCGCGGGCGTAGGCGACGGCGACGGTCGCGCCGTCGCGGGCGAGCCGTTCCGCGATGGCCCGGCCGATGCCCCGGCTGCCTCCGGTCACCAGCGCGACCTTGCCCTCAAGCGCTCGTACCGCCATGGCTGGATACACCCTTCCTTTTTTGAGGGATCACTCAATAAAGAGACCGTAGCACGGCTTATTGAGTGATCGCTCTAAAATGAGGGGTGTGAGTGGAGCAGGCGCGAAGCGCGGACGGCCGCCGGCGTTCGACCGTACGGAGGCCCTGGCGGCCGCCACCCGGTTGTTCTGGGAGCACGGCTACGAGGCGACCTCGATCGGCGAGCTGACCAAGGCGATGGGCATGCGACCCGGGAGCCTGTACGCGGCCTTCGGCGACAAGAAGGGCCTGTTCAAGGAGGTGGTACGGACCTACGGGCGCTCCCCCGTCGGCGCGTTCATGGGCACCGCGCTGGAAGAGGAGCCCACGGCGCGGGGGGCGTTCCGCCGCATCCTGCGCGAGGCGGCGGCCGTCTATCCCGACCCGTCGCACCCGGCCGGCTGCCTGACCATCAGCGCCGCGACCAACGTCACCGTCCAGGACGCGGAGGTGGCGGCGTTCCTGCGGGACCTGCGCAACGCGAACCTGGCCACCTTCGAAGCTCGCCTCAGAACCGCGCAGCGCGACGGCGAACTGTCCGCCGCGGCCGATCCGCGCGCCCTCGCGGCGTACTTCGCCGCGGTCATCCAGGGCATGTCGCAACGCGCCCGGGACGGCGCCACGGCGGCGGAGCTCACCGAGACCGCCGAACTGGCACTGGCGGCGTGGCCTCGGGAGAAGGACTGATCACCGTCCTGCCTCGACACGGGTGGTCGGACGCAGCAGCGCCACGGCAAGGAACGAGGTCAGGCCCAGGATCACGGCCGCGATGGCGGCGACGGTCGTGAAACCCTGACCGTAGGCGTCGCGCGCGGCGCGGCGCAGGACCTCCCCTGTCGTGGCGTCCAGCCGGCCGGCGACCTCGACCGCGGCCCCGATCGACTCACGGGCCGTACGCTGCTCGCCCGTGGACAGCCCGGCGACCGACGGCAGCACGGTCCGGTACGTCGCGGCCAGAACGGTTCCGAGAACGGCGACTCCCAGGCCCGCTCCCAACTCGAACGAGGTCTCCTGGATGGCGGCCGCCTCGCCGGCGCGTCGTGGGTCCGCGGCGGCCGTGATCAGGTCCGCGCCGAGCGTCATGACGACCCCCGCGCCCGTGCCCGCCGCGACCATGGTGACCACGACCACGCCGTACGCGGCCGGTCCCGAGCCCGCCAGGAGGGCCAACGTCGCGAGCGCGGCCGCGAACAGGGCGAGCGCGCCGGAGACGGCCCACCGGGCGCCGACACGGCGCGCCGCCCAGGGCGCCAGCACGGCGCCCACCGCGTTGGATCCGGCCAGCGGCATCAGCGCGAGACCGGCCCTCAGCGGCGAGTGGCCGCCCACCCACTGCAGCCACTGGGTGAAGAAGAACAACATGGCGGTATAGCCGCCGAAACAGCTGATCACGCAGATGGTGGCGGCGGCGACCCGCCGGTCGGAGAGCAGCGAGAGATCCAGTAGCGGCTGGGCCAGCCGCCGCTGCCGCACGACGAACGTCGTCAGCAGCGACACCCCGGCGGCTCCGATGACCGCGACACCCACGCCGACTCGCAGATGCTCGCCGACCTGCTTCAGCGCGTACACCACCCCGGCCAGGCCGGCGACCGACAGCGCGACGCTGGACAGGTCCCAGCGGCGTGGCGCGGGATCCCTCGACTCCGGCAGGATGAGCGCCCCCACGATGAGGATGACCACGACGATCGGGACGTTCACCAGGAAGACCGCGCCCCACCACCATCGCTCGACCAGCGCCCCGCCCAGCAGCGGTCCGACGGTCGCGCCGACGCTGTGCGCGGAGGTCCAGATCCCGATCGCGAGCGTCCGTTCACGGTCATCGGAGAAGACGACCCTGATGACGGCCACGGTGGAAGCCATGATCATCGCTGCCCCCACGCCGAGGAGCGCCCGCGCGAGAATCAGCTCGACGGCGGTCGTGGAGAAGGCGGCGGTGGCCGATGCCACGCCGAACAGCGCGAATCCGCCCAGCAGCAGGCGTCTGCGACCGATGCGGTCCCCCAGCGTGCCGCAGGTCACCAGGAGCGCCGCCACCGTCAGCGAGTAGACGTCGACGATCCATAGGAGTTGCACGCCGCTGGGATGCACCTGCCGTGTCATCTCCGGCACGCTCACGTGCAGCACGGTCAGGTCGATCCCGCACAGCAGCAGGCTCGTGCAGGCCACCGCTAGGATCATCCAGCGCCGCCGATGCGCGATGGCCGCACTGTCGCTCCCGCTCGACGCGGTTCCCAGCACCCCGTTCAGGCTCATGGCAGCACTATGGGTGTCTAGTGCGTCGGCGGAAAAGTACGGTCTTTTCTGTGACGTAGTGTCGTTCTGTATACCAATGGAGGGTGTGGCGATGCGCGGCGACATCGACGCGACCGCGGACCACTGCGCGGTCGAGATAGCGATGGAGGTTCTCGGTGGCCGGTGGAAGCTGGCGATCCTCAAGCAGCTCATGGGCGGCACTCATCGCTTCGGTGAGCTGAAGCGCGCCATGCCCGGGATCACCCAGCGGATGCTCACCCGCCAGCTCCGGGAGTTGGAGGCCGACGGGCTGCTCGTACGCACGGTGTACCGCGAGGTGCCGCCGAAGGTGGAGTACACGCTGACCGACACCGGCCGAAGCCTGGAGGAGATCACGAACACCCTGGACCGGTGGGGACGCTGGTATCGGGACACCGCGCGGCGGCCGACCTCGGCGGCCACCGACAAGGTCGACGAAGCGTAACCTGTCGGCGGCCGCCGAATACGAAGCCCGCCGTGCCGTACCCGGCCGAGCGCGGCGGGTGGCCGGTCAGGCGGCGGGAGTGGGTTTGACGTAGGTCACCGCGACGTTGAGGTAGGTCGCGAGACCATAGTCGTGGCCACGGATGGCGAGCAGGTTGCAGCAGTCCAGGTAATTGGCCGGAACGACGACGTTGATGGCGCCGGCGTTGCAGTTGCCGCTCTTGACGGTCTGGAGGAGATGACCGTTGAGATAAACGCTCGCGTCGTTGTCCACGGTCCCTTGGATGCGGACCTGTTGGGCGTCCCGCGGGATGTGGACCCAGTGGCGTACGAGGATGTCCGTGTTGACGGCCCAGTGGGTCTTGACGTCCGTCGAGTTGTTCCACTTGCACGTGCCGTTGACGGTCCCGAAGCCCTCCTGGCCGGAGGGCCAGCCGCTGTCGTCGAAGCTCCGGTCGGCGAAGAGGGGCTGGTTCGCCGCCGGGGGCACCTGCAGGTACGTCCAGTCGGTGCTGTTGTAGCCGAGCGCGGTGACCGTGGTCTGCCGCTTCGCGACCGGTGAGGCGGACGCGGGAGCCGTGGCGGCCAGGGTCATGGCGGCCAGCAGCGAGCCGGCCGCAAGGCCCACGGGCAGAAAGCGCAAGGACTTCTTCGACATGAACAGCCTTCCGTCGATTGTGCGGAAACGTCGTGATCCGGCTGGTGGCTCCAGGCCGACGGTCATTCCTGCATGGGTGACGTCGGCGGTCCGGCCGGCGTGAATCGAGGAGAGCGAATCATGTCGGCGACGGCGGCGAACGGATCCGCTGTCGCGATTGGCCGATCTTTGCGCGGAGGAGGGTCCGCGCTGGAGGTCGATTCATCGCGTCCCCACGGAACACCCGGGTCGGAGCGGCCGCCATGCCGAGCGGTAACCTGCGCGCCTGATCAACCTCAGGGGGAGGCGGCACTCGCGATGTTCAGGCGCTTGCGGCGGCGGATCGGCGGTGCGACGGTCGACGTCGACGCGCAGGTGCTCTCCGGGCTCGTCCGTCCGGGCGAGAGGTGCACGGGACATGTCGGCCTCAGGGCCATCGACCGCGAGGCGCGGATAGAGGCCCTCCTCCGGCGTCAGGCGACGATGGCCCAGACCTGGACGTCGCGGTGCTCTCCCGCGAGGTGGAAGGCCTTCCGGTGGGTGCCCTCGAGGGTGAAGCCGAGGCGGCGGGCGACGGCGATGCTGGCCTCGTTGCGGGGGTCGCACCGCCACTCGACGCGGACCATCCCGCGCACGTCGACCGCCCAGTCGATGAGCACGCGGCAGGCGCGGGTGATCAGGCCCCGGCCGCGGACCTCCGGCTCCAGCCAGACGCCGATCTCGCAGACGCGCTGTGCCGCGTCGAAGGCGCGGTAGATGACACCACCCCGCAGCACGCCCGCCACGTAGACGCCGAAGATCCGCCCGGCGTCGGCGGCCTGGCGATCGGCGTAGACCTGCAGGTGGGCGCGGGCCGACTCCTCGTCCACGACGGTGTAGGCGAACGGGATCCACGGCTTGAGCGCGTCGCGGACCCGATGGACGTGCGCGGCGAACTCGGCCGCCTGCCACGGCTCCAGCGGGCGTAGCTCCGCGTCCTCTCCCAGCGCTCGGCTGAACATCGAACGGACGGCCGGGTCAGGCCGGAATGGCGCGGATGAGGACCAGTGATCCGTCGAGGTACGGCTGCCGGCGCAGGGCGCCGTGGCGCTCGTCCCAGGCCCCGGACTCCAGGTCCGTCCGGAGGCGCTCCACGTACTGCTCGCCCAGCGCCGGCTCGACGAAGCTCCACGCCGAGCAGGCCTGCCGTGCCCCGGGATCGAGCAGGCGTTCCGGCCGCGCGTAGTACGCCTCGTTGAAACCGTCGGTGCAGTCGGCGGGGATGGGCACCCGTCGCACCGACGCCTCGCCGCCCAGCACCTCGGTGATCTCACCGACCGACGGGTACCGACGAGCCTCGGTGTCCAGGACGAGCGGCGCGTACTCGTACAGCCAGAAGTCCCGGACCCGGTCCGGGTCGCAGGTGAGGATGACGACGGGACCGCGCGCGACGCGCCGCATCTCCCGCAGACCGGCCTTCAGGTCGCTCCACTGGTGCACGCTGAACGTGGTCATCGCGGCGTCGAAGCCGTCGTCGGGGAACGGCAGGTCCTCCGCCATGGCCTCCACGGCGGGCGGCAGGTGGGCGGGCCGCTGGGCGCGCATGGACGCCGACGGCTCGACCGGGGTGACGCTCGGAGCCACGGACTCGTACGACCCGGCGCCCGCACCCACGTTGATCACCGTTCGCGCGTCGCCGAGCGCGTCGGCGATGACCCGCGCGATCCGGTCGTCGGGCCTGCGGTAGTCGGTGTAGCCCGCCCCGATCGTGCCGTAGTCCGCGTCCCCCGCGCTGCCGTCCGTTCTCCGTGCGCTCATGATCCTCAAGGTTCCCAGACAGACGGCCGCTCCGGAAACGCCCCTCCTCGATCACCCGATCGACGCCTCTGCTACGCCTGGTGTGCCGGCAGGCGGGAGAGGTTCCGCCCGCCTGCCGGCACGGCCGGTGCGACCGATCAGTAGTAGATGCAGGGCTTGCGCGGTGTCACCTTGGGGCCCGGCCAGTAGCCGTTGATGGTGACGGAGCTGACGACCCCGCACCATTTCTGCTTGCCCTTCTTGTTGTTGACCTTGTAGACGATGTCGCACCAGTTCCTGTTCAGGTTGCAGGCCCGCCCCTTGGATTTCGTGATCTGCCCATTCATCGAGCCGTTGACCCAGACCGTCAGGGCATGGATGTGCTTGCATTCCACATAGGCGCGGAATCTTATCTTCGAGCCGGCGGTGACGCTCGCGTACGTTCGGCAGCGATCGGTCTTGTACCCGGTGTACTTCTGCGGGGGCTTGAACCAGGGACCCCAGGAGTCCTTGCTGGGCAGACTGGCCGAATGCACCGCACCGGTGTTCTCGGCGGCCGACGCCGTCGAGGCGAACGCCGTCATCAGTGTGAGCGACATCGCTCCGATCACAAGCGACTTACCGAACATTGGAGATTCTCCTTTCCGCCGCCGACCGAGCCAATCGACCGAACGGCGATGAGCCACGCGCGCCATCCGAGGAAATGGCGAACTAGAAGCACTCTCCAGGTGGCGTGATCGGCGCTCAAGCTGATTCGGACTCCCCCGAATAAGGACGATCCCGCAGGAGCCTCGCGCGGAGCCCCACCCAGGACTCGCGGGCGGATACCGCAGACGATGAGCCTCGGTCGGCGGCCGGCCACGGAGGCGGGCCCGGCGCCGTCGCGCACCGGGTTTGGGTAACGTCACGTGCGTGCGGCTTCACGTGGGATGCGCGATGTGGACCCATGCGCCATGGCAAAGGCGTTTCCTGCCCCACCCGCTCGCTCCTCAGGAGCGGCTGCGGGCGTACGCGACGTGGTGCAACGCGGTCGAGGGGAACACCACCTTCTACGCCGTTCCGGCGCGGGACACGGTCGAGACCTGGGCACTGCAGACCGACCCGGAGTTCCGCTTCGTCCTGAAGCTGCCCAAGTCCATCACCCATGAGCGCCGCCTCGGGGACGTCGGCGCGGAGGTGCGCACCTTCCTGGGCGCGATCGAGCCGCTCGGGCCGCGCGCCCATGCGCTGTGGATCCAGCTTCCGGCGGCGTTCGCGCCGGCCGACGTCGAGGTCCTGGCGGGTTTCCTGCGCCGGCTCCCTCCCTCCTACCGGTACGCCGTCGAGGTCCGCCACCGGGCGTTCTTCGAGGACGGGCGATCGGCGCGGCTCCTGGAAAGGGCGCTCGCGAGCGTCGGGGCGGAGTGGATCCCGTTCGACACCACGACGCTGTTCCAGAGCCCGCCCACGACCGACATGGAACGGGATGCGTGGACGAAGAAACCGCGGGTGGCGCGGCGGACCGTCGCCCTCACCGACCGGCCGATCGTCCGTTACCTGGGCCGGGACTCGACGGACGAGACGATCGAGGGCTGGCGGGGATGGGTCGGCCGGGTCGCCGAGTGGCTACGGGAAGGTCGTTCGCCGACGGTCTTCATCCACACGCCGGACAACGCGGACGCGCTGCTGCTCGCCCGCCGGTTCCACGACGACGTACGGGCCCGGCTGCCGGAGGTCGAGCCGCTTCCGGAGCCGGCCCGGGCACCCGCCGAACCGCCGACCCTTTTCTGACGGGCGGCCTGGCCACCGGTACGAAACGCAATTACAGAAGGCATACTCAGTGAGTGTGGACGTGCTCTTCGATTCCCCCGTCGTGCGGGTGCGACAACCCGGCAAGATTCTCCCCACCCAGGCGAAGTACGAGATTCTCGACGACAAACGAAAGCGCCTGGCGTTCGCCGAGGAGACCGACCGGCGCACGCGTGTGCAAATGCTGAAGGCGACCCTGCCCACCGCGCCGCCGCCGGACGCCCGGATCCTCACGGTCACGGGCGCCGACGATCAGGCGATCCTGGTGCTGACCAGGCATCCGGACGGGCGGCTCGCCGAGGTCCACCGGCCGGACGGCGGCCTGGTCGGCCGGATGCGCGCGACCGGGACGACCCGTCACTACTCGCTCACCGACGACCAGGGCCAGGTCGTGGCGACCGTCGTCGGCGAGCTGTCGCTCAAGCATTTCCAGGTGACCACGCCCCCCAAGAACCGGATCGCGCGCATCAGCAAGACCTGGGCGGGGCCGGTCAAGGAATGGCTCACCCCGTCCGACCACTACAAGGTCGAGTTCACCGGCCCGGCACCCGAGCCGGCCCGCACCCTGATCGTCATGATGGCGATCGTGCTCGACCTGGCCCTGTACGGCCCGATGTGAGGCTCAACGCGCCGACCCCGCCGCCACGAACATGGGGACGGCGAGGAACAGCCGGTCCGCCGCCGCGCGGTCGGCCTGCTCCGCGCACCAGACGTCGGCCTGCTCGCCGGTGACGGCCCCGGCGGCGTCGGCCGCCCGGGCGAGCCCCTGGAGCATGGGCAGCATCGCCGCACCCGTGAACACGGCGGTCCGTACCTCGGCGGTGACGTCCGCGAACCCGGCGTCGAGCAGGAGCCCGCGGAAGCGCCGGGCGGCGCGCGGCGAGGGGATCGTGTCGGCGCGGGCGTGCACGATGGTCCGGGTGAGCCCCGGGTCGTCGGAGTCGATGAGGAAGGCGTCCCAGTCCTGGCCGGTCAGCACGATCCGCCCGCCCGGCGCGAGCACGCGCCGGGCCTCGGCGGCGGCCCGCGCCGGGTCCGGCAGTTCGTGGTACACCTTGTCCGCGCGGTAGCCCGCCAGCTCCCCGTCGCCGAACGGCAGGTCACAGGCATCGGCCAGGCGGACGTCCGCGCCCGGCCACCGGCGCCGCGCCACGTCGAGCATCCGCTCGCTCACGTCGACGCCGATCGCGTTCACTCCGCGCTCGCGCAGTTCCGCGACGGCACGGCCGGCGCCGCACCCCACGTCGACCACGGAGGCGTCCGGGGCCGGCTCGAGCAGCTCGTACGAGCGGGTCCGCAGGTCGGCGACGCCGGGCAGGGCGTCGGCCGTGTCGAGGGCGCGGATGAGGGCGTCGATGTCGTCGATCTGTTTCGTGGACATGCGCGCCATGGTGCGACTTAATGTCGGCATGAAGTCAAGCGGCTCGATGAGCATCGGTGAGGTCGCCGAACGCTTCGGCCTGGCGACGCACGTCCTGCGGCACTGGGAGTCGATGGGCCTGCTCGAACCCGTCCGGGCGGCGGGCGGGCGCCGCCGCTACACGACGGACGACCTGTACCGGGTCGCGATCATCCTGCGCGCCAAGGAGGCGGGGCTCGGCCTGGAGGACATCCGCCGGATGCTGGCCGTACGGCGACCGGCCGAACGACGGGCGATCCTGGAGGGACACCGGCGTGAGCTGACCGAGCGCATCGCCCGGGAGCGGGCGTCCCTGCGGATGATCGAGGCGGCCCTCGACTGCGACCACGAGGACTTCACCCGCTGCCCCCATTTCCAGGCGGTCCTGACCGAACGGCTCGCCCCGACCGGCACGCCCGGACCCGGCGCCGGCCGTTGAGGGAGATCAGGCCCGCGACGCGTCTTCTCGTGCCGAAGACGCTTCTCGGGACGAGCGCGACCTCGTTCCCGTCACGGTGAGGGCGAACGCGAGCGCGGCCGCGCCGGCGCCGACCGCGAAGGCCGGGCGGAAACCCGCGTGCCCCGCGATCAGTCCGCCGACTGGTCCGGCGGCGAGGATGCCGAGGTCCCAGAACGAGGTCATGGCCCCGACCGCCGCTCCGGGCGTCAGCGCCCCGGCCCGATGCAGCGTCAGCTTCGTCGTCGCGGGATAGATCAGCCCGAGGCCGACGCCGGTGACGGCCACGGCGAGCAGCGCGACGGTCTCCGATGCGGCATTGGCGAGCAGGACCAGGCCGCCTGCCTCGACCAGCAGCACACAGCGTGCGGCGGCCAGCCCCCCGTACCGGTCGATCAGCGGGCTGCCGACCGCACGCGTGAGGAGGAACGAGACGGAGAACACCGCCAGACCGGCTTCCCTGCCACCGACGCCGGGAGTGGCCAGGAACAGTACGAGCAGCGCCGTGAGAGTGCCGTATCCGTACGCGGCGAGCCCGAGCATCGCGCCGGGTCCGCCGACGCCGGCCGGGATGAGGTCGCGCCGCCCACGGATGGACAGGGGCGCCTTGGGCCCGGACGGGCGGCGCGTCGAGGCAACCAGCAGGGTCGAGACGATCGGCAACGCGACCACGGCCGACCACACTGCGGCCGTCCCGCCGGCCGACGCCGCAGCGGCGGCCAGCAGAGGGCCGGCCGAAAGGCCGCCCCACATGGACAGACCGAACCAGCCGGCGATCCGCGCACGGCGCGAGGCGTCGACCCCGGTCAGGACCCAGGGCAGGCAACCGGAGAACAGCGCCGCCTCGCCGACGCCCATCACCAGGCGTGCCAGCAGAAGTGTCCCGACGTCGGGCGCGAGCAGGTGTCCCACTCCGGCGACCGTGGTCAGCACACCGCCCGCCATCACGATCGGGCGGGACCGGCCGGCGTCGGCCGCGCGCCCCGCGAACGGCCGGGCGACGGCCGTCCCAGCGAAGGCGAGCCCGACGACGATGCCCACGGTGAACGCAGGCTGGTGGAAGCGATCGGACACATAGATCGGCAGTTCTTGGAGGGTGGCGCCGAGCGCGAGGTAGCCGCAGAGGACGGCCAGCCAGAGTCGCGCGACCGGCACCCGATCGCCATTTGTCACGACGCGACAGTACCGATCAGTACTACGACAGTACAAGTCGGTATTGTCAGTCGCGCGGGCGGCTACGCTCGGGAACGTGATGACCGAAACGCTCAGCCCTTCACAGCAGGCCACGCGCGCCAAGATCCTCGATACGGCGGCACGGCTCTTCTACGAGCGGGGGGTTCACGCGGTGGGCGTCAACGAGATCGTCGCCGAGGCGAAGGCGTCCAAGCTCAGTCTCTACCGCTACTTCCCGTCCAAGGAGCGGCTCGTCGCGGCGATGCTCACCGAGCACAGTGACCGGATCCACGATTGGCTCGTCCGCAAGACCGCCGACGCCCCGGCCGGGCCGGAGCGCGTCCTCTCGGTGTTCGACCTGCTGATCGACTGGTTCGCCCAGCCCGGTTACCACGGCTGCACGGTCGTGAACACCGTCACCGACACCCGCGCCGATCCTGCCATCGCCGCCATCGCCCGTCGTCACCTGGCGCGGTACCGGCGGCTGCTCGAATCCCGGATCCAGGAGGCCGGCCTCACCGACGCGCCGCGGTTGGCGAGGCAGTTGCTGCTGCTCATCGAGGGCGCGAGCGTGGTCGTCTCGATCGAGGATACGACGGACGCCGGCGCCGACGCACGCGCCGCCGCGGACCGGCTCCTGGCAGCCGCGCGCCGGCAGGGCGGACACCCGACCGCGCGATCATCCGGGTGACCACATCCGGCGTTCCCGCCCCCGGCGGCCGACCGCGATGCTCCGT
Organism: Actinoallomurus liliacearum; assembly: GCF_039542035.1. Lineage (NCBI taxonomy): Bacteria > Bacillati > Actinomycetota > Actinomycetes > Streptosporangiales > Thermomonosporaceae > Actinoallomurus > Actinoallomurus liliacearum. The sequence goes on from NZ_BAABHJ010000027.1 coordinate 84,640, forward strand.
CAGCCGCCGGTGGCCTTGGCGGAGCCGGCCCAGATGCCGCGGACGTGCCGCAGGTGGTGGCGCATCAGCGTCTCGGCGCCCTCGACGTCGCCGCGGGCGATGACGTCGAGCAGGGTCAGGTGCTCCCGTGCCGAGGGCAGCAGTTCGCCGCGCTCGGCGAGCTTCGGCACTCCGTACAGCCGGGAGCGGTGCCGCAGCTCGCGCACCACCTCGACGAGCTGGGCGTTGCCGGCCAGGGCCAGCAACTCCAGGTGGAAGGTCTGGTCGGCCTCGATGTAGGCGAGGATGTCGCGGCGTTCGGCGGCATGGACGATGGCCTCCGCCATCGGCCGCAGCCTCTCGACCCCACCGGGCGAGGCCGCGACCCGGCCGACGGTCGGCACCTCGATGAGCGCGCGGACCTCGGTGATGTCGTCGAGGTCCCGGTCGGACAGCTCGGTGACCCGGAACCCCTTGTTCCGGACGACGGTGACCAGGCCCTCCTTGACCAGGTCCAGCATCGCCTCACGGACGGGGGTGGGCGAGACGCCGAACCGCTCGGCCAGCGCGGGCGCGGAGTAGATGACGCCGGGCCGCATCTCCCCGGCGACGAGCGAGGCACGCAACGCCTGCGCGATCTGGTCGCGGACGTTCTGCCGCGCCCCCAGCGGCGGCAGATTCAGCTCACTCATGCCCCATCCTTCCTGAGCGCAGCCACGGTGACGATCCTCCCAGGGCGGTGCCGCGACCTGTGCCCGGCCCTCCGGCGCGCCCCGGCGTCGTGGGCGGTCCGGGCGGACCGCCCACGACGCCGGGGCAGGCTCAGGCGACGCCGCCGAGGTAGGCCTCGACGACGCGGGAGTCGGCGGCCAGGTCCGCGGCCGGGCCGTCGAGCACGCAGCGGCCGTTCTCGATCACATAGCCCCGGTGGGCGATCTTGAGCGCGGCCTTGGCGTTCTGCTCGACGAGCAGGACGGCGGTGCCGGCCTCGTTGATGTCGCGGATTACGTCCATGACCGCCGCGACGATCAGCGGGGCCAGCCCCATCGACGGCTCGTCGAGCATCAGCAGCCGCGGCCCGGCGACGAGCGCCCGGCCGATGGCCAGCATCTGCTGCTCGCCGCCGGACAGGGTGCCGCCGTGCTGGGCGCGCCGTTCGGCGAGCTTGGGCAGCAGGGAGTACGCCCGGTCGACGCGACGGGCCAGCTCCTTGGCGTCGCGCACGAGGTAGCCGCCGAGCAGCAGGTTGTCGTGCACGGTCAGGGTGCTGAAGATCCTGCGCCCCTCCGGCACGTGCACCAGACCACGTCCGACGATCTTGGGCGGCGCCGCGCGGGTGATGTCGTCGCCCTCGTACACGATCCGTCCCGCACCGGGCCGTACCAGCCCGGACACGGCCGACAGCGTCGTCGTCTTGCCGGCGCCGTTGTTGCCGAGCAGCGCGACGATCTCGCCCTCGCCCACGGTGAGCGACAGCCCGCGCAGGGCCTGGACCCCGCCGTAGCTCACCTCCAGGTCACTCACCTCGAGCACCGCCGACCTCCTCTCTGGCCGCCTCGACCTCGGCCTCGTCGGCGTCCCGCCCGAGGTACGCCTCGATCACCGCCGGGTCGCTGCGGACCTGTTCGGGCGGCCCGTCGGCGATCTCCCGGCCGAAGTTGAGCACGACGACCCGGTCGGAGACCTCCATGACCAGGCCCATGTCGTGCTCGATCAGCGCGATCGCGATGCCGAGGTCGCGGATCCGCCGGATCAGGTCGAGCAGTTCGGCCTTCTCGCCGTGGTTGAGCCCGGCCGCGGGCTCGTCGAGCAGCAGCAGCTTCGGGCGGCGGGCCAGCGCTCGGGCGATCTCCACCCGGCGCTGCTCACCGTACGGCAGGTTCCGTACGAGCCCGGTCCGGTCGCCGCGCAGGCCGACGAAGTCGAGCCACTTGTTCGCCTCCTCGGTGCCCTCGCGCTCGCTGCGGCGGTACCGGGGCGTGTGCAGCAGCGCGTCGACGACCCGCTGGCGCAGCCACAGGTGCGTGCCGGCCCGCACGTTGTCCAGCACCGACATCTCGCCGAACACGCGCAGGTTCTGGAACGTCCGGGAGACGCCCCGCGAGGCGATCAGCGAGGGCCGCCGCCCGGTCACGTCCGCGCCGTCGATCCGGATCCGGCCCGCCGTGGGCTTGTAGAACCCGGTGACGCAGTTGAACGCCGACGTCTTGCCGGCGCCGTTCGGGCCGATCACCGAGACGATCTCGCCCGCGCCGACGCCGAACGACAGCCCGTCCACGGCCAGCACGCCGCCGAAGGACAGCCGAAGGTCCTCGACTTGCAGCATCACCGCTCCCTCGATCGATGGGGCCACAGTCCCTGCGGACGAGCGATCATCACGATGATCAGCAGCACGCCGAAGGCGAAGAACCGGTAGTCGGCCAGGCCGCGCAGCACCTCCGGCAGCAGGCTGATCACGATCGCGCCGAGCACCACGCCGGGCGTCGAGCCCATGCCGCCCAGCACGACCGCCATCAGCACGAGCGCCGACTGCAGGAACGTGAAGCTGGCCGGTGAGATCGCCGAGAGCTGCGCCGCGAACAGCACGCCGGCCAGGCCGCCCCAGACCGCGCCCGCGATGTAGGCGGCCAGCTTCACCTTGTACGTGTTGATGCCCATCGCCTCGGCGGCGTCCTCGTCCTCGCGGACGAACCGCCACGCCCGGCCGATCCGGGACCGGCCGAGCCGGGCCGCCAGCAGCACGGCCACGGCGACGATGATCAGCACGGCGTAGTAGAAGACGACCTGGTTCGACGAGGCGTCGCCGAACAGCCCGGGGATGCCGTAAATGCCGGATGGTCCGCCGGTGATGTTCAGGTTGTTGGCGGTGATCCGGATGATCTCCCCGAAGCCGAGCGTCACGATCGCCAGGTAGTCGCTGCGCAGCCGGAGCGTCGGGCCGCCGATGATGACGCCCGCGATCACCGTCACGATGACGACCGCCGGGACCGTCGCCAGCAGCGGGATCTTCAGCTCGGTGGACAGCACGCCGCTGGTGTACGCGCCGACCGCGAAGAACGCGGCGTATCCCAGGTCCAGCAGGCCGCAGTAGCCGACGACGATGTTCAGCCCGACGGCGAGCATGACGAAGACGACCGCGCTGGTCATCACGTCCATCGCGTACGGCGTGGCGATGACGAACGGCGCGAGCAGCCCGATCGCCAGGCCCGCCCAGCCGAGGTGCCGGCTCTCCAGGAACCGCGTGATGAACGTCGGGCCCCGGCCCTTCACCGGCTTGACCGGCGGATCCTGCACTGTTTCGGTCATACGCGCTCCGTGACGCGTTCGCCGAGCAGGCCGGTGGGCCGCACGGTCAGGAACAGGATGAGGAATCCGAACGCGAAGACGTCGCGCCACTGACCGCCGACGAAGTGTGTGCCGAACGACTCCAGCAGGCCGAGCAGCAGGCCGCCGAGCATGGTGCCCGGGATGTTGCCGATGCCGCCGATGACCGCCGCGGTGAACGCCTTGAGCCCGATGATGAAGCCCATCAGGAAGTCGATCTTCCCGTAGTAGCCGCCGGCCATGACGCCCGCCGCCCCGGCGAGCGCCGAGCCGATGAAGAAGGTCCGCGAGATCACCTTGTCGACGTCGATGCCCATGAGCAGGCACGCCTTCGGGTCCAGCGCGATGGCCCGCATGGCGCGGCCCTGCCGGGTCCGGGTGATCAGGATGTTCAGCGCCACCATGAGGACGACGGAGACCGCCATCAGGGCGATCTGCTGCCAGGTGACGCGGGCGCCCAGAACGTGCAGCGCCGTGCCGTCGAGCCGGACCGGGTACACCTTCGGGTTCGGCCCGGCGACGATGCGGGTGCCGTACTCCAGGGCGAACGACGCCCCGACCGCGGTGATGAGAAGGGACAGGCGGGGCGCGCCGCGCAGCGGCCGGTAGGCGACCCGCTCGATGACGACGCCGGACAGGCCGGTCGCCACCATCGTCAGGATCAGCACGACGAACAGGGCGACGAGAGAGGAGGACTTCACCAGTCCGCCCATCGCCCCGAGCATCGCGAACCCGCTGAACGCGCCGAGCATGTAGAGGTCGCCGTGGGCGAAGTTGAGCAGCTTGATGATGCCGTACACCATGCTGTAGCCCAGCGCGACCAAGGCGTAGAACGAGCCGACGAACAGGCCGTTCCAGATCAGCTGTGACATTGGCAGGGGCCTACTTCAGCGCGTCCTGGAGCACGAACTTGCCGTTCTTGACGACGAGGATCACGAAGCCGCCGCTGGTGAGCGTGTGCCGGTCGGTGAACTTCAGCGGGCCGGAGAACAGCTGCAGCCCGTTGATGCCCTCCAGCGCCGTGGCGAGCTTGTCGCCGTCGGTGCCGCCGGCCTTCTTGATGGCCTCGGCCGCGACCCGTACGGCGTCGTAGGACTGGGTGGAGTACGGGCCGGGGTCGGCGCCGAACTTCTGCTTGTAGGTGGCGATCCAGCTCTCCGCGCCCTGGATGGTGTCCGGGGTCTGGGTCATGGTGGCGTACGCGCCCTCGGCGGCGGTCCCACCGGCGATCTTGACGAGCTTGGCGTCCACCGAGCCGTCGGCGACCATGAACTTGCCCTTGTACCCGGCCTGCCGGAGCTGCCGCAGGATCAGGCCGCCCTCCTGGTAGTAGCCGGTCCAGTAGATGAAGTCCGGGTTCTTCCGAAGGACGTTCGTGACGTTCGCGGAGTAGTCGCTCTCGCCGGGGTTGACCGCGTCCAGGGTCGCCTTGTCGGGGCCGCCGGGCTTGTCGAGCTCGGCCGCGGTGCGCACCGCGATGTCCTTGGAGTAGGACGTGTTGTCGTGCAGGAGCGCGACCTTCTTGGCGCCGCTCTTGGTCATCCAGGTCATCGCGGCGATGGCCTGCTGGTCACCGGTGCCGTTGACGAAGAACACGTGCTTGAGCTTCTGGTCGACCAGCTCGGTCGAGTTGGCCGCCGGGATGATCATCGGGATCTTGCGGCGGTCGAAGACCGGGAGCGTGGGCAGGGTCGCGCCCGAGCAGTACCCGCCGACCGACACCGCGACGTTCGCGGCGACCAGCTTGTTGGCCGCGGCGACCGCCGTCTTGGGATCGCAGGCGTCGTCCTCGGCGCGCAGTTCGAGCTTGCGGCCGAGCACACCGCCCTTCGCGTTGATCTCGTCGATCGCCATCTGGGCGCCGTTCTTCATGTACGGGCCGATGTCGGCGCTGCTGCCGGACAGGGGGATGTCCATCCCGAGCAGGATGGGGCCCTTGTCCTTCTTGCTGTCGCCACCGAGCACGCCCTGGCCACAGGCCGAGGCGGTCAGAGCGGTCGCCGCCAGTGCGACGCCGAGCGCTGCTTTCCTCATGGGGATCTCCGATATGTGAGCGACGGGTAGGGGGAGATGGCGGCGCGGCCGGGGTGGCCGCGCCGCGTCGGACGGTCGGGTTGAGGAGCGGGAGGTCTAGGAACGGGGGGTCAGAGCAGGAACCCCTCGGGGAAGGGATCGTCGGGGTCGAGCAGGTACTGCGCCGTGCCGGTCACCCAGGCGCGGCCGGTGATCGCCGGGACGATCGCGGGCCGGGAGCCGGCGACGGTCGTCTCCTCGGCGATCCGGCCGATGAACCGGCTGCCGATGAACGACTCGTTGACGAACTCCGCGCCGGGGGCCAGCTCCCCGCGCGCGTGCAGCTGGGCGAGGCGGGCCGAGGTGCCGGTGCCGCACGGCGAGCGGTCGAACCAGCCCGGGTGGATCGCCATCGCGTGCCGGGAGTGCTCGGCGTCCGAGCCGGGCGCGACGAACTGCACACGTGATGGCAGCCCGCGATGTCGGGGTTCTCCGGGTGCACCGGGCGGCGCTGCTCGTTGATCGCCGCCATCGTCGCCAGGCCGGCGCTGAGGATGTCGTTCTTGCGCTCCCGGTCGAACGGCAGCCCGACCCGCTCGATCGGCAGGATCGCGTAGAAGTTGCCGCCGTAGGCCATGTCGTACGTGACGGGGCCGATCCCCGGCACGTCGACGGTCTGGTCGAGGGCGTCGACGAACGACGGGACGTTGCGGATCGTCACGCTCTTCGCCGCGCCGTCGCGCACCGCGACCTCGGTGACGACGAGCCCGGCGGGCGTGTCCAGCCGGATCGTGGTGACCGGCTCGGTCACCTCCACCATCCCGGTCTCGACCAGTACGGTCGCGACCCCGATCGTGCCGTGCCCGCACATCGGCAGGCAGCCGGACACCTCGATGTACAGCACGCCGTAGTCGGCGTCCGGCCGGGTCGGCGGCTGGAGGATCGCGCCGCTCATCGAGGCGTGCCCGCGCGGCTCGTACATCAGCAGGGTGCGGATGTGGTCGAGGTGTTCCATGAAGTACGCGCGCCGCTCGAACATCGTCGCGCCGGGGATGACGCCGACCCCGCCGGTGACGACGCGGGTCGGCATCCCCTCGGTGTGCGAGTCCACGGCGTGGAACACGTGCTTGCTACGCATTGCTCTCCAGGTGCGCGGCGGCCTCCGTGGCGGCCCGCACGGTCGCGGCCTGTTCCTCGGTCAGCGGGAGGCGGGGCGGCCGGCACGGCCCGCCGTGCCCGCCCATGACGTCCATCGACAGCTTGATCGCCTGGACGAACTCCGTCCGCGAGTCCCAGCGCAGCAGCGGGTGCAGTGCCCGGTACAGCGGCAGCGCCCGCTCCAGGTCGCCGGCGACGGCCGCGCGGTACAGCGCGACGCTCGCCTTCGGCAGGGCGTTCGGGTAGCCGGCGATCCAGCCCTTGGCACCGGCGATGGCCAGCTCGAGCAGCACGTCGTCCGCGCCGATCAGCACGTCGAGCTCGGGGGCCAGCTCGGCGATCCGGTAGGCGCGGCGCACGTCGCCGCTGAACTCCTTGACCGCGACGATGTGACCGGCCTCGTGCAGGCGGGCCAGCAGCTCGGGGGTCAGGTCCACCTTGGTGTCGTACGGGTTGTTGTACGCGACGATCGGCACCCCCGCCTTGGCCACCTCGGCGTAGTGGGCCTCGACGATCCGGTCGTCCGCGCGGTAGGCGTTCGGCGGCAGGAGCAGGACCGCGCCCGCTCCGGCCTCGGCGGCCTGCTCGGCCCAGCGCCGTGACTCCGCCGAGCCGTACGCCGCGACGCCCGGCACGACCCGGTCGCCGCCGATCGCCTCGACCGCGGTCCGCACGACCTGGGTCCGCTCTTCGGGGGTGAGGTTCTGGTACTCACCGAGTGAGCCGTTGGGGCACACGCCGTCGCAGCCCGCGTCGACCAGGTCGCGAACGTGCTGGGCGTACCGGTCGAAGTCGACCGACAGGTCCTCACGCAGCGGCAGGGCGGTGGCGACGAGGATGCCGTGCCAGGGCTTACGAGGGGCGCTCATGCGGTTCTCCCTTATGCGATGTGACATTTCACGTTGGACCGAGCATGGTCGTCAAGATGTCGCAGGACTCGTGATCCGTCCGTTATGCCGGGTTGATCGGACGGTTTCCGGACCGCAGCCGTAGGGATTCGCCCCTCCGGCCGCGGCCGTTCGCTCTGTTCCGTGTCAGGGCCGGTCCTCGGCGGCCAGGTCACGCAGCCGCAGAGGCTGGGCGAGTGGTCGGCGCGCGATTCCCCGCAGGTCGTCGGCGTCGGGCAGCCGCCCGCAGATCCCCGCCGCGAGCCACGCGGTCGCGTAACCGCACACCCGGCCCTGGCACCGGCCCATGCCCGCCCGGCTGAGCAGTTTGGCCGAGCGCGGGTCGGTCGCGCCGAGCTCCGCCGCCTCGGTCAGCCGACCGCAGGTGACCTCCTCACAGCGGCAGACGATCGTGTCCTCCCGCAGTCGGTCCATCCAGCCCGGACGGACGGGATACGCGCGGTGCAAAGCCGCGGCGAACGCCCGCAGCCGCCGCCGTCGCGCCAGCAGGCGCCGTACGTCGGCCGGGTCGGGCGCGACGCCGCCCGCCGCCTCCGCGACCGACAGCCCGGCCAGCTCCCCCTCGACGAGCGAGAGCCGGGCACCGCCGACCCCGGTGGTCTCCCCCGCCGCGTACACGCCGGGCACGCTCGTACGCTGCGCCACGTCGACCGCGACGACCAGGCTGCCGTCGGCGTCCATCCGGGTGGCGCAGCCGAGCTGCAGGGGGATCTCCAGCTGCGGCGTGAACCCGTAACCGACCGCCACCGCGTCGCAGGCGACGACGCGCTCGCGCACCGGTGCCCAGTCCCGGTCGAGCCGGGCGACGGTGACCGCCTCGACCCGGTCGTCCCCGTGCGCCGCGACGACGGCGTGCCCGGTGCGGTACGGGATCCGGTGCCGCGCCAGCAGGGCGGCGTACCCGGCGCCCTCACGCGCCTTGTCCGGATGCCGGGCGACGTGCCGGGCGAAGCCGTACGGGCGGCCGGCCTCGAAGACCCCGACGACGGTCGCGCCGGCCCCGGCCAGGCCGGTGGCGACGGGGAGCAGGAACGGGCCGGTGCCCGCGACAACGATCCGCTCGCCCGCCGTGACCCGGTCGCCCTTCAGCAACGCCTGCGCGCCGCCCGCGGTGAGCACGCCCGGCAGATCCCAGCCGGGGAACGGCAGCGACCGGTCGTGCGCGCCCGTCGCGACGACCAGCGTCCGCGCGCCGATCCGGACCGGGCGCTCGTCCCGGTCCCCCGCGAGCGCGTGCACGGTGAACCCGTCCTCGACGTGCCAGACCCGGTGGTCCGGCAGGTAGGTGAGGCGGTCCAGCGCGTCCCGGAGCCGTACGAAGGCGTCCCAGTCGTGGTGGAGACGGCCCGTCTCCGCCGCGTGGTGCCGGTAGTACTGCCCGCCCGGCCGCCGTCCCGCGTCGATCAGCGCGACGTCCAGCCCGGCCGTCGCGGCGGACACCGCCGCGGCCAGGCCCGCCGGTCCCGCGCCGATCACCACCAGGTCATGCATCGCGGCCACCGCCCTTCCCCACGTCGCCGTCCCCCGCCATCGGCACCGGGTCATGCATCCGGGCCACCGCCCTCCACGACGTCGCCGTCCCGCGCCTCGACCATGCAGGCCCGCAGCGACGGGCGGCCGTTGACGGTGATCAGGCAGTCGAAGCACACGCCGATCCCGCAGTACAGCCCGCGCGGCCGCCCGCCGAACCGGGTCGTCCGCCAGGATCTGATGCCCGCGGCGGTCAGGGCGGCGCCGACGCTCTGACCCGGTTCGAACGGCACCGGCCGGCCCTCGAAGACGATCTGACTCATGGCTGCTCCGGAAAGCGGTCGGGGCGGAACGGCGCGAGGTCGAGGTCCGGCCGCGCGCCGGTGAGGGACTGGGCGAGCAGGTGGCCCGTCGCCGCCGCCAGGCCGATCCCGGCGCCCTCGTGGCCGCAGGCGTGCAGCAGCCCCTCGGCGCGCGGGTCCGGGCCGATGACCGGCAGATGGTCGGGGCAGTACGGCCGGAACCCGCAGTAGGCGCGGATCGCCGTGGCGTCACCGAGCACCGGGAACAGCCGGATCGCCTGGGCGGCCAGGCGCCGCAGCGCCGCCATCGACAGCGTGCGGTCGAACCCGACCCGCTCCCGGCTGGCACCGATCAGGATCGTGCCGGCCGGGGTGCCCTCGACGACCGCGGAGGACTCCAGTCCCTCGTCGTCGCTCGCGACGTTCGCGACGTACTCCGCGGCGTACACCTTGTGCCGGATCAGCGGCGGCAGCGGCTCGGTGACGAGGATGAAACCCCGGCGGGGCAGCACCGGGACGGTCACCCCGGCGAGGGCCGCCACCTCCCCGCCCCACGTGCCGGCCGCGTTCACGACCGCCCCCGCGGCGAGGTCTCCCCGGTCGGTGCGCACCCCGGTGACCCGGTCGCCGCTCCGCAGCATCCCGGTCACGGTGACGCCCGTACGGACCTCGGCCCCGGAGGCGCGCAGCAGGTGCGCGGCGGCCAGCATCGGCTGGACCTGCGCGTCCTGCGGGTAGAACATCCCGCCGGCCAGGTCGCGGGCCAGGTGCGGCTCGTAGCCGGGCAGCTCCGCCGCGGGCACGGCGACCGCGTCGACGCCCGCCGCGCGCTGCAGTTCGGCCAGCGCCGCGAGCCCGGCGATGCCCTTCTCGCTCTCGGCCACGACGAGGCCGCCCTTGGGCTCGTACTCGAAGGCCGCCCCGAGCCCGTCCTCGGCGGCCAGCTCCGCCCACCGGGCGGAGGAGAAGACCGCGAGGTCGAGCTCCGGGCCGGGCTCCTTGTCGGAGACGAGGAGGTTGCCCTCTCCAGCCCCGGTGGTGCCTCCGGCCACCGCGCCGCGTTCCACGACGGTCACCGCCAGCCCGGCCCGCGCGGCGTAGTACGCGCACGCGGCACCGACGACGCCGCCGCCGACGATCACCACGTCAGCAGTGCTCACGAGCGGTAAAATGTCACATGGCTCACCTTTCGCACAAGAGTCCGGTAATGGGCGATCGCAGGCCGGGCCAGAAATCCGGACCCGACTCGGGAGGGCGCCACGCGGCCGGGCCGCTGCCTTTACATTGTAGATTTTTATCACGAATCGCACTCATTTGATCACTGTGCGTTGTTATGCTGGTGGCGTGATCTCCGAATCCCCCGCGGGCCGGCACGTTCCCGGCGACTACGACCTCACCCGCGACATCGTCGGCGGGCTGCCGCACGCCCTCGTCGAGCGGTGGCGGCGAAGCGGTCAGACGGCCGACGACGCGCGGCGCCTGCTCAGCGGATACGCCGTCGAGGGCTACAGCGTCGTGTCGGACTCGGCGGGCCTGACGAGGCTCAGCGAGCGGCTGGCACTGCTGGAGGTGCTGGCGCTCATCGACCGGCCGAAACGGATCCTGCACGCGTACGGCCGTGCGATCGGGGGCCGGGCGGTGGGAGTCTGGGCCGCCGACAACGCCCAGCTGTTCCATCCGGCCGGCACCCGCGCCGCGGAGCTGCTCTCGGCCCTCTTAAGCGTCCAGGACGAGATCGAGCGCCGGTGCCGGATCCGGATCGGTATCGGAGTCCACCGCGGGACCTTCAGCGAGCTGTCCGGCGGGCTGTACGGCGAGGAGGCCGACGGAATCGAGGACGTCGCGGAGAACCACGTGGAGGGCGGGGAGATCGCCGTCACCGAACCGGTCGTCGACCTGCTGCCGCCCGGCCACCCCTTCACCGTGGTCCGCAGGGACGACCTACGGCATCCGATCGGCCCGGTCTACCGGCTGCTCGACGGCCCGCGCCTGACCGACGCGCGCCCTGTGGAGGGCGAGCGGTACCCGATCCCGTACTCCCCCGACCTCCACGCCGACCTCCTTCACCTCGAGCGCTCCCCCGGTGACACCGATCTCCTCGCCCGGCTCACCGCCCGGCACCTCCGGGAGCGGACCGTCGTGCTCGTCGAACGCGGCGGCGCGTCGGCGGGCACGCCCGACCTGGCGGTGCTGAGAGGGCTGGCCCTGTCCACCACGATGCGCGAGACGGCGCTGGGCCTGCTGCCGTCGGCCGGTGCCGTGGAGATCAAGGTCGCCGGCCCACTGGGCATCTACCTCTTCGACGATCCCGGATCCGCCGTCGAGTTCGCCCTTCGGCTCCGCGCGGGGCTGGCCGAGCGCGAGATCGTGTGCCGGATCGGCGTGGACACCGGGCCGGTGCTGACCGGAGAGACACCGGGCGGCGGCCGCGACATCGCCGGAGCCCCGGTCAACGTCGCGTCCAAGATGGCCCAGGACCTCGGGCGGCCCGGCCGGGTCTACCTCAGCGAGCCCCTGCGCGAACAGACCGTCCTGGGCCGCTTCGTCCCGGTCGAGCGGGTCGTCTCCGGCGTGCGGATCACCTTCTTCGAAGGCTGAGCCCGGCCCCGCGTCGAGTGTCGGCCCGGAGACTCCGCCGTGCGGGCGGCCGGCGCGCCGTGACCGCACGCCGGGGCCCGCGGTGACTCAGCCGACCGACGCGGCGTCGGCCTCCGGCCGCCGGTAGCAGTAGCCCACCCGCCGGATGGTCACCAGGCGGTCGCCGTGGCGCCCGAGCTTGCGGCGCAGGCGGTGGACGTGGACGTCCACCGTCCGCGGCACGACGACGGCCGCGCCCTCCCACACCGCGTTCATCAGGTGGATGCGAGAGAACACCTTTCCGGGGCGCGCCGTCAGGTAGTCCAGCAGCTCGAACTCCTGGAACGTCAGCGACACCTCTTCACCGTCCAGCCAGACACGCCTGGCGTCGCGGTCGACGACCAGGTCGTCGGGCTCCCACCCGCCCGGCCCCCGGTCCAGAGACCTGACCGCCCGGGGAACGGCGACCGGCGTACCGAGGTCCGCCGCCGGAAGGAGATGGGCGGTGATCACCACCACCTGTCCGGTGCCGGGAAGCGGAATCACCTCCAGGAGGCCGCCCGGTGGCGGGTCGTCCGGGACCGGCGGCGGCCCCACATCGAGGTCGGGCGATGCCTCGCGTAGGTGGGTGTCGAGCTTCGCAAGCTGGAGTCGTGGCATGAGCGAACTATATTCCCTACTTTGCCAGTCGACAATATCTGAATATGGCGAAGCACGTGGACGTGGTCGGCGTTGACGTACCATCGGCCAAGAATGACTGGGGGCCGTAAAGTGAAGACCACCATCATTCGGCGTGGAGGTGGGGACGAATGACGGCGGATCGACCCGAGGAAGCGACGCTGGACGTGGCGGTCGAGCCACGGGGCGAGTGGGCGCTGGTGCACGTGGCGGGCGAGCTCGACTACACGACCGTCGGGAGCATCCGCGACGAGCTGGACACCATACTGGCGGCGGGCCAGGTCCGGATCGCACTCGACCTGTCGAAGCTCGAGTTCTGCGACTCGGTCGGACTGGGCTGCTTCGTCGGCGCCTGGAAGCGCGCTCGTAAGGACGGTGGCGAGCTGCTGTTGCTCCGGCCCGCCGGACACGTCCAACGGATGCTCAAGATCACCGGACTCGACCGGTTCCTGTCCAGCACGGATGAGATCCCGGGCGACGCACCCACCGGCGACGCGGATCTGACGGCGGCGCGTTAACCCGCTCAGCCCCCGGCGGCGATCCACCGGCGGACCACGTACGGCCTCTGGCGGTGAGCCTTGAGCAGCGCCCATCGACGGCCTAGGTCCTGTCCGGCGGATCTCGGTGTTCGACTGAGGTCGATCTCGTCGCGTGGGTCATGGTCCGGCGACATGAGTCAACCGATGCGGCCTGGCAGCGGATCGAGCCGTTGCCGCCTGTCAGATCACCCCGGTCTCCGCCTTATTGTGGATCACGTGCTGGTCGATCCGTGACGGCGAGGGATGCGTGCGGCGCCGGCCGGTCCGCCCGCTGGGTGGGGCGTCGTTTCTGGTGGTGTCTACTCAGCGGAGAAAATTCTCCGCTGAGTAGACGCCGGTGGAAGAGGACGGGCGACCCGGGTGTGCGACCTGTGGAGATTGCCCTTTATCTCCTCGAGGTGGCCGTGCGGGGTCGTACCGGATGCTCGGAAAAGCCTCGCCCGTGGTGTCGATATGGGGGCTTTTGCCCTTGTCCTGGGCTGCGGTCGCCGAGCATTCGGTACGCCGTGGGCGGCGGACCGGAGCCGTCCCGGCTACCGGTTCGGCCGACCAGGGTGACGAACCCGCCGCTATCGGACAGGGATCAGCCTGATTCCCGTGCCGCCATTGAGCGCCACAAGATCCACCGGACAGGTCCTAGGGCGGTGACCCGCCGACCGTCAGCCCCGCGGCGGGGCGACCCTCCACGGACGGCGCCCCGGCGACGGCGGCCAGCCAGGCGGCCTTCTCCGTGAGGGCGGCCGCGATGCCGTCTCGGCTCCGGAGCACATGCCCCTCCCCCGGCAGCACGACGAGCCGCGCTCGGGTCCCGTTGGCGATCAGCGCCTGGAACAGCAGCGTCGCCTGGAGCACCGGAGTCGCCGGATTCCGGTCCGCCTCACCGTGGATGATCAGAACCGGTCGTCGGATGCGGTGCGCGTTCACGATCGCGTCGAAGTCCGCGTAGACCCGCGGAGCCTCCCAGAGAGATCGGGTCTCGTCCTGGAAGCCCAACGGGGTCAACTGCCGGGAGTAGGCGCCGTTCTGCACGATCGCGGCATCGAACAGGTCACAGTCCGCGACCGCGAGCAGCGCCAGCGTCGCGCCGAAACTCGCGCCGCCGACGGCCAGACGCGCCGCCTCCCCGTGCCGGTGGACCCCGCTGCCGAGAACGGCGGCACGGATCTGCCGGACGAGAGATGGCCGAAGGTCCTCGTCGGGCACTTCGGGCGCCCAGCCGGGAGTGAGCCGCACGTCCAGGACGCCGAAGCCGGCGAGCGTCAGCCAGTGCGGATCGAGCACGGCGGGGGAGGCGACCGCTCCGCCGGGTACCGTCTCCCCCGCCTGCGACAGCCACACGAGGACCGCCGCCGGCTCGCGCCGCCCGGGCAGGTACAGCGAGAAGTCCGCGGCCGCCGCCGGTACGGTGCCGCGCAGCGGTGGCGGCCCGCCCGGGTGCGCGGGCAGCGGAACCCGCGCGCGCCTTCGGACGCAGACGGGCCTGACCTCGCCGGCCTCCCGGCCGGAGACGGTGATGAGCTCCTCGTCGTCCCGTAGCGAGAGGCCGGAGAGCCGCCGCGCTGCCGCGCCCTCCGCCGGCACGCCCCAGACGATCACGTCGTTGTCCGCGTCGACCGTGGCGAAGCACCGCCCGGCCACCGGCGGCCCCGGCTCGACCGCGGCGATCCTGAGGAGCACCGGCGGTCGCAGGCCGAGGGCCAGGCTCAGCACGGGTCGCGGCGCACCGGGATCCACGACGAGCACGACGTACGAGCCGTCGGCGTCCAAGGCCAGGACGAACAGGGCCTCCTGGCGGTGGGCGTGGAGGTAACGCCCTCGGTGCCGGTGCAGCAGACGCGAAGGTTCGACGGTGTGGTCCGACACCGCGCGGGCCATGATGTCGAAGCCGTCCGGGCGGCCGACGACCATGACCAGCTCCGCTCCCGCCGTCAGCCAGCAGAAGTCGTGCAGCGGAGCGTTCCCGACCGCGATCAGGTGCTCGTCGCCTGAATCAGGCCCGCCGACGGCGAGGATCTCGCCTCCGGTGTCGATGGCCGGCGTGCTCGCCGCGACGTGACCCGTCGCCGCCCCGCGCACGCGCTGGTACGGCCGGTCGGTCAGGAGCATCGCCTCGATGCCGCCGTCCGCCGGATCGAGCGCGACGAACCGGCAGGGTCGGCGATCTTGGGCCGGCGGGCCGGTGATCACCCGGACCCGCTCACCCGGTGGTGCTTCGAAGATCTGCGGCGCCGCGTCGTACGGGCCGGGCGGCGGGTCCACCGGCACCACGAGCGCGGACCCGGCCCATGCGACGGGCGCGTCATCCCCGACGAGCAGCGCCGGGGTCGGTCCCGTGAACCTGACCGAACGGTCGGCCGCGTCCGCGATCCAGCAACGGAGAGCGCCGGAGTCGATCGCGACGCCGGCGAACACCGACGGCTCGACGGGATGCTGGACCGGTCGGCCGAGCACGTCCCGCAGCCGGTCCGGCATCCAGCGCGTGCCGTCCGGAAGGTGGAGGCACAACCGCCCGGGCCGTAGTCCCGACGGTATCGGGCCGGTGCCAAGGATCGGCGGATACGGCGCATGGACGGCCGAGGTGCCATATCCGCCGCGATGAGCCTCCGTCGCCTGCTCCGCACACGCGTCCAGCAGGCCGAGGATCTGTTCGCGGAACTTCTCGCCGCTCACGTCATCCGCCATGAAGACCGATGACCGTTCCTTTCTTTCTCCCGGCGATCGATTGGCTTCGATATTCAGCGTTGCGGATCGGCGGATATGGCGCCTGAGGTGAGCGAGCCGCCATATCCGCCGCTGCGGGATCCGAGGTCATCTCCGGCCGCGGATTCAGCGGGGGAGCCGACCTCGGAGTCCTCGCGGATCACGT
This sequence comes from Actinoallomurus liliacearum, assembly GCF_039542035.1. NCBI lineage: Bacteria > Bacillati > Actinomycetota > Actinomycetes > Streptosporangiales > Thermomonosporaceae > Actinoallomurus > Actinoallomurus liliacearum. The sequence goes on from NZ_BAABHJ010000027.1 coordinate 100,454, forward strand.
CATCCGCTCCGTGAATTCGGCGTCAGGAGCGATGCGGATCCTCTTTCACTTGCAGCAGTAGACCTTGTAGCCGGTCCAGCAGCAGGCGCCGTCGCCGCAGGTGTTGCGGTTCCGCTCGGTGTATCCCGGAGGGCACGCGCCGGCGCAGAACGGCGCCGTCCCGTCCCAGTAGCACGTCTCGGCCTCGCGCTCGTTGCGGTAGGGGGTCACGGTGAAGGTGGTGCGTGTCGCGGCCATTTCCTGAAGACCGTGCATACGTGGCAGATCCCTTCTTTTCGCAGTGGCCGGTTACCCGGCATTTACAGAATGACGCGCCGGGATTCTAGTGTCAATGACCATTTCTTGATCCTGTTGTGATTTGATTTTCGATCACGAATGCGTTTCGCCCGATTTAGGAAATCTGATCAGTTCAACCAGATAATTCCCGGGCGGCGATTCGGTGTCGAGCGGAACGCCCGCGATCTCGATCCAGGTGTAGATGCGATATCCGCCGTGGGATTCGGGCACCGGGTCGGCGCCCACGACGAGTTGCGCCGGGACGCCACAGCGGTGCAGGGCCGCGACGACGAGGGCGTTCTCACGCATCGGGGCGGAGAAGCCCGCGGAGATCCGGAGGGTCAGGACGATCGGCGTGACGGACGGACGGGTGCCGCGGCGCCGCCGTGGGGGCCGGTCCATTCCGGCGACGAGCGCGGGCATGTCGTGGTGGCGTAGCCGGAACACCGTCCACATCGCGGTGATCGTGGTCGTCATGTGCTCACCTGGGATCCCGATCGGCGGGACGGTGTCGTCGAGTGGCGCAGCAGGTCACGTATCGCGGCGAGGCCGTGCGCGGCCTCCGAGACCGCGCTGCCGTCCGCTCCGTAGGCGACGGCCGCCGGGAACGCTCCACCCGCGGCCCGTACCTCCTCGTCGCCGTCGGCACGCCGGAACTCCACCGGACAGTCGGCCATGGCCTGGTAGCGGTCGCGTTGCGCCTCGAGAGCGGCGCAGTAGCGGCAGGACTCGGTCGTGAAGATGACGATGCGGTGGACGTCGGCCGGCGGCTCGGAGTGACCGTCGGCGGCGGACCGGCGGCGGAACCAGGCGGCCGCCACCACGGCCAGGATGAGGCCGGCTCCGGCCTGGGCGCCGGCGGCCCAGACTCCCGGTGGGCCGAGGATGCCGGCGAGGGCCAGCATCGCGACGACGGCGCAGCCGACCGCATGGGCCATCGTGAACCGCGTGGGGATCCAGTCGCCGAAGCAGGCGCAGCGGCGGCCCCGCATGAGGAGTGCGGCGACCGTGTAGCCGGCGAAGACGGCGGCGAGCAGCCCGAGGCGTACTCCGACGGGCGAGGGGAGCAATGCCGTCACCGCCACCAGTCCCTCCACCACCGTCACCTGCGTCGGCCCGGCGAGCGCACGCAGGCCGCCGGTCACGGGCCACACGGCGCGGGTGGTCTCCCAGTCCATGAGCTTGGCGGCGAAGCTGAGGGCGAGGACGGCGACGCCGCCCACGAGGACGGCGGCGGCACAGAGGACGGTGAGCTCCTTCATGCGGTCTCCTCCTGGTGGATCAACCAGCCCTCCTCGACTCCGAGGCGGAGCTCGGGGGCGAGCGCGGGTGACACTCCAGGCGTCCCGGCGGCCCCCGGTTCGGAGCCGGCCGGCTCGGATGGTGAGGTGTCGCCGCCGTCCGGCCCGGCCGGTGCGGCAGCGGTGCCGGCGAGCAGGGCGGCCAGCTCGGAGCCGATCTGCCGAGCGGCCAGCCGGGCGTCGTCCATGACGAAGGCTCCCCCGAAGGGCATGGGATGCAGGCTGACTCCTTCACGGAGCGTCCAGCTCACGACCGGCCTCCCGAGGTCCGCGGGCCGGGGTGGCGGGCGGCGGTGACGCAGAGCCGTTGCAGGGCTCGAGCGTCGGCGAGCATCCTGGTGGAGTCGGCGAGGACCGCCCGAAGGCGCTCGGCGAGGATCCAGGGACTCCCCTCCACCTGGGCCAGCAGTGCCGCACGCCGCGCCGGAGCCGCCAGGCGGCGGGTGACGAAGGCGGCGGCCAGCAGGGCTTCGCGCTCGGCCGGGGTGACGTCCGCGGGCCATAGGCCGGAGGGCACCAGGTCACGCAGGAGCGGCGCCCGGTGCACGTACCCGTCACGCCGGCGCAGCCGGAGGCGTCCGTGCCGGGCCAGGAGGACCGCCGCGCCGAGCACCACCGGGTGGGCGCAGACGAGCACCGGGTCCAGCCTGTGGTCGCCGGGTGTCCGTGGCGGGCGTTCGAGGAGGTCGAGGACGGTCTGCAGGGACTCGGCGCCGGGCACCGCGCCCGTCGTGTCGTCGACGATGGGGACGAGGTGGCTCGGGGTCCGGGCCGAGGTCACGGCGACGCCGGACTCGGCGACGGCGGGTGAGATCCAGCCGCCCGGCAGGAAGGCGTCGGGCCGGGCCGCCTGGTCGCCGGAGCCCTGCGGCGGCGGGTCGTCGCCCCGCGGCGGATTCCAGGCCCGCCATCCGGGACGGCCGAACAGCGTCGGGAACGGCGCCGCCATGGTCAGCTGCCGCCATCCGGTACGCAGCCGGCCGGGCGTGTCGGCGGCCCCGGTCAGCAGCCCGACCAGCCCCGCGCCGCTGAGCAGCGGAGCGGTGTCCCATCCCGCGGGCCGGAGGAGGTCCGGAGCCGGCGGCCAGGGGTCGCCGTCCCCCGGTGCGCCGAACCAGGGGGTGTCGCACGCACGGTGCCAGTGGGCGGTGCCGTCGATCACCTCGACTCCGGCGGCCAGCCGTCCGCGCCGGCGGTCGAGGACGGGAACGTCCAGGTGCACGTGGAATCGCCGGAGTCGCGCCGGAGCGATCGCGGCCAGCGCGGCCGCGCCGATCCCGCCACCGTCGCCGAGGATCCCATTGCCCCCGCCGGCCGCGAGCGCCTCGTCGACGGCGTGCCGCAGGGCCCGGCGCACCACCCCGCGCGGGTCGGTGGGACGTCCGGTGATCCGCCGTGCCTGGTCGGCCAGGCCGTCGAGGTCGAGCTCGTCCAGGGTGAGGCGCTCCCGGCCGCCCGACGTGCCGAGCGTCGTGCCGCAGGCCAGTTGGAGGACCCCCTCGTACGGCGTGAGCGGCATCGGCAGGGCCTCTCCGGCCAGCGCCGCCGCGACCGCCGCGGACCACATCTCGGACCGGGAGCCGACGAGGTCGGCCAGGTCCGTGGAGAAGCGGACCAGGCGCCCCTCCGTGCCCGTTCCGTCGGTGACGGCGTAGTAGAGCGGCGTCTGCGCGAGCGCGCCCCTGCCGAGCGTGCCGGTGGCCGGATCGGCCCACGTCTGCGCGAGCCGCCCGGCGGAGGCGAACGGGCCCACGACCGTCGGGCCGGGCACCGCCTCCGAACTCGCGGGCGGGACGTGGCGCCCGCCACATGAGCAGACCGTCTCGAGGAGCATCCGCGCGGACGTGACCGTACCCGCGAAACCGACGGGTGCGCCGCCCGCGGCGCAGCCGACGGTCCGTACCCCGGGCGCGGCACCGGTCATCGAACCCTTCTGCAGGGTCGAATCTGGCATGTCACCCCGTCTTCCCACCGATCACCCCACAGCGCCAGATGTAATGGAATTCCCACTCAAGCCCGCCAGTAAATCGATCTTTCCAGAATAAATAGATCGTTCACTGGGAGGGCTCACGAGGCCGACCTTACCAAGGTAAAACGCCGATGCCGAGACGCTGAGCACATTGCCCGAATTGCCATATTCGCAGCGCTCGATGTCTCCCCACTCGGCATGGCAGACTGCCGAACGACAGGACGCGGGTATGGCGCACGGAAAGGCGGCACCATATGACGATCGAAGGTCGGCGGCGGCGCTTTACCGAGATGCGGCAATTACTGACCTTCGGGGTGGTTCTCGGGTGGCGGGCCGATCGCCGGCGGGTGATGATCGTCCTGCTCCTGCAGCTCGGCCAGGCGCTCGGGGTCGGCGGCATGCTCCTCGCCGGGCGCGGCGTGGCCGACGGTCTCCTCGGCTCCGGACACGGGCGGACCGACGTCTCCCGGGCCGCCGTCTCCGCCGTCGTCGTCATGGCGCTGGCGTTCGTCAACAGCACCGTGAACATCGTCGGCCTCACCCAGCAGTCCGTCCTCCGCGTGGCCATCGAACGCGACGCCGTGGAGGCGGTGACCTCGGCCACGGCGCGGACGGACCTGCTGGAGTTCGAAAGGCCCGGATTCCACGACAGAGTCCGGCTCGCCCTCACGGCCGCGCAGATCCACGCCCCGAATCTCCCCTTCACCGTGCTGACGGTGACGCGGACGACGTTGACGCTGGCGACGGTGCTGATCGCGCTCATCGCCATGGCCTGGTGGCTGCTGCCGCTCCTCCTCGTCGCGGCCCTCCCGTCGATCCGCGTCGCGCTGCTCCAGCAGCGCGCCCATTTCGACCTGCAACGGCAGCTCACCGAGAACCAGCGCACGGCCGGCTACCTCACCCAGTTGCTCACCGGGCGGGATGAGGCGAAGGAGCTTCGCGCGTTCGGCCTGAGCCGCGCCTTCTTCGACCGGCTGGCCGCCTGCTACGACCGCACGCTGAACGCCGAGGTCGCCTTCCGGCACCGGTTCCTCTGGAAGGAGATCCGGGCCCGGCTGGCCGGGCAGGTGATGGCGGCGGCGGCGGTCGGCGGCCTGCTCGTCGCCACCGTCGCCGGCGTGGTCGACGCGCCGACCGCGCTGACGGCGCTCGGCGGCCTGCTGATCGGCGTCCAGCAGGGCATCATGATCACCTCGGTCCTGCGGAGCTCCGGCGATTCGCTGCGCTACCTGCGGGAGTTGCGGCGTTTCACCGCCGAGGTCTCCGGTCCGCCCGCACCGCCCGTGGCCACGCGCCGGTCGTTCGGGGTCCTGATCGCCCGGAACCTCTCCTTCGCCTACCCCGGCGGCGCCCGGACCGCAGTGGCCGACGTGTCCCTCGACCTGCGCCCCGGCGAGGTGGTCGCGCTCGTCGGGGAGAACGGCTCGGGCAAGACCACGCTGACGAAGCTGCTGACCGGCCTGTACTCCCCCGCCTCCGGCGAGCTGCTGGTGGACGGAAGACCCGCCCCCGCCGCCGAGCTGCGCGCGCTGTCCACCGTGCTGTTCCAGGACTATCTGCGCTACAAGCTCTCCGTCGCGGAGAACATCGCGCTCGGCGACCCGGCGTTCCTCGGAGACCGGGGCCGGCTGCTGGAGGCCGCGCGCCGCGCCGGGGCGGCGCGGATCGTCGCCGACCTGCCGGGCGGGTACGACGCGCAGCTCGGCGCGGAGTTCACCGGTGGCACCGACCTGTCGCTCGGGCAGTGGCAGCGCATCGCGCTGGCCAGGGCGTTCTTCCGGCAGGCGCCGCTGGTCGTGCTGGACGAACCGACGGCGGCGATGGACCCCCGGGCGGAGGCCGACCTGTTCGCCCGGATTCGGGAGCTGTTCGCCGAACGGGCGGTGGTGTTGATCTCGCACCGTTTCTCGAGCGTCCGCTCCGCGGACCGGATCCTCGTCCTGCGCCGCGGCCGGGTCGTCGAAACCGGCACCCACGACGAGCTGATGGCCGCGGACGGGCTGTACGCCGAGTCCTTCCGCCTCCAGGCGGCCGCGTACCTCGACGAGCCGGTCTCGCGGCCACCGTCGGCGAGACCCGTGTGAGGCCCCGGCCGCCCCGAGGCCGGCGGGACCCGGGCCGTACCGGCGTCCGGCGCGGACGAGGATGGGGCCGGGACGCGACCGCTGCGCGCATCCCTCACACTGGTAGGGGACAGACCGAAAGGACGCAGTGGCCGCACGATTCTCCAAGGACTCGGCGGATCGCCGCACCGACGAGCCGCCCGCCGACCCCGACCTCCTGCCCGTCGACCCCGACACCGGCCCGATCGACGGGACCGCACCGGACGCCGACGTCTTCGCGGTCCGCGCCGGGCGCCGCGACCGGCAGTGGCGCGTGCTGGCGGCGATCTCGCTCGGCGGCGGGCTGGGCAGCGTCGCCCGCTACCTGATCTCCCAGGCGCTCCACGTGTCCCCCGGCCGCTTCCCCTGGGCGACCTTCACGATCAATCTGAGCGGGTGCCTCGCGATCGGGCTGCTCATGGTCCTCGTCCTGGACGTCTGGCCGCCGAACCGCTACGTACGGCCGTTCTTCGGCGTCGGCGTCCTGGGCGGCTACACCACGTTCTCGACCTTCGCGGTCGAACTGCGGACGCTGGCCGCGCACGGGTCCTGGGGGATCGCCGCGGCGTACGCGCTCGGCAGCCTCCTCGGCGGGTTCGCCGCCGTGTGGTGCGGGATGACGCTGGCCCGGCTGATCGCCGGGCTGCCCGTGCTCCGGGGCCGGGAAGGACGGCGCGGGTGACCGTCCTGCTCGTGCTGCTCGGAGGTGCCGTCGGAGCGCCGAGCCGCTACCTGATCGACCGGTACGTCCAGCGCCGACGGGACGGCGTCTTCCCCTGGGGCACGTTCACCGTGAACCTCATCGGCTGCTTGATCCTCGGTCTGCTCACCGGCTCCGCCCACACCCTGCCGGCGCACGTCGTCACCCTGCTGGGCACTGGATTCTGCGGAGCGCTGACGACCTTCAGCACCTTCGGATTCGAGACCGTACGGCTCCTGGAGGACGGCTCGTTCCGCGAGGCCGGCCTGAACGCCGTGGGCGGGCTCATCCTCGGGACCGCGATCGCCGCCCTCGGCTACGCGGTCGGCGCCGCCCTCTGAGCCGTCCGCGGCCACACGACCGGCTCCGCGACGGGGCCGTGTCGGCGTCCGCTCTTTGGCCCGCGACGGCCAGGGCCCGGCAAGCCCCGGGATCAGCGCCACCGGAGGTCAGCGCCGCTCGAGGCCAGCCGCTCGAGGCCAGCCGCTCAAGGCGTCAGCGCCGCCCGAGGGGGCAGCACCACCGGAAGTCAGCGCCGCTCGAGGGGTCGGCGCCGCCGGGGAGGGTCGGGCGGGATCCGCAGCGCGGTGATGGCCGTCGCCAGCATGTCGTAATGGCCGACGAGCATGATCAGCTCGATGCACTCCCGGTCGTCGAGGTGCTCTCGGAGCCGTGCCCACGCGGCGTCGTCGAGGTCGCGCTCGGCCTGCAGGGCGTCCACCGCCGCCAGGATGGCGCGTTCGCGCGGCGACCAGCCGTCGTCCTCGGGCCCGCGCTCGACGAGCCGGGCAACGTCGGTGCGGGTGACCCCGGCCCGGGCGCCGAGCCGTACGTGGTGATCGAACTCGTAGCGGCAGTCCCGCAGGTGCGCCACCCGCAGGATGACCAGTTCGGTCTCGCGGCGCGGCAGCACGCCGCCCGGCATCAGCCGGCCGGCGAAGTGCAGCCAGCCGCGGAACAGGCGGCGGTGCCGGCCGAGCACCCGGAACAGCACCGGCGCCCGCGTTCCGGTCCGCCGTCCCGCCAGCCGGATGAACGTCCACGCCGGCGTGCCCAGCTCCCGCCGTGATCCGGGCGGCACACGCGGCACCCCACGCGCCGGCCCCTCACGCTCCCCCGCCGGGAACCCCTCTCCCGCCGGATCTGGCTGCTCGTCCGCCGGGGCCGGGGACCCGCTCGCCGATCGGGCGCGCGAGGGGGGCCGGTCGGCGGTCATCCGGCCCGGTCCTCGGGCTGCGGCGTCGTCATCGGCGGGTCCTCCTCCTCGAGGGCGATCCGCAGGGCGGGTTCCACCCGTGCCCGCACCGCCGTCTCCACCACCCGCTGGGCCGCCATCCGCCCGTACAGGACCGGCCCCACCCAGCGCGGAGCGTGCACCCGGCGGGCGCGCGTCGCGATGCCGCGCTCGAGCGCGTCGATCCCGGACCGGAGCGGCGTGACCCCGGTGAACCCGCCGCGCCGGCCCTGCAGCACGGCGCCCGCCCGGGTGCCGAACCCGCGGCGCGTCATGTCGGTGTCCAGTTCGGCGAAGTACGCGACGCCGACCCGCGCTCCCGTGTGCCGCAGCTCGAGACGGAGCGTGTCGCCGAGCGCCTCGACGGCGGCCTTCGACGCACTGTAGGCCCCGAGCAGCGGGGCGTGGACGGCGGCGGCGAGCGAGGCGACGGTCAGCGCGTAGCCGCCCGGGTGGGCGATGTACGGGCCCGCCGCGCGCAGCGTGTGATAGGTGCCGAAGACGTTCACGCGCATCGTCGTCTCCAGGATGCGCGGGTCGCCGCCGAGGACCGGCCACTGGCAGGCGACCCCGGCGTTGGCCACGACGACGTCCAGGCCGCCCAGCTCGTCGGCCAGCTCCGTCACGACCCGCTCGACACGGCCGCGGTCGGTCACGTCGCACGTCCGCCATGGCGCGTCGCCGCAGTCCCGGGCGACGGCCGCGAGGCCGTCCGGCTCTAGACCCGCCAGGGCCACCCGAGCACCCCGGGCGTGCAGGCGGCGGACCAGGGCCGCGCCGATGCCGCGCGCGGCTCCGGTGACCAGCACGCGGCGCCCGCGCAGCGCCGCCGGGTCGTTCGGTCGTCGCATGGATCAGCTATACACCGGCTCCGCCGCTCGCGGAACCCGGGTCCGGCGGCGGGCGGCGACCACTATGGGACGGCGGCACCGCGTGACGCGACGTGGACCTGACCCCGGCCTCGCCAGGACCGGGGAGCGCGTCAAGCGGCGTCGGCGACCGGCTCGACCGCCGTCGTCCGCGGTGCCGCCGGCCGGGCGGCGCGCCGCCACATCGGGGTGGCGAGCAGGACGACGAGGAGACCCGCGGCGCCGGAGAGGGCGAACGCCCAGCGGGGGCCGAAGTCGTCGATGACGACGCCCGTGACGGGTCCGGCGACGGCCAGTCCCAGCGTCATCGCGGTGCCGTGCAGCCCCGTCGCCTCGCCGCGGGCCGCGGCGGGCACCCACCGGCTGAGGGTGTCGATCGAGGCGGAGATCGCCGGGGCGCACAGCATCCCCGCCGGGAGCAGTGCGAGACAGAGCCACTCCCAGTGGCCCGCCAGGCCCATCGGAGCGGTGAGGGCGGCCATGGCGCCGACGATGACGAGCGGGGAGAAACCTCGGGGCAGCGCGCCGTACACGAATCCCCCGACCAGCGAGGCGATGCCCCAGAACGCGAGCACCAGGCCGGTCCACCTGGTCGCGGAGTCGGCCTTGAGCACCGCGACCAGGCCGAGCTCGGTCCCGGCGAGCACGAAGGTGGCGGCGGACGTCACGCCGAGCAGGGCGAAGAGCGCGGGCGTCAGCCACTGGCGGCGGCGCACCGTGGCTCCGGCGGTCTCCGACTCGGCGCCGACGTGGATGGGCGGGTCGAGCGCCAGCAGCGCCGTGCCGGACCCGACCAGTCCGAGCCCGATGAGTGCCATGGTCCAGGAGCTGCCGAGCGCGGTCGTGCCGGCCACGGCGAGCGCCGGGCCGGTCATGTAGGCCACCTCGACCAGCATCGAGTCCAGGGCGTAGGCGCTGCGGCGGTGCTCGGCCGGGACGGCGGCCGCGAGGCACTGGCGGATGACGGTGAAGACCGGCAGTGCCAGGACCCCGCTCACGAAGGCGCCCACGAGCAGCGGCCAGTACGGCAGGAACGGCGCGACGGTCCAGAAGAGAAGCTGAGCGAGCGTGGTGACCACCAGGACCGGCCGGAGGCCACGTCGGTCCACGAAGCGTCCGGCGATCGGGGCTCCGACCGCCACTCCTGCGGTCGAGGCCGCCCCGACCAGGCCCGCCTGCATGAAGCCGCGCCCCAGACCGCCGACCACGTGCAGGGTCAGCGTCAGCCCGCAGGCGACGACCGGAATCCGGGCGACCAGCCCGACGAGCAGCAGCATCCGGACACCGGGGATGGCCAGCACCCGCCTGTAAGGTTCCACAGTCACAGTGATCACTTACCTCCGCTGGCAGTATGCCAGCGGGCACCGACAGCCGGGAACCGGATTTCCGGCGCCTCACGCCGCCGGTCGCCCACGTCGCCCGTCTTTTCTGACAGCGTTCGTCATCGCGAGTTCGGGCGGCTCGATTTCGCGGGTATAGGTATCGCGACGGGGGTGGCCATCGCGGTCTCCGCTGTTCGGCTCGATATTCCGGACCGTTCTTAGCCGCCCCCCGAACCCTGCGCATGACCAAAAGTCGCTCAGTCTGGGGCAAAAGGTGACGAACGACGAAAACGATAAAAGCCATGAAAATGAAAAAAGTGGATTTCTACAACGGCGTTGGATCATGCCTGCCGCCCTCGGCGCGGCCGTACTGGTGGGCGGTGCGGTGGGCGCGGGAGTGTTCCTCCTCGCCGGCTCACCGTCGCACGAGAACCGGTCCGCCCACCGGGCCGCGAAGGCGCGGCCCGCGGCCCCGGCGAAGGTCGACTGTCATGTGCGCAAGTGCATCGCGCTCACCTTCGACGACGGACCGGTCACCGGAACCGCCAAGCTCCTCGACATCCTCAAGGCGCGCGGCGCGCACGCGACCTTCTTCGTCCTCGGCCAGCAGGTGGCGAACAACCAGGACATCCTGAAGCGGGAGGCCACCGAGGGGCACCAGATCGGCAACCACACCTTCGACCACGCCAAGCTGACCGGAGCCCCGCGGGCGAAGGTCGAGGATGAGCTCATCCGCACCCAGGAGGCGATCCTGCAGGTGACCGGCACGGCGCCGACGGTGATGCGACCGACCTATGGATACTCGGACAAGCAGGTCAATGAGATCGCGAAACAGATGGGGCTGGCGCAGATCCTGTGGACCGTCGACACGGTGGACTGGAAGGACCGCAACACGGCCGTGGTGACGAAACGCGTCCTCGCCGGCGCGAAGCCGGGCCACATTGTGATCATGCATGACATCCGGCCGACCAGCGTGGACGCCGTACCCGGCATTCTGGACGCTCTGACCAAACAGGGCTACGCCTTCGTGACGGTCTCCGAGCTTTACGGCGGCAACCTCGTGCCCGGCGACCGCTACCCGCCCTTCCTCGGATCGCCCACCGCGGGCCCGGCCCCGCCCATGTAAGCCCTCGATGTGACCCGATCGGCGCCCGCGCGACCGCGCGCGGGCGCCGTCGGCCGTCAGTGCGCGGTCCAGCCGCCGTCCATGGTGAGGGACGCCCCGGTGATCATCGAGGCGTGCGGCGAGCAGAGGTAGGCGACCATCTCGGCGACGTCCTCCGGCTCGATCAGCCGCCGGATCGCGGCCCGGGCCAGCATGACCTCGTCGACGACCCGGTCGGGCTCCATTCCGTGCGCGGCCGCCTGGTCGGCGATCTGATGCTCGACGAGCGGGGTGCGCACGTACGCCGGGCTGACGCAGTTCGCGGTCACCCCGTGCTCGGCGGCCTCGAGCGCGATGACCTTGGTCATCCCCTCCAGGGCGTGCTTGGCGGCGACGTAGGCGACCTTGTACGGCGAGGCGATCCGGCCGTGCACGGAGGAGATCCCGACGATCCGCCCCCAGCCGCGGTCGTACATTCCGGGCAGTGCCCGGCGGGCGAGGCGGAACGGCGCCTCCACCATGATCCGCTGGATGCGCGCGAAGACGTCCGGGGGGAACTCGGTGACCGGGGCGACATGCTGCAGCCCGGCGTTGTTGACCAGGATGTCCACGTCACAGTCGATGCCCTCGACCGCCGCGGCGTCGGACAGGTCCGCCGCGACCGCCCGGCCGCCGATCTCCTCGGCGACGGCCTTGGCCTCCTCCTCGCGCAGGTCGACGATGACGACCTCGGCTCCGGCGGCCGCCAGCCGCCGGGCGCACGCCAGGCCGATACCGCCGGCCGCGCCGGTCACCAGGGCCCGGCGACCGGACAGGTCCAGGCCGGCGGGCGACTGCGGGGACGGCTGCGAGGTGTTCGGCGGAACCACGCATTCCTCCTCAATCGGGAACACTCCGTGCGGACACGACCCTATCCGCGCAATCCAGGGGTCACGCGGCCGGTCCGGAGGGGGTAAACCCTCGGCGATCTTGCGGCGTCCTCCGAGTGAACATCCGCGAGGAAGGGGACCCATCGTGAGGACGCACAGTGCCGCCGTGGCGGGGGCCGCGGTGGTCGTGACCGCTTTCGGGCTCGCCGGGGCGGTCGCCGCGCCGGCCCACGCCTCGGCGCATCCGGCGAAGGCGGGCGACTTCAACGGCGACGGCCGACGCGACCTGGTGGTGGCGAGCCCCGGCGGCACGGTGGCCGGCGAGGAGGAGGCCGGTTTCGTCACCGTCGTCTACGGCGGCGCGTCGGGGCCGGACAAGGCCCGCCGCCAGACCCTCACCCAGGACAGCCCGGGGATCCCCGGCGCGCCCGCCGCCTACAACGCGTTCGGCGGCGCGGTCGCCTCCGCCGACTTCGACCGCGACGGGTACGCCGATCTCGCCGTGACGGTCGGGCGGCCGTGGCGGATCGTCATCGTCTACGGCGGCGCGAAGGGACTCACCAGCCGCACGACCGCGCTGTCGGGCCCGGGCGCGTGGATCTCCCCGCACCTGGCCGTCGGGGACTTCGACCATGACGGCGGCACCGACCTGGCGTCCTCGGTGACGGGCGACACGAACGCCCTCGTCCTGTTCCGCGACGTCCGCGACCAGCCCGTCACCGCGACCGCCTACCCCGTCCAGACGAAGGGCGACGAGGTCGACGCCATCAACCCGGTCGCGGGCGACTTCACCGGCGACGGGTACACCGACCTGGTCGTACTGGTGCGCAGCTCGATCGACGGCGAGCAGGTCGAGAGACGCGCCGAGCTCCGGCGCGGGTCGCCCGCCGGTCTCGGCGAGCCCACCGCGGTGGGCTCGGGCATCGGGCCGGTGGCGGTCGCCGGAGACGTCAACGGCGACGGCCGGGCGGACCTGGTCGCCGCCACCGGCGGGGGCGACGGCGACCGCTCCGACCCGCCGGAGGGGATCCTCGTCTTCCTCGGCACCGCGTCGGGGCCGGGCTCGCCGAAGAAGTTCACCCAGGACACCGCCGGCGTTCCCGGCGTCTCCGAGCCGCGCGACGGCTGGGGCACGGTGCTCGCCGTCGGCGACGTCGACGGGGACCGGCGGGCCGACGTCGCGGTCGGCGCGCCCGGCGAGGACGTCGGCCGGGTGGCGGACGCCGGCGCGGTCACGATCCTGCGCGGCGCGGCCGGCGGCCTCACCGCCAAGGGCGCCCAGATCTTCGACCCGAACACCGCGCATGTACCGGGTGTCGCGGAGACCGCCGACGCCTTCGGCGGCGGGCTCTCGCTGGAAGACCTGTCGGGCGACGGCCGGGCCGACCTGACCGCCGGCGCCCCCGGCGAGAACGGCCAGGAGGGCGGCCTCTGGGTGCTGCGCGGCTCCCGGACCGGACTCACCACCACAAGCCTGCGCACCCTCACCCCGGCGGACCTGGGCGTCGCGAAGCGCCACGCGCAGCTGGGCCGCGTCCTGCTGCCCTGAGACCGCCGGTTCCCATGCCGCGCGGGACGCGCGGTCCCCTCGCGCCGAACCGGCCACCGTCCCCCGGCGAGAACCGCGGGCCGCCCCGGTCGGAACCACGCGCCGCCGGCCCGCTCCGCTGATCCGATCGACGACGCCGCCCCCGTACGACCGTCCGTGTCGTACGGGGGCGGCGTCGTTCCGCGAGGGGAACGGCACCCGGACCGGTTCGCGGCGCGGGCCTACGCCGCCAACGAATTCCCGGGTATTCCGACGTTTCCGTTGACATCAGGCCCTCGACGCTCAATGCTCCGGGACGTACGCCCAAATTTTGCCCACCACGCCCACTATTCGGGCACCACAGGCTGGAGCGCGAGTTCTTGTCCGATTCACGGGAGCAGCGATCTTCCGGCGCCCCGGGGAACGACGCCGTGGCGGCCACGTCCGATCCCGGGAACGGACGCCGCCTGTCCGGATGGTGCGATCTCCCGGGCTCGCGCCTCGCGCCCTCCATCGCGCGGCGCTGGGTCGCGGCCATGCTGGACTCGTGGGACCTCGCGCTGCCCGCGGACGACCGGGCGACGGTCGCGGAGCTGACCAGCGAGCTGGTGACCAACGCCGTCCAGCACGCGAACCCGGGCCCCGCGGGCGACCAGGAGATCCGGGTCAACGTCCGGGTCGCCTACGGCATGGTCTGGCTCACCGTCTGCGACCGGGACCCGACCCTGCCCGTGCGGCGGACGCCCGACTTCGTCGCCGAGTGCGGCCGCGGCCTGTTCCTGGTCGACGCCCAGGCCGACCAGTGGGGCTTCGTCCGGTACCACGGCGGCAAGTACGTCTGGTTCGGGATGAAGTACCCCGCCCGCGCCGGCCGGTCGACCGCCCGGCGCCCGGAGCTCATCGTCGCCGTCGCGCCCGAACCGCCCGTCGTGCCCGAGCCGTCTGTCTCGCCCGACCCGTCCGTACCGCCATCGACAGAACAGGACCCGGTATGTCTCCCGTCGCCCTTCCCCATGCCCTCTGCGGCACCGGACCGCATCGGGTGATCGCGCTGCACGGCTGGTTCGGCGATCGCGACGCCTTCGCCAAGATCCGGCCGTACCTGAACGGGGAGGCGTTCACGTACGCGTTCCCGGACTACCGCGGCTACGGAGAGGCCCGGGACATCACCGGCGACTACACCCTCGCGGAGATCGCCGGCGACGTCATCACGCTGGCCGACAAGCTCGGCTGGGACGAGTTCTCGCTGGTCGGGCACTCGATGGGCGGGACGGCGATGCAGCGGGTGATGCTGGACGCGCCCGGGCGGGTCCGCAGGATGGTCGGCGTCTCGCCGGTCCCCGCCTCCGGCGTCCCGTTCGACGAGCAGGGCTGGGCGCTGTTCTCCGGCGCGGCGGACGAGGCCGGGAACCGCCGGGCGATCATCGACTTCACGACGGGCGGCCGTCTCCCGGGCGCCTGGCTCGACGAGATGGTGGACCACTCGCTGCGCGTCTCCACGGTCCCGGCGTTCCGCGCCTACCTGGACGCCTGGGCCCGTACCGACTTCCACGAGGAGGTGGTGGGCGACACCACGCCGGTACTCGTCATCGCGGGCGCGCACGACCCGGCGCTGTCCGCCGACGTCATGCGGGGAACGTGGCTGGAGTGGTATCCCAACGCGCGACTGACGACGTTCCAGGACGCCGGCCACTACGCGACGGACGAGACGCCGCTCGCGCTGGTGGCCGAGATCGAGGGCTTCCTGGCCGCCTGAGCGCCCTCCGGGCCACCGATCCACCGGTCCACCGGCCGCCCGGAACGTTCCAGCCGTCCGAGGATCCAAGGGGACATGTTGCCGGCCGAAGAACGAGACACCACCGCCGTCCCGGCGAACCCCGCCGCGGATCTCGACGTGTTCGACCCGAACGTCTACGGGCGGGGTGTCCCGCACGAGACCTACCGCCGGCTCCGGGACGAGGACCCGGTGCACTGGCAGGAGGAGTACGAGGTCGGCGGCTGGCCGGCCGGTCCGGGATTCTGGGCCGTGACCCGCCACGCCGACGTCGTCCGCGTGCTGCGCGGTCCCACCGAGTACAGCTCGTGGATCGGGGCGACGCAGATCCGCGACCCGGACCCGGCCGACCTGCCGTTCATCCGCCGCATGATGCTGAACCTCGACCCGCCGGAGCACGGCCGGCTGCGGCGGATCGTGTCCAAGGTGTTCACGCCCCGCCGGGTCGAACGGTTCGCGACCGACATCGAGCGCCGGGCGCGCCGGCTCGTCGACGACATCGCCGAACGCGGCGAGTGCGACCTGCCGGTCGACGTCACCGACGACTACCCCATCCAGAACCTCGCCGACCTGCTCGGGATCCCCGAAGAGGACCGCGACCGGATCCTGGGCTGGACCAACCGGGTGATCGGCTACCAGGACCCGGACCACGCCGAGGCCGCCCGCGGCCCGGACGGCAGGCCGGTGAACCCCCGGTCGCCCGCGATGCTGGCCGACATGTTCGAGTACGCGCACACGCTCGCCGACGCCAAGCGCCGGGATCCCTCGGACGACTTGATGACCGCGCTGGCGACCGCCGAGGTCGACGGCCGGCGCCTCAGCGATCCCGAACTCTCGATGTTCTTCTTTCTCCTGGTGATCGCCGGCAACGACACCGTACGGTCCGGCCTGCCGGGCGGGGTCATGGCGCTCCTCGACCACCCGGACCAGCACCGGCGGCTCCTCGATCAGCCGGAACTGCTCGACTCGGCGATCGACGAGATGCTGCGCTGGCATCCGCCCGTCCTCAGCTTCCGCCGCACCGCCGTTCGGGACACCGTGCTCGCGGGACGCCCGATCGCCGCCGGGGACAAGGTCGTCGTGTTCCATGCCTCCGCCAACCGCGACGAGCGGGCGTTCGCCGATCCGGAGCGGTTCGACGTCGCCCGGCGGGCGGGCGACCACGTGGCGTTCGGCGACGGCCCGCACGTGTGCCTCGGCGCGCACTTCGCCCGCCTGCAACTGCGGACCTTCTACCGCGAGTTCCTCTGGCGGCTGCCGGACCTGGAGCCCGCCGGGCCGCCCGTGCGGCTGGTGTCGAACTTCATCGCCGGGATCAAGCACCTGCCCGTCCGCTACACGCCCGTACGACGGAGCGACGCGCGATGACCGACCGACCGCACCGCTCGGTGCCGCCCGGCCGCCCGCACACCGATACGCCGGCCTCCCCCGACGCCGGGTCGGCGTACCCCGGCACGGAGCCGCAGCCGTCCCCGGCCACCGGGTCGAAGACCATCGACACCGGCCTGCGGCTCCTGGAGATCCTCCGGGACCATCCCGACGGCATGACGATCAGCGAGCTCGCCCGCGCCGCGGACGTGCACCGCAACGCCGTGGCCCGGCACCTGACCGCGCTGCGCAACCACCGCCTCGTCTTCCGGAGCGGAACGCGCTTCACGCTGGGGCTCGGCATCGTCGAACTCGGCGCCGCCGTACAGCACCGGCTGCGCGCCGCCGCCGAGGGAGCACTCCAATCGCTGGCCGACGACTGCCGCGCGACGGCGTTCATCAGCGTCCTGGACGACGAGGAGGAGGTCGTCGTGCTGGCCGTCGCCGAGCCGCGGGACTCCGACTTCCATGTGGCGTACCGGGCGGGCAAGCGGCACGCCGTGGACCGTGGCGCGCCGGGAATCGCCATCCTCGCCGGCCGGCCGCCTCATCCGGACGAACGGCCGATCGTGGACGAGTCCCGCCGGGCCGGCTACGCGGTCACCGCCGGCGAGCTGCAGTCCGGCGCTTGGGGCGTCGCCGCGCCGATCGTCACGAGGGGGCGGCCCGCCCAGGCGAGCATCGGCGTGGTGAAGATCGGAGTGCAGGACGAGTCCTCGATCGCGCCGCGCGTCCTCACCGCGGCGAACGAGATCGCCCGCCTGCTCTGACCGTCGGATCCCGGGCATCGCGCCTGCTCTGCCTCTCCGACCTGTGCCCGGATGAGGGCACGACCGGAGGTCTGCGGTTATCGTGCCGCTCATGCGCTTTGGGATGCTCGGCCCGCTGGCCGTGTGGGCCGACGAGGGACGGCCGGTGCCGGTGCCCGGGGCGAAGGTACGGGCGCTGCTGGCCGATCTGCTGGTGCACGCGGGACGGCCCGTCCCCGCCGACCGGCTGATCGACGACCTGTGGGGCGACCGGCTGCCCGGCAATCCCGCCGGCGCGCTGTCGGCCAAGGTCTCCCAGCTGCGGCGGGTCCTGGAGGACGCCGAGCCGGGAGCGCGCACCCTGGTGGTCTCCCGTCCGGCGGGATACCTCATCGCGGTCGACGACGACCGGCTGGACGCGCACCGGTTCAGGACCCTGACCCGCCGGGCGCGTACGGTCGCCGAGCCCGCCGAGACGGCGGCGGCCCTGGCCGACGCGCTGGCGCTGTGGCGGGGCCCGGCGCTCGCCGACTTCGCCGACGAGGCGTTCGCGCAGGCGACCGCCGCCCGGCTGACGGAGCAGTGGCTCACCGCGCTGGAGGACCACGCCGAGGTCCGGCTCGCCCTCGGCGAGCACGGCGCGCTCGTCGGCGAGCTCGGCGACATGCTGACCGCGCATCCGCTCCGGGAGCGCCTCCGCGCCGCGCACATGCGCGCCCTGTACCGCGGCGGGCGGCAGACCGAGGCCCTGGAGAGCTACGAGCGGCTGCGCGCCGAACTCGCCGACGAGCTGGGCCTGGATCCCGGTCCGGACCTGGTCGCCCTGCGCCAGGCGATCCTCGAGCACGACCCCGCCCTGGAGGCGCCGCAGCCCCCGAGCGCCGGCGCCTCGCGCCGGCCGCGGACCAACCTGCACGCGCCGGCCACCGAGCTGATCGGCCGCGACGAGGCCCTCGCGGCGGTGCGCGCCCGGCTGGCCACCGACCGGCTGGTCACGCTCACCGGGCCGGGCGGCGTCGGGAAGACGCGGCTGGCGCTCGAGGCCGCCGGCCGGCTGGTCGACGACTTCGCCGACGGCGCGTGGCTCGTGGAGCTGGCGGGCGTGTCCGGGCCGTCGGGGACCGCGCTCGAGGCGGCGGACGCACTGGCCGACGTGGTGCTGCGCGCGCTCGACATCCGGGACGCCGCGGGCGAGGGGCGCCCCGTCGCGCCGGTCGACCGGCTCGCCGACGCGCTCTCGGCGCAGCGGCTGCTCCTGGTGCTGGACAACTGCGAGCACCTGATCGAGCCGGTGGCCGAGCTGACCGACCGGCTGCTGCGGGCGGTGCCCGGCCTGCGCGTCCTCGCCACGAGCCGCGAGCCGATCGGGCTGACCGGCGAGGTCGTGTGGAGCGTGCCGCCGCTGCGGATCCCCGCGCGGGCCGACGAGGCGGATCCGGCCGCGCTCGCGGAGTTCAGCGCGGTGCGGTTCTTCGTCGACCGGGCGACGGCGGCGGCGCGCGGGTTCCGGCTGGACGCGGAGACCGCGCCGGCCGTCGCCGTGCTCTGCCGGCGGCTGGACGGCATCCCGCTCGCCCTGGAGCTGGCCGCGACGAGGATGCGGGCCCTGGGCGTGCACGGCCTGGTCGCCCGGCTCGACGACCGGTTCCGGCTGCTGGCCACCGGCCACCGGGGCGCGCCACAGCGACAGCGGACCCTCATGGCGATGATCGACTGGAGCTGGGAACTGCTGTCCGACCCGGAGCGTACGGTCCTGCGCCGGCTCGCCGTCCACGCGGACGGCTGCGCGCTGGAGGCCGCCGAGGCCGTCTGCTCCGGACCCGACCTGCCCGCCGAGGAGGTGCTCGACCTGCTCGTGCGCCTCGTCGACCGGTCGCTCGTCGTCATGGCCGAGGACGGCGACGACGGGCCGCGCTACCGCCTGCTCGAGTCCGTGGCCGCCTACTGCGCCGACCGGCTCGCGGAGGCGGGCGAGCACGAGCGGGTACGCCGCCGGCACCGTCGCCACCACACGGAGCTGGCCGAGCGCGCCGAGCCGTACCTCTACGGGCCCGACCAGGCCCGATGGCTGGACGTCCTCGACGCCGAGGCGGCCAACCTGCGGGCCGCGCTCGACGGCGCGGTGACCGACCGGGACGCCGAGGCGGCGCTGCGCCTCGTCAACGCGCTGGCGTGGTACTGGTTCCTGCGCGGCAGGCTGACCGAGGCGCGGCGGTCCCTCGAGGCTGCCCTCGCGCTCGACCATCCCGGCCGTGCGCGGCCGCACCGCGCCAGGGCCCTGGCGTGGCGTGCCGGCCTGGCCCTGCTGCAGGGCGACCGGACCGACTGGGCCGCCCGCAGGGCGGCGGCGCTGGAGCTGTTCACGACCGACGACGACCCGGCGGTGACGGCCCGGGCGCAGTGGTTCCTGGCCTTCACCGCCGGCGAGGTCGAGGATCCCGCCGCGGGCGAGGAACTGCTCGACCGGGCCCTCACCGGCTTCGACGCGGCCGGCGACCGGTGGGGGCGGGCGGCCGCGCTCATCCTCAAGGCGAAGTACGCGCACGCCCGGGGCGAACTCGCGGTGCTGGAAGGCGAGGCCGAACGGGCGGCGCGCCTCTTCACCGGGCTCGGTGACCGCTGGGGGCAACTGCAGGCCGCCGAGTGGCTCGGCGCCCTGGCCGAGCTGACCGGCGACCACGAGCGGGCGGAGCGGTTGCAGCGGCGGGGCCTGGCCGCGGCCGAGGAACTGCGGCTCTGGCCGGACGTCGCCGTACGGCTCGCCTGGCTCGGCTGGACCGCGATGATGCGCGGCGCGTACCCGTCGGCACGCGAGTACGGGCGGCGGGCGCTGCGGCTCGCCCTCGAACAGGGCCACCAGCCGGCCGCCGTGTTCGCGCGGACCACACTGGGCTACACGGCCCTGCGCGAGGGCGACCTCGACGTCGCCGAGGAGCACCTGGAGACCCTGCTGCGCGCGGTGCCCCGGGACGACCCCGACGCCGTGCCGCCGCTGCACCTGCCGATGCTGCAGACGGGCCTCGGCTTCGTGGCCGAGCACCGGGGCGACGCGGCCACGGCCCTGGCGTTCCACCGGGACGCCCTGGCCGCCGCGCTGCGGATGGGCGCGCCCCGCGACACGGCGGGGGCCCTCGAAGGCGCCGCCGGCGCGCTCTGCCTCTCCGGCGACCCCGCCCGGGCCGCCCGCCTGCTGGGCACGGCGGCCGCGCTCCGCCGGTCCTCCGGGCTGACCGCCGGCCCCGCCGAACGCGACCACGTCGACCGCGCCACGGCCCGGGTCCGCGCCGCGCTCCCGGAGGCGGAGTTCGCCGCCGCGTACGCCGAGGGCGGTTCCGCGTCCCCGGCCGACTGCCTGGAAGAGGTCGCCCGGCTGACCGAAGCCGTACGCGGCTTGGCGCGGTGGCCGTCGAGGCGAGGCGGCTGAGCGCGGTTGACGTCGCGGCGAAGCGGGCCGTGCGCGGCTGAGCGCGGTGGGTTCAGGCGGGCCGGGCCGGCGTGGGCCGGTGGGCGTGGCCGAGCAGGGCCAGCGCGCGTGCGGTCTCGGTCGCGGTGAACGGCAGGCCGGGCCGGTGCAGCCGGACCCGGTCGCCGGTCGGAGTCGTGAGGGACAGCGTCTCCCGTTCGGCCCGGCCGGCCCGGTCGCCCGTGTCCGGGAGGAGACGGGCCTCCAGCAGAGCCGCCAGAGCGACCGGCAGCCGATGCGGGTCCTCGCCGGCCCAGGACGCCAGCAGGAGCGCGCGGGTGACCGGATCGACGAGTTCCCGCACGGTGGCCGGGCGGACCCGCACCGACCGGCCGCCCGCCGCGGTGAGCGCGTCGACCAGCGTGGGCGCGGTGACGGGCTCCGGCAGTTGGACGTGAAGTTCGTCGATGGTTCCGTCGGTGTCGGGCTGGGTGCTCAGCGACAGGATGTTGCCGCCGAGCGCGGCGGTGGCGGCGGCCAGCGCCGCGAGTTGTCCCGGCGTCTCGCGCACCCGCGCCCGTACCCGCCACAGCCGCGCCGTCGGCAGAGCGGCCTCCGGCGCGGGGCCGGCCCGCGAGGGCGACGGGCGCCCGTGGTGGTCACGCCGGTGGGTCAGCCAGATGTGCGCCGACACGATGACGCAGAGGACACCGCCGAGCACGACGAGCATGAGGGCGCCGGACCGGCGATGGCCCAGCGCCGTGGAGAACAGGTGCGCGATGCCCGCCGCCACGAACAGCGCCGCGAACTCGACGGCCTCCCGCCGCCAGGCACGTCTGCCGTGACCGTGGGAGGCACCGACGCGGTCGGTCGATCGGCCGTTCCTGATCTTCAATCCCATGGGGGCCACTCTGCGGAACCCGCGTTGCGCCCTGCGGTCGGCGCCGTGACGTCCAGGTAACCGAGCAGCCCTTTCCGTAAAACCCGGACGAAGCGGGATCGATGACAGCGACGACAACAGTGCCTTACCGTGGGTGTCAGCGGATCGGCGACCCGGGGAGCGATGAGCGATGACGTACGGGGCGGACCTGGCGCGGCTGGAGTTCTGGGGGCGGCCGCAGGCCGAGCGCGAGCAGGCGTTCGCGGCGCTGCGGGCCACCGGGCGTCCGGTGTTCGTCGACTACGCACCGGACGCGGCGCAGCCGGTGGACGGGTTCTTCGCGCTGACCCGGCACGAGCAGATCATCGAGGTCAGCCGGAATCCGGAGGTCTTCAGCTCCGAGCCGACCGCGACGAGTCTGGACGACCCGCCACCCGTCCTGAGCGAGTTCACCGGATCCATGATCAGCATCGACGACCCCCGGCACGCGCGGCTGCGCCGGATCGTCTCCCGCGCCTTCACGCCCCGGATGATCAAGAAGTTCGAGGACGACGTCGCGCTGGTCGCCAGGGACATCGTGGACCGGCTCGTCGAGCGGGGGCCGTGCGACTTCGTTACCGAGGTGGCGATGCCCCTGCCGCTCACGATCATCTGCGCGATGATGGGAATCCCGGAGTCGGAGTACGACGGCGTGATCGACGCCACCAACCTCATCATCGGGGTGGGCGACCCCGACTACGTGGGGCCCGACGGGCAGGACCGGGTCTCGATGGTCGCCGAGCGGTTCGCCTACCTGCACCGCCTGATGGGCGAGCTCGCCGAGGAACGCCGGGCACGGCCGTCGGACGACCTGGTCACCGCCCTCGTCACCGCGAACGTCGACGGCGAGTCACTGACCGAACGGGAGCTGGGCAAGTTCTTCGGGCTCCTCGTCATCGCGGGGAACGAGACGACCCGTACGGCGCTGAGCCACGCCCTGACGTTGTTCACCGACCACCCCGACCAGCGGGCGCTGCTGATGGAGGACCTCGGCACCCGGCTGCCCGGCGCCGTCGAGGAGGTCGTGCGGTACGCCACGCCGGTGACCTGGATGCGCCGCACCGTCACCCGCGAGGTGGACCTGCTCGGGCACACCTACCGGGCCGGCGACCGCGTCGTCCTGTACTACAACTCGGCCAACCGCGACGAGGCCGTCTTCGACCGCCCGGACGTCTTCGACATCACCCGGACGCCCAACCCCCATGTCGGGTTCGGCGGGCCCGGTCCGCACTTCTGCCTCGGCGCGCACCTCGCCCGCCGCGAGATGACGGTGCTGCTGCGAGAGCTGTTCACCCGGCTGCCCGCCCTGCAGGCCACCGCGCCGCCCGTCCGGCAGCGTACGAGCTTCATCAACGGGATCAGCCGGCTGCCCTGCGCCTTCTGAGGCCGCACACAGCGGATCAAATGCGTGAATTCTGCGTTACACGCCGTGTCGTCCGCGCCGTCCGTCTTCGGGCGCGCCATGCTGTGAGTCCCCCTCTGATCGACACCTGTGCGAGGACATCGATGCTCAGGCGCTCGCGGCTGTTCGGCCGCAAGACCCGTGTCACTTTCAGCCTTCCCCCCGACCAGCCGGACGGCGTCGTCAGCGTCGTCGGCGACTTCAACGACTGGGAGCCCGGCCGCCACGAGCTCATCAGGCGGCGGCACGGCAGGCGCACCGTCTCGGTGATCCTCTCCCCCGGCGTCCACCGGTTCCGCTACCTGGCCACCGGCGGCGTGTGGTTCGACGACGAGACCGCCGACCGCAGAGACGAGCACGGCTCCCTGATCGAGGTCTGACCCCACCTCCGTCAGCACCGCGTCGACCACGACCCCGAGCAGCCGCCCGGGGTCGTGGTCGCTCCGAACGGCGGCCAGACCGGCAACGGGTCCTCAGGAAGCCCGACCCGCCGTCCCTTGAAATAGTGGTCGGGGAAGCCGCGCTACGTCAGCAGGTCGGTGACAGCCTGACGATGGGCGGTCAACTCCAGCGCCTCATCGAGGCATCCCATACTGGCCTGGCGGAGCTGCGCGTGCCGCCCTTCTCCGCCAATGCCCACCCCGGCATCGCCGGCCCGTTCCATATCTTGTCACTTCTATCGTCAGTGGATGCCAGTGATCACGGAAGGCGTCCTTCCGGAAGCCGGCTCGTGGGTGGGGTGGTGGGTCATGCCGCTGCGCCGTGCCAGTGTTGCAGCGCCTGGTGGAGGCCGTCGGCGTCGTCGTGATCGGCGGTGCGCAGCCAGGCGGTGTGACCGTCCGGCCGCAGGAGGATGGCGCGGAGGTCGGGCTGGTCGGGGCAGGTCGCGGGGACGATGTCGACGCGGTCCGTCCATCCTGCGGCCGACTCGCGGATGGCGCTTCCCCCGGTCAGGTCGAGCAGCAGGCCGCGTCCCGAGGCGAGCAACTCGGCCAGGCTCGTGCGGCCGGCGTCCGTGGTCAGGGCGAGGTCGGGCGCCAGGCGGCCCAGCCAGGGATGGTCGGTGGCGGGGCGCATCTCGTAGCGGGTGTCCAGTCCGGTGATGGTCTCGGCGAAGGCGCGGTTGCCCGCGGGGTGGCCGGCGACGCGGGTGAGCAGGTCGGTGAGCGGCGCGAGCCGATCGTCGGCGTCGCCGAGCAGCACCTGGGCCCGGGTGTTGGCCAGCACCTGCGCGCCGGCGGTGTGGCGTTCGGCGTGGTAGCTGTCGAGCAGGTCCGCCGGCGCGGTGCCGCGCACGGTGGCGGCGAGTTTCCAGCCGAGGTTGAACGCGTCGTCCAGGGCGACGTTGACCCCGATCGCCCCGGCCGGCGGGTGGATGTGCGCGGCGTCCCCGGCCAGGATGACCCTGCCCCGGACGTACTCGGCCGCCTGCCGGGCGGCGTCGCCGAACCGGGTCAGCCAACGCGCGGCGCGCAGCTCGACGTGGCGGCCGAGCGCGTCGTCCACGGCGGTCTGGAGCAGGTCGAGAGTGACCGGGGCGTCCTTGTCCACAGGGGGCCGCACGTCGGAGGTGATGATCCTGACGTAGCCGGGGCGGGGAATGACGAACACGGCCCCGCGGGGGCCGGTGGTCACGCCGAACGGCAACGCGTCGGGGTCGGCCGGCTCGACATCGCCGAGCAGGGTGAAGCGGGTCGCCTCGGTGCCGGGGAAGTCGATGCCGGCCTGTTTGCGGACGGTGCTGCGGCCGCCGTCGCAACCGACCAGGTATGCCGCCCGGACGCGGTACTCCCCGTCGCCGGTGGCGACGGTGGCGGTGACGGACTCGTGGTCCTGTTCCAGGGCGCGCAGTTCGTGTCCGCGCCGGATGTCGGCTCCGAGGTCGAGGGCGTGCTCCTCGAGGATCTCCTCGACCCGGGTCTGCGGGATGCCCAGCGAGTACGGGTGGTCGGTATGCGCGCCCGCGAGGGTGAGCGTCACCGGTAGGCCGGAGAACGGGGCGTGCGGGACCTGCCAGCCCTCGCCGATGAACTTCTCGGCGAGGCCGCGCCGCGCCAGCAGGTCCAGGGCGCGGGCGTTGAGGTTGAAGCCCCGGCAGAAGCCCGGCCGCTGCGCGTGGCGTTCGACCACGACCGTGTCGACGCCGGCGAGCCGGAGCTCAACGGCGAGCAACAGCCCGGCCGGACCGGCTCCGACGATCAACACCTCGGTCATCGGGTGGTTCCCTTCCGGTCTGTGGGGGCGGACCACGTCCATCCCTGTTCGGTTCGCTCGACCTCGGGCCAGAACAGGCTGCCGTCGCGGATCTCCGCGATGGTCCGCCGCGTCCAGGCCAACTCGGCCTCCCAGGCGTGCAGCGCGCACTCGACCTCGATCATGAACAGCCGAGGGACCTGGCCGGAGCCGACCGTGTCGGCCAGCACCGTGTTCGTCTCCTCGATCCGCCGCTCCAGATGCCCGGCCCGTTCGGTCAGCGCCTCCGCCGCCCCGTCGGGACCGAGCGCGCCGAGGTAGGACACCGCGGCCATGAACTTGGGGTACTCCGCGACGGGCGTGCGGAGGAGTTCGTCGATCCAGCGGACGAATTCGCGCTGGCCGAGCTCGGTGGGCGCGTACACGGTCCGCTCCGGCCGCCTGCCCTCACGCGCCGTCTCCACCGGTTCGATCCAGCCATGCCGGACCAACGCCTCGACCGTGTCGTACAGCGAGCCGGAGTTGACCTTGAAGCTGCTGTCCTTGTGCCGCTCCCGCAGGGTGGACGCCATCTCGTACGGGTGCATCGGCTGCTCTTGCAGCAGGCCCAGCACGGCCAGCGCCAGTGTGTTGGAGATCTTTCGCTTCGCCATCAGAATCACCGTTCCCTAATAGCCGGAACCTACTATAAGGCGTCGGCTATCAATGGCGAATCCGCCGCCGCGGCCCGAGCGCCGTCGCCGTTCGGGAGCGCGGCACGGCACACGGAGCCTCGGGCAGGGCCGGGCTACAGTGGAGGCCGCCGATCCGGAAGGACGCCGTATGGGGTATCTGCTGGACGCTGTGGCGATCCACGTGATCGGAGCCGTCAACCGGGTGGTGTTCCGGGTGTCCCGCGGCCGGGTCCTGCCGTACCGGTTCGACGGAACGCCGACCGCTCGCCTGACGGAGATCGGCGAGGTCCCGCAGCTCGATCCGGTCGCCGTGGACCACCTGCGGGACGGCGACGACTACGTCGTCCTCGTGCGCGCCGCCGAGGTCACGTCGGACCGGGTGCGCGACCTGTGCGGCGCCGAAGGTGTCACGTTCGAGGTCGAGGACGGCGGCTCTCGTACGGCCGTCGCCGTGGTCACCGACGGAGCGGACGACGACGCGGAGGCGGCACGGCTCCGGGCCGGGATCGACGCCGGGCCGACCGCGCGCGAGGTGCGGGCCGAGGTCCTCCCGGTCGCCGATGGCGTGGAGCGGAGGGAGCTCACCGCACGCCTGCTCAGGAGCGCGTCACTCGACGAGCGGTACGCGTTGCGGAGTGAGAACCTGCTCCCCGTCGCCCGGCTGAGGCCCCGCGCGTCCAGCCGTCGCAGGACCGCGCGCCTGGGTTGAGGTCGTCAGGACGCCGCGTCGGCGGCGGAAGGGGCGTCGCCGCGGACCACATCGAGGTACTCGGCGATGGCGTCTCGGTTGCGGGTCAGGCAGGTGATGCGCTCGGTCATCCGGTCGCGTTCGCGCTCGAGCGTCGCGAGCATCTCCGGGGTCGCGTCCGGGAAGTGGATGGACCTCGGCTTGTCGAGGCAGGGCAGGATCTGCTTGATGATCCGCGTCGGCAGGCCCGCGTCGAGGAGCCCCCTGATCTGGATGACCCGGTCGACGAAGCGCGGATCGTAGTCGCGGTAGCCGTTCGCGCAGCGCGCTGAGACGATGAGACCCTGCTCCTCGTAGTAGCGCAGCAGCCGCCTCGACGTGCCCGTGCGTTCCGCCAACTCTCCGATGCGCATGTGCGCCACCTCACATGGTCCCGAGTTGACCGTCACATCAATGTGAAGGTTTGAGCATACGGGCATGTCCCTCCATGACGCAGCCCCGTCTGCCGATCCGGCCTCCGAAGGCCGGCGCCTCCCGCTGTCCCCGCTGCTGGCGCTGGCGACGGCCGTGTTCATCACCAGCCTGACCGAGACGCTCCCCGCCGGTCTGCTGCCCGGCATCAGCGCGGACCTCAACGTCAGCGAGTCGGCGGCCGGACAGCTGGTGACCATCTACGCGGTCGCCACGGCGGCGACCGCGATCCCGCTGACCTCCGCGACGGCGGGGTGGCGGCGCAAGCGGCTGCTGCTGGCCGCGATGACGGGATTCGCCGTCGCCAACACGGTCACGGCCGTATCGACGAGCTACCCCCTGACCATGGCGGCCCGCTTCGTGGCGGGGGTGGCGGCGGGCGTGGCGTGGGCGCTGCTGGCCGGGTACGCCCGCCGTCTGGCCCCCGCCCACCTTCAGGGCCGGGCGCTGGCCATCGCCATGGCCGGCATCCCGATCGCCCTGTCGCTGGGCGTGCCCGCCGGGACCTTCGTGGGGAAGGCGCTGGGCTGGCAGACGGCGTTCTGGAGCATGACCACGCTGACCGTCGTCCTCATCGCGTGGATCACCGCGTCGGTTCCCGACCATCCCGGCCTGCGGCAGCACGAGCGGACTCCGATCCTCGGCGCGCTCCGCGTCCCCGGCGTGGCGGCGGTCCTGGTCGTCACGTTGGTCTTCGTCCTGGCCCACACGATCCTCTACGCCTACATCGCCACGTTCCTCGACCGGCACGGAATGGGCGACTCGACCGACCTGGTACTGCTGGTGTTCGGCATCGCGTCCCTGGTGAGCATCTGGGTCGTCGGCGTACAGATCCACCGACGGCTGCGCACCCTCACCATCGCCGCGACGCTCCTGGTCGCGCTGGCGGCCACCGTCCTCGCGCTGTTCGCCGACGATCCCACGCCGGTGTACGCGGCGAGCGCCCTGTGGGGCCTCGGCTGGGGAGGCGTTCCGACCCTCCTGCAGACCGCCGCGGGCCAGGCGGGCGGTGAGCAGGGTGACGCGGCCCAGGCCATGCTCGTCACCTTGTGGAACGTCGCCATGGCCGGCGGCGGGATCGTCGGCGGCCTCCTCCTCGCGCGGTCCGGCCCGGGGTCGTTCCCCTGGAGTGTCCTCGTGCTCATGGCGCCGGTCCTGCTGGTCGTGCTCGTGGCCCGCGCCCACGGCTTCCGTGACGGTCACCCGGCCTCGACTCCGCCGGCCGGCTCGCGGGAGGCCGTGCCGGATCCTCGGTGAGCCGACCCTCATGTCACACTTCGGCGCGGTACGTCGTCACTGGAACATGAGATTCGCCGTGGCTGGAGGAGAGCGGTCGTGACCGGAGCGCCGAGGAACGGTGACATGCCCGGCGGAGGCCGGTGGACGCAGGAGGACCTCGCCCGGGCCTTCGAAGCGGAACGGCCGCGCCTGCTGAGCGTCGCGTACGCGACCACCGGGTCCCTGGCCGAGGCGGAGGACTGCGTGCAGGACGCGTGGCTGCGGCTGCGCCGGCTCGAGGACCCGTCCACGATCCGTGAGCTGCCCGCGTGGTTGACGACCACCGTCGGCCGGCTGGCCCTGGACGCGCTGGGCAGCGCGCGCGTCCGGCGAGAGCGGTACGTCGGTCCGTGGCTGCCCGAGCCGCTGGTCGGGGACGCCCACGCGGACGATCCGGCCGATCGGGTGACGCTCGACGAAACGGTGAGCATGGCGCTGCTGGTCGTGCTCGAGCGCCTGTCTCCGGCGGAACGGACGGCGTTCCTGCTGCACGACGTGTTCGGGATTCCCTTCGACGAGGTCGCCGGCGTGGTGGGCCGCACGCCGGTGGCGGTGCGCCGGCTCGCCTCACGGGCACGCAAGCACGTCGAGGACGGCCTGCCGCGGTTCCCGCCGACGTACGACGAGCAGCGGGAACTCGTGTCCGCGTTCATGTCTGCCTGTCAGGGCGGCGACCTGGACCGGCTCGTGGGCGTGCTCGACCCCGAGGTCACCATGCGGGGCGACGGCGGCGGCAAGGTCCCGGCGGTGAGCCGGGTCGAGGGAGGCGCCGAGCAGGTCGCGCGTCTGCTGGTGGGGTTCATCGTCCAGCCGTCCGTCGAGGTACGGATCGCCGACGTCAACGGCGCGCCCGGGCTCGTCATGCTGGACCCGGCCGGTGTGCTCACCGTCATGGCGTTCACCGTCGACGCCGGCCGGATCACCGCGATCGACGCGGTCCGCAATCCCGACAAGCTGCCCGGCGTCCGGTTCTGACCGCCTCGTCCGCGCCGCCGTCCTCGACGAGGCCGGCGGCGCGGCGTCGGGGTACCGAACGCTCGGTGACCGCCGCCGCCGATGCGCGGGAACCACCACATCAGCTCGCGCGGCGGCGGCCTTCACCGAGCGGATCGTCCGCCCCTGTCGGGGGCCTCAGAGACGGGTCAGGTCGATGGCCGCGGCCATGGCCTGGTAGCCCGCGTCGTTCGGGTGCAGGTGATCGCCGGAGTCGTACGCGGGGTTCAGGGCGAGAGGGTCGGCCGGGTCGCGGGTGGCCGCGTCGAAGTCGATGACGGCGTCGAAGACCCGGCTGCTGCGGATGTAGGCGTTCACCGCCTCGCGCGTGGCCTCCAGCGTGTCGTCGTACACCGACCAGCCCTTGAACGGCGTGAGCGTCGCACCGATCACCTTGATGCCGCGGGCGTGGGCGCGGGCCGCGATCGTCTCGTACGCCGCGGTGATCTTGGCGGGGTCGGTCTGGTGCGGGCTCTGCTGGATGTCGTTGATGCCTTCGAGCACGATGAGCGTGCGGACGTCCGGCCGCGACAGGACGTCCTCGTCGAACCGGGCGAGCGCGTTCACGCCGTACGATCCGCCGTCCAGCAGCAGCCGGTTGCCGCTGATCCCGGCGTTGAGCACGCCCAGCCTCCGGGAGAGCGGCAGCGCCTGGATCCGGCGGGCCAGGTAGTCCGGCCAGCGGTGGTTCGCCCCTGCGGTGGAGTCGGCGCCGTCGGTGATCGAGTCGCCGAGGGTGACGAGGCTGCCGCGCATCGGCGGGTCGAACACGTCGACGCCGGTCAGGTAGTACCACCGGCCGAACGTGCCGGTGTAGGCGTCCCCGGAGACGTCACCGGCGTGGTCGCCGCCGGGCGCGTAGTAGGAGGTCTGCTGGGCGAGCGGATGCGTGGTCACCGGCCCGGAGACGACCGGCAGGTACGCGGTGACGAGAAGGTCGGCGCCGGGCCGTACCGGCAGGACGGCCGGATCGGCGGTGACGTCCGCGCCGGCGGGGACGGTCGCCGACGGGGCGCCGTGGAAGGTCACCTCGCGCAGCGTTCCCGAGACCGCCTGCGCGCCGTCCGTGGCCCGTACGGCGACCGTGACGTGGCCGAGGGTCAGCGGAGCGGTGCCGAAGCGGTTGGAGAGCCGGATCCGCACGGCCGCGCCGCCCGCGCTGAGGTGCACGACCTCGCGGATCGAGGAGCCGGACTGCGCACCGGCGGGCGAGGACAGGCCCATGGCGGGTGACGCCTCCCACGCTCCGACCCAGCCCTGCCCGGCGTGCGCCGCTGGGCGGGGCGGGGCGGCCGGGGCCGCGACGGCCGCTGGCGCGACCGCCACGGCGGACGCCAGGCCCAGGACCGCCGCGACCAGGACCCGTACGCCTGCGGGTCCGCGCCTCCGTGTGTTCGGCATGCGCCCACCTTTCGAGGAAAGAAAGCGTTTTCTGACACTGAAGGTAAAGTGATCATCTGCCGCCGACAATGGTCGGAGCGCCCCCAGTGGCCGGGACGGCCGGATGCGGCCGCGTGCCCGCGCCGGCTCAGCGCGGCGGCGCGAACCAGGGCGGGAGATAGACCCGCCAGTGACGCCCGAGCCCGGACAACGGGTGGGCGACCCAGGTGGCGGCGTAGCCGGGCGGCGGCGTGCCCGGCGACAGGATCCCCGTCGGTTCCCGGCGTGCGGTCTCGAGCAGCCGCGCGGGGGTGGTCGAGGCGAGAACGCCGCCGATCTCCCCGGTCCCGCAGCCGAGGTAGAAGGCGACCGGCACCGACCGCGGTCCGCTGAGCAGGCACGGCCGGCGCAGCCCGAGCCGTTCGAGCGCCGCCGCGCCGCGTACGTACGTCCGGCGCTCGGCCGCGTTCTCCCGCACCTGCCGGGACAGCGCCATCCCCTGGGAGCCGAGCTGGGCCAGCAGGGCCATGACGATCAGGCCGGCCAGCGGCCGGCGGAGACGGGGAACGGCCGCCGGAAGCCGGGTCAGGCACTCGGCGACGGGCAGTGCCAGCAGCGCGTACGCGGGCAGCAGGAACCGCGGCGCGGCGTATCCCAGGAGCAGCAGGTACGGCACGGCCGCCGAGACGCCGCACGCGGCGGCGACCGCGACCGGGCCCACGGCGCGGGCACGGGCCGCCAGCACCAGGCCGCCGGCGGCGAGCAGCGGAACGGCGGCCCACCAGAGCGTGAGTCCCGGACGCTGGACGCCGACCCCGCAGGGACGGCAGAGCAACGGCCCGTTCACGGCGGACAGCTCGTACAGAAGTCCGCGCGGATGCCAGGCGATGCCGCCCTCGATGGCGCTGGACCTGCTGAGCCGCGCGAGCGGTCCGCCGTAGCGCAGGTACGCCTCGGCGATCCACTGCGCGGCGCCGAGCGCGAGGCCCGTGAGGACGGCGATCAGGACCGGGCGCCGCCGCCTCCGCACCGCCACCGCCGCGATCGGCAGCGGCAGCGCGATCCAGAAGGCGTCCCCCGGCCGCATGAGCGTGGTGACGGCCCCCGCGAGGACGATTCCGACGAGGGCACCCCGGCCGCCCGTCACGGCGTACCGCGCGAACCAGCCGGCCAGGGCCACTCCCCCGACGGCGACCCAGAAGTTCGGGATGACCTCGGAGACGTAATAGCCGGTGACCCACAGCCCGCTGAACAGGAGCGCCGCCAGCGGCACGACGGCCCGGCGGGAGGTCACCGCGAGCCAGGGCGCGTAGGCGAGGACGATCGCGGCCGCTCCGACGACGGCGAGGTAGGCCCGGAGCACGACGACCGACCCCGTGACCCACACGACCGGCGCGATGAGGTACGTGACGCCGCGCGCCCGGGGCGCGCTGAAGAAGGCCGCCGGGATCCGCGGGCTCACCTGGGTGATGTAGAGGGCCTCGTCCCAGCCGACGGTGCCGTGCCGTACGACGACGGCGAACTCGAGCGCGGTCAGGGCCACGGCCACGGCGACCAGCCACACGGCGGGACGGCGGATGAGGTCGGCCGGCTTCGGCACCGCCCGATCGGCCGGTCGCGGCAGCATCCGGGTGCTCACCCGACCCCCGTCTCGCCGTCCGGCCGCGGCCGGAGTCTCCCCTGGACGTCCCAAGAGTCGTGCGGGTCGACGAACGGACGATGTCCGACGGCTGAACGGCGGCCCTCCACGGGGGGTCGGCTGCCCGTCTCCGTACGCTCGCTACGGCAGGGCCGCGGCCCGGCATCCGTCACCCTCGCCCCCAATAGGGCCGCCCCGCATCCGTTACGCTCGCCTCCGCAGGGTCGTAGCGCAGAGGTCGTCGCGCCCGACTGCACATCGGGAGGACGCCGGTTCGATTCCGGTCGGCCCTGCCCCGTGTCCGTTAGGCTCGCCCCGCGGAGCCGTAGCGCAGAGGTCGTCGCGCCCGACGCCACAGCGGGAGGACGCCGGTTCGATTCCGGTCGGCTCCGCCTTCCCGTGCCTCGACCTCTCCGGCCTGTCCTGGCTGCCCGTACCCGCCGCCCGACCGGCCCGGGGGCGGCGCGGGGACCCCCCACGCCGCGCGGCCTTTTCGCGGGGAAAGGCCGGAAATCGCGAGCCGTTCCTGCAATGTCCGGGTCGTTCGCTACGCTCTCCCACGGCAAGGCCGTAGCGCAGAGGTCGTCGCGCCTTACAGCGGGTTGGAGGACGCCGGTTCGAATCCGGCCGGCCTTGCCCCTTTTCGTCATGCGATCGGCGGGGGTGTCGGTGGTGGTGGTCGATCCGGACCTGACCGAGGCGCGGGCCGGGTCCGGCACCGGCACCGGCGACGCCGAGATCGACGCGTGCCTTCGGGTGCTCACGCGGGCCCGCGGGACGCACCCGGACGATCCGCGCTGGGCGGCCGTTCGCGAGGCCGCCGCGCAGCTCTACCAGGCCGACAAGAAGGCGCGGAAGGCGATTCGCCGCGCCGACCGCAGACGCCAGGACCGCGAGGCCATGGCCGCGTCCGCGCGGTTCCGGGAGCAGGACCCCGCGTCCGGGCCCGACCCGGTGGAGGAGCGGTCCGCACGGCCCGCGCGCCCACTGGCCGGCACCCGGCGCTGCTACGTCTGCAAGACCTCGTACGGGCAGGTGCATCCCGAGTACCACCTGCTGTGCCCGGCCTGCGCCGAGGAGAATTCCGCCCGCCGGCACGCCCGGTGCGACCTGCGCGGCCGCCGGGCCGTCGTGACCGGCGGCCGGGTGAAGATCGGTTTCCAGGTGGCCTTGAAACTGCTGCGCGACGGCGCGGAGGTGCTGGTCACCACCCGCTTCCCCCGGGACGCCGCCCGCCGGTTCGCGGCCGAGCCCGACGCCGCCGGCTGGCTGGACCGGCTGCACGTCCACGGTGTCGACCTGCTCGACCTGGCCGCCGTCGCGCACCTGCTGGACTCCGTCCACGGCCGCTTCTCGTCCCTCGACATCCTCGTGAACAACGCGGCGCAGACCATCCGCCGGCCCGTCGCGTACCACCGTGCGGTGCGCGAGGCCGAGAGCTCTCCGCTGACCGGCCTCGCCGCGCGGATCGACGTGACCGACGCCCGGCAGGCCGCCGCGCCGGCCGGGTTCGCGTTGGAGGTCTCGGCTCTGCCGGGCGCCGCGGCATCCGGGCTCCCGGCGCCCGACGGCTCGGCGCCGCCCGCCGACGCGCCGGCGCCCGGCCCCGTCCGCACTATGGCCGGCGGCGCGATCGAGACGAGGGACGACGCGATCGAGGCGCTCTTCCCGTCCGGCCGCACGGACGAGACCGGGCAGCCGCTGGACCTGCGCGACCGCAACAGCTGGAGTCTCCGGCTGCACGAGGTCGACCCGGCCGAGTGGCTGGAGGTCCAGATGGTGAACTCCTTCGCGCCGTTCCTGCTGACGGCCCGGCTGCGCGGCCTGCTGGAGGCGTCTCCCTGTCCGGACCGCTACGTCGTGCAGGTCTCGGCGATGGAGGGCAGCTTCTCCCGCGGGTTCAAGACCGTACGCCACCCGCACACGAACATGGCCAAGGCCGCGCTGAACATGCTGACGCGTACGTCCGCCGCCGACTACGCGGCCTCGGGCATCTACATGACCAGCGTGGACACCGGCTGGGTGACCGACGAACGCCCCCATCCGGACAAGATCGCCCAGCGCGAGGCCGGGTTCCGCCCGCCGCTGGACGTCATCGACGGCGCCGCGCGGGTCTACGACCCGATCGTGCGCGGCGTGGGCGGCGAACGGCTGTCCGGCCTGTTCCTGAAGGACTACCGACCGGTGGATTGGTGAAGATGGAGCCGACGCCCGTACGCTGCCCCGCGATCGAGCATCCCGACGTGCCGCCCGCCGACCCGGCGGACCTCGCGCCGCTGCTCGACCGGCTCGCCGCCCCGGCCCCCGTGGCGGCCGACGAGACCTTCCCGCTCGGCGCCGTACGCCCGGACGGCCGGGTCGACCTGTGCAAGCAGGGCCTCGGCCCGGCGGGCGCGGCCCTGCTGCTCCCCGTCGCGGCGGCCTCGCCGCACGCCGCGCACCTGTTGCTCGGCACCAACGCGATCGGGACCGAGGGAGCGCGAACCGTCGCCGCCGCGCTGGTCCCCGGACACGGCCTGCGGACGCTGTACCTCGGCTGCAACCGCATCGACGCGACCGGCGCCGAGGCGCTCGCCGACCGGCTGGCCGACGACACCACCGTCCACGCCCTGTGGCTGAAGCGCAACCCGGTGCGGGACGCCGGCGTGCGCGCGCTCGCCGCGATGCTGCGCCGGAACACGACGATCCGCACGCTGGACCTGGTCAACACCGGGCTCACCGTCGACGGGCTGCGGGCCCTGCTGGCCGCGCTCACCGAGCGGCCGGCGCCGGTCGAGCGGCTGTTCCTCGGCGGCAACGGGCTGGGTCCCGAGTCGGCGGACACGCTCGCCGCGCTGGTCCGTGAGGCAGGAGTCCGCGAACTGTACGCCCCGGCCAACCACCTCGGCGACGGCGGCGTCACGACGCTCGCCGCGGCGGCCGACCCGGCGCGGCCCGTGCGCCTCGGCCTCGGCGGCAACGGCATCGGCCCGGACGGCGCGCGGGCGCTGGCCGACGCCCTCCACGGCATCGAGGCGCTGGACCTGGGGCGCCCGCCGTCCGAGCGCGCCCTGGGGGCGCCCGCCAACGTCACCGGCGACGCGGGCGCGGCGACGCTGGCCGCCGCGCTGCCCGGCAGCCCGCTGCGCCACCTGGACCTGCGCCACACGGGGATCACGGGCCATGGCGCCAAGGCCGTGCTGGCCGCCGTCCCGGACGACACCCGGCTGGAGTTCGTCGGGTTCGGGCCGGGGGTGCCGCGCCGGGTGAAACGCGCCCTGGCACCCCGGCTGCGGCCCGTCTCCGGACCTCATCCGGACGTGCACGCGATCGGGAGCCTGTACCGGTGAGTTCCACCGTCGTCCCGGGGCTGCCGCCCCGGCCTCCGTCGCGGTCCCATCCGCCGCACGAGGCGTCCCGGCTCCGCCGGATCCGGCGGTACGCCGTGCCCCGCTGGATGATCGAGCAGGCCACCGAACGCCGGCTCGCCGGCGACTGGCGCGGCGCCTGCGCGGCCGCCAACGTCGACGTCGCCTTCGACCTCGCCGACGTGGCCGACGAGCACGGCGCCGCCGTCGCCGCCGAACTCGAGGACGACCTCCTCAACCTCGCACCCGACCTGCTGCGCTGGCACCTGCCCCGGCTGGACCGCGGGCGTACGACGATCGTCCCCGACCAGGTGATCGTCCTCAGCGCGCCGGGGACGCCGTCCGGTGGCCCCTCGCTGTTCGTCCGGACGCCGCGCTGGATGGTCCACGGCCCGCAGCGGCTGACCCTCGGCTTCGGCCACGCGTCGGCCGATTACGTCTTCCTGGACACCGACGTCTCCTACTGCGCGTTCTGGCACGGCCTCGTCCAGCGGTGGAGCACCGCCCGGCACCTGTGGGACGTACGGCACGCCGGTGACCTGCGCGAACGCTGTGGTGGGGACGCGGGCCGGGCGCCGTTCTTCGAGGCCGACGGCACTCCCCGGGCGCTGCCCGCCGCCGACCCCGGTCGCGCCGATCCGGCGGCGCACACCGAGTGGGTCACCCTGCTGCACGAGAGGGGCGAGGTCGCGGCGGCCTTCGCCGCGGCGGGCGTCGCCCTGGACGCCGAACGCGTCGAGATCGAGCCCTATTTCAGCGTCAAGGAGGTCGAACCGCTCGACGTGTTCGAGCGGATGCCCCTGGCCCTGACGCGGCTGGAGGCGGAGATCCGAAGGCTGGCGGAGCGGACGGGACGGGACCGCTTCTGGATCCCGTACACCCATTACGCCACCGTCATCCTCGAGGCCGGTCCCTCGCAGGTCCGGGTCCGCGTCGTCGCCAACGAGGGAGGCAGGGAGCCGGACGACGCCGCGGTGCTGCCCGAGGCGTGCTGGCGCCGCCTGCCCGACCTGGACCTGCTGCGCGACGGCGGCACCCCGCCGGAGCGGCTGCATCCGCTCGTGCGGGACGCGCTGTTCCCCGGCCGTGCGGCCGCCGACGGCCCGGTCGGTCCGCCCGGCCCGGAGGCGCCCGCCCCGGTCCGGGTGCGCTGCCGGGACGCCTGGCACGAGGTGTCCTCCCGTGGAGGCGTCCTCCACATCCCGCACGACGAGGAGGAGCAGCGGCGTGAGAGCGCGATGCGGGCGTTCGGCGGCGCGATCGCCGGCTGCTTCGCCGTACGGGAGACGTGGACGTCCGGCACCGGGCGGCTGCCGAAGGCGCTGCGCGACCAGCGTCGGGAGCTGTTCTCCCGGGTCGAGCACGGAGACCTGCCCGGAGTCGTCGAGCTGCTCGACGCCGGTGTCGACCCCCGGATCCGCGACGGCCGGCGGCGCACCCTGCTGCACCTGCTGCATCTGCTGGACCCCGGCGTCGACGTCCGGGGCGTGGGCCCGAAGCGCCGCGAGTTGCTGCACCGGCTGGGCCTCCTCGACCACGACGGTCTGCTCGCCCGGCTCCTGGCCGCGGGCGTGGACATCGACGCGCGCGACGTGGAGGGGCGGACGCCGCTGTTCGCGGCGATCTGCGGGGACGGCTCGCCGGCGCTGGTGCGGGCGCTGCTCGACGCCGGCGCGCGGATCGACCTGAAGGGCGAGATCCACGAGGAGGAGATGTCGATCTACCGGCTCCTCCAACTGCAGCCCCGCGACGACCTGGACTTCCTCGTGGAACGGATCGAGCGCGACCATCCGGAGCTCACCGAGGAATGGTGAACGCCATCAGCACGCCCGTCCCCCGGCGGCGCCGCGCCCGGTCGGCGTCCTATCCGCCGGATGAGGCGGGGAGCCTGCGCCGGATCCGGCGGTACGCCGTGCCCCGGTCGATGATCGAGCAGGCCACCGAACGCCGGCTCGCCGGCGACTGGCGGGGCGCCTGCGCGGCCGCGAACGTCGACGTCGCCTTCGACCTCGCCGACGTCGCCCGTACGCACGGCGCCGCCGTCGCCGCCGAACTCGAGGACGACCTCCTCAACCTCGCACCCGACCTGCTGCGCTGGCACGTTCCCCGGGGCCGCTACGCGCAGGCGACGATCCGTTCCGCGCAGCAGGTGGTGCTCGGCGGCTACGGCGACCGGTCCACGGGCGCGGCCCTGCTGCACGTGACCACGCCTCCGAGTCCGCACGCGCCGCAGCGTCTCGTGCTGCGTTTCGGCCCGGTCCGGTCCGAGGACCGGGCACGAAGGCCGTGGGTGCCGGAGGACCCGTGGCTGCTGCACGACTGGACCCTGATCCGGGAGCTGTGGGACGCACGCCGCGCCGGCGAGCTGCTCGCGCGCTGCGGGGGCTCGGAGCGCGCGCCGTTCTTCGAGGCGGACGGGGCTCCCCGGGCGCTGCCGGCCACCGACCCCGGCCCCGGCGACCCGGCAGAACACACCGAATGGGTCACCCTGCTGCACGAGGCGGGCGAGGTGGAGGCGGCGTTCGCCGCGGCCGGGATCCGGCTGGACGCCTCCCGGCACCGGACCCGCTGGGCCACCCTGACCGAGCGGCCGGGCCTCTTCCCGCCGCACGCCCGGCCGTCGGCCATGCTGGAGAGGGTCCCCTTCGCCCTGGCCCTTCTCGGGCCGGAGATCCGGCGGCGTGCCGGCCAGGGCTTCGGCCGCCGGTTCCAGGTGCCGTCCGTGCACGACTGGCGCTGCGTCCTGCTGGTGGAGGTCGAGGACGACGGCGGCCTGCGGGCCTGGGTCGTCGATTCCGAGCAGGCCGAGGGAGTCCCGGTCCTGCCCGAACCGTGCTGGCGGCGGCTGCCGGACCTGGACGCGCTTCGGCACGGCGACACCGAGCCGGACCACCTCCATCCGCTGGTCCGCGCCGCGCTGTTCCCGCGCCGCGCGGACTCCGGCGGCCCGATCGGCCCGCCGGACCCCGAGGTTCCCGCCCCCGTACGGGTCCGGTGCCGCGGCGAGTGGCACGTCGCCGCCTTCCGGGACGGGACGCTCCAGATCCCGCACGACGAGGACGAGCGGCGGCGGGAACGCGCCATGGGAGCGCTCGGCGGCGCCGTCACCGGCTGCTTCGCCGTGCTGCCGGTGGTGCGGTCCGGTACCGGCCGGTTGCCGAAGGCCCTGCGCGCGCAGCGGCGCGAGCTGTTCGCCCGGGCCGAGCACGGGGACGCATCGGGGGTGCTACGGCTCCTGGACGCCGGGATGGACCCGCACATCCGCGACGGCGGTAGGCGCACGCTGCTGCACGTGCTCCACCTCGTCGATCACGAACGGCTGCTGTCGCGGCTCCTGGCGGCCGGCCTGGACATCGACGTCCGTGACCACTACGACTCCACTCCGCTGCACGCCGCGGTCAGCGGCGACGGATCGCCCGACCTGGTGCGGGCGCTCCTGGCCGCCGGTGCGGGGATCGAGGCCGTGAACCAGGACGGGAGCACCCCGCTGCTCCTCTCCGTGTACCGTTCCGCCCCGGTCCCGGTCGTGCGGGCACTGTTGGACGCCGGTGCGCGGCCCGATGTCACCGACCGCTGGGGCTCGTCGATACGCGACCACATTCATCGGTGCAGGCGTACGGACCTGGCCTTCCTCGCCGAGGCGCTGGACCGAGACCACCCCGGCGTCGGCCACGGCCGCTGGCGCCGGTCGTAAGAGAAAGAGAACGCGTGAGCGCAGCCGACCACCTGTCCACCGAGGAACCGACCACCGCCGACCGCCCCGTCGCGGATTCCCCGAGCGCCGCCGGTCGCCCCTCCGCCGCGGATTCCCTGAGCGCCGCCGACCGTTCCTTCGCCGGGGATCCGCTGAGCGCCGCCGACGACCTGGTGCGCCGGCTCGGGGCGCGGCGGACGGAGCCGGCCGCGAACCCGCAGCTCGAGGCGCTGGCCCTGGCCGTGTCCGCGAACCTGCCCGTGCTGCTGTGGGGCGAACCCGGCATCGGCAAGTCCGCCGCGCTCCAGCAGCTCGCGGCCGGGCTCGGCGTTCCGCTGGAGACCGTGATCGCCAGCGTGCACGAGCCGT
This sequence comes from Actinoallomurus liliacearum, assembly GCF_039542035.1. Classification (NCBI taxonomy): domain Bacteria; kingdom Bacillati; phylum Actinomycetota; class Actinomycetes; order Streptosporangiales; family Thermomonosporaceae; genus Actinoallomurus; species Actinoallomurus liliacearum. The sequence continues at coordinate 140,070 of NZ_BAABHJ010000027.1, forward strand.
CCGACTTCGCCGGCCTGCCGATCATCGGGGACGACCCCGCCGCCTCGGGCGTGCCGATGGCCCCACCGGACTGGGCGGTCCGGCTGGCCACGGCAGGGCGCGGCCTCGTGTTCTTCGACGAGTTGTCCTCCGCTCCCCCGGCCGTGCAGGCGGCCCTGCTCCGGGTCGTGCTCGAACGCCGGGTCGGCAGCCTCACCCTGCCCGAAACGGTCCGCGTGGTCGCCGCCACCAACCCGCCGTCGAGCGCCGCGGACGGGTGGCATCTGAGCCCGCCGCTCGCCAACCGGTTCGTCCACCTGCAGTGGACGCATGACCCGAGAACGGTCGCGCGCGGCATGGCCGGAACCTGGCCGGAGATCACGATCCCCCGCGTCGACCCGGGCCGGGTGCCCAGTGCGGTCGCCCGCGCCCGGGGCGCGATCTCCGGGTTCCTCACCGCGCGGCCCGGCCTGACGCACCACCTGCCCGAGGACGCCGAGGGCCGGGGCCGCGGCTGGCCGTCGCCGCGCACCTGGGAGATGACGTTGCGGCTGCTCGCGACCGGTTACGCCACCGGCGCCGACCAGAAGGCGGTCGCCGCCGCCGTGGTCGGCGCGGTCGGGGACGGCACCGGCCTGGAACTGCTCTCCTACCTCGAAGAGCTCGACCTCCCGGACCCGAACCGCGTGCTGGCCGACCCGGACGCGTTCGCGCTGCCCGAGCGGGGCGACCGGCAGCTCGCGTTCCTGACCGCCGTCGTCTCCGCGGTGCAGACGAACCTCACCCGCCGGCGCTGGGAGGCGGGCTGGACGGTCCTGGCCAAGGCGGTCGACGCAGGAGTGCCGGACGTGGCGGCCCGGGCCGCCGCCGACCTGGCCGTGCTGCGCGACACCGACTGGCCGGTGCCCAGCGGCATCGACGCGTTCATCGACCTGCTCCAGCTGTCCGGCGCGCTGCCGGGCGGTGCCTGAGCATGGCCGGACTCGACCGGGTCAAGCTGCTCGCCGCGCGGTACCGCGCCGCCACCGACCGGCCGTACCTCGCGTCGGCGCTGTACTCGCTGACGGTCGTGCCGAGCACCGGCGTGCCGACCATGGGCGTCGACCGGCACTGGCGGTGCTATGTGTCCCCGGCGTTCGTGGACGCCACGCCCGTGGCGGAGCTCGCGGGCGTGTGGATCCACGAGGTGGCGCACCTGCTCCGCGACCACCACGGCCGCACCGACCGGCTGTCCCCCGCCGACCGGCGGGACCGGCTGCGCGTGAACGTCGCCCAGGACTGCGAGATCAACGACGACCTGCTCGCCGACGGGCTGACGCTGCCGGCCGGCCGGGTGGAGCCCCGCTCCTTCGGGCTGGCCACCGGCGAGCTGTTCGAGACGTACCTTCCCCACCTTCCTCCGTCGGTGACCTGCTCCGACTGCGGGTCCGGCGCCCACGGCTCGCCGGCGGACTGGGAGATCGCCGGCGCGGACGGACCGGGCGGCGTCAGTTCGGTCGAGGCCGAGGCGCTGCGCCGGCACACCGCCGAGGCGATGCGCGCCCACCTCCGCAATCGCGGTGACCTTCCGGGGGGCTGGCGGCGCTGGGCCGAGCAGGTCCTCGAGCCGTCGGTCGACTGGCGCCGGGTGCTGGCGGGCGCCGTACGGGAGGCGGTGGCCTGGGCCGCCGGAGCGGTCGACTACACCTACCGCCGCCCGTCCCGGCGCACCGCCGCCCTCCGCGGCGTCGTGCTGCCGAGCCTGCGCCGGCCCCTTCCCGTCGTGGCGATCGTCATCGACACCTCCGGGTCCATGGGCGAGGACGAACTGGCTGCGGCCCTGGCCGAGGTGACCGGCGTGCTGCGCGAGGTCGGTGTCGGCGGCAACCGGGTCACCGTGCTCGCCTGCGACGCCGACGTGCAGACGGCGGCGCGGGTGACCTCCGCGCAGCAGGTGGAGCTCGCCGGGGGCGGCGGCACGGACATGCGGGTGGGCATCCGGTCCGCGCTCGGTCTTCCCGAACGCCCCGGCGTCGTCATCGTGCTGACCGACGGCTTCACCCCCTGGCCCGAGGAGCCGGCGTCGTCCCGGATCATCGCCGCGCTGATCGGCGCCGACCCGCCGGCCCCGCCCGCCTGGGTCGAGGCGGTGCACGTCACCGACCCGGGCTGACCGGCCGCGGCGGGCCGCCGGGAGGGTCCGGGACGCGGCCCCGGGCGGCTTGCGCCGCCCGCCGGGACTAGCCTGGTCGGGCCAGGGGATCGATGAGGGGGGCCGGGTCGCGATGACCACACGACGCGAGCGCCTGCGGGCCGAGCTCGACCGGGACATCCGGATGTCCGCGCGCCGGCTGCTCGGTGCCGACGGGCCGGCGGCGATGACCCTGGCCGCGATCGCCCGGGACGTCGGGATCACCGCTCCCGCCATCTACCGGTACTACGAGAGCCACGACGACCTCGTACGGGCCGTCGCCGACGACCTCATCGAGGATCTGGTCACGACGCTCCAGGCGGCCGCGGACCCGTCTCACGACCTGCTCGCCCGGCTCAGCGGCGCGACCAACGCGATCCGTACCTGGGCCCTGGAGCACCCGTCGGAGTTCGCGTTCCTGTTCGGGACGCCGAATAAGGCGACGGGCCGGGCCCAGGGGGAGATATCGGCGACCTGGGTGGTGCGGCTCGCCCACCTGTTCGGCGGCCTGTTCGAGGAGCTGTGGCGGCAGCGGCCGTTCTCCGTCCTGCCGGACGAGTCGCTCGCCCCCGCCCTGCGCGACGAGCTCGCGAGCTACCGGAAGACCACCGGGCTGGACCTGCCGCTGGGCGCCATCTGGACGCTCCTGACCTGCTGGCACCGCATCTACGCCGGGGTCTGCCTGGAGATCTTCGGCCATCTCGGGGTCGGCATCGACGACCACGGTCCGATGTACGACCAGATGCTCGTCGAGCTGATGGCCTCGATCGGCCTGACCTACGAGCCGCCGGCCCGCTGACGCCTATCCGGCGGCGGCCTGGAAGACCAGGGAGCGGTCCTGCTTGACCACGCCGCCGTAGGGGCCGACGAGTGCGGGCGCGGCGCCCGGCGACGCCTCGCGGTCGCGGCCGGTGCGGGCGTCGAGGACGACAGGGCCGTTGGCCGTGGTTCCGTAGACGGCGCCGTGCCACGCGGCGGTGACCGACGGACTCGTCCGCCCGTCCTTCGGCAGCTCCCACAGGAGCTGCGCCGTGGTCGCGTCGAGCGCCATGACCCGGCCCGTCGTGAAGCAGACGACCACCGACCGGTCGTCGTCGCGGCAGTCGTAGAGTTTCTCCTGGTCGGGGTACCGGAACCGGCGCTTCCCCGTGGTGATGTCCAGCAGACCGGCGGTCTCGTCGAACCCTCCGGACAGGGTGACCAGCCTGGGCCCGGCGCGTTCCGCCTGATACGTGTCGGCCGTGGACGGCGCCGTGCTCCAGCGGACCGCCGCCGTCGCCGTGTCGATGCCCTGGAGCCGGTAGGTGCCCTCGATGTTGAAGAAGCCGGACGGACGGACGGCGTCGATGACGACGACCAGACCGTCGGACGTGGCGACCGGGGTCGCCTTCTGCCGGGTCCAGCGGATCCGGTGCGCGGCCGGGTCGGCCACGACGACGGCGTCCGGGCTGGAGCCGCTCAAGCCGATCACGACCGCCCGGCCGTCGGTGCCGACGATTTGGTGCAGGTTGAAACCCTCGGCCAGTTCCGCCGGCAGCGGCATCGCGTCGTCCCCGGCGGTCCGTCCCGTGGCCGGATCGACGAGGAGGAGCTCGAGCACCGGGGTGGCGGGCGTGGTGCCGTGTCCCGGCAGCTCTCCGGGGAACAGGCCGATGATGTACTGCCGACCGCCCAGCGACGCGAGGGCGGGCCGGATGTTCCGGCCGTCGACGGTCGCGCCCGCGCCCGGTCGCGCGCTCCAGGAGGACCGGCCGGTGGTCACGTCCACCGCCTGCAGCCCGTCCCCATCCTGGAAGTACGCCAGGCGTCCGGCCAGCACCACGTCGCTCACGTCGCGCGGTCCGGTGGCCGTCGTGGTGGGCAGCAACGGCCGGCCGTTCGGCGCGAACCGCACGGGCGGGTCGTAGTGCGGCGCGTCCTGCGCGGACGGCGTCCTGGTCTCGTGCGCCTCGGCGTGCGACCCGCCCCGGTCCCCGCACGCCGTCATCGCGAGGGCCAGTGCCGCCCCGGCGAGCGCCGCCGCGACACCGGAGGGTCCTCTCAGCGACGAGGCGTTCCCACGCGACCTGCGGTTCATCCGACCTGCCTTCCGTCCGTCATCTCGACAACCCACGGCACCCAGGGACGGGAAGCGCGGGCACGGCCCGGCCGGCCCCCCATCACAGTGAAGTGCCATAGCGATGTTAATGGCAATAACTCTGCTACGTCTCGTAATTCACTGGCCTTCGGCGCGGACGCCGGGGCGGCTGTTCATTCGGAGGAGGGAGGGGGCCTCGGCCGGGGGAGGGAGGCGGCGGACTCACGCGACGGGGCATACTCACCCGCTGTATCCCATGAGCGCAGGAGTCGGCCGTGCGTACTGGCATCTTCCGGGTCTCACGGCTCGACGTCGCCGTGGCCGCCGTCGTCACCGTCGGGACGGTGACGACGGCGTTCGTCCCGTACCGGCAGCCGTGGTGGTTCCTGGTACTGACACTGTCGGCCTCGGTGCCGGTGGTCTGGCGGCGCCGGGCCGTCCTCACCGTGGGCGGCGTGGTCGGTGGCTCGACGACGGTTCTGGCGGTCATCGCCCCCTCGCTGCCGCACCCGCCACTGCTGTTCCTGCCGTACGGCGTGCTCGTCTCCGTCTACACGTTCGCGGGGCGGACCCTGTCGCCGCCGCGGCGGGCCGTCGGCGTCGGCGCGCTGGCCTTCGGTGTGACGGTTTCCTTGGTCGTCCCGGGCGAGGACCTGGAGACCTACCGCTACCTCGTCACGGCCGTCGTCGCCGCGTACGCCGTCGGGATCGGCGCGCGAGCACGGCGGGCCGCGCGCGCCGCCGACCGGGAGCGCGAGCGCCGGATCCGGGAGGAGCGCGCCGCCGCGGTCGAGCGCGAGCGCACCCGCGTCGCCCGCGACATGCACGACATCGTCACGCACTCGGTCGGCGTGATGGTGGTGCAGGCGGAGGCCGGATCGCTCGTCGTACGCGACGACCCGGACAAGGCCGAGGCCGTCTTCGAGGCGATCTCCGAGGCCGGGCGGGAGGCGGTCGGTCAGCTCCGCCTCATCCTCGGCGCCCTGCGAAGCGGCCGGCCCTACGATGGGCCGGTGCCCGGGATCGAGGCCGTACCCGGGCTGGTCGGCAACGCCCGCCGAGCGGGCCTCGACGCCTCCCTGGACGTGCGCGGCGAACCACGGCCGGTCGCGGCCGACGTGGACGCCGCCGCGTACCGCGTCGTCCAGGAGGCGCTGACCAACACGATCCGGCACGCGGACGCCCGAGCCGTGGCCGTACGGCTCCGCTGGTCCCCCGACGCGTTGGAGATCGAAGTGACGGACGACGGCCGGGGCTTCCCCGACCTGTATGAAGGGCACGGCCTCATCGGCATGCGGGAACGCGTCGCCAGTTGCGGCGGCACCCTCAGCGTGCGCTCCGGCGGCCGCGGCTGCACGGTGACCGCCACGCTGCCGATCACATGAGCGAGCGGCGCGAACGAATCATGAGCACGGCGTTTCCGATCACTCCCCCGACGGAGGAGGCCGCATGAGAGCTCTGCGCGTCCTGGTCGCCGACGACCAGGATCTGTTCCGGGGCGGCTTCGCGATGATCCTGAACGCCCATGACGACATCACCGTCGTCGGTGAGGCCGCCGACGGGGCCGAGGCGATCGCGAAGGCGGTCGAGCTGCGACCGGACGTCGTGCTCATGGACATCCGCATGCCCGGCGTCGACGGCGTCGAGGCCACCGCCGAGGTGTGCCGGCGGACGACGGCGAAGGTCCTCGTCCTGACCATGTACGACGTCGACGAGTACGTCTACGACGCGCTGCGCGCCGGCGCGGGGGGCTTCCTCCTCAAGGACGTGCGGCGCGACGAGCTCGTACGAGCGGTGCGCCTGGTGGCAGCCGGTGAGTCGCTGCTGGCGCCGAGCGTGACCCGGCGGCTGATCGCGGACGTCGTCGGCCGGGGCAGGGCACGTCCCGGGTTGCGCCGCCGGCTCGACGAGCTGACCGGCCGGGAGATCGACACGCTGCGGCTGCTCGCGCAGGGCCGGTCGAACGCCGAGATCGCGGCCGAACTGCTGGTCAGCGAGCACACGGTGAAGACGCACGTGAGCAACCTGCTGACCAAGCTGGATCTGCGCGACCGCGCCCAGGCGGTGGTCTTCGCGTACGAGTCCGGGCTGGTCGTCCCCGGCGACGACTGAGCGGTCTCGTTCTCCGGGACCAGGCGGGGTTCACTCGCACCGGCGATCCCGCGGAGCGCTCCGGTGACCGATGCTGCGGCGGTCTTCGAGAAGGAGTCTGCTCATGCTGAAACGGATCTCCGCGGCGCTGGCGTTGGCCGGCGCCGCCGTGATGATGTCCTCCTGCGCGTCGTCCGCGACGCCCGCCGGCGCCGGGAGCCGCGCGGACTGCACCACGACCACCTCGCTCGGGGTGGTCGCGGGTACCGCCCGCGCCGGCCTGTGCGCGTTCCGGGGCATCCGGTACGCCGAGGCGCCGGTCGGGTCGCTGCGCTTCCGCCCGCCACGCCCCGTCGGGCGCTGGCGCGGCACGCTCCAGGCGACGGATGACAAGGCGGTGTGCCCGCAGGACCGGGACACCATGTCGGAGGACTATCCCGACGCGCGCACGCTGTTCACCGACGAGGACTGCCTGCGCCTCAACGTGTGGACCCCCGGCACCGACCACCGCCGCCGGCCGGTGATCGTGTTCGTCCACGGTGGCGCCGCCCGCTTCGGCACGGCCAATGAACCGCGCTACGACGGGGCGAAGCTCGCCACCCGGGGGGACGCGGTCGTGGTCTCCATCAACTACCGGCTCGGCGTGCTCGGCTGGTCCGAGCTGGGCGGGCTGGACCCCTCCTACAAGGGATCGGGCAACAACGGTCTGCGCGACCAGATGACCGCCCTGCGGTGGGTGCGCGACCACATCGCCGACTTCGGCGGCGACCCGGCGAACGTCACCGCGGTCGGGGAGTCCGCGGGCGCCTTCTCCCTGAGCGCGATGCTGGCCACCGACCATCCGGAGCGGCTGTTCCAGCGGGTGATCCTGGAGAGCGGCAGTGGCGCCCTCGTGCACTCCGCCGCGTACGAGCGCAAGGTCGCCTCGGCGCTGCCGGTGAAGAGCGTGGCCGAGCTGCGCCGCATGTCGACGAAGCAGATCCTCGGCATGCAGAACAAGATCATCGACCAGGACGAGCCGGGCATCCTCGGTGCGACGTACTTCGCCCCGTACATTGACGGCACCCTCGTCCGGGACTCGGTGATCAAGCGGGTCGCCCAGGGCAACGCCCGCGCCGTGGACCTGCTGCTCGGGACGAACCGCGACGAGATGAACTTCTTCGGCCAGCTCGGTCCCGAGGCGATGACCGGCATCGCACAGCAGTACGAGACGGTGTTCTTCCCGCAGGAACTGGCCGCGCGCCGGAAGCGCATGGTCGCGGCCTACCGCAGGGGCCGGTCGGCGACCGCGGCGGCGCTGGCCATGTTCAGCGACCAGGGAATGCGGGTGCCGGCGACCCGGCTCGCGCAGGCGCAGAGCCGCTGGCGGCCGACGTACCTCTATGAGTTCGGCTGGCGGCCGACCGAGGAGTACGGCGCCGTGCACACGATCGAGTTGCCGTTCGTCTTCGGGTCGTTCCGGTTCACCGGGATCCTGGGCGGTGACAAGGCGTTCCAGGCCGACCGGGCCCGCCTCACCACGTTGTCGGACCAGATGATCGACGCCTGGACGTCGTTCACCCGCACCGGCGACCCGAACGCCCGGCGTACCGTCCAGCGCCCCACCTGGCCCGCGTACCGGGCGCCGCAGCGCGCCACGATGATGTGGAACGTCGACGCCACGGTCGCGAACGACCCGCGCGGCCGGGAGCGCGCCCTCTGGGACGGCTACCCGTTCGCCGCGTTCGACCTGCCCGCCTGAGGCCCCGGCCGCCCGCTCCGGGTCATCGGGTGTCGGCGGTGCGCCGTCTTCCGGCGGCCGCGACCCGGAGGCCCGGGGCGAGGTGGTCGAGGTCCGTGTCCGGCCACCGCTGCTCGACCGCCCTGACGAGCGCGGCCACCAGGTCGCGGCCGTCGACTCCGCGTCCCGCCGCCCCGTCTTCGGGCAGCCGGTGCCACAGCTCGTTGACGGTCTCGAGGTAGGCGTCGGTCGGCCGCACGGTGTTCGCCTGGTGGAGCAGATCGAGCACCGCCGCGGCCGGCAGCCTGCCGACGTCGTCGCGCAGGCGCAGGAGGACGAGCCGGTGCAGCTCGGGGAAGGCGACCGCCGCCCGGAGGGATTCGCGGTAGAGCGCCGCGCGTTCGTCGCCGGCCGCGTCGCGGGCGTGGTCGAGCCGCCCGAGCCGGTAGCCGGGCAGGACGGCCTTCTCGTCGGCCGACCTGAACCGAACGCGGTCGCCCAGGGCATGGGACGACGGCACGGACTGGAGGAGCAGCAGCCCCATCCGCCAGTCCGGCAGGAACGCCAGGGTCCGTACGAGCATCCCGAGGTCGCTCGTCGCGGTCACCCGAAGGTCGTACGCTCCGGGATCGCCGGAGAGGAAGAGCTCATAGTCGGTCGCCTCGGGCCGGGTGCCCAGAGGCGCGATGGCGAACGCGTCGAGGACCGAGACGGGGGAACCGTCCTCCCGGCTCAACCGGATCCGCAGCTCATCGGCGAGGCGCACCCTGACCCGCAGGGTCTTCAGGATCCTGTCCCATTCGGACGGGGACAGCTGGGCCTTCCAGAGTCTGCTCAGCCCGATCCAGCGCTCCACGGCTGCGGCCCCGGAGCCGGGGAACATCTCGGCGACGGTGATCCCTTCGCCGGACAGGAGGACGAGGAGGACGGTGAGGTTCGCCGTGTACGCGGCGAGCCGCCGGGTGACGGGATGCGTCACCGGCTCGTAGGCGGTGTAGGACCGTCCGGCGTGCGGGTACGGCGCGCCGTCGAGGAGCTCGCACAGCAGCGCCCGGCGCCCGCGCTCCTCCGGCCGGCGGCGGAGCAGCTCGCCGAGGAAGTCGACGATCGGCTCGCGTTCGGCGACGCACGCGAAGGACAGGACCGCGAACAGGAAACCGTCGTCCGGCCGGCCACCGGCGGCCGTCGACCGCGCGCTCATCACCTCCTTCACGGCGGTCAGATCGTCGAGCACGCGGACGGCGAGCCAGGCGACCAGGAACTCCGCGAAGGTCGGATGCAGGAACTCGAAGGTCCGGGTCCGCTGATCGTGGATCCGGGCCTCGGAGCGGTGGATGAAGAAGAACCGGCCCGTCGTGCGCTGCGCGGGACTCAGCGCGGCCCGCTCGTCGACGGCGGGGTCCCGGTGCTGTGGCAGCAGGACGGACAGGTCGCGGTCCAGCTCGGCCTCGTCGGCGGTCTGCCGGCCGCGGTTGAACATGGCCAGCGCGGCGACGGCCAGGTGCTCCAGCTCCGCCTCCGCCAGCCGGCGCTGCGCGTCCGACGGCAGCGACGCGGTCTCCGGCGCCTTGCGCATCTCGCGGAACGCGAAGTCCAGCAGCAGCGCCTCGTACAGGTCGGCCTGGCCGAGGCTCCCGGTGGCGGTCTGCAGCGCGTTGTCCTGCGCGTCGAAGATGGCGAGCATGAGCAGGAGCAGTGGCTGACGCGCCAGCTCCCGATGGGCCAGGACGGTCTCGACGGGAAGCGGGCGGCGGGACCGCGCCGTGAGGAGCGCCCCGTTGTGCCGGTGCCAGACGTCCAGCCAGTAGCGCACCTGGTCGTCGGTGAAGGGCAGGAGTCGCAGCGCGACGGTGCCCGCCGGATACCGTACGCGGTCGGCGACCACGGTGCGGCTCGTCACGATCACGGCGATCGGCTGCCCGAGCGCCGACTGCCGGCGCTGCAGGTCACGGACCTGCTCCAGGTAGTCGTACCGGTTCACGCCCGCCGCCTGCAGCATCTCGTCGAAGCCGTCGAGGATCACGACGGGCAACGCGCCGTCGGCCGCCTCGAGCAGATCGGGCAGGGTCACCCGTTCGCCCGACTGGCGGTGGATCGCCTGCTCGATCTGCTCCTGGATCATCGACTCGGCGGCGACCTGGCGGAGTTCGACCCGGATCGGCAGGAAGTCCTCCTCCGGCAGGCGGGCGGCGAGGACCTCGGTCAGCTTCGACTTGCCCGACCCGGGCTCGCCGAGGACCACGAGCGGGGCCTGGACCGCCCGCGGAGAGGTCAGGAATCCGGACAGGAACGCCGCGGCGTGCGGCTCCCGCACCTGCTCGTTCGCCCAGAACTCCGGGTCGGCCGGGCTCTCCGCCGGGGGGACCTCCGCCACCTTGCAGCGCGGGTTGACGTACGCGTCACCCAGGGCGGGCAGGACCACGCCGTCGGGCGCCCGGCCGGTCGCGACGATCGGCTCGGACAGCGCCGCGCGGTATCCCCGGAGCAGGTGGCGTCTCGGCCGTTCGCCCGGCCGGTTCGCCGCCATGGTGCCGAGGAGCGTTCCCACCTCGGACAGCCCCGCGCCGAGCGCCTCGAGCCGGGTCAGGTTCGCCCAGACCTCGAACTCCCGGTTGTCCGTCGCGAGCCTCCGGAACGCCTGCTCGTAGTTCTCCAGCGCGGCCGGTGGCACGGCCGCCACCGCCCGGGTCAGGCGAGCGCGCTCCGGGCCGGAGAGCGCGTCCCACGCGGCGACGCCCCGCAGGAAGGCCGTCAGCCGCCGCGACATCTGCTCGTACGTCGACCTGATCGCCGCTCGGGTGCTCTCGTACGGGACGTGCGGCTCGGGCAGCGGGAGCCGGTCGTTCAGCAGTCCGTCGACCAGTTCGGCGCCCCCGCGCGCGGGAAGGCCGCCGGTCGCATGGGCGACCTTCTCGCCGGGGGTCAGGTCGAAACGCTCGAGCCCGATCGCGGGATCCGCCTGTTCCAGCGCCTCGAAGTAGGAGGACACCACGAGGACGGCGTGGGCCGCCGCGAGCCGCTGCGTACGGTCGAAGCGGGACAGCCCGTTGCGCCGCTCCGCGATCCGGCGCACGGTGTCGTGCCCGAACCTGACGATCTCCTCTTTCAGGTCGAACAGGTTGAGGGCGGCGGACATGTCGTTCCCGGTCGCCAGCGCGGCGACCGACCACGTCACCAGGCCCGCGGCCGCCAGCCGGTCGGCGAGGCCGATCAGGCGGCTGGGACGGCCACCGAGGATCTTCAGAGCGTCGGCGTAGGTCAGCGACTCTGCCACTCGGGCTCCTTTTAGGGGGGAAGGTTCGCCCCTATCATCGGCCGAGAGAGCCGGGAGTCGCACTCGCGCCCGCGTACGGTGCCGGGACCGGGCGAGAGCCGCTTCGGGCAAGCGAAAGCCGGGCGGGTCGGTGCGACCCGCCCGGCTTCGTCCCTCGTCAGTTGCCCGCCGGGGCTCCGGAGGACGCCGTGAGGGCGGTCGTCGTCACCGGCTGCTTCGTGGCGCTCTCCTTCATCCACTTGGTGAAGGACAGCTGCCAGTAGCCCCAGCCGTTGTTCCACTCGAGGTCACGGGTCGTGCCGCTGATGACGATGACGTCGCCGCGGTTGCTCAGGTTGAAGAACCACTGCGCACCGGCGGGCGTCTGCCGGACGCAACCGTGACTGCAGTTGCTGTGGCCGAGGCACCCGTACTCGCCGGGGCTCTGGTGCAGGTACTCGCCGCTGTTGCTGATCTGCACGTCCTTGTAGACGAGCTCGTGGTAGTACCCGGGCTCGCCCTCCTTGATGTTCGGCGAGGTCATGGTCACGACCGGGGACTTGCCCATCGCCAGGTGGACGCCGCTGGTGGTGCGGAAGTCGTTGCCGTGGGAGTCACCGCCGCCCATGCCGCCGCTCACCTTGATGGTCTTGGCGAGGTTGCCGTCGACGTAGACCTTGTTCAGGTGGGTCTTGAGGTTGACCTTGGCGATGTGGGAGGCGCCGATCGAGAAGTTCTTCGTGACGTCCTTGGTCCCGTACACGCCGGCGGACGCCCGGACGCCCGCCATGTGCGCGACGAGGCTGACCTTGCTGTGCGCGGGCCAGTAGGCCTTCGTCCGGAAGATGACCTGCTGGCTGGTGATCCAGCGCCAGGCGCCCTCCATCGGGGAGGTCGACCGCACCTCGAGTGCCTTCTCGACGGCGGCCTTGTTGGCGACCGGCCGGTCGAAGCTCACGGTGATCGGCATGCCGACGCCGACGGTCTCCCCGGCCCGTGGGATCACGTCGCTGACCTTCACCGTCGAGGACGCCTTGAGGGTCGTGAACTTACTCGTGGCGGTCGTGACCTTGCCGTCCGCGTTCTTCGCGGTGGCGGTCACGGTGTACGTGGCGCCGGGCTTGAGCGTCCACTTCGTCTGCCAGGTCTTCCTGTCCGCGGACAGGGCGCCGTCGACGGTGCTGGATCCCGCCTGAACGCTCACCTGCTGCAGGACGCCGCTGGCCGCCGTCACCGTCACGCCCTTGTCCGGGCGCACCTTGGCGGCCCCGTTGGCCGGCGTGATGGTGGCCGCCGCGTCCGGCGCCTTGGCGGACTTGCCCGTCGTGGAGGCGTCGCCGCTCGATGAGCACGCCGCGGCCAGTGTGAGAAGGGCTGCGGCCGCCGCCGGCATGACCCATCGACCCGATCGACTGATGCGCACTGATGACCCCACTTCGCGCAGAAAGATGCGCGGCTCATCACGGCAGAACGGAGGCGCGCATCGGTAGATCCCCGGTAATTTGAGCATCATAGTATCGATCATCGCCAATTAACCGGGCAATACCGCTTTTGCGGCCGCTGACTCGCGAAACGGTGATACGAGGCGGGCGGTCGCCGCGCTCTTCGGCGTGAACGCCGGCGGATACGACGGGACCCCGCCGGTCGGCTCGACCGGCGGGGTCCCGCGTCCCTTCCGCTCGTCAGCGGGTGAAGACGGTGAGCGTCTCGGCCACCGGACGCGGCTCTCGCGGCGAACACGGAACGACGACGTCACCGAAGGGCGCGGTGCTCACCTTGAGCACGACCCTGGCGAGCCGGAGCCGATCGACGCCGATCGCCCTCGGGACCCACCCGCCCGTGAGGTCGCCGGTGACGGGCCCGTACGCGGCGACCGGACCGCCGGATCCCGACAGCCGGAACGCGCCGGTCTGCGCACCGGCGACGTCGACGTCGGCGATGGCGCTCCAGGAGGTCACCGCCACCGGCGGACGCAGGCTGAGCCGGGCGACGTGCAGGTCGACCCGCGTGAACGTGCCGACCGTGGGCCGGTCCGGCGTCGCGGTCAGAGTGCCGTCGAACTGCACGCTCCGGTCCCCGAGGATCGGCACCGCGCACGTGTAGACCATGGAGAAACGGGCCGCGTCTGCGGGCGCCTGGGTGAGGACGAGGCCGAGTGCGACGGTCGTGGCCGCGGTGACGATGCGTCGGTCGAAAGACTTGATCATCTGATCTCCTTGGCAGAGGTCGTTTCCGCCAAGAAGACGATCACGGGTGACCGGCCGGGCCACCCCCGTGAAACGCGATTCGACGGAATCTTTGAGCCGCCGGTACCTCGCGCGGGGCGCCGCCCGGCCCCGCCCGCTCTACCGCCGTGCCGCGGGCACGACCAGGGGCGTCCCGGTCTCCGGGTCGTCGATCACACGGCAGGGCAGGCCGAAGACCTCCTCCACCCGCTCGGCCGTGACCACCTCGGCGGGGGCTCCCTCGGCGACCACCCGCCCGCCGCGCATCGCGATCAGATGGTCGGCGTACCGTGCCGCGTGGTTCAGGTCGTGCAGCACGGCGACGAGGGTGCGGCCCTGCTCCCGCTGCAGGCGCGCGCACAGGTCGAGCACGTCGATCTGATGGGCGATGTCCAGGTAGGTCGTTGGCTCGTCCAGGAGCAGCAGCGGGGTCTCCTGGGCCAGCGCCATCGCGATCCAGACGCGCTGGCGCTGGCCGCCGGACAACTCGTCGACGTGGGCGCCGGCCAGCTCCGCCACGCCGGTGGCGGCCATCGACTCCTGGACGACGCGCTCGTCGTCGGCCGACCACTGGCGGAACAGGCCCTGGTGGGGGTGCCGGCCGCGCGCCACCAGGTCGGCGACCCTGATGCCCTCCGGGGCGATCGATGACTGCGGCAGCAGCCCGAGCGTTCGCGCGACCGTTCGCGTGGCCTGCGCGTGGATGTCCCGGCCGTCCAGCAGCACGGTGCCGGAGCGCGGCCTGAGCATGCGCGCGAGCGCGCGCAGCAGCGTCGACTTGCCGCAGGCGTTCGGCCCCACGATGACGGTGAAGGACCCGTCGGGGATCGCCACGGTCAACTCCTCGGCGACGACCCGGCGCTCGTACGCGAGCGTCAGCGCCCGCCCCATGAGCCGGGTTCCGCCCGCTCCCGCGCCCCGCTCCCCCGCCACCGGTCCGGCCGCGTCGTCCGGCGGACGGGGCGTGCGGTGCCCCTGGTCCGCCGGTCCGGGTACGGCGCCCGGCGTACGGTGTACGCGTTCGCGCGTGCCGTCGTGTCCCACGTTTCCTGCCTCCGTCGTCGAACGGTCCGAAGTCGTCACAGCCGTCCCGTGCGGCGTTCCGTGGCGAGCAGCCAGATCAGGTAGGCGCCGCCGAGCACGCCGGTCACCACGCCGACCGGCAACTGGTGGCCGGGGATCAGCCGCTGGGCGGCCAGGTCGGCGGTGACCAGCAGCGCCGCGCCCATGCACAGGGAGGGCAGCAGGTTGGGGCCCGGTTCGCGGGTGAGGCGCCGGGCCAGTTGCGGGGCGGTCAGCGCGACGAACGACACCGGGCCGGTGGTGGCGGCGGCGAGCGCGCTGAGCAGCACCGCCGAGGCCAGCAGCACCAGGCGGATCCGCTGCACCCGCACGCCGAGCGCCGTCGCCGCGTCGTCGCCCATCTCGAGGATCCGCAGTCCCCGCGCGCAGCCGAGCAGCACCGCCGGCACGACCACGACCGTGGCCGTCAGGACCGGGGCCAGGTCGCCCCAGCCGCGCCCGTCGAGGGTGCCGGTCAGCCAGAGGACCGCGCGTGCGGCGTCGGAGATGTTCGTGCGGGTGATCAGGTAGCCGTTGATCCCGGTGAGGATCGCGGCGACGCCGATGCCGACGAGGACGAGCCGGCCGCCGTGCAGACCTTCGCGCCAGGCGAGCAGGTAGATGACGACGCCGGTGGCGATTCCTCCGGCGACCGCGCCGGCCGCCAGCGCCACCGCGCCGCCGCCGACGACGATCGCTGTGAGGGCCCCGGCCGCCGCGCCCTGGGTGAACCCGAGGAGGTCCGGGCTGCCGAGCGGATTGCGGGCCAGCGCCTGGAACGCGGCACCGGAGAACGCCAGCGCGGCACCGGCCGCCAGGGCCGTGAGCACGCGCGGCAGCCGTACCTGCTCGACGATGAAGACGTCGGCGGGGCTTCCCCCGCCCAGGAGCGTACGGACGACGTCCACCGGGCTCATCGGATAGTCACCGCCGCCGATGGCGAGGACGGCCCCGGCCGCGGCGATCAGGACGCACGCCGCGCCGACCGCGAGGGCGCGCGGCCGCAGCCGTACCGAGAGCCCACCGGAGGTCCGAAGGACGATCGCCCTGCTCGGCTCGTTCCGCTCCTGCCGCTCGTCCACGCGCCTCATGCGCGTCCCACCCGGCCCCGCCGGACGACGGCCAGGAAGACCGGGCCGCCCGCCACCGCGGTGACGATGCCGACCTGGATCTCCGCGGGCCGGCCGAGGACCCGTCCGAGCACGTCGGCGCCGAGCAGCATCACCGGGGCCAGCACCGCGCAGTAGGGCAGCAGCCGGCGCAGGTCGGGGCCGGTCAGCGCGCGTACGAGGTGCGGCACCATCAGCCCGACGAAGACGATCGGCCCGCACGCGGCGGTGGCCGCGCCGCACAGCAGCGTGACGGCGACGAGCGCGCCGGTCCGCGTCCAGGTGGGGCGGGCACCGAGCGCGCGGGCGCCGTCGTCGCCGAGGGCCAGCGCGTTGAGCGGACGGGCGAGCGCGGCGGTGAGCAGCACCCCGGCCGCGACGAACGGGGCGATCCCCGTGACGGTCGAGGGCCGGGCGGTGGCCAGCGACCCGACCGTCCAGAACCGCATCCTGTCCAGGGCGGCCGTGTCGATGAGCTCCACCGCGCTGACGTAGGCGTACAGCGCCGCGTTGACGGCCGCCCCGGCGAGGGCCAGCCGCTCCGGCGTGGCGGCGCGTCCTCCGCCGACCGCCCAGACCAGGACGGCGACCGCGCCCGCCCCCACGAACGAGAACCACACGTAACCCGAGACGGACCTGATCCCCAGGAAGGTGATCGCGGACACGACGGCGGCCGAGGCGCCGGCGTTGATGCCGAGCAGGCCGGGGTCGGCGAGCGGGTTGCGGGTCAGCGCCTGCATGACCCCGCCGGCGAGCCCGAGCGCGGCACCGGCCAGGAGGCCCAGGAGAGTGCGCGGCAGCCGGGTCTCACGGACGACGGTGTAGGCGGGGGCGTCCGGATCGAGGAGGCCGTGCCAGACCTCGCCGAGGGAGTACCGCCGGGCGCCGATGGCCAGGCTCGCCGCGAGGACGGCGAGCAGGAGCAGCAGCGCGGCGGGCGGCCCGGCCCGGCGCGCGGACCGGCGTCGTCCCACCGGTGGGGCGGCCGGGGGCGGCGCCGCGGACGGCGCCGGTGACTTGGTGACGGACACGGGAGGGCTCCGGATCGAGATCGCGATCACACTGGACAAGGCCGACTTAGGTTAGGTTAACCTAACTTCGATCTCGCGGCACCCGCCGCCCATCCCCCTGCAAGGAAGGACCCGCCATGCCCCATGCCCGGACCCCAGGACTGTCCCGCCGCGGTCTGCTGGCCGCGTTGGGCGGAATCGGCGCGGGCGCGCTCGTCACCGCCTGCGGAGGGGGCGGCGGATCGAAGGCCGCGGTGAGCGGCGGATCCTGGGCGTTCACCGACGACCGCGGCCGGACGGTGAACGCGAAGAGCCGCCCGCGACGCCTCGTCGCCTACATCGGGACGGCGGCGGCCCTGCACGACCTCGGCCTCGGCGACCGGATCGTCGGCGTGTTCGGCCCGACCACGCTCAAGGACGGCAGGCCGGACCCGCTCGCCGGGAGCCTCGACGTGAGCAAGGTGACGGTGCTCGGCAACACCTTCGGCGAGTTCAACGTCGAGAAGTACGCCGGGCTGCGCCCCGACCTGCTGATCACCAACATGTTCCTGCCGAACGCGCTCTGGTACGTGCCGGACAACAGCAAGGACAAGATCGCGGCGCTCGCCCCCAGCGTCGCCATCACCGCCGCGAAGGTGTCCATCACCGAGCCGATCCGGCGGTACGAGGAGCTGGCGGCGGCCCTCGGCGCCGACCTGAAGGCCCGGCAGGTCACCGACGCCAAGGCGCGGTTCGACCGCGCCGCGGAGACGCTCCGCGCGGCGGCCAGGGCCAAGAGCGGCCTCAAGGTCCTGGCCGCCTCCGGCAGCCCCGACCTGTTCTACGCCTCCGACCCGAACGCGAACGCCGACCTGCGGTACTTCCGCAGCCTCGGCGTGGACCTGATCGTGCCGGACAAGGTCAGCTCCCAGGGCTTCTTCGAGGAGTTGAGCTGGGAGAACGCCGACAAGTACCCGGCCGACGTGATCCTCCTGGACGCGCGGACCTCGGCGCTGCAGCCGAAGGACCTGGCCGCCAAGCCGACCTGGGCGAAGCTGCCCGCCGTGAAGGCGGGCCAGGTCACGCCGTGGCAGAGCGAGCCGCGCTTCAGCAACGCGGGCTTCGCGCCGCTCGTCGAGACGCTCGCCGCCGCCATCCAGAAGGCGCAGAAGGTCCGCTGACCCGCGACGACAGGAGACCCATCGTGAGCACCACCGCCACCGCCGCTCCGTTCCGGTTCTTCGACCTGCGGGTCGTGCGGACGCGGCGCCTCGGCCCGTCGATCGTCCGGATCACGTTCGGCGGGGCCCCCCTCACCGGCCTCGCCTGCGGCGGTCGTGACCAGCGGTTCAAACTGTTCCTCCCCCACCCCCACCAGGAAGCGCCCGTCGTCCCCACCGAGGCGGGCGAGGAGTGGTTCGCACGGTGGCGGGCGATGGACCCGGCCGTACGCGCGGTGATGCGCTCGTACACCGTGCGCGAGCAGCGCCGCGACCCCGACGAGCTCGACGTCGACTTCGCCCTGCACGGGGACGGCGGGCCGGCGTGCCGCTGGGCGGCCCGCGCCACCCCGGGAGACCCGGTCGTCGTGCTCGGCCCGGTGGAACCCGACAACGGCGGCGTCGACTTCCGGCCGCCGCCGAACGCCGACTGGATCCTGCTCACCGGGGACGAGACGGCGCTGCCCGCCGTCGCCGGCATCCTCGCCTGGCTGCCCGCGAGCGCCCGAGTGCGCGTGTGGATCGAGGTGCCGCACGCGGCCGACGTGCAGGACCTGCCGACGGAGGCGCAGGCCGAGGTCACCTGGCTGGTCCGGGAGAACGCCCCCGCCGGGGCGACCCTGGAGGCGGTCCGGGCCGCCACGCTGCCGGCGGGCACCCCGTACGCCTGGATCGCGGGCGAGGCCGCCGGCGTGCGGGCTCTGCGGCGGCACCTGGTCGCCGAACGCGGCTTCGACCGCCGCGCCGTGATGTTCACCGGCTACTGGCGCCGGGGCGCGACGGAGGAGGACCTGCTCGCCGAGGCGGTGGCCGGCACGGCCCCCGCCGACGACTGACCTGGGAAGGACGACCCGTGACCTTCACCTCCCCTCTGCTCGGCGCGGACACCGCCGACCTCTACCGCGGCCTCGTCGCCGCCGGCGTCGACCGCGTGGCGGACCGGATCGCCGCGGCGGACCGGCCGTTCACCGGGATCACGCCGGACCGGCTCGCCGAAGAGGTCGCCGCCGTCGACCTCGACCGGCCCCTCGGCGACGCGACCGCCGCCCTCGACGAACTCGAGGACCTCTACCTGCGCGACGCCGTCTACTTCCACCATCCGCGCTACCTCGCCCACCTGAACTGCCCGGTGGCCGTCCCCGCCCTGCTCGGCGAGGCCGTGCTGTCGGCCGTCAACTCCTCGCTCGACACCTGGGACCAGAGCGCCGGCGGCACGCTGATCGAACGCCGCCTGATCGAGTGGACGGCCGGGCGCCTCGGCCTCGGCCCCGCCGCCGACGGGGTGTTCACGAGCGGCGGCACGCAGTCCAACCTCCAGGCCCTGCTGCTGGCCCGCGAAGAGGCGTGCGGACGCGCGCCCGCTCGGGCGGGCGTACTCCCCCGGCTGCGCGTCCTCGCCTCCACCCACGGACACTTCAGCGTGGTCAAGGCGGCGCGGCTGCTGGGCCTCGGCGACGACGCGGTGATCGGAGTGCCGTGCGACCGGGACCGGCGGATGCGGCCGGGCGCGCTCGCCCGCGAGCTGGACCGGTGCCGCCGCGAGGGCCTGGTGCCGATGGCGGTGGTCGCGACCGCCGGGACCACCGACTTCGGCGGCATCGACCCGCTGCCGGAGATCGCCGAACTGTGCGCGCGGGCCGGCGTGTGGCTGCACGTCGACGCGGCGTACGGGTGCGGGCTGCTGGTGTCGCGCCGCCGGCACCTCCTCAACGGCGTCGAGCGGGCCGACTCGGTCACCGTCGACTACCACAAGTCCTTCTTCCAGCCGGTCAGCTGCAGCGCGGTGCTCGTACGGGACGGAGCCGTGCTGCGGCACGTGACCTACCACGCCGACTACCTCAACCCCGCGCGCAGCGCCGCGCAGGGCGTGCCCAACCAGGTCGACAAGAGCCTGCAGACCACCCGCCGGTTCGACGCCCTGAAGCTGTGGCTCACCCTGCGCATCATCGGCGCGGACACGGTCGGCGGGCTCTTCGACGCGGTGCTCGACCGGGCCGCCGAGGCGTGGACGCTGCTGGACGCCGACCCGCGCTTCGAGGTAGTCGTACGGCCGCGGCTGAGCACCCTCGTGTTCCGCTACGCGCCGCCCGGGGCGAGTGACGCGACGCTCGACCGGGCGAACCTGCACGCGGCCGCCGCGCTGTCCGCCTCCGGGGCGGCGGTCGTGGCCACGACGGTCGTCGACGGCCGTCACCACCTGAAGTTCACGCTCCTGAACCCGCGCACCACCATCCGCGACATCGCCGACGTCCTCGACCTCCTCGCCGGGCACGCCCGCGACCTCCTGGGAGACGACCTTGCCCACGCCTCATGACTTCGTGGCCATCGGACTGGGCCCGTTCAACCTCGGCCTCGCCTGCCTGACCGACCCGATCGACGATCTCGACGGGATCTTCCTGGAGAGCGAGCCGGAGTTCGACTGGCACCCGGGCATGCTGCTGGAGGGCACCACGCTGCAGACGCCCTTCCTCGCCGACCTGGTCACGCTGGCCGACCCGACCTCGCCGTTCTCGTTCCTCAACTACCTGAAGACGTGGGGGCGCCTGTACCCCTTCTACATCCGCGAGAGCTTCTTCCCGCTGCGCGCCGAGTACGTCGACTACTGCCGCTGGGCGGCCGGCCGGCTGCCCACGATCCGCTTCGGCCACCACGTCACGGCCGTGGAGTACGACGAGGCCGAGGAGGTCTACGTCGTCCACGCCGACCGGGCGGCCACCGGCGACCGCGCGACCTTCCGTGCCCGGAACCTGGTCCTGGGCACCGGGACCCCGCCGTACGTCCCGGACTGCTGCCGCGACCTGCCCGGCGACGCGCTGCACTCCTCCGAATACCTGCCGAACCGCTCCGCGCTGCGGGCCAAGCGCAGCGTCACGGTCGTCGGCAGCGGCCAGAGCGCCGCGGAGATCTACCACGACCTGCTGCAGGACGTCGACGACGGCGGCTACGAGCTGAACTGGGTGACCCGGTCCCCCCGGTTCTTCCCGCTGGAGTACACCAAGCTGACGCTGGAGATGACGTCGCCGGAGTACGTCGACTACTTCCACGCGCTCCCCGCCCCGACCCGCGACCGGCTCTCGGCGGCCCAGAAGGGCCTGTACAAGGGGATCAACGCCGACCTCATCAACGAGATCTTCGACCTGCTGTACCGCAAGAGCCTCGTCCGGCCCTGCCCGACGCGGCTGCTGACCGGCACGGCGCTGCGCGAGGTCCGCCACGACGCCGCGACCGGCGCGTACACGCTCGGCCTGCGCCAGGAGGAGCAGGGCCGCGACTTCACGCTCACGACCGAGGGCCTGGTCCTCGCCACCGGCTACCGGTACCAGGTCCCCGCCTTCCTCACCCCGATCGCGGACCGCCTCCGGTGGGACCCGGCCGGGCGCCTCGCGGTCCGGCGCGACTACAGCGTCCACACGACCGGCGGCGGCGTCTACGTGCAGAACGCCGAGTTGCACACCCACGGCTTCACGGCACCCGACCTGGGCATGGCCGCCTACCGCAATTCCTGCGTCATCCGGAGCCTGCTCGGCCGCGAGCCCTACCCGGTCGAGCGGTCCATCGCGTTCCAGGAGTTCGGCGCCCCCACGGAGGAGGTCGTGGCCGAATGACGGTGTTCTCCCGGACCGACGACCGGCTCGGCGAGTTCGCGCTCCGCCCCGTCGACCCGATCGGCGACGCGGCCCTGCTGCACCGCTGGGTCACGCACCCCAAGTCGGTGTTCTGGATGATGGGCGACGCGAGCCCGTCCGACGTGGTCGCGGAGTTCGAGGCCATCGCGGCGCGGCCCGGGCACGACGCGTTCCTCGGCCTGCACGAGGGCCGGCCGGCCTTCCTCGTCGAACGCTACGACCCGGGCCGCGAGCTCGGTGCGGTGTACGACGCGCGCCCCGGCGACGTCGGCATGCACTTCCTGGTCGCGCCGGCCGACACGCCGATCCACGGCTTCACCCGTGCCGTGCTCGTCACGGTGATGGAGTTGCTGTTCGCCGACCCGCGGACCCGCCGCGTCATCGTCGAACCCGACGTGCGCAACACGGCGGTCCACGTGCTCAACGCGACCGTCGGCTTCGACGTCGTCGGCACCGTGCCGCTGCCGGGCAAGCAGGCCCTGCTGAGCGTCTGCACCCGCGAGCGGTACGCGGCGACCCGAGTTCCCGGCGAGCGCCCCGACGCCCCTGACGCCGTCGCGCACCTGACGCCCGGACGCTGGGCGCACGCGAACCGGCTCCTGGTCCGCAAGGCGCTCGCCGAGTTCGCGCACGAACGGCTGCTGATCCCCGAACGGCTGCCCGACGGCCGGTACGCCGTGCGCGGCGACGACGGCGGCGTGGAGTACCGGTTCGCGGCCCGCGTCATGGCCCTGGACCACTGGCGGATCGACGCGGGCTCCATCACCCGCCGGCGGTCCGGCGCCGAGCTTCCACTGGACGCCGTCGACCTGATCCTGGAGCTGCGGCACACGCTCGGCCTCACCGACGACGTGCTCCCCGTCTACCTGGAGGAGATCACCAGCACGCTCGCGAGCAGCGCGTTCAAGCTGGCCCGGCCGCCGGTCCCCGCGGCCGACCTTGCACGGGCGGACTTCCAGGCCGTCGAGACCGGCATGACGGAGGGCCACCCCTGCTTCGTGGCGAACAACGGGCGTCTCGGCTTCGACGCCGAGGAGTATCACCGGTACGCCCCGGAGGCGGCCCGGCCCGTCCGCCTGCTGTGGCTGGCCGCGCACCGGGACCACTGCGCGTTCACCGGCGGCGCGGGCCTGGACAACGACGCGCTGATGCGCGCGGAGCTCGGCGAGCGGGTCCTCGACCGGTTCGCCGCGACGATGACCGGGCTCGGGCTGGACCTCGCCGATTTCCACCTGATCCCCGTCCACCCGTGGCAGTGGTGGAACCGCCTGTCGGTGACGTTCGCGGGCGAGGTGGCGCGCCGCCGCCTGGTGTTCCTCGGGCCGGGGGACGACGAGTACCTCGCCCAGCAGTCGATCCGGACGTTCTTCAACGTGACCGCGCCGTCGAAGCACTACGTCAAGACGGCCCTGTCCGTGCTGAACATGGGCTTCCTGCGCGGCCTGTCCGCGGAGTACATGGCGGCGACCCCGGCCATCAACGACTGGGTCGCCGACCTGGTCGCCGGCGACGAGGTGCTCAAGCGGACCGGCCTGGCCGTCCTGCGGGAGCGCGCCGCGGTCGGCTACCACCACGAGCAGTACGCCGCCGCCTCGGACAAGAGCTCCGCGTACCGGAAGATGCTCGCCGCGCTGTGGCGGGAGAGCCCGGTCCCGCTGCTCGGGCCCGGCGAGCGGCTCGCGACCATGGCCTCGCTCCTGCACGTCGACCGGGCGGGCGACTCCCTGGCGAGCGCCCTGATCGGAGGGTCGGGTCTGGAGCCGGCCGCGTGGCTGCGCCGGTACCTCGACGCCTACCTGACGCCGATCCTGCACTGCTTCTACGCCCACGACCTGGTCTTCATGCCGCACGGCGAGAACGTCATCCTCGTCCTCGACGAGCGGGGCGTCCCCCGGCGCGCCGTCTTCAAGGACATCGCCGAGGAGATCGGCGTGATGAGCGCGGACCGGCCGCTGCCACCCGCGATCGAGCGGATCCGCGCGGACGTGCCCGAGGACGTGAAGATCCTGTCGATCTTCACGGACGTCTTCGACTGCTTCTTCCGCTTCCTCAGCGCGGCCCTCGACGCGGACGGCACTCTGGACGAGGAGGGCTTCTGGTCGACGGTGGCCGCGTGCGTCGCCGACTACCAGGACTCCGTCCCTCACCTGGCCGACCGGTTCGCACGCCACGACCTGTTCGCCGAACGCTTCGCGCTGTCCTGCCTGAACCGGCTGCAACTGCGGAACAACCGGCAGATGGTCGACCTGGCCGACCCGGCCGGCGCGCTGCAGTTCTCCGGCACCCTGGACAACCCCATCGCGCGCTTCGCGCGGTAGCGCTGAGCGGTCTGTGACCATCGGCATCCTGTTCCGGCCTCACCGGTGAGCCCGAAGGGCACTCCGGATCGACCGGCCTAGGGTGGAGTCACCTGCTGTGCCGACGCGGCTGGTGAGAGCGTTGGACCGCCTCCCTTCGGAAGGCGGTCCAACGGCGCGGACGCAGGTCAGAGCGTCGCGACTTGGAGCACGAGCTTGCCGGTGGTCGCTCCTGCTTCGATGCGGCGGTGCGCCTCGACGGCCCGTTCCAGGGGCAGGGTTTCGACCTGGACCCGCAGGGTGCCCTTCGCCGCGGCCGCCACCGCGCGGCGCAGCGCCCGGCCCGCCTCTTCGGGGAAGGCGGCGGAGAAGGCGGCCAGGTTGAAACCGGAGACCGTCTTATTGGTGAACCACAGCTCGTTGGCCGGGACCCCGACGTCGTCGGCGCCTGACGCGTTGCCCATCACCACGAGGCGTCCCATCGGCGCCAGCCGGTCCAGGCTGGCGCGGCGAGCGGGGCCGCCGACCATGTCGACGATGATGTCGAACTCCCCCGCCTCGGCGATCCGGTCGCGCAGGATCACCTCGTCATAGCCGAAGTTCCTGGCGGTCTCGATCTTGGCCTCGCTGCCGACCGTGCCGACCACGCGGCCCGCGCCCAGCAGCCGGGCGGCCTGGCCGAGCTGGCTGCCCACGCCTCCGGCCGCGGCATGGACCAGGACGCTCTGTCCGGGCTCGATGCGCGCCACCCGATCGAGCACCAGAAAAGCGGTGGTGCTGTTGGACGGCAGCGCCGCGGCCACGTCCAGCCCGAGCCCGAGGTCGTCCAGCGGAGCGACCAGGTCGGCGGAGGTGACGGCCACCTCCGCGTAGCCACCGCTGTCGACGATCGTCAACGCCGCCACCCGCTGGCCGACCGTCAGATCCTCGACGCCCTCACCGACGGCACGGATCCGGCCCGCGACCTCGATGCCGGGCACGAAGGGCAACGGCACGTCCACCACGCCACGCCGGTAGAGGACCTCGGCGAAGTTGGCGCCCGCGTACGCCACGTCGATGGCGACCTGGCCCGGGCCGGGCTCGGGGATCGCCACCTTGTCCGTGCGGAGAACCTCGGCCTCGCCGAACTCGGGGATGGTCACTGCCTTCATCTGCTCGCTGCTGCTCATGGAGGTGAGTCTGCTGTCGCGGCACGGACTCGGG
Source organism: Actinoallomurus liliacearum (assembly GCF_039542035.1). Lineage (NCBI taxonomy): Bacteria > Bacillati > Actinomycetota > Actinomycetes > Streptosporangiales > Thermomonosporaceae > Actinoallomurus > Actinoallomurus liliacearum. Next base: position 165,091 of record NZ_BAABHJ010000027.1, read on the forward strand.
CAGTGTCAGCTCATCCTGGGTGTGTCAGCACCAGGCTGCGCTCCCGCATCAGCTTCTCCAGCCGCTCCTGGGTGCCGGTGCCCGGACGCGGGTTGTGCAGGATCAGATGATGTCCGGGGTGCTCGGGCAGCGGCAGCAGCGTGGCGTCGAAGGTCAGCGTCCCGGCCTCCGGGTGATCGACCGCCTTCACCGCGCTGGTGTGCTCGGCCACGTCGTGGCGCGCCCACAGTTCGGCGAACTCCGGGCTGACCTCGGCCAGCTCGGTGGCGATGCGGTCGAACTCCGGGTCGTCGGGATAGCGCGCGGCATCGGCGCGGAAGCCTGCGGCCACGTCGGGCGCGGTCTCGGTCCAGTGCCGGTGCACCACCCGGTAGCGGGTGTTGGTGAAGAAGGAGACCAGGCAGTTGTGGTCGGTCTCGCCATAGCCGAACACGACCCGGGCGGCGTCGTTGATGGCGGTGAAGTTCCAGTGGCGGTCGCGGATGTAGCCGGGCCGCGGCGACCAGGCGTCCAGCAGCCGCTGGACCTCCGGGGAGGCGGGTACGGAAGCCGAGGCTCGGGCCTGCGGCGGGTTGAGCCCGGCCAGCAGGTACAGGTGCGCGCGCTCGGCGGAGTCCAGCAGCAGCGCACGGGCGACCGCGTCGAGGACCTCCTCGGACACCTTGATGTCGCGCCCCTGTTCCAGCCACGTGTACCAGGACACCCCGACCCCGGCCAGCACCGCGACCTCCTCGCGCCGCAGCCCCGGCGTACGGCGGCGACCGCCCGCCGGCATCCCGACATCCTCGGGCGAGACCCGCGCCCGCCGGCTGCGCAGGAACTCCCGCAGCTCGGCCCGTCGTCGGTCACGGGACATGGAGGAATCAGCGCTGGCCATGGCCCCAAGCCTAAGCAGTTCCCTCGGGCAGTTCCGCCTGGAGCGTGTCGAGTGTCCGGGTCAGCCATGCGCGTCGGCGAATCAAAGGCCGGCTGGTCGAACGCCCGGGCTCTACCGGGCGTTCGACCAGCGCGCCGACGAAGTCATCAAGGCACAGCCGTACTCATCGTCCGCTGCGCGCCCTGTGGGCGTCCCCGGTCCCCCCGAACACCGGTGGGAAGCGCACGGGCAGAGCGGTCAGGGCCCGGTGGAAGGGACCTGTCCGCCACTCCAGCTCAGCGGCCGGGACGGCCGGCTCCATGCCGGGCAGCGAGTCGAGCAGCCTCTCGATGGCCACCGTGGCGATGAGCTGGGCGGGCCGCTTGGCCGGGCAGGCATGGGGGCCCCCACCCCATGCCAGGTGGGCACGGTTACCGACCCGGTTGCCGGAGGCCGTGGACGGGTCCGTGTTGGCGGCGGCGAAGCTGATGACCACCGGCTGGTCGGCGGGCAGGAGAACACCGCGGAATTCGACGTCCCGTTCGGGATAGGTGAAGGCGAAGTTCGCTATCGGGGGGTCCGTCCACAGGAGCTCGTCGAGTGCGTCCTCAATGAGCAGATTGCCGCCCCAGACGTCACCGGCGACCTGATCGCTCGTCAGCATCAGCCGGAGTGTGTTGGCGATGAGGTTCTGCTCCGGCTCGGCACCGGCTCCCATGAGCAAGAGGACCTGGTGCAGTGCCTCCTCGTCCGACAGGCCCGCGGGGTGAGCCAGTATCCGGGAGGCCAGGTCGTGTTCGGGGTTCTGACGTTTGAGGGCGATGAGCTCGGCCACCCCACGTGTCAATCCGGCGTTCGCCCGCTTGGCGTCCACGCCGTCGAAGATCCCCTTGTAGTGGGCGGCGAGCCGCTCACTGAGGTCAGGCGGGCAGCCGAGCGCCTGGCTGAAGACCATGAGCGGCAAGGGCCGGGCGAACTGGCCGAGCAGGTCGGCTTCCCCCGCGGAGCGGAATTCGCGGATCAGGGCTTCGGCGCTGTTCTCGACGTGATCGCGGAGCACGTTGGGGTCGACGGACACCAGCCCGTCGGTCACCACCTGCCGGAGGCGCGCGTGGACGTTCCCGTCGGTGTACATGCAGTTCGGCCGGTACATCATCAGCGGCAGAACCGGGCAGTCCCGGGAGACGCGCTTTTCCCAACGACGCGGGTCCTTGGGGAAGGTGACAGGATCGCGCAACACCTCCAACGCGGCCGTGTATCCGATGATGAGCGTGGCGGGGACACCGGGCGCCAACTCGACCGGGACCACGTCGCCGTACTCGCGAAGCCGCGCATACGTACGCGCCGGGTCGGCGGCGAATTCCGGGTCGAAGAGCCGTGCCCGGACCGGGCCCGTGGGAAGGCTCGGCACTGGGCTCCGTCTCGATATTCGGGGAAGGGCGGCCACTGTCGACTCCTCACTGAAGGAAGGGGAAGTAGATTCCATTACTTCGTCATCGGTTGTCGAGATTTATTCGATCGCACAACACGCGCGGCGCGAAATATCGCACTCGGCCGGACGAGGTCATTGGGGTGGGCCCGCATATTCGCTACCTGAAGGAATCGATGATTGATATCCGCGTCAGCGACGGACGCCTGCAGTATCAGATTGCTTATCCGGCGTGCGACCCGGTAGCCGCGCGGATACGGCCCATTGACATGCGGCAATGCGAGGTCGTTGAGCGTGGAGGTCTGCCAGGCGGCGTCGATGACGATCCGGACCATTTCGAAATAGTCTCTGGCGGGCTTCGACAACGAGGGCGCGGATCTCAGATAGGCCGACAGACAGGATGCGTGCAGCGCGGCCGATGACATGCCCTGGCCATAGATGGGATTGAAGGACGCCACGGCGTCCCCCACAGCGAGCAGGCCGGCGGGGAGGTGACTCATCAGATGGAAATCACGTCGCCGGGAGTCGGCCTGCCGGTAGGTCGTCACCGGGGCGATCATCTGGCATGTGTCCGCCACCTCCGCGAACATCGGCGGCAGTCGCCGGCAACGCTCCCGGAAGTCGTCGGGGTCCCGCGTCGGGCGGTCGGCTGCGAATCCCGACAACAAGATGGCCCAGCGGTCTTCTTCGACCGCGGTCAGCACACTCGTCCCGGCGCGACGCCCGTTCTGTGGCAGAACGATTGCCTGCACGGTGGTCGCCCCTGGAGATCCTTCACCTCGGCGGAATTCGGCGGTGGCGTAGTTGAGATCGATGCCGATGCGCCGCATGGCCGGACGCGGCAGGCCGGCCCGCTCCAGCCAGTCGCTCAGCCGGCTCGATCGACCCATCGCGTCGACCACCAGGTCGGCGGCCATGGTCCTGACCTTGTCGGCGGGCTCGCCGGCGAGAGTGCACCGCACGCCCGAGACGCGGTCCCCAGAGAAAATCACGTCGCGCGTTTGCGCCTGCACGGAGTGGACATTCGGCAGGGAAAGGGTTCTGGCGCGAACCTGGCGTTCCAGGAACGGGCGGCTGGCGCTGATGATCTCATTGGCCACGGGCACCTTGGCGGCGCCGTTGACATACATGCGAATGGCGTCGTCCCGGGAGTGCACGGCGCCCGCCGCCACCAGATCATCGGAGAATCCGGGAAACCAGCGATCGAGTTGTACACGGCCGCCGTCCAGCAGCACATGGACCTGCGCGCCCTGGGGCACCCCCGGCCGCCTCTCGTCCTCAGCCGTCAGGTCGTCCCGTTCGATGATCACCACTTCGGCGGCGTGCTCGCTGAGGACCCGTGCCGCGAGCAGGCCGGCGATGCTGCCACCCATCACGACGGCACGCCGCAGAATGACCCTGCTGTCGGCCGGCGGCTGTGAAGTGCCGAGTTCCCGGAAACGACGAGATGATTTATTGCTCATGAATCAGCAGACTTCCGGGCTATGCCACCGATGTGCCAAATACGCTCCGCCGCGGTGGGGTCCACCGGACCCTCTGGGTTCCAGGCCGGTATCCACACCACTCCTGGAGATATGACGTCGAAGTCACCGAAGAAACGCGTTATCGGTTCCCTGCCGCGCGCCGTGGCCGAAGGATTCGCGCCTCGATAGGCGTTCATTACACCGTTCACCTTGTCTGGATGAATGTCCGAGCATGCGTGTGAAATGGCGAGATAGCTACCGGGCGCCAACGCGGCGCGGATCGTGTCCATGACTTCATCCGGCCGATCGTCGTCGGATATGAAGTGCAGAACCGAGGTAAGCAGTATCGCGACCGGCTCACGCAGGTCTATGAGCTGCATGAGTTCCGGGTGGCCAAGAAGTCCGCCGGGATCGCGCAGGTCGGCGCCGATGACCTTGATGTGGTCGTTCTCGGTCAGCAGCGCCTGCCCGTGAGCGATGACGATGGGGTCATTGTCCACATAGACCACTCGGGCGTTCGGGGCGACGCCTTGTGCGACCTGATGGACGTTCTCGGCCGCCGGAAACCCCACCCCGATCTGGACGAACTGCTCGATGCCGCACTCACTCACGAGGTGGCGAACGACGCGTCGTGTGAAGCGGCGATCCTCGATGGCGATCTGCCGTATCGCCGGGTCGGCCCGGACGGCTTCTCGTGCGCGTTCCCGGTCGACCTTGAAGTTGTCCTTGCCATCCAGCAGACAGTCGATCACTCGGGCTATCGACGCCGTCGCGGACGTCACCCGTGGACGGCCTGCCGGGAGCGGCCGATCGTCGTGCCGGAGTCGCGGCGAAGCTGGATGCACGCGGACAGGATGTGATCACGAGGGTCCTCCCGGCATCCGTACTCGTACCGAGTTCCGCACGGAACGGCGGGTCGGCCGACGGCCGGTACCGCCGACGGAGGCCCGGCAGGGCCGATTCAGGTGTCGAGGCGTTACCGAGATCACTACGATGGCACCCGACCTGACATGGACCGTGACAGGGTCGCTGTCGGGCAGAGACCGGATGCGGACGGTGTCGGTGGCGGAGCGGACCGAGAACAGATGGCGTGGCGGCTACATTCCAGCCGAGTTGAACGGTTTCATCGGGCGGAGAGAACTCCTCTCCACCGCGAAGGCCAGACTGGCCGACCCTCAGCTACGGCTCCTCTCCCTGACCGGCGCCGGCGGAACGGGGAAGACCCGGCTCGCAATGCGGCTGGCGAACAGCGCACGGCGGGCCTATCCCGACGGCGTGTGGTGGGTGGATCTCGCCTCCATCGTCGACTCGTCCTCGGTCGGCGGGGCGATCGTCGGCGCACTGCCCATCGACGACGTGTCGGTACGCGAGGCCGGTGATGTCCTGATCAGGGTGCTGGCCGGGCGAGCGCTCCTGCTGGTGCTGGACAACTGCGAGCACCTCATCCAGGCGATCGCACCTCTTGTGGTCCGTCTCCTGCACGGATGTCCTGAACTCCGGATCGTGGCGACCAGCCGGGCCCCCTTGCGATGCGAGGGTGAGCACCTGCTGGACGTCCCGCCGCTGAGCGTGCCCGCCGATCCCGAGCACGCCGTGGCATCCGAGTACGAGGCGATGCGGCTCTTCGAAGCGAGAGCCGGTGCCGCACGGGCAGACTTCACGATCACGACGGAGAACGCCGCCTACGTGGCGCGCCTCACGAAGATGCTGGACGGCATCCCGCTGGCGATCGAGCTCGCAGCCCCTCTCGTCCGCGTGATGTCACTGCCCGACATCGTGTCACTGCTGTCGACCTTCCGGTTCAGAACCTCGATGAAGGAAGCGGGTGCTCTGGCCCATCACCGGACCCTCTGGGACAGCTTCGAGTGGAGCTACCAGTTGTGTTCTCGAGATGAGCAGTTGCTGTGGACCCGGCTGGCCGTGTTCGCGGGCAGCTTCACCGCGGACGCCGCGGTGGCCGTCGCCTCCGATCACGCGCTCGACGCCGACCGGGTGCCGATGATCCTGGGGGGACTGGTCAGCAAGAACATCGTCACGGCCGATACCGACTCGGTTCCCACGCGGTACGCCATGCTCTCGACGGTGCGCGAATACGGGCAGGCTCGGCTGTCCTCCGGAGAGAAGCACGAGCCCGTCTCTCCGCCGGATCGGCTCGTACGCGAGACCGGCGACGAATCGGCGGCGTACCGCAGGCTCAGGGCGCACTTCCTGCGCCGGGCCGACCACTGCGGTCGGCATTGGTACGGACCGGACGAGACGCGATACCTGTGGGAGGCCGGCCAGGACCTGCCCAATTACCGGGCCGTTCTCGATCGATGTGCCACGGCCACGACGCTCGAGGAGGCCGAGGACGGGGCCAGGATCGCGATAGCGTTGGCGACCCTTCGCCTGTGGTTCTTCGGCGGATCGCTGGGCGAAGGGCTGCGGGCGTTGCTGCGCGCCGATGAGGCCCTGGTGCGCACCAACGCCTCCGATCCGCTCCGGCTGACCGTACTCACCAAGGCGGGCTGGATCGCGCTGTGCCTGGGCGATCAGGCCTGCGCCGAGGACCTCCTCGAACGCTGCCGAGTACTGGCGGCGCGAGTGACCCATGGGCATGAGACGGAGGTCGCGCTGGCCGGCCTCACCTTCTTCACCGGTGCGGCGGACCTGTTCGTACGCGGTGACCCCGCCGCACTCGGACTATTCGCCAAGGCACGGGACGACCTGGCCGCCGCGGATGATCCCGGCGCCGTTCCCCTGGCAGAGATGTTCCATGCCCTCGCGGCCGCGTTCATGGCACCCGAGGCGGACGCCCTGGCCATCACCGAGCGGCATCTGGCCGATACACGTGCCCATGGCGCGCCATGGGCGGTCACCTGGGCGCAGTGGGCCCGTGCCGTGACGGAACTCCGCCACGGAAGCCCGCAGGCCGCCGTCGCGATGTTCAGATCCGCGCTGCGCGCGCAGTGGGACATGGGCGACCGATGGGGGTCGACATGGTGCGTGGAGTCGCTGGCCTGGTGCGCAGCCGCCCGTCACCATTTCGAGGAAGCCGCCCTGCTCCTCGGCGCGGCGCAGAAGATGCAGCACACGCTGGGCGTGGCGATCAGCCGTCTGCGCCCTTGGGCACAAGCGCGCGCGGCCTGTGTCGATCAGGCGCGTACGGCCCTCCACGAGGACTATCAGGTCACCGAGGGCTACGGCATGGAGATGGACGTCGACACCGTCGTCGACCTCGCGCTCGGCCAGCCCTCCGCGCCGCAGGCCGACGCCCCGCCACCACCGAGAGCCGTCAAGCCGCCGCTCAGCGAGAAACAGCAGGCCGTGGCCGGACTGATCGCCGAAGGAAAGACCGATAAACAGATCGCTGCGGCCCTGTTCCTCAGCCCGCGCACGGTGCAGTCGCACGTGAGTGCCATCCTCCGCAGACTCGGATTCAACAGCCGTACGGAAGTCGCCAAATGGGTCGTCGAACGCGCTGAGCCCGGCCTTCAGCGGGTAACGCCGACGGTGGAGCGCAGGCCGATCGGGGGGAGGTAGTCACGTACGAGCCGGCGGTCCCACCACCGGCCGGTCTCGCGGCGTTCGTGCCAGGTGGTGAAGCGGTAGCGGTAGAGGCGGGCGCGGACGACGGCGGGCGGGGTGTCCGGGAAGGGATCGTGCCGGAGCAGCCGGAGCGTCGCACGGTCGCCCATCAGCAGCTTCTCGGCGAGGGGGACGATCCACGGCTCCGCGTACAGGGAGGACAGCCCGGCGAACCACATCAGCCAGTCGAGGCGGAGGTGGTAGGGCGCGAACTGCGGCGGCCGCCGCCGAGGGTCGCCCGGCTTGCCCTTGAACTCGTACTCCCGCCACTCGCTGTCCGGACCGGGGTCGGGGTCCGCGGTGCCCTCGATGACGACCTCGTACCGGGTCCTGGTGATGCTGCCGAACGCGCCGTAGGAGTTCACCAGGTGCAGCGGGTTGAAGCTGGCGTTCATCCGTTGCCGCCGGGAGACGAGGTTGGCGACCGGCCAGTAGCTGAGCACGACGACCAGCACGGTGACCGCGATGACCAGCGCCTGGTGCCACGCCGGGTCGCCGGTGGGCCCGGAGGACACCGGCAGGCCGAGCGCCCGCCAGTCGACGACGGAGGTCGCCAGGATCGCGGTGATCCAGTTCAGCCAGGCGAAGTTGCCGGAGACGATCAGCCACAGCTGGGTGACGATGACGATCGCGGCCGCGACCGTGGCGTACGGCTGCGGCGCGAACAGCCCGAACGGCACGATCAGCTGGGTGAAGTGGTTGGCCCCCACCTCGACGCGGTGCAGCGGCTTGGGCAGCCGGTGGAAGTACCAGCTGAGCGGGTTCGGCATCGGCTGGGTCTCGTGGTGGTAGTACAGGCACGTCAGGTCGCGCCAGCACGGGTCGCCGCGCAGCTTGATCAGGCCGGCGCCGAACTCCAGGCGGAACAGCAGCCAGCGCAGCAGCCACAGGATCAGCACCGGCGGCGCGGTGCGCGCGTTGCCGAGGAAGATCGTCAGGAAGCCCGCCTCGCACAGCAGCGACTCCCAGCCGAAGCCGTACCAGACCTGCCCGACGTTGACGATCGACAGGTACAGCAGCCACAGGAGCGCCCAGAGCACCATCGACGCCCACAGCGGCACCGCGTCGGCGAGTCCCGCCAGGACGGCGGCCGACACGGCGGTGCCGGTCCAGGCGACGGTTCCGAGGAACCGGTCCGAGTAGTGGAGGTGGAAGAGGCTCGGCGCCCGCCGGAACGACACCCTTCGCAGGTACGCCGGCACCGGGGTCAGCCCCCGCTCCCCGGCCAGCGCGCGGAACTGACCGACCGCGCAGAGGAACGCGATGAGGTAGATCGCGGCGAGGCCCCGCTGGAAGATCAGCCGGCCCGGCCAGTACCCGGGGTCCGTGAGCCATCGCACGGCCGCCGCACCTCCTCTCCGGAGAGCCGGAAGACGCGGCGCAGGGCGACGAGGGCGGCGTGGTGCCCGCACATGCCGTGCACGCCCGGGCCCGGCGGGGTCGCGGAGGAGCAGAGGTAGATGCCCGGGTTCGGCGTGGCGTACGGAACCCGGGCCATGGTGGGCCGGAACAGCAACCGCAGGTGGTCGCACGCCCCGCCGGCGATGTCACCGCCGACGTTGTTCGGGTTGCGCGCCTCGATCACGGCCGGTCCCGACACCGCGCGGGCGAGCACCAGGTCCGTGAAGCCCGGGGCGAACCGTTCGATCTGCCGCTCGATCGCGCCGGTCAGGTCGCCCGGCCAGTCGCGGGGCACGTGCCCGTAGACCCACAGGACGTGCGAGCCGGCCGGGGCGCGGGACGGATCGGACAGGCTCGGCTGGGCGACGATGAGGAACGGACGGTCCGGCGCCGCGCCCTCGTACGCGGTGCGCAGCGCCGTGCCGATCTCCGCGAACGACGGGCCGAGGTGTACGGTGCCGGCCCGCCGGCAGGCCTCGGCCCGCCACGGCACGGGACCGGACAGCGCGTAGTCGACCTTGAAGGCGGCCGGGCCGTGCCGGTACCGGCGCAGCCGGTCGGCGAACCCGTCCGGCAGCCGGGGGCCGGCGAGGGCGGCCAGGTGCTCGGGCATGACGTCGCACAGGTACGCGCGGGCGGAGGGCAGCTCGTCGAGATTCCGTACGTGTCGTCCCGTCTCGATCCGGCCGCCGAGGGAGCGCAGGTGGTCCGCCAGCGCGTCGGCGATCGCCTGCGAGCCGCCGGCCGGGAACGGCCAGCCGACCTCATGGGCCGCGAGGGCGAACAGCAGCGCGATCCCCCCGGTCGCGGGCGTGCTGAGCGGCGCGATGGCGTGCGCGGCCAGTCCCGCGAGCAGGCCGCGGGCGTGTTCGCCCCGGAACAGCCGGGCCAGCAGCGCGGCGGGCGCGGCGGCCCGGACGCCGAACCGGGCGAGCAGCATCGGGTGGGCGGGCAGGCCGTCGAGCGGGGCGCGCAGCACGTCGGGCGCGAGGTCCGCCCAGCGGTCCAGGAACGGCCCGATCAGGGCGCGGTAGGCCGGGCCGTCCCGCCCGAGGACGACCGAGGTCTCCTCGACGGACCGGGCGAGGATCGCGGCCGACCCGTCGGGGAAGGGATGGGCGAGCGGGATGGGCGGCTCGACCCAGGTGACGCCGTGGCGCTCCAGCGGCAGCGCGCGGAAGGCGGGCGATCCGGCGCCGAGCGGATGGACTGCGGAGCAGACGTCGTGCCGGAACCCCGGCAGGGTCAGCTCCTCGGTTCGCGTCCCCCCGCCGACCTCCGCCGCCGCCTCGTACACCCGCACGGTCAGCCCGGCGCGGGCGAGCGTGACCGCCGCCGTCAGGCCGTTCGGACCCGCGCCGACCACGACCGCGTCGACTTCGACCATGAACCGTGGGCTGCCCCGACGGCAGATCGTTACACCGTCGGCGCCGCCCCTTCGCATGCGAAGGGGCGGCGCCGGTCCGGGCCGGGTGAGGGGTGTCAGCGGTCGACGGTGCCCAGGGTGACCGGCAGGGACAGCGGGCCGATCGTGAAGAAGGACGGCGAGTACGGAATGGCGTCCGGGTCGATCGTCAGGCCGAGCTCCGGGAACCGCCGGTAGAGCGAGGCGAGCGCCAGCCGGCTCTCCAGCCGGGCCAGCGGCGCGCCGATGCAGTACCGCGGGCCGTGCCCGAACCCGAGGTGCCCGGCCTTCTGCTCCCGGGTGAGGTCGAACCGGTACGCGGTCTCGCCGTACTCCTCCGGGTCGAGGCCGGCCGCCTGATAGACCACGCCGACCGCCTTGCCCTTGGGGATGTCCACCCCGGCGATGGTCACGTCCTCCGCGGTGAACCGGTAGCTGGTCATCATGACCGAGTGGCGGTAGCGCAGCGTCTCGTCGACCACGTCGGACCACCGGTCCCCGGCCTTGGCCAGCGCGAGCTGGTCGGGGTTCTGCGCGAGCGCCACGATGGCGTGCCCGAGGAGGTGGACGGTGGTCTCGTGGCCGGCGACCAGCATCAGCCACAGCAGGCCGACCAGTTCCTCGGTCGTGAGCCTGTCGCCCTCGTCACGGACCTGGACCAGGCCGGAGGTGAGGTCGTCACCCGGCTCCCGCTGCTTGCGCACCACCAGTTCGTGCAGGTAGGCCTGCAGGCTGTTCTGGGTCGCGAACGCCACGTCCGGCGGGGTGGTGTGCGCCAGCAACGTGGCGGTCCAGTCCCGTAGCCGGTGCCGCTCGTCGGCCGGTATGCCGAACAGCTCGCAGATCACCCACATCGGCAGCGCCTCGGTGAAGGTGGGGACCAGGTCGACGCCGTCACCGGCGGCCGCGACGTCGTCCAGCAGGCTGTCGACGATCTGCTGGATCCGCGGCTCCAGCGCCTGCACCCGTGCCGGAGTGAACGCCTTGCCGACCATGCCGCGCAGGCGCCGGTGGTCGCCGCCGTCCTTGGTCGACAGGTGACCGCCCTGGACGATGGCGCGCAGCGGCCAGTCCTCGGGGATCGTTCCGTCGTACAGGGCGGGCCAGTGCTCCGGCTCCCGGAGGAAGGTCTTGTTGTCCCCGGCGAGGATCTCCCGTACGGCGTCGTGGGTCAGGGCCAGGTAGGCGGCCACGCCTCCGGGGAACTCCACCTCGACCACGGGAGCGATCTCCCGGAGTCGAAGGCATGTGTCGAGTGGCCTTTCGTCCGCGGCGGGGAACGAAGGGAGGGTTGTCGCCATGTAACGCCCTTTGTCAAAGAAGTCGGCCAAAGATCGTTACGGAGATACCCGTTCGGAACCCCGAGATCACGGAGCCGAGCCATCGGTTCACCCGATCGTTACACGGCGCGCCGCACCGGATCGGCCGCCGGCCACGGCCCGGACGGCCGGGCCGGCGGGAAACGCGGAGGTCAGGAGCGGTGGAACACCTTCACCGAGTCCACCAGCATCTGAGCCGAGTCCACGTCCGGGGGCGGCGCGTCGTGGTAGGCCCCGTCGGCGACGGCCAGGTCCACGATCAGGTACGCGCCGTCACTGGCGAAGCCGCGCCCGTCGGAGTAGACGAGCCTGCCGTCGTAGTACCAGTCCACGCTCGACGCGCCGAGGTAGGCGCCGAGGTGGTGCCAGCCGGCCGACACGTCGGACCCGGTCTCGTAGTACTTGGCGGCGCCGCCTCCGGTGTGGTTGGTCAGCTCCAGCAGCCCGGCGTGGTCCGGGTGGTACTCGAAGACGTCCACCTCGTTGCCGCCCGCGTTCCAGGTCCAGAACGCCGGCCACGTGCCGAGCCGGCCCGGGAGCCTGGTGTGGATCTGGATGTAGTCCCCCTGCTTGACGAAGGCGCCCGCCGAGGGACCGTGGCCGCACGAGTCCCCGGTCGCGATGAGACCCGACGTCCAGTCGTACGACGTGCCGTCCGGCGAGGTGTGCGCCTGCCGCCGCGCCGTGATCGTCAGCCGGCCGTTCCCCACGGACAGGTTTCCGGGCAGGTTGTACTCGAGCTTGTGATCGGGCTTGTTCCCCCGGCAGGCGTCGGAGTACGACGCGCTCCAGGTGGTCCACTTCGACCCGTCCAGCGCGGAGCCGTCGAAGTCGTCCTGCCAGGTGGTCGACCAGTGTCCCGGGGGCAGCGGATCGGCGGCCCGCGCCGGTGCGGGGGCGGCCGCCAGCGTCGCGCCCGCCAGGGCGATGACGCAGCCGGCGGCACGGAGAGTACGCGGCATTCAGTTGTCCTTTCCGACGAGTCGGGTCCGCTCCCCTGTCCGGGTGTCCCGTGCCGACCATGATCGCAGCCCGTTGTGGTTCCGCGACTACTTTCCGCGAAGTTCCGGCCGGCGAGGTGCCGCGCCCGGCCGCGTCGCCGGCCGGCGAGGGCCGCCTACCGGTGCGCCGCCGGGGGGACGCACCAGTCCAGGACGGTGCCGCCGCCGTCACGGGAGCGGATCTCGAAGGTGCCGCCGAGGGCCTGGGCGCGTTCGGCCATGTTCCGCAGGCCGCTGCGGCGGCCGTCCTCGGGGACGCCGACGCCGTCGTCCTCGACGCGCAGCACGAGTTCGTCCCCCACCATCAGGGAGACGCCGACGTGCCGGGCCCTGGAATGCCGCGCGGCGTTGGACAGGGCCTCCTGCAGGACCGCGATGGCCTGGTCCCCCGTCGCCTCGTCGACCACGATGTCCAGCAGGCCGTCCAGCCGGACGGCGGGGGCGAAGCCCAGGGTCTCGGCGGCGCTGTCGATGATGCCGTGCACGCGCGTCCGGAGGGTCTGCTCCATCGTGCTCTGCAACGCGAAGATCGTCGAGCGGATCTGCCGGATCGTGTTGTCGAGGTCGTCGACCGCCCGCTGTACGCGGTGGGCGACCTCCGGCTTCTCGGTGATCTTGATGGCGCTCATCAGCGTCATGGCGGTCGCGAACAGCCGCTGGATGACCGTGTCGTGCAGGTCCTTGGCGATCCGGTCGCGGTCCTCCAGGACGACGAGACGCTCCGCGTCCCGGCGGCGGCCCGCCAGCTCCAGCCCGACGGCGGCCTGGGCCGCGAACGGCTCCAGCAGCCGGCGCACCGGTTCCCCGAAGACCGGCTTGCCGGGGGCGTTCGCCACGGACAGCACCCCCCGGGCGCCGCTGCCCACGCCCAGCGGCACGATGAGCGCCGGGCCGACCGGCACCGCCTCGGGGACGCCGACGCGGCGCTCCGCGCCGCTCGCGTCGGCGAGCACGAGCGGCTCACCGCTGCGGAACACCCCGCCGGCCAGGGACTCTTCGATGGGCACCCGGAGACCGTGCAGCTCCTCGGCGTGCTCACCGGCGACCGTCTCGACGACCAGTTCGCCGCCCGCGACGAGCGCCACCATGGCCATGTCCGCGTCGCAGATCTCGCGGGCGCGCTCGGCCACCAGCTCGATCACGTCGCCGGCCTCCGTGCCGGACAGCAGCGTCGTCGACACCTCCGCCGACGCCTGCAGCCACCGCTCCCGGCGCCGGGCCTCCTGGTAGAGCCGGGCGTTCTCGATCGCGACGCCGGCCGCGGTGGCGAGCGCGGTCACGACACTCTCGTCGTCCTCGTCGAACTCCCCGCCGCCGGCCTTCTCGGTGAGGTACAGGTTGCCGAAGATCTCCTCGCGGACCCGGATCGGCACGCCCAGGAAGCGGCGCATCGGCGGATGGCCGGCCGGGAATCCGGCTGACTCCGGGTGCGCGGCCAGGTCCGGCAGCCGCAGGGGATGCGGCTCCTTGATCAGCAGGCCGAGGATGCCCTCGCCGTGGGGCCAGTGGCCGATCTCGGCGATCTCCTCCTCACCGACCCCGACGGTGATGAACTGCACGAGCCGGCCGCCGTCGCCGATGACGCCGAGCGCGCCGTACCGGGCCTCCACGAGCGTGGTCGCGGCCTCGACGATGCGGCGCAGGACCGTCTCCAGCTCCAGGTCACTGCCGATCGACACGACCGCCTCGAGCAGCGAGTGCACCCGGTCCCGCGTGGCCAGGACGGCGTCCAGCCGGGACTGCAGCTCGCCGAGGAGATCGTCCAGGCGAAGCTGCGGCAGCGACAGACGGGCGTGCTCTTCCTCGGGCGGATCCTGCGGCACGTGAACGTCCTCTCTAGAAGGAGCCGGCGGCTTCTCTCCATCATCGGCACCCTTGCGGCGGCCCGCCACCCGGGTCCGGAGATGGCGAAGATCCGCGAGAACGCCGTGAGCCCCGGCCGGTGCCGGGGCTCACGTGGTCGGGGTGCCCAGGTGGCGCTTAAGGTCTCAGATGCTTCCGGAGAAGGTGTTGCAGCGCGGCGGCTCGCCGGTGTCGTACCCGGTGGAGAACCAGTGCCGGCGCTGCGCGGCCGTGCCGTGGGTGAAGCTCTCCGGGTCGACCCGTCCCCGCGCCCGCTGCTGGATGCGGTCGTCGCCGACCGCCCCGGCGGCGTCGAGGGCCTCGGCGATGTCGCCGTCGGTGAACGGCTTGCTGAAGAAGCCGGTCTGCACGGCGTGCTTGGCCCACACGCCGGCGTAACAGTCCGCCTGCAGCTCCAGGCGGACCGAGGCGCTGGTCGCGCCCTGACGGTCGTTCCCGACCCGGTCCATGGTGCCGAGCAGGTCCTGCACGTGGTGGCCGTACTCGTGCGCGACGACGTACGCCTGCGCGAAGGGCCCGCCCTTGGCCCCGAACTTGTCGTGCAGTTCCTGGAAGAAGCCCAGGTCGAGGTAGACCCGCTTGTCGCCGGGGCAGTAGAAGGGGCCGACCGCCGAGCTGGCGGTGCCGCACGCCGTGGCCGTCGAGCCGCTGAACAGCCGGGTGCGCGCCACCGTGTAGGTCTTGTCCCGGTCGGTGAACTCCTTCTTCCAGTACGCCTGGACGCTGTTGACGACGCCGACGATCCGGCAGTCGTCGGACTGGTCGGCGTCGGCGCCCGTACGGCACTTCGACGACAGGCTGCCCGCGGGCGGCGCGCTGCCGCTGCCGCCGCCGCCACCGAGGATGTTGCCCGGGTTGACCCCGAAGAGCACGGCGGCGACCAGGGCGATCAGGCCGATCGCGCCACCGCCGATGGCCATGCCGCCGAAAGGCATCCCCCGGGCGTCCTCGACCTGGGACGCGTCGAGCCCGGCATCGTCGTCGAAGTCCACCAGAAACCTCCCGTGCGTGATCCGACGGGTCGATCCCCCGTGGAGAGAGAATTTAACAACGTTTCACCATGCCATTACGGCGGACGCGAGACGGCGCACGAGATCCTCGTCCACCTCATGGCCCAGGCCGGGGCCCGGCGGCACCGGGACGAGCCCGTCGGCGGCCCGGATCGGCGGCTCGACGACGTCGCGCTCGTAGTACTTGTCCGAGCCGGACACGTCGCTCGGCAGGGTGAACCCGGGCAGCGACGCGATCGCGACGTTGGCGGCGCGCCCGATACCGAACTCGTGCATGCCGCCGCACCAGACCTGCCAGCCGGCCGCGACGGCGCGGTCGTGCGCGGCGCGGGCCGGCGCGAGCCCGCCCATCCGCGAGACCTTGATGTTGAGGATCCGGCCGGCCTCGAGGGTGATCGCCGTGTCGAGCCGGTCCAGGTCCTCCACCGACTCGTCCAGGCACAGCGGGGTGGCGATCCGGGCCTGCAGCCGGGCGTGCGCGGCGAGCGCGCCGGGGGCGTACGGCTGTTCGATCATCGTCAGGCCGAAGTCGTCGAGTTCGGTGAACACCGCGCTCTGGCCCTCGGTGTACGCGCCGTTGGCGTCGACGTGCAGGGGCAGTCCGGGCCGTGCCGTGCGGACCGCGCGCACGGGTTCGACGTCCCATCCCGGCGCGATCTTCAGTTTGATCCTGCGGTAGCCCTCGGCGGCGTACCGGTCGACCTGGGCCAGCAGGTCGTCGACCGTCCGCTCGATGCCGAGGCTGACGCCCGCCTCGATCTCCGGCCTGGTCCCGCCGAGCGCCCGCGCCAGCGGCAGGTCCGTCGCCCGGCACCACAGGTCCCAGCAGGCCATCTCCACGCCCGCCTTGGCGAACTCGTGGCCGCGGATCCGCGCCCAGGCCGCGCCGACGTCGGCGGGGTGCGCCCAGTCCGCGGAGAGGAGGGCGGGCGCGAGGTACCGGTCGACCATGAGCAGGCAGTCCTCCACGGTCTCCGGGCAGTAGTACGGGTCGCTCGGCGACGCGATCTCCCCCCACCCGACCGCTCCGTCACCGTCCTCCACCCGGACGAGGATGTGCTCCAGGTACGCCTTGCGGTGTGAGCTGGTCTCGAAGACGCGCACGAGCGGCAGGCTCACCCGGAACACCTCGATCTTCGACACCTTCGGCACGATGCCTCACCTTCCCTCCGGGCCGTCCGGCCGCGCCCGGCCCGCGGGCCGGAACCGGTAGACCGCCGTGTCCGCCGTGCACGTGTTGCAGGAGGTCGCGACGTAGCCCTCGTCGATCAACCGCCGCAGTTCGGCGGCGAGGTCGTCGCGGACCCGCAACGACGTTTCGCGGTCCCGGGCGACCAGGGCGTCCCAGTCACGGGGCGCGCCCAGCAGCACGTCCTCGCCCTCCTGGCGGGCCTCTCCCCAGCCGGTGTCCGCGGGCGTCGGGGCGGGCGGCCCGGCCGGCCGGAGCAGGTCCCACTCGACGATCAGCCGGTCGGTGCGCATGCCCGGATCACGTCCGATGTCCTCGACGCCGTAGAAATCCCGTTCGAACCAGCGGCCCGTCGCGCCGAGGACGTCGAGGTTGAAGTGGGCGTTGTGGGTGCGGACCGGGTCGAACGCCCAGCGCATCCGGGTGACGCCGCCGGACAGGACGTAGTCGCGCTGGCTGAACTTGAGCGCCCGTCCCACGCCGCGCCGCTGCCAGTCCGGCCGGACCGCCGCCACCTGCGAGTAGTGGTAGACGGTCCCGCCCTCCGAGCCCAGGAAGCCGTACGTGAACCCGACCAGTTCGTCCCCGGCGAAGGCGCCGATCACCGAGCCGGCGTTGCGCTGCAGCGCGGCGAGCAGGCGGGGGCTGACGGCCGGGTCCGTGGGAGTCAGCGCGAAGGCGGCGCGGTACACCTCCACCCCGGCCCGCATCTCGGCGGAGGTGGTGAGCGGCCGCACCGTCAACTGCGGCGAGAGGGGCTGCACGATCTGCTCACGGGTACGCTCAGTGCAGGGCTGCCACCTGCGGCTTCCTGACTTCATCCATTATCGACGGGCCGCTCACGGGAGGTGAGATGACCCCCGACCTGGCCACCGCCCTGGCCGACGAGACCGCCCGGCTGCTCGACTTCGGGCGCCGGCGGCTCCGGGAGTACGCGCTGGCGGAGTCGCCGTCCGGCGACTCCGCCGCGCTGGCCCGCTGCGCCGGGCTGATCGAGGCCGGCCACCGGGAGGCCGGCGGCACCGTGGCCCGCGAGGGCGAGCACCTGGTGTCGCGGTTCGGCCCGGAGGAGGGCCCGCACCTGCTCCTCGTCGGCCACTACGACACCGTCTGGCCGGTGGGGCGGCTCGACACCATGCCGTACACCGACGACGGCACGACGATCACCGGGCCCGGAACGTACGACATGAAGGGCGGCCTGGTCGCCGCCGAGATGGCGCTGCGCGCGCTGCGGGCCGCCGGGACGGCGCCCGCCCGGCAGGTGCGCCTGGTCGTCGTCGCCGACGAGGAGGTCGGCAGTCCCACGGGACGCGCCGCCGTCGAACGTCACCTCGACGGCGCGGTGGCCGTCCTCGGCCTGGAGTCGCCGCACCCGGACGGCGCGCTGAAGAACGCGCGCCGGGGCAGCGTCCGCGTCCGGCTCGGCGTCCAGGGCCGCGAGGCACACGCCGCGCTCGACCCCGGCAAGGGCGTGTCCGCCATCGACGAGCTCATCGACCAGCTCGCCGTGGTCCGCGGCGTCGTGCCGGCCGACGGCACCACCCTCTGCAACGTCGGGCGGATCGAGGGCGGCCGGCGCGCCAACGTCATCGCCGGCGAGGCGTCCGCCGAGATCGGCCTGCGGTTCGCCTCTGCGGACGCCGAGCGTACGGTGCTGGACGCCCTGGCCGCGCTGCGCCCCGTACGGGCGGGCGCCGTCGTCGAGGCCTCCGTGCTGTCCGCGCGGCCGACCTGGCCGGAGCGGTCCGTGGATCCGCTGCTCGACCACATCGCCGGCCTCGGGGGGCTGCTGGGCCAGCGGATCACCGGCCGGCCCGCCGCCGGTGCCGGGGACACGAACCTGCCCGGGTCGCGCGGGCTGCCCACGCTGGACGGGTTCGGCCCGCCGGGCCGGGGCGCGCACGCCGCGGACGAGGCGATCAGCGTGGCCGGTCTCGCCGACCGGGCCGCTCTCCTCGCGGGGATCATGGCCTGGCCACCGCCGTCGGCGGCGGGTTCCGGAAGCGCCTCGGAGGATCTCCGGTGACCCGCCTACCGCCGCGATACGGCACTATTGCCGCATGTCGGCTCTAACCCGCGCGGAGGCGCAGGCGCGCGCTCGTCTGCTGGACGTCCGCGCCTACTCGATCCACCTCGATCTGACGCGTGGGGACGAGGTGTTCCGCTCCGACACCGTCGTCCGGTTCGGCGCGGAGCCCGGCAGCGAGACCTTCGTCGAGGTACGGCCCGCGCGCCTGCACCGGGCCCTGCTGAACGGGCGGGAGCTCGATCCGGCGTCCCTGCGGGACGGCCGGCTGCCGCTGACCGGCCTGGCGGCCGACAATGAGCTGCGCGTCGAGGCCGACATGCCGTACTCCCGGACCGGCGAGGGCCTGCACCGGTTCACCGACCCGGCCGACGGCGAGGCGTACGTCGCGTCCCAGTGCGCTCCGGACGACGCCCCGCGGCTGTTCGCCTGCTTCGACCAGCCCGACCTGAAGGCGCCGATCGAGTTCGCCGTCACCGCTCCGCCGCACTGGACGGTGCTGAGCAACGGCGCGGGCGCGAAGGACGAGGAGGGCCGCTGGCGCTTCGCCCCGACCGTGCCGATCAGCACCTACCTCGCCGCCGTCGTCGGCGGCCCCCTCCACTCGGTCCACGCCGAGCACGACGGGATCCCGCTCGGCGTCCACTGCCGGCGCTCTCTGGCCCCGTACCTGGACGCCGAGGAGATCCTCGAGCTCACCCGGCGCTCCCTGGACCGGTACCACGAGCTGTTCGCGGACCGGTACCCGTTCGGGAAGTACGACCAGGTCTTCGTGCCCGAACTGAACTTCGGCGCGATGGAGAACCCCGGCTGCGTCACCTTCCGCGACGAGTTCCTCTTCCGCTCCGCCGTCACCGACGCCGAGCGGGAGACCCGCGCCATCGTCATCGCACACGAGATGGCGCACATGTGGTTCGGGAACCTCGTCACGATGCGCTGGTGGGACGACCTGTGGCTCAACGAGTCGTTCGCCGAGTACATGGGCTACCAGGTCGTGACCGAGACGACCCGCTTCACCACCGCCTGGACCGGCTTCACGATCGCCCGCAAGCCCGGCGGCTACGACGCCGACCAGCGCCGCTCGACGCATCCCGTCGCGGCCGAGGGCATCGACGACACCGCCGCCGCGCAGACCAACTTCGACGGGATCTCCTACTCCAAGGGCGCGTCCGTGCTGCGGCAACTGGTCGCCTGGCTCGGTCCCGACGCGTTCTTCGCCGGGATCAACGCCCACTTCGCCGAGCACCGGTTCGGCAACGCGGCCATGGCCGACCTGCTGGACGCCCTCACCGCCGCGAGCGGCCGGGACGTGCACGGCTGGGCCGAACGCTGGCTGCGCACGAGCGGGGTGGACACGCTCCGCCTGGAGCTCACCGAGGCGGACGGCACGCTGACGTCCGCGACCGTCGTCCACACGGGGACGCCAGGGGATCCGTCCGCGCTGCGCCCGCACCGGATCACGGCCGCGACGTACGACCTGGTCGACCGCGCCGAGGGCGGCCGGCGGCTGACGCCGCGGGAACGCTTCCCGATCGACCTGCCCGCGGACGCGGAGGCGGACGGCACCGCCCGCGTGCCGCTGGAGCGCCTGGCCGGGACGGCCCGGCCCGACCTCATCGTGCTGGACGAGGGCGACCTCAGCTACGCCAAGCTCCGGCTGGACGAGCGGTCCCGGCAGGCGGCCGCCGAGGCCCTGAGCACGATCGACGACGGCCTCACCCGCGCCGTCATCTGGGACACCGCGCGCGACATGGTGCGGGACGGCGAGCTGCCCGCCGCCGAGTTCCTGGCCCTGGTCGAAGCCCATCTGCCCGCCGAACCGGACGTCAGTGTGGTCGAGGCCATGCTCGCCTTCGGCCGGCGGCGGGTCGCCGACCGCTACACGCCGCCCGCCGCGCGTCCGCCGGTCGTGGCGGCGCTCGCCGGCGCCTGCCGGGAGATCCTCGCGCGCACGGCGGACGGCTCCGCGCCGACCCTGCGCCTCGCCGCCGTCCGGGAGCTCATCCACTGCGCCGAGACCCCGGAGGCGCTCGCCGAACTCCAGGAGTGGCTGCGGGACGGGCGCGTCCCGGACGGCCCCGCGCTCGACCCGGACCTGCGCTGGAGCGTGCTGGCGCAACTGTCCGCGCACGGGGCGGCGGGCGAGTCCGACATCGGGGCCGAGGTCGCCCGCGATCCCAGCGCAACGGGCCAGGAGGGCGCCGCCCGGTGCCGGGCCGCGCTCCCCGACCCGGCGGCGAAAGAAGCGGCGTGGCTGCGGCTCTTCACCGACGGCGCCCTGTCCAACCGCCTGCTGACCGCGACCGCCCAGGGCTTCTGGCGACCGGCGCAGGCGGAGCTCACGGCCGGATTCGTCGAACGCTACTTCGCGGACGTGCCGGCGGCGGGCCCGCGCGGTCCGGCGGTGGCCAGGGCGCTCGGCCGGGAGCTGTTCCCCGCCCACGCCGCGACGCCGGCCACCGTACGAGCCGCCGAGGAGTGCCTGGAGCACGCGGACCTGACGACCGCGCTGCGCCGGGCACTCGACGACGAGCTCGACGACCTGCGCCGCGCGCTGCGGGTACGCGGCGGCTGACCCGCAGCGCGCGGATTCCCTACTCGTCCTTGGCGCCGGCGGTCTGCTTGGCCGTCGACCGCCGCGTGCCCGAAGAGGAGCCGGAACCGGAAGAGGAGGAGCCGGAAGAGGAGGACTTCTTGGCGCCGGAGGACCGCCCGTTACCGGAGGACCGCCGGGTGCCCGAGGACTTCGTCCCGGAGGACTTGGCCGACGACTTGGTCTCGGACGACTTGGTCGACGACTTCGCGGAGGACGACTTCTCGTCGCCGGACTTGGCCACCTCGCCGTCGTGGATCTCGCCGCGCCAGCCCTCGACGTCATCATCCGGGTGGAGCAGCGCCTGCGACATCACGTGCCGCCGGAAGTGCTTGAGCTCGAGCCGGGCCCGCCGTCCCTGCGCGCGCCAGAGGTTGCCGGTCTTCTCCATGAAGCCCTGGGGGTGGTACTCGAGGACGAGCAGCACCCGGGTCAGGTCCGAGGAGAGCTCGTGGAAGGTCACCGCCCCGTCCACGTAGCCCTTCTGGCCGGTGGAGCGCCAGACGATCCGCTCGTCGGGGACCTGCTCGACGATGGTCGACTCCCACGTGCGGGTGGACCAGAAGATCTTCGCCTTCCAGCGCAGCTTCTCGTCGCCGAGCTGGTCGGTGCCCTGGACCTTCTTCATGAAGGTCGGGAAGTCCTGGAACCGCGTCCACCGGTCGTAGACCAGCTGCCGGGGCGCGCCGATGTCGATCTCTTCGATGATGTTGGTGACCTTCACCTTGGCGGAACCGCCCTTGTCGTTCTTGTCGTTCTTGCCGAGCACCTGCCCACCGACCTCCTTCAACGCGGCGACGCCTCCGGCGACCGCCGCCTTCGCCGACGTCCCACCGGCCTTGCCGATGGACTTGGCCGCGCCGGACGCGACCTTCGGCCCCAGACCACCGCCGCGCCGGGCCTCCTTGGCGACCGTCTTGACGGTGCTCTCGATCTGCTTCGTCACGGGCTTGGCGATGCCCGTCGCATGTTTCACCAGAAAGTTCCCCGGCCGCTCGGCCATCTTCGTACCCTCTCGTTCGAATCCCTGCGTCTTTGCTTGCTTTGACCGGCTTGCTTACCCGGGAAAAGGCGACACATTCGCATTGGCCGCCGATCGTCGGCGCATCACGGCGAGCGCATCGCCGAACACGGCGCGTCAACGAATATCGGCAGTACGGCTACCTGCGGAGGAATAGGTCGCGCTGTCCGGGTAGGACGGTGTTACGTAACGGTTGTCCCCCGAATAGGAGAGGCGCTCCATGCGCAAGAACATTGCCGGTGCGGCGGTGCACAAGACCGCCGAGTCCCGTCCGGACAAGAAGGTCACGCAATCCGCCGGCGCGCTGAAGAACGCGCCGAAGAAAGCGGCCCAGGAAACGGTGATGAAGGGTCTGCGAGCCCCGATCGTCGGGAAGGTGCTGCAGTCGTTCGCGCTGGCCCGGCTGATGCGGGTGCTGGGCGCGGTCATCCGCTTCATCGGGCCGCGCGCCCTGCCGGTGGCCCTCGTGGTCCTCGCGGGCTGGTTCGTCCGCCGCCTGCGGAGGAAGTGACCCGCTCCGCCCGCCGGTGGGAGGGCGGCGCTCCCCGTCGCCGCCCTCCCACCGGCGGACGCTTGTCGCGTGCGGCCCGGTCCGGCGCCGGACGGCCGGTGGCGGACCGCTCAGCCCTCGGGCAGGAGCGTCCCGAGCGGGCCCAGGTCGAGGTTGAGATCCTCGGCCGTCAGCCCGAAGTGGTCCTTCAGCCGCTCCATCGCCTCGTCGAGCCGCATCAGCGCCAGGCCGAGCTGCTCGACCTGTTCGTCGGTGAGGTTCTCGTCCTCCTCGACCCGCCGCAGGGCCTGCTTCTCCATCAGTTGCCGGATCAGCTCGATCACGGTGAGGACCAGCGCCGCGAGGTCGTGCTCCACGGTCTCCGGGTCCGTCCGCAGTCGCTCAGTGAGGGACGATGTCATCGCATTCCTCTCGCACGGCGGTGATCAGGGCTCGCAGCGACACCCGGACGAGATCGATCTCCGCGATCGAGATGACGAGGTCACCGGCGATCACGACGCCGCCCGCCAGGAGCCGGTCGAGCAGGTCGACGAGGGCGACGCGCTCGGACGGCAGGACCCGTGGGTCCTGCCGTACAGCCACGGCGCGCTCGACGTCCTCCCCTACCGTCATGTCGCGTCCAGTTCGGTGAAGGAGTACGCGGGCCAGGGACCGGTGAGCTCGATCCGTACGCCGGGCATCCGGGTCGCCAGCCCGTCGGCCGCTGCGGCCAGGGCCTCGGTCTGATCCTCGTCGAGCAGATACGCCACGTTGAGGATCATCGTGCCCTCGTGCCCGGACAGACGGGGGTCCTGCGGCGGATGCTGCCGGCTCGCCACCGCGTGTTCGGACAGGGTGGTGTGGATCTCCTGGGCCTGCTCGGCCAGCCGCCGGGACGCATCCTCCCGGCTCTGCCGCTGGACCCGCCGGCGTCGTAGGTAGGCCATGCCGGGACGCTCGTCCGCGGCGTCGTCCGCGTCGGGCGTCTCCCGCGCCGCCGAGTCCGCGGTCCCGTACGCCTTGACGCCCCACTCGACCCGGCCGACGACGCGCCCGAGGACCTCGGTGAGCTCGTCCCGCCGGTCCCGCAGCAGCTCCCGGACGCGGTCGTCGTCCCGGTAGACCGTCGCGATCCGCACGGGGGCGGTGGGCGCCGACCGCGCCACCGTGTCGACGACGTCGTGGTGGGCCCGCGCCGTCGCCTCCAGCCACTGCAGGTTCTCCAGGTTGCGCCGCAGCCCCGCCTCCCCGAACTCCTCCAGGTCGACGGTGCTCACGAGCGCCGTGAACGCGCCGTCCGCGACGGCGCGCACGGGCGTGCCGGCCACTCCGGAGAGGTCGCGGACGGCGTCGGGAGCAGGGTCCTGCGCCACTCCGTACAGGTAGACGCCGACGTCAGCCACGATCCGCCTCCGCGTCCTCGCCCGTCGTCCGGCTCCGGCCTCTCCTGGTCGTCTTGCGACCGCCCGCCGTGGTCTTGCGCGAACCGCCGGTGGTCTTGCGGCCGCCGGACGACTCCAGGGCGGGGGCCTCCTCGTCAGCGGACGCGCCGTCGCCGCCCTCGAGGGCGGCGAGGCGCTCACGCAGCCGGCGGTTCTCCTCGAGCACCTCGCTCTGCTTGCCCGAGAGCGTCGGGTCGTGCTCCCACCAGTCGATCCCCATCTCCTTCGCACGGTCCACGGACGCGACCAGCAGCCGGATCTTGATCGTGAGCAGCTCGATGTCGAGCAGGTTCACGCGGATGTCGCCGACGACGACGATCCCCTTGTCGAGGATCCGCTCGAGGATGTCGGCGAGGTTGGCCGACGACGGCCCGCTCCCGCTCCGCTGGGGAGCGGCGGAGCGGGAGTCGCCGGCCCATGTGACTTCGGTCATCTCTTGTCCCTATCGAACCGACCGCGGAAGTAGCGGTCGGTCCTCCGGTATGAGAGCAGGTTGCCCTCGTCGTCGAGTTCCGCCTCGTACACGGCGAGGATGTCGTTGGTGTCCGGGATGCGGCCGGACTCCACGACCTCCACGCCGACCCTCCAGCCGTCGTCGGTCCGTTCCAGCGCGATCACGCCCTCGCTGTCCCGGCCCGTCATCTCGGCGACGTGCTCGACGGCCTTCCGGGCTATCTCCTCCGGGGAGAGGCCGTCCCTGCCCCGGCCGTTCTCACTCCGGCCGTTCTCACTCTGGCCGCCTTTCCTCTGGCCGCCTTGGTTCTGGGCGCTTCTGCTCTGGGTGCTTCTGCTCTGGGCCACGGTCACCTACCTCCGGCGGGACCCCTCTGCCAGCAGGTTCACCAGTTCGTCCTCCTGGCGGGCGGCCTCTTCCTCGCTGATCTCGCCAGCGTCACGGGCCTCGGCCACCTCTTCCAGGAGGCGGACGATGCGCTGGGGGTCGTACAGCTGGCGTTCGGCCTGTTCCTGTACCTGTTCGGCAAGCCATACGACCCCCCGTACCGGAGCCAGCGGCAACAGCACCAGCCCGGTGAAGAGTCCCATGTCAGCTCTCCTGGCCCACGAAGTCGTAGGGCGGCAGGGGGCCGGCGACGCGGACGCGGATGCGTCCCTCGTTGTCCTTGCCGACCTCGTCGACGAGCTTCTGGAACGCCTCGCGCTCCTTCCGGTCGATCAGGAAGCCGGCGTCGAGCACGTCGTCCTCGCGGGACAGCTCGCGCTGCGCGACCGCCGTCGCCCGGGGCGCCAGGGCGTCGAGCAGGCCCTGCCCGTCGTTCTGCCGGCGGCGGGTGAAGGCCTGCGCGATGAGCTCGCCGAGCCGTACCCGGTCGTAGTAGGCCGCGTCCTCGGGCAGCTCGCGGACCCGCTGGTTGAGCTCGGCGATCTCCGGCTCCTCCTGGACCATCTCGCGCAGCACGGCGTCCTCCTCGTACCGCGCCTTGATCCGCACCTCGACCTGCCCGCGCAGGGGTTCGAGCTGCTCGACGAACGTGTCCTCGTGGGGGCTCAGGAGCTCCTCGACGACCGCGTCCCGGTCCGCCAGCGCGCCGCCGAAGCGGAAGGGCAGGATGGTCCCGCCGGCCTCGACGATCGCTTGGAGGACGCCCTGATGGGCCATGAGGTCGTCACGCGTGCCGAGGGGCCGGTCGGCGGCCAGGTCGCTCACCAGGGCGGCGCAGCGTCCGTGGGCGACCAGGGACACCTCCTGGCCGTCGATCCCCTTCAGCGTCTCGGGGATCTCCACGTCGGCGTCGGTGACGCCGTAGACGTACTGCACGGTCACTGCTCCTCCTCGTCGTCTTCGTCCTTCTTCCTACGGGATCCGGCCTTCTCCTTGTCCTGGCCCCGGCCGAGGGAGTCGCGGAGCGTCTCACCGGCGCCCTGCAGCGCGCCCCTGGTCTTGCGCTTGGCGCCGCTCTCCGTCATCTGGCCGATCATCTGGGGGAGGCCCGCGCTGGAGCCGTCGTTGGCGATGTCGAGACGGTTGCAGGCCTCGGCGAAGCGCAGATAGGTGTCGACGCTCGCGATGACGACCCGCGCGTCGATGCGGAGGATCTCGATGCCGATGAGGGACACCCGGACGAAGGCGTCGATGACGAGGCCCTTGTCGAGGATCAGCTCGACGACGTCGGCGAGACCGCCGCCGCCACCACCGGAGGACTGTTGTACCGGAGCGCCACGCTGGGCTATCTGCCCGCTGCCCATGGTTCATTCCTTTCTTCGACGGTCCGGCCGGAACCGGTACCCGCGGTTCGGCCGGTGGTCCAGCGGCTACCCGCACAAATCGCCTCCAAACAGACATGGGCTCTGCGGCGTCCGTAACCAACGTCCGAGGTCACCGGCATATCCCCGCCGTGCTCGACGGAGCGAGAGCGACCCCGTACGAGGCGTAGAAATAGAGGCCGGAAAACCACGGAAATGTCACTCAGCGTTGACAGGCGGGCACGATCCGGCAGATCTTCCGGTTCTCGTGAATACCGGTGGGTTCCGCTGCGGCGGCGGCTCGGGAGAAGATGCCGGACAGTGCTCGCCATTCTCGGATGGAGTGACGGATGACCGCCCTGCTGATCCTGCACCAGGACGACGACGTGGCACTGGCCACCGAGGATCTCGCGGCCGGCACGCCGGTCCGCGCCGGACTGGTCACCCGGGACGGCGTGCCGCGCGGCCACAAGGTCGCCCTGCGCGACCTGCCCGCCGAAGCCCAGGTGCGCAAGTACGGCCAGGTCATCGGCTTCACGACGCGCCCGGTGGCCGCCGGGGAGCACGTGCACACCCACAATCTCGGCTTCCAGATGTTCGACCGGGAGTACGAGCACGGCGTCGCGGTCCGGCCGCCGGAGACGCTGCCCGCCGCGGAGCGGGCGACCTTCGACGGGATCCTCCGGCCCGATGGCCGGGTCGCCACCCGCAACCACATCGGGATCCTCGCCACGGCGGACCACGCGGTCGCGACCGCCCGGCGGATCGCCGAGCGGTTCCGCCGGCAGGAGGGGCTGCCCGGCCCCCTGGACGCCTACCCGGCGGTGGACGGGGTGGTGGCGCTGCCCCACGGCCTCGGACGCGGGACGGCCGGTGCGGGCGGCGAGGAGGCCGCCGTGCTGCGGCGCACCCTCACCGGGTACGCGCGCCATCCGAACTTCGCCGGCTTCCTCGTGCTCGGCCCCGGCGGCGAGCTCGACGAGGTCCGGTCCCTCGCCGAGGAGTGGGGGATCGGCGCGGACACGCCCGTGGTGCCGATGGCGGTCCAGGAGCTCGGCGGCACCCGGGCGGCGGTCGCCGAAGGGGTCGCCCGGATCAAGAAGCTGCTGCCCGCCGCGAACGCCGTGCGCCGGCGGCCCGTGCCCGCCTCCGAGCTCATCCTGGCGATGGAGTGCGGCGGCTCGGACGGCTACTCCGGCATCACCGCGAACCCGGCCCTCGGCGCGGCCGCGGACCTGCTCATCCGGCACGGCGGCACGGCGGTGTTCGGTGAGACGCCGGAGATCTACGGCGCCGAGCACCTGCTCGTCCGGCGGGCGGTCAGCCGGGAGGTCGGGGAAAAGCTCGTCCGCCGGATCCGCTGGTGGGAGGAGTACACCGCCGGGCACGGCGGCTCCATGGACAACAACCCCTCCCCCGGCAACAAGGCCGGCGGCCTGACCACCATCCTGGAGAAGTCGCTGGGCGCGGCCGCCAAGGGCGGTCAGTCCAACCTGGCCGACGTCGTGGAGTACGCCGAGCCCGTCACCGCCAAGGGCCTGGTGTTCATGGACACGCCGGGCTACGACCCGGTCAACGCGACCGGGATGGTGGCCGGCGGCGCGCACGTCCTGTGCTTCACGACGGGCCGCGGGTCGGTGTTCGGGTGCAAGCCGACGCCCAGCCTCAAGCTCGCGACGAACACGCCGCTGTACGAGCGGATGACCGACGACATGGACATCAACTGCGGCCTCATCGCCGACGGCGAGTGCGACGTCGCCGAGATGGGCCGGCGGATCTTCGGCCTCATCCTGGACACCGCGTCCGGCCGCCGCACGCGCAGTGAGGAGCTCGGCTTCGGCGATGAGGAGTTCGTGCCCTGGCGGCTCGGCGCGGTGATGTGACGCGACCGAGGTCAGGTCTCGTTTTCGCCACTGATCGCGAAAGCACCTTGGTGCGCTCTTTACCTTTTCTGTACCTTTGCTCCCTCGATCGACCGTGTTACGAGACGGGGACAGATGGACTTCCAGACTTTCCAGGCGCAGCGGCGGCTGCTCATCCGCCAGCGCGTGCGGCTGATGGTGAACCAGTACGAGGTGCACGCCGAGAACCCGGACGGCTCCGAGGGCGAGCTCATCGCCTTCGCCCAGCAGAAGCGCCTGGCGTTCAAGGAGCAGGTCACCTTCTACAGCGACGACCGCAAGGAGCACCCGCTCTTCGGTTTCAAGGCCCGCCAGCGCCTCGACCTCGGCGCGACCTACGACGTCACCGACCCGGGCGGGCAGCCGATCGGCAACTTCCGCAAGGACTTCAAGGCCTCGCTGCTGGCCTCCACCTGGCACCTGGAGCAGCCGGGCCTCGGCGTGACCACCGGCTCGGAGCGCAGCAAGTTCGTCGCGATCCTGCGCCGCGTCTGGGACTTCATCCCCTACGTCGACAGCCTCCCGTTCGCCTGGCCGTACCACTTCGACTTCACCGCGAACGAGCAGGAGACGTTCTTGGTGGACAAGAAGTTCGCGCTGCGCGACAAGTACGTCGTCGACATCAAGGACCCGCGCCTGGACCGCCGGCTGGTCATCGCCCAGGCAGTGGCGCTGGACGCGCTGCAGCACCGCTGATCCGTTCGTCGAGCGGCCCGGCGGCTCGGAGGCCGCCGGGCCGCTCGACGTACGGGGTCCGGCCGGCCGGGCCCGCGGTCAGCGGACGCGGACCGGAGCCGACAGCGGCAGGTTCCGCGAGGAGTCCCCGACCGCGATGACGTGGCGGCCGCCGACGGTCGTCCACCGCTGCGCCGCGGTGTCCCAGACGGAGAACGCCCGCGCGTCCAGCCGTATCGTCACCCGCCTGGTCTGTCCGGGCCGCAGCGTCACCTTCGCGAAGCCCTTGAGCTGCTTGGGCGGCTCACCGGCCGACGGCGGCGCCGTGACGTAGACCTGGGCGACCTCGGCGCCCGTACGGGATCCGGTGTTGCGGACGTCCACGCTCACCGTCACCCGCCCGTGCCGGTCCGCCACCGGCGAGACCTTCAGCCGGCCGAACGCGAAACCCGTGTACGACAGGCCGTACCCGAAGGGGAACAACGGCTGCTCGCCCTGCGCGTCGTACCAGCGGTAGCCGACCTCCAGCCGCTCGGAGTAGTTCACGGTGCCGTTGACGCCCGGGTACCGGTCCGGCGTGCTCGTCGGCGTCTGCTCCTCGCCGCGTGGGAAGGTCACCGGCAGCTTGCCCGAGGGGTTCACGTCGCCGAACAGCAGCGCCGCGAGCGCGTTGCCGTCCTCCTCACCCGGATACCAGGTCTCCAGCACGGCGGGGACGTCGTCGATCCACGGCATCAGCACGGGCGCGCCGCTGTTGAGGACGACGATCGTGCGCGGATTGGCGGCGACGACGGAGCGGACCAGCCGATCCTGGTCGGCGGGCAGCGACAGGCTCGTACGGTCCGTGCCCTCCTTCTCCAGGTCGCCCACGATGACGACGGCGACGTCCGAGGAACCGGCCAGCTTCGCCGCCGCGGCCGCGTCGGAGCCGTCCGAACTCTGGACGGTGACGCCCCCGCCGACCCGCTTCTGGATGCCCGCGACCGGGCTGACGGTGTACAGCGGGTCGACGTGCGCGCTGCCTCCGCCGCCGGGGTGCGCCACCTGGGCGTACGGCCCGACCACCGCGATCGAGTGCGGGCCGGTCGCCGGGAGCGGCAGGGCCGCGCCGGAGTTCTTCAGCAGCACGGCGGTCTGCTCGGCCACCGACCGCGCCACCGCTCCCCCGGCCGCCGCGTCGATGGGCGTGACCGTCCGCGGGTGATCGAACAGCCCGGCGCGGATCTCGATGGCGAGCCGGCGCACGATCATGGTGTCGAGCCGCGCCATGCTCACCTCGCCGTCGAGGACGGCCTGCTTGAGCTCCTCGTCGTACGGGCCGTTGTCCCGCAGTTCGAGGTCCTGCCCCGCGGCCGCGGCGCCGACCGCGGTGTGCGTGGCACTGGCGTCGGACTGGACGAAGCCGCGGAAGCCCCACTGGCCGCGCAGCACGTCCGTGAGCAGGTGCGAGTTCTCACACATGAACGAGCCGTTGACCGACGGGTAGGCGCACATCACCGAGGCGGCGTGGCCCTCCTTCACCGCCGCCTCGAACGCCGGCAGGTGGATCTCGTGGAGCGTACGGTCGTCGATCCGCTCGTCGACGGTCCGGCGGTTCGTCTCCTGGTCGTTGGCGGCGTAGTGCTTCACCTCGGCCAGCACGCCCTGGCTCTGGATCCCCTGGATGTCGGCCGCCGCGAGCCGGCCTGCGAGGTAGGGGTCCTCGCCGTAGTTCTCGAACGCCCGGCCGTTCCGGTAGACGCGGACCATGTTGACGTCGGGCGCCTCGAGCAGGCTGTGGCCGACGTTCGCCGTCTCCCGGCCCTCGACGACGCCGTACCGCCGGGCCAGCTCCGGGTCGAACCCGGCGGCGAGGGCGACGGGCGCGGGCAGTGCCGTGGCGTCGGGCTGGGTCCCCACCGCGCCGGTGCCGACGCCCGCGGGGCCGTTGCTGATGAGGAAGTCGGGGATACCGAGCCGGGGAACGCCGGGCACCAGCCGCGAGACCCCGCCGGCGCCCTTCCCGGTGGTGTGCGTCTGGGTGATCTTCTCGTCCAGCGTCATCTGGGCGACGAGCGCCGCGGCACGCTGCTCCGGCGTCGGGGCGGGGGCCCGTCCGGCCACGGCGGCCGGTGCGACGGCGAGCGGCCCGATCAGGGCGACGGCCGCCGCGATCGCGGTGGGCAGGCGTCTCAATGGTCCTCCTCGGAGGTCAGGGGCTCGGCAACACCAAAACACCCGGACATCCGATGGTCAAGGAACCTTACAATCGGTGTGAGCCGGCCGACCGGCCGGAAATCGCCGCGTACCAGCGGATTCGTTGGAGGTATTACTGTCTGCCGGTGCTCTCCAGGTAGCGCAGGACGGCGGCGACGCGGCGGTCGGTGTGCTCGGTCGGGCGCAGGTCGAGCTTGGCGAAGATGTTGCGGATGTGCTTGTGCACCGCGCCCTCGGTCACGACCAGGCGCTGGGCGATGGCGACGTTGCCGAGCCCCTCGGCCATGAGCGCCAGCACGTCGCGTTCGCGCGGCGTGAGCCGGTCCAGCGGGTCGTCGGCGCGCCGGTGCGCGAACAACTGGGCCACGAGCTCCGGGTCGATGGCCGTTCCCCCCTCGGCGACCCGGCCCAGGGCCTCGAGGAACCGCTCGACCCGGCCGACCCGCTCCTTGAGCAGGTAGCCGATGCCGGCCGTGCCCTCGGCGAGCAGGTCGGTCGCGAAGCTCTCCTCGACGTACGCCGACAGCACGAGAACGGCGAGCCTCGGGTGGCGCCGCCGGGCCGCCACCGCCGCCTTGATGCCCTCGTCGGTGTGGGTGGGCGGCATGCGCACGTCGACGATAGCGATGTCGGGCGGATCCTCGTCGACGGCGGCGAGGAAGGCGTCCGGCGTCGCGACCGCGGCGACGACCTCGAACCCCTCCCCGCGCAGCAGCAGCTCGAGCCCGGCGCGGAGCAGGGCGTCGTCCTCGGCGATCACAACACGCACGGCAACTCCACGTCGAGAATGGTCGGCCCGCCCGGCGGGCTGGACAGGGTCACGCGTCCGTCATGCGCCTCGACCCGGCGGCGGATGCCGACGAGGCCGCTCCCGGACTCCTCGTCGGCGCCGCCGCGCCCGTCGTCCTCGATGCGCAGGCGCAGCCGGTCCCGGGTCTGGCGCACGTCGACGGTCGCGCGCCGGGCGTGACTGTGCTTGGAGATGTTGGTGAGCGCCTCGGCGACGACGAAGTAGGCGGTCGCGTCGACGGACGCCGGCCGGGAGCCCGGCACGTCGGCCGACACCCGGCAGGGCACGGCGCACCCGGCCGCCAGCGCGGCCAGCGCGCCGCCGAGACCGCGCTGCTCGAGCACCGGCGGGAGGATGGCGCGGACCACGGCGCGCAGTTCGGCGAGCGCCTGCTCGGCCGCCGACTGCGCCTGCTCGAGGGCACCGTCCGCGCCGGCGGGGTCGTTCCTCAGCGCCCGCCGCGCGGCGCCCAGCAGGACGACCACCCCGACAAGGCGGTTCTGCGTGCCGTCGTGGAGGGAGCGCTCGATCCGCCGCAGTTCGGCGGTGTGGGCGTCCAGGGCGGCGGCGCGCGTCGCGGTCAGCTCCGCGACCCGCGCGGACAGGTCGACGTCGGGATGCGGCCGGAGCAGGCGCCTCCCGGGCCGGGCCTGGAGCCTGGCCATCCTCGGGCTCAGCCCGACGGCGATCGCCACCCAGCCGGCGCCCAGGAGGACGCTCGCCGCCGCCCCGGTCCATCCGTCGGCCGGGAGGCCGACCGAGGTGGTGGCCTCGCCCGGTGGCAGCGCCCACGAGTAGAGCGGGAAGGTGAGGTCCCGCACCGCGAGCAGCGGCAGCATCGAGCCGAACAGGCCGAGGACGAACCCGAACAGGGCGTGGGTGGCCAGCCACTGAAGATCGCGCGCCGTCGCCGGGTCGGCCGCGGCGGCGCGGAGGCGCACGGACCAGCCGCTCGGCCACGGCGCGTACGGGCTGATGACCTCCTCGCCCCGCCGGCTCAGGCGCTCGCGCTCCCGGTCGGCGACCGCCCGCACGGTCGCGAGCGCCCCCGGCAGCAGCGGCAGCCCGACACCGACGAGGCAGAGGACGCCGATGACGACCAGTCCCATCGCGGTGAGCAGGGCGAGGGTCGCGGTACCCAGACCGCCGACCAGCCGCTGGAGCGCGTCGATCGGGCCGCGCAGCGCGCGTCCGATCACGCCGTCGTTCCCGCCTCGCATCCGTTCCTCCCCGCGACCAGTGGCCACCTTATGGCGGATCGCGGGGGTCCGGGGCATATCGCGCGAAGAGTGGTGCCTGCTGTACCACGACTGGGTAGCACGCGGGATCGTCGCAGGTCACAGCCGTCCGTAGCGTCGGGGTCCTACCGAGGAGGACCCATGACGAACGACCCCTTTCAGCTCGGCCGGCCCGGAGCGGAGCCCGGCGACCCCGACCGGACCGGCGGCGGCCTGAACGCGCGCCGCGCGGTCCTCTGGACGGTCCTGGTGGTCAGCGCCGCCGGGAACGCGGTGACCTCGATGAGCGGACTCCCGATCGCGGTGAGCCTGTCGTTCGGCATCGTGACGGTGCTGTGCATCGCGGGGCTGCTCGCCGACTGGTTCCGGCGGGGGCGGGCATGAGGCGCCGTGGATCGGCCGACACGCGGCCCGCGCCGCCGGGTCAGGTCATCGGCCTCGACCGGGTCACCAAGGTGCACCGCACCGGCACCGTGGCGGTGACCGCGCTGGACGACGTGTCGCTCACCGTCCCCTGCGGGGCGTTCCTCGCGGTGATGGGGCCGTCCGGGTCGGGCAAGAGCACGTTGCTGCAGGTCGCGGCCGGGCTCGACACCCCGACGTCGGGAACGGTCACGGTCGGGGGTACGGACATCTCCCGACTCGACGAGGCCCGGCGCACCGTGCTGCGCCGCGACCGGATCGGCTTCGTGTTCCAGGGCTACAACCTGCTCCCGGCGCTCACGGTCGAGCAGAACGTCACCCTCCCGCTGCGGCTCGCCGGCCGCGCCCCGGACCGGGAGTGGATCCGCGTGCTGGTCGACCGCACGGGCCTGGACGGTGTCCTGCACCGCCGCCCCGCGGAGCTGTCCGGCGGCCAGCAGCAGCGGGTCGCGATCGTCCGGGCGCTGGCCGCCCGGCCCGACATCGTGTTCGCCGACGAGCCGACCGGCGCGCTGGACGTCCGCAGTTCCGGGGACGTCCTCACGCTTCTGCGGCAGATCGTCGACGAGCTCGGCCAGACCATCGTGATGGTGACCCATGACCCGGCCGCGGCGGCCCGCTCCCACGAGGCCCTCATCATGGCGGACGGCCGCATCGTCGACGTGATCCGCGAGCCCGACGCGTCGACGCTCGCCGCCCGGCTCACCTCGCTGGGAGGCCGATGATGCTCCGGATCTCGCTTCTGCTCACCCGCGGCCGGACCGGCGCGCTGGTCGCGATCGTCTGCGCGGTGCTGGGCGGGTCCGCGTTCCTGACCGCCACGGGCGTGCTGGCGGAGTCCGGCCTGCGCTCCCACCTGCCCGTCGAACGGCTCGCCGGAACGGACGTCGTCGTCGCCGCCCGGCAGTCGGTCGCGCAGGACGAGGACCTGGCCGAGCCGCTGCCGGAGCGGGCGCCGGTCCCCGCGCGGCTCGTCGCCCTGCTGGCCGCGCTGCCCGGCGTCGCCTCCTCGGCCGGCGACGTCGGCCTGCCCGCGGCCGTCATCGGACGGGACGGCACGGTGATCGACGCCGGGGATCCGCGGACCGCCGGGCACGGCTGGTCGTCCAGGACGCTGCCCGGCCCTGCCTCCGTCCACGGCGTTCCCCCGGCCGGTCCCGGGGACGTGGCGCTCGACGCGGCCACCGCCGCGCGCGCCGGCGTCCGTCCCGGTGACCGGGTGACGGTCGTGGCCGCCGGCCGGCGGGCCGGATACCGGGTGTCGGCCGTCGTCGGCGGCCGGCCCGGCGTCTACTTCGGTGACGCCGTCGCGGCCCGCCTGGCGGGCCGGGACACGGGCCCGAAGCGCGGGACGGTCGACCTGATCGCGCTGCGCGCCGCGCCGGGCACCGATCCGGGAGCCCTGGCCGGGCGCGTCCGCCGGGCCCTCCGGGCGGACGGCCACGGCGACCTCACGGTGGCGACGGGCGGGGCGCGGGGCGACGTGGAGGAGCCGGGCGCGGCGACGGGTCGTACGGTGCTGTTCGCGCTGGCCGGTTCGATCGCCGGGGTCGTCCTGATGATCGTCGGTTTCGTCGTCGCGGGCGCGCTGTCGGTGTCGATCGCGGGACAGCGCCACGACCTCGCCCTCCTGCGGGCCGTCGGCGCCACGCCGCGGCAGGTCCGCCGCCTCATCGCCGCCCAGACCGGCGTGGTGGCGCTGCTCCCCCTGCCCTTCGGCGTGGCGCTCGGCTACGTCCTCGCCGGCCGGTTCGGCGGTCTGCTGGCCGCCCACGGTGTGATCCCGGACGGCCTGCCGCTCTCCTGGAGCCCGCTCCCGGCCGTCGCGGCGGTCCTGCTGCTGTCGCTCGCGGTGCGCGTGTCCGCGCTGAGCGCCGCGTTCCGTACGTCACGGATGCCGGCGACCGAAGCCGTCGCGGAGTCGCGGGCCGAGCCGCGTGAGCCGTCGGCCGTGCGCAGCGGGATCGGGCTGCTGCTCATCGCCGCCGCGATGACGATGGGGGCGGTGCCGCTGTTCCTGCGCACCGCCGAGGCGACGGTCGCGACCGGCTCGGCCGGTCTCCTGGCGGTCATCGGGCTCGGCCTCGCGGGTCCGAACCTCGTCCGGCACGGCAGCGGCGCGCTGCTGCGGCGGCTGCCGCGCCGTACGTCGCCGACGACCTGGCTGGCCGTGAGCAACGGCCACGGCTACGCCCTCCGGGTCGGCGGCGCGGTGACGGCGCTCGGGATGGCCGTCGCGTTCACGCTGAGCTACGCGCTGACGCAGACGACGCTGATGGCCGCCACCACCCGCCAGGCGAAGGAGGCGACGCGCGCCGACGCCACGGTCACCGCGCCCGCCCTCGGCGGGGTCTCCTCGGGCCTGGCCGACGAGATCCGTGCGACACCCGGCGTCGCCGCCGCCGTGCCGGTGGACACGACGACCGTCCTGTGGCCGCACCTGGAGGACGGCGCGAAGACGGTCGCCTCGTACCGGGCGCTCGTCACCGGGCCGGACGCCCCGGCCGTCCTGGACCTGGGGCGGCGCGGCGGCGACCTGAGCCGCCTGACCGGTGCGGCGATCGCGGTGAGCACGATCACCGCCCGGGTGCGGGGCGCCGGGGTCGGCGACCGCGTCACCGTGATCCTGGGTGACGGGACGCGGGCCGCCGCCCAGGTGGTGGCCACGTACGACCGCAGCCTCGGCTTCGGGGACGTCGTCGTCTCGCGCGACCTGGCCGCCGGCCACACGACGACCGGCCTGGCGGGCCGGGTGCTGGTCCGCGCCGCGCCGGGGCAGGACGCGAAGGTACGGCGCTCGCTCGCCGCGCTCGCCGCGAGGGAACCGGGCGTCCAGGTGGACGACGTGCGCGGCGGCGTCGCGAAGACGCCGACACCTCCGGAGGTCTGGGTGAACGTCGTCGTGCTCGCCGTGCTCCTGGGGTACGTCCTGCTGGCGGTGGCCAACCGGCTGGCGGCGGCCGCGGCGCAGCGGCGCGACGAGTTCACCGCGCTCCGGCTGGTCGGCGCCACCCCGCGGCAGATCGTCGCGATGGTACGGCGCGAGGCCGCGCTGGTCGCGGCCGCGGCCGTCGGCGCGGGGGTCGCGTTGTCCGCGGTGCCTCTGGCGCTGCTGGGCGCGGGCTTCCTCGGCCGGCCCTGGGCCGCCGGGCCGCTCTGGCTGCTCCCGGCGGCCGCCGGCACGGTCGCGCTGATCGCCTGGCTCGCCACCGAGCTCCCGGTCCGCGGCGCGCTGCGGGCCGCGCCCGCCGACGTCCTCGCCCAGCGCACCTGAGATGCCGTGATGGGAAACCCGCCGATCCGGCGAACCATCCGTAACGGGACATCGTTGACGGGGAAACGGTGCCGCTCCTAACCTGCTACCGACCGGTCGGTATGTCCGTCGGAAGGGCCGTGATGTTCGCCAGCACGATGCAGGAGTTCCCTCTCACCGTTCCCGCGATTCTGCGGCACGGCGCCCGCGTGTACGGCGGGAGCGAATGCGTGACCTGGACCGGCGGCGAGCCGCGCCGGGCGTCGTACCGGCAGGTGGCGGAGAACGCCGAGCGGCTCGCCGCCGCCCTGACCCGGCTGGGCGTCGGCGCGGGCGACCGGGTGGCGACCTTCTCCTGGAACAACCAGGAGCACCTCGAGGCGTACTTCGCCGTCCCGGGGATGGGCGCGGTGCTGCACACCCTGAACATCCGGCTGTTCCCCGACCAGCTCGCGCACATCATCGGGCACGCCGAGGACCGGTTCATCCTCGTCGACGACACCCTCGTCCCCCTGCTCGCCCGCGTCGCCGACCGGCTGCCGACCGTCGAGGCGTTCATCGTCGTGGGCGACGGCGACGCGTCCGCGCTGGGCGACGCCCGCGTGCTGCGCTACCACGAGCTGCTGGCGGCCGAGGAGCCCGGCTTCGCCTGGCCCGAGCTCGACGAGCGGGCCGCCGCGTCGATGTGCTACACCAGCGGCACGACGGGCGACCCGAAGGGTGTCGTCTACTCCCACCGCTCGACGTTCCTGCACGCGATGGTGGCGATCTCGGCGTCGCTGATGGGCCTCACCGAGACGGACCGCGTGCTCACCATCGTCCCGATGTTCCACGTCAACGCCTGGGGCCTGCCGTACGCCGCGTTCCTGTCCGGCGCCACGCTGCACATGCCCGGCCCGTTCCTCCAGCCGGAGCACCTGACCAGGTTCATCGCCGCGGAGCGGAGCACCCTCTCCTCCGCGGTGCCGACCATCTGGAGCGCGATCCTCAACTACGGCGCCGACCACGAGCTCGACCTGTCCTCGCTGCGGGCCGGCACCTCCGGCGGCGCCGCCGCGCCCCGCGCGCTCCTGGAGCGCTTCGAGGCCGAGTACGGGCTGCGCATCATCCAGGGCTGGGGCATGACGGAGACCAGCCCGCTCGGCGGCATGGCCTTCCCGCCGCCCGGCGTCGAGCCGGGCACCACCGAGGACGTCGACTGGCGCCTGAAGTCGGGCCGCGTGGCGGCGGGCGTGGAGATGCGGATCGTCGACGCGGCGGGCGAGGAACTGCCCTGGGACGGCGAGTCCGTCGGTGAGATCGAGGTGCGCGGGCCGTGGATCACCGGCTCGTACCACCGCGACCCGGCCCCGGAGAAGTTCCACGACGGGTGGCTGCGCACCGGCGACATCGGCACGATCGACGACCGCGGCTTCTTCCAGATCACCGACCGGGCCAAGGACGTCATCAAGTCCGGCGGCGAGTGGATCTCCTCGGTCGAACTGGAGAACCACCTCGTCTCGCACCCCGCGGTGCTCGAGGCGGCGGTGATCGGCATCCCGGATCCGCGCTGGGACGAGCGTCCGCTCGCCTTCGTCGTCCTGCGCGACGGCGCGTCGGCGAGCGCGGCGGAGCTGGCCGGCTTCCTGTCCGGCAAGGTCGCGCGCTGGCAGGTCCCGGAGAACTGGGCGTTCGTGGAGGAGATCCCCAAGACGACGGTCGGCAAGTTCGACAAGAAGCCGCTGCGCGCCCGCTACCGCGCGGACGAGGTCAAGATCGAACGCCTCTGACCCATCCTCGCCCGCCTCGCGGGCGAGGACGCGCAGGTAGGGCTCCTGTCATGGCGCGATCTTCCCGATGATTCAGGTTGACTTACTAGGGAATTATCGCCATGCTCGATCCATGCACTCCGAGGGCTGGCTGAGCCTGCACGTCGATCTGCGACGGCAGGCGAGCGCGCTGTGTACCACGCCCGTACCCGCGTGAACCGAACGGCCCTCAGAGTGAACAGGAGCAGCAGTACATGCCCGCGAGCACATCCGCGCCCGCCCGAACCCGTCTGGCCGACATCGCCCGGCGGTTGGCGACCGCCCCCGACGAATGGATCCACCGCGTACGCCTGAGCACCGAAGAGCGCTGGTACGAGCGCCTTCACCAGGACGACGATCACGAGATCTGGCTGCTCAGCTGGCTGCCGGGCCAGTCGACCGGCTTCCATGACCACGGGGGTTCCCGAGGAGCCTTCGCCGTCGCCCTCGGGAGCCTGCGCGAACACGACCTGGCCGTCGAACGCGACCTCGCGCCCGGCGACGTCCGGGAGTTCGGGCCGGACTACGTCCATGCGGTGACCAATGTCTCGGTCGCCCCGGCGGTCAGCGTTCACGTGTACTCGCCCCGGCTCACCGTGATGAACCGCTACGACCTCGTCGACGGCGACCTGATCAAGCTGGTCGAGGAGAGCGCGGACGACTGGTGACCCGCCCGGCACCCTCCTGACGGACGTCAGGGACGCGCGGGGGTGAGCGGTCGCCAGGCGATCGGCGTGGACAGGACCATCGCGGAGCTCGTCTCGCCGTGCGAGGCGAGACGCACGAGGATGCGCTCGAGCTCGGCGACCGAGGTCGTGGCGACCAGGACCATCGAGCACACGTCCCCCGTGAGCCGGGAGACCTCGAGCACCTCCGGGATGTCGTCGAGCAGCTCGGGGTGCACGGTGATGCACCGGGCGCCGTAGCACTTCATCCGGACCTGGGCGACGACGGAGAACCCGGCGGCCGCCGGGTCCACCCGGGCGTGGTAGCCGGTGATCACCCCGGCGTCCTCCAGGCGGCGGACCCGCTGGGCGACCGTCGGCGCGGACAGGTGCACCCGGCGGGCGAGCTCGTTGTACGAGAGCCGGGCGTCCTCCTGGAGCGCCCCCAGGAGGGCCCAGTCCACGGCGTCAAGGTCGGGTTTCATGGTCGTAAGCCTAACCGCCGCATCGCCTTGCGATCATAAGAAAAGAACGGCGCAACTCCCTTCATCGGCCCTTTGATGTCTGATTCCTCCCTCACAGAATGGTTCGGTGCCCATTAGTGACGAAGGGAGGAGGTCCGAAGTGACGACCGAAACACGGTCCGGCTGCCCGATCCAGCACTCCGCCGACGAGCCGAAGCTCGACTTCGGCGGTACCACGCCGTACGAGGACTACGTCCACGCCGCCACGCTGCACGAACTCCAGTGGCCGGTCACCGACGAGCCGCTGGAGAGGTCGTTCCTCGTGGTCACGCAGGTCATGGAGCTGTACTTCGGCCTGCTGGCGTTCGACCTGAGGTACGCCCGCGATCGCCTGGCCGCCGACGACGTCCGCGCGGGGACCACCGCGCTGTACCGCTGCGTGCTGCACGTGAAGGCGCTGCGGGCCGCCTGGCTGCCGATCGCGCGGATGACCCCACGGGAGTTCAACGCCTTCCGCGACGCGCTCGGCGAGGGCTCCGGGTTCCAGTCGGCGGCGTACCGGCAGGTGGAGTTCCTGCTCGGGGAGAAGTCCGCGTCGATGCTCGTGCCCCACCGGTCGGTCCCCGCCCAGCACGCCGAACTGTCGCGGGCGCTCGGCGAGCCCGGCGTGTACGACGCGGCGCTCGCGCTGCTGGCCCGGCGCGGGCACGCCGTACCGGACGACGTGCTGAACCGCGACCTCACCCGGCCGTACGCCCCCTCCCCCGCCGTCGAGGAGGTCTGGGCGAAGATCTACGCCACCGACGATGGCGAACCGCTCCGGCTCGGTGAGGCGCTCACCGACGTCGCCGAGGAGTTCACCGGCTGGCGGCACGACCACCTGATGGCCACCCGCCGCGCGATGGGCGCCAAACCCGGGACCGGCGGCTCGGCCGGTGTCTCCTGGCTGGAGAAGCGAGCACGCCGGGAGCTGTTCCCGGAGCTGTGGACCGCCCGTTCCCACGTCTGAAGGATCACGCCGATGGACCTGACAGCACGCGCCGCCAAGCTCGACGCCGAGGACCCCCTCGCGCACCTGCGCGCCGAGTTCGACCTGCCGCCCGGCACCGTCTACCTCGATGGCAACTCCCTCGGCGCCCCGCTCCGGCGGGTCGCCGACCAGATGCAGCGGGTGGTCCGCGAGCAGTGGGGCGGCCGGCTGATCCGGTCCTGGTCGGAGGGCTGGTGGGAGGCGCCCCGCCGGGTGGGCGAGCGGATCGCGCCGCTGCTCGGCGCCGCGCCCGGCCAGGTCGTGGTCGCCGACTCGACCAGCGTGAACCTCTTCAAGGCGCTGGTCGCCGCCGTACGGCTCGCGCCCGGCAGGCGCGAAATCGTCGTCGACGCCGCGACCTTCCCGACCGACGGGTACATCGCGACGTCGGTCGCGGAGCTGACCGGCCGCGTCCTGCGCACGGCGGACGCCGACGAGCTTCCGGCGGTCCTCGGCGACGGGACCGCCGTGGTCCTGCTGAACCACGTGGACTACCGCACGGGCCGGTTGCACGACATGGCCGCCCTGACCGCGCGCGTGCACGCGGCCGGCGCGCGCGTCGTGTGGGACCTGTGCCACAGCGTGGGCGTGCTCCCGCTCGCCCTGGACGCGCTGGGCGTCGACCTCGCGGTCGGCTGCACCTACAAGTTCCTGAACGGCGGCCCGGGCGCGCCGGCCTTCCTGTACGTGCGGCGCGACCTGCAGGAGGCGTTCGACCAGCCGCTGTCCGGCTGGGGCGGCCACCGGGAGCCGTTCGCCATGGCCCCGGACTACGTCCCCGCCGAGGGCATCGAGCGCGGCCGCTGCGGCACCCCGGACATCCTGTCCCTGCTCGCCCTGGAGTCCGCCCTGGAGGTGTGGGACGGCGTGGCCCTGGCCGACGTGCGTGCCAAGGGCCTGTCGCTGACCGACTTCTTCGTCGAGTGCGTGACGGAGCTCCTGCCGCCCGGCGCGGTGGAGGTGCTGACCCCCCGCGACGAGCGGCGCGGCCACCAGGTCTCCCTCCGCCACCCCGACGCCGAGGCGGTCATGACGGAGCTGATCGCCCGGGAGGTCATCGGCGACTTC
Source organism: Actinoallomurus liliacearum (assembly GCF_039542035.1). Taxonomy (NCBI): domain Bacteria; kingdom Bacillati; phylum Actinomycetota; class Actinomycetes; order Streptosporangiales; family Thermomonosporaceae; genus Actinoallomurus; species Actinoallomurus liliacearum. The sequence continues at coordinate 206,858 of NZ_BAABHJ010000027.1, forward strand.
CGCAGCCCCGACGTCCTGCGCTTCGGCTTCGCCCCGCTCTACGTCACCCACGCCGACGCCCTCCACGCCGCCCGGACCCTGACGGACGTCCTCGAGGCATAGGGCGTGTGCGTTGGATCCGCCGCCCGGCCGCGCCGCGAGCGGATCCGCCGACAGGTCCCCGAGCGGCGGGGTCAGATGATGGCGGTCGTCGCCTCGTCGTCGATGAGGCGCAGCCAGCGGTAGCCGTAGCCGGCCAGCTCAATCTCCCGGCCGAGCTCGGCCGCCGGCGCGTCGCCGAACATCTGGCGGATCTGCTCCACACCGGTCAGGTCCAGGTCGTCCGGCAGCCGGACGCGTACCGGGTCGGCGGACACGTTGTGCAGGGTGACGACGCGGCCCTCCCGCCACCGGTACGCGAGGCCGAGCACGCGCGTGTCGCCGACGTCGAGGATGTCCCAGTCGCCCCAGCCGAACTCCGGGCACTCGCGGCGGACGCGGATCGCCCGCGTCATCCACGAGCTGAGGGATTCGGGGTCGTGGCGCTGGGCGACGACGTTGACCTCGCGGAAGCCGTACTCGCCGTCGGCCAGGGCCGGGCGGTAGACCTCCTCGACCCGCGAGAAGCCGCCGTTCGGGCGGGCGGACCACTGCATGGGCGTACGGACGGCGAGCCGGCCGGGCAGGGACAGGTCCTCCCCCATGCCGATCTCGTCGCCGTAAAGGATGACCGGCGTGCCCGGCAGCGCGAGGGTTAGCGCCAGGACGAGCCGGATCCGGCGGGGGTCGTTGCCGAGCATGGGCGCGAGCCGGCGGCGGATGCCGCGCCCGTACACGCGGTGGGTCTCCTCGGGGGCGAAGGCGGCGAAGATCTCATCGCGTTCGGACTCGGCGAGCAGGCCGAGGTTGAGTTCGTCGTGGTGGCGGCAGAAGTTGGCGAACTGGCCGCCGATCGGGTGGGCCGGCCGGTTCCGCAGCGCCTCCGCGAGCGGGCGCGCGTCGCCGCGGGCGTGCGACAGCCACTGCGCGGCGCAGCCGCGGAAGTCGAACAGCATCTGCACGCCCTCGCCGCCGTCGAGGCCGAAGTACCGCTGCTGCTCCTCCGGGGAGACGTTCGCCTCGCCGAGGAAGATGGCGTCACCGCGCCGCCGTTCGAGGAACTCGACCATCGACCGCAGGAAGCTGACCGGGTTGTCCCGGCAGTCGGTGCCGACCGTCTCGATCATGAACGGCAGCGAGTCGACCCGGAAGCCGGAGATGCCCAGCTCCAGCCAGAAGCCGAGGATCTTGTTCATCTCGTCGCGGACCTCGGGCTTGGTGATGTCCAGGTCCGGCATGAAGTCGTAATAGCGGTGCATGTACCACTTGCCGGCCTCCTCGTCGTAGGACCAGGTGCCGTCCTGTTCACCCGGGAAGGCGACCTCGCTGGGCTCCTTTCGGGGGTGGTCGCTCCAGACGTAGTAGTCGGGACGGTCCCGGAACCAGCGGTGCTCGATGCTCGTGTGGTTCAGCACGAGGTCCACGAGCACCCGGATGCCGAGGTCGTCGGCGGTGCGGAGCATCTCCACGAAGTCGCCCAGGCTGCCGAACCGCCGGTCGACCGCGTAATAGTCGGTGATGTCGTACCCGTCGTCGCGCAGCGGCGACGGGTAGAACGGCATCAACCACAGGCAGTTCACGCCGAGGCCGCCGAGGTAGTCGAGCCGCCGGGTGAGGCCGGACAGGTCGCCGACGCCGTCGTCGTCGGTGTCCAGCCAGGTCGCCACGTCCACGCAGTACACGACCGCGTTCTTCCACCACAGGTCACTGGTCGCCTTGTCCGTCATGGGCGGCTCTTTACCCTGCTTTGCCCGCAGTGCACGTGCGCCGGAGCCTACGGGAGATCCCGCCGAGGAGCGCCAGGTGGTGCGGCTCGGCGGGACCGGTCGTTCCCGAGTGGGAACGGGCCGTCGGGGAGGGTCAGGAGGTCTGCAGAACGGCTTCGATCTCCAGGACGATCTGGACCTTCTCGCCGAGGGCGACGCCGCCGCCGGGGATGGGGCCGTTGTAGGTGACGCCGAACTCCGTGCGGTCGATCTCGCCGGTGGCGGTGAAGCCGGCGCGGGCGCCCTTGACGGGGTCGGACGCGAACGGGTCGGGGCCGAAGCCGTTGAGCTCCAGCTTCAGGGGGACGGGGCGGGTCACGCCTTTCAGCGTCAGCTCGCCGTCGACGACGTAATCGTCGCCGTCGCGGCGGACGCCGGTGGAGCGGTACGTCATGGTGGGGTACTTCTCGACCTCGAAGAAGTCGGCCGAGCGGATGTGCTCGTCGCGCTGCGCGTTGTTGGTGTCGATCGAGGCGAGGTCGATGGTCGCGGTCACGCTGGAGTCCAGCGGGTCGGCCCCGGTGACGATCCGCCCTTCGAACGAGCCGAAGCGGCCGCGGGCCTTGCTGACCATCAGATGCCGGACGGCGAAGCTCACGTCCGAATGCACCGCGTCGATGGTCCAGGTGCCGGCGACATAGCCCGGGATCTCGACAACCTCGGCTGTCATGGTGTCTCCTTGGTTCCTGCAGGTAAGGCGGTTCTCTTTGATGTGTTGGTTCCGTTCAGGAACCACTCTCATCCTGGGGCGACCGCCCCGATCGGCACAAGAACGCACTTTTTTCTTACTAGGTCACCTGGAGAGAACCATGGACACCGGGCTGGGCGACTGTCGGGCACGTGAGAACCTCGACCGCATCGGGGACAAGTGGTCCCTGTACCTGATCGCCCTGCTCGCCGAGGGCACCAAGCGATTCAGCCGGCTCAAGCGCGAGGCCGAGGGCATCAGCCAGCGGATGCTCACCGTCACCCTCCGCGGGCTGGAACGGGACGGGATCGTGACCCGGACCATGTATCCGGTGATGCCGCCGCGCGTGGAGTACGCCCTCACCGACCTGGGGCGGGACCTGCTGGCCGCCGTGACGCCCTTCATCGCCTGGTGCGAGGCGCACGTGCCGGAGATCGAGGCGGCACGCGAGGAGTACGACACCCGGACCGAGCAGGAGGCCGCCGCATTCGAGTGACCTGCCCGTCCGCACACCACCCGGCGCCCCTCGGGCGGGTCTCATCAGCGCCGAGCCCGGGACGGGCCTGGTCCGGCAGGCCCGTCCCGGACGGCTTGGGGCGTCGTTACTTACGGCGCAGGACGCTGCTCGGCAGGTTGAAGGGGAGCCGCTTCACGACCTTGGACCGGGCCTTCTTGCGCAGTGCCGGGTACAGGTCGGTGTAGGCCTTGCTCGCCAGGTACGTCCGCATGCTCGCGGTGTTCTTGCCGGCGGCGGAGGGCAGGCCGCCGCGGAGGTTCGCGACGGGCCCGAGCACGCCGCAGCCGCTCGTCCCAGGAACGCTGTAGGCGTCGTCGTTCAGCGTGAGGCCGAAGACGTCGTCGTCGTACGGCGTGAGGCTGGTCGGGTCGACCGTCGTGTTGAGCTTGATGGGCGCCTTGGCCGTGCCGATGTAGCACTTGTCGCCCATCAGCGCGTTGATCAGCTTGATCCGCAGGTCGAGGGCGGAGTGCAGGTTCCCGCTGTCGTCGATGCTCAGCCCCAAGTTCCCGACGTACTTCGGCTGGGCCTGCAGCGTCATGCCGGGCAGGTTCTCGGTGCCGGGGATGCCCAGCGCTCCGCCGGGCACGGTCATCGGCTTGCTCTTCAGGGTCACGACCTGCGCCGGGTTGCCGGCCCGGTCCGGGCCGGACGCCATGCTGATCGTCATCGGCTCGGTGAGCGGCTGGGTGATCGAGCCGAGCTTCATCGAGCCGCCGCCGATGACGAAGATGTTGCAGAACCACTGGGCCGGGTCGGCCCCGACGGGGAGCCGGTCGGCGCATCCGGAGAAGTCGATCTTGACCGGCGCGGGCTCGGCGTAGGCGGCGGGGGCGGTCAGGGCGAGGACGATGGGGGCGGCCGTGGCCGCGGCGAGGATCCGGCGCGTGGTCGACTTCATGGAGGCACCGCTTTCTCTAGTGGCAGAGGAGCAAGATCCTCAATGGCGAATCCCACCAGGTCAACCGGTCAGTAGCGATCTTGGCCGTACCCGGCCAACCGGCCATCCCGGCCGGGTTGAGCGGTGTGTGATCACACATGTGCGACATTCCGTAAAAAAGCCGTCTAGCAGGCTTTTCGCCAGATATGCGCTCATACCGCTGCACGGCGGAAGCGGGCTGGCTACGCTCGCGCGAGGCTCTCAGCCAAGATCATTCCGAAGACGAGTGGAGGAACACCGACTTGCACTGGCAGCGACTCGTGGTGGCCGTGGCCGAGACCGTCGCCGCACTGGCGACGGGATTCGGCCTGCGCGCGCTCCTGGGCCGATTGGCGAACCGCGCGGGCAACACCCGGTGGGCCTGGGACGACCTGTTCGTCAGGCTGCTGCGCGACCTCGCGGTGGTGCCGTGCACGGTCCTCGGCCTGTGGATCTCGGTGCTGACGCTGCACCTGAGACCGGGCATCCGGACGACGACGGGCCGCACCCTCGTGGCCGTCCTCATTCTGACGATCTCCATCGCGATCGCCCGCTTCGCCGCCGGCGTCGTCTCCTCGGTCGCGCTCGCCCGGTCGGGCGTCGCGCAGTCCGCGACGATCTTCGTCAACATCGTCCGCGTCGTGATCGTCGGGATCGGCGCGCTCATCCTCCTGCAGAGCCTCGGGGTCTCGATCACCCCGCTGCTGACCGCCCTGGGCGTCGGCGGCCTGGCGGTCGCGCTGGCGCTCCAGGACACGCTGGCCAACCTGTTCGCCGGGGTGCACATCCTCGCGTCGAGGAAGGTGCAGCCGGGTGACTTCGTACGGCTGGACAGCGGCCAGGAGGGCTACATCGTCGACATCAACTGGCGGAACACGACGATCCGCCAGCTTCCCGACAACCTGGTGGTCGTGCCGAACTCCCGCTTCGCCGATGCGATCGTGACGAACTACCACCGGCCGGCGCAGGACATGTCGATCTCGGTCAAGGTCGTCATCGGTTACCACAGCGATCTGGAGCACGTGGAGAAGGTGACCCTCGACGTGGCCGAGGAGGTCATGGCCACCGTGGACGGCGGCGTGTCCGACTACGAGCCCTCGGTCCGGTTCAACACGCTGGGCGAGACGAGCATCGGCTTCTCGGTCAACCTCCGGACCCGGGAGTTCACCGACCAGTACGTCGTCATCCACGAGTTCATCAAGCGGCTTCACCGTAGGTACCGCGCCGAGGGGATCGACCTCCCGTTCCCCCCGGCCGGCCTCCTCCTCGCGGGCGCGGCCCAGCCTCGCTGACGGCGTCACCGGCCGGCCGTACCGAGCCGACCGCGGCACCGACCGGGTCAGGCGAGACCGGCCGCCCGAGACGAGCCGACCGCGGCATCGACCGGCTCAGACGAGCCGGTCGGTGATGGCGGACAGCCGGCGGACGAGGGACACGGCGTGTTCCCGTTCGCCGGCGGGCAGGTCCGCCCAGAGCTCGGCGAAGCGGCCGACGATCTCCTGCCTCTTCTCCTCGAGCACCGCCCGGCCCGCGGCGGTCAGCGCGACGCACGTGCTCCGGCCGTCGCTGGCGTGCGGGGTGCGCTCGACCATTCTTCTGCGCTCCAGCGCGGCCAGGGCGCGGGTCACCGTGGGCTGGGCCAGCCCCGCGTGCTCCGCCACCGCCGACACCCCGCGGTCCCCCGCGGCGTCGATCGCTCCCAGGACCACGAGCTGCGGCACCGAGATGGCGTCCCCCTGGACCGTGTTGGCCGCGCCGCCCGTACGCCGGGCCGCGCGGAGGAGGTCCAGCACCGCGTCGACGAAGGCCTGAAAAAGGTCGGCCGATTCGTCACTTCCGGTCGTTATAGGACCCCGGTCCGTCATGTATATAGCGTACTATGGAGTCAGATTGAGGAGACGGCCACCATGGACGAGTCATTCATTCCGGGTCCCGACGGCACCGAGCGGGACGCATGGCACAGACCTCTGTTCGTCGTGGGCGTGGACGGATCCGACTCCGGCCGGGCAGCGCTGTGCCAGGCCGCCGAGGAGGGGACCAGGGCCGGCGCTCGGATCCTCTGCGTGCACGTCCGCTGCCAGCCGAGCGTGGGCGAGATGGCCGCGCTCGTCGCCCCCGGCGCCGCGCTGGCCAGCCGGGACTGCCGGGATCTCCTGGAGATGCAGGCGTGGCTGGACTGCGTGCAGATCCTGGACCCGCTCGACTGCCCCTGGGAGTTCCAGGTCGTCATGGGCCGTCCCGACAAGAGCCTGCGCGGGGTCATGATGGCGCGGCACGGCGACGCGCTGTTCGTCGGCCAGTCGCCCCGCACCGGCTGGTGGGCCCGGCTGTTTCACCGCTGTCCCGCGCGCCGGCTCGCCCGTGCCCAGGAGTACTCCGTCCACCTCGCGATCACGCCGTGACGGACCGTCCCCACCGCCGTCCGGAAGCGCCGTTTTAGTCCTTCCGTGCCAAATCGCCGCTCCGTTTTCGTGCCGAACGCGCGCAGCGAACGGACGGTGATTCCGCAAGGGTGATGACTCCTCGTCGAGCATGGAGAGCGGGAGTCGTCGCATGGTCGCCAGCGCCGTCACGCGTAGCCTCGCCGGAGTCCTCCTGGCGGTCGCCGCCTCGGTGGGCGTCCTGTCCGGTACGGCGGACGGCGCCGTGAAGCGGGTGGCGGCCGACGACGGCGCGAAGATCACCGCCGAGCACTGGATCGACGCCCGCACCGTCGACCTGACCGTCCGCTCCCCGGCGCTGGGCGCCTCGGTGCCGGTCCGCGTGCTGGTGCCGCGCACGTGGAAACGGGCCACCAAGGCGTCCTGGCCGGTCGTGTACGCGTACCACGGCGGGCGGGACACCTACGTCTCGTGGACGCGCAGCACCGACATCGCGAAGGTCGCCGCGGCGTACGACGTCATGGTGGTGATGCCCGACACCGGCTGGGCGGGCTGGTTCACCGACTGGTGGAACGGCGGCAAGCGCGGCACCCCCAAGTGGGAGACCTTCCACACGAAGGAACTCCTCCAGCTGATGGAACGCAACTACCACGCGGGCACGCACCGCGCCACGATGGGCGTGTCCTCCAGCGGGTACGGCGCGGTGAAGTACGCCGCGCGGCACCCCGGCATGTTCGCGTACGCGGTCTCGCTCAGCGGCATCCTCCATCTGACCCAGACCGGCGTGCCCGCCCTGGTGATGTTCGAGGCGAGTGAGAAGTACGACCCGTTCCGGATCTGGGGGATCCCGGGCATCGACGACAAGAACTGGAAGGCCAACGACCCGTACGAACTGGCGGCGAAGCTGAAGGGGACCGGGCTGTACCTCGCCAGCGGCCGCACCGGCCTGCCCGGCGCGCACGACCCGGCGGGCGGCGAGCCGGTCGAACTGCAGGAGGTCGTGTGCGGGGCGACGACGGTCGCGATGGTCGACCGGCTCCGCAAGCTGCACATCCCGGTCACCGCGCACATCTACCAGAAGGGCTACCACGACTGGTCGACCTGGCAGCCGGAGATGCACACCGCGTGGCCGCTGATGATGAAGGCGATCAAGGCGAAGAAGCTCTCCTGAGCCGAGACCGGGAACGCCCCTGGGCGGTCGATCCCTTGACCTCCGCGTCCTGTTAACCGGCGCGACTCGCGGGTAGGGGCGGAGCGTTGCGACGCCGGGCCGGATGAACCGGTCCGGCGTGTACCTGGAACGCTCATGAGGGGTGAGTGAGGGGATGACGGACCGCAGCAGGCCCCGCGTCGTCGTGGTGACCGGCGCCAGTGGGGGCATCGGACGGGCGACGGCACGGTTGTTCGGCGCGCGCGGCGACAAGGTGGCCCTGCTGGCCCGCGGCGAGACCGGACTGCGGGCCGCGGCGGAGGAGATCCGTGACGCCGGCGGGCAGGCCCTGCCGATCCCCACCGACGTGGCCGACTGGGAGCAGGTACGCGACGCCGCGGACCGTACCGAGGAGGAGCTCGGCCCGATCGACGTGTGGGTGAACGTCGCGTTCAGCTCGGTGTTCGCCGAGTTCAAGGACATCGACCCGGCGGAGTTCAAGCGCACCACCGAGGTGACCTACCTGGGGTACGTGTACGGGACCAAGGCGGCGCTCGAGCGGATGCTGCCGCGCGACCGCGGCGCCATCGTGCAGACCGGGTCGGCGCTGGCCAAGCGCGGGATCCCCCTGCAGTCGGCGTACTGCGGCGCCAAGCATGCGATCCAGGGTTTCCACGAGTCGCTGCGGACCGAACTGCTGCACCGGAAGAGCAACGTCCACGCGACGATCGTGCACATGCCCGCGGTCAACACCCCGCAGTTCGACTGGGTGGAGAACAAGCTGCCCAAGCACGCGCAGCCGGTGCCGCCGATCTACCAGCCTGAGGTCGCCGCACGCGCGCTGGTGTACGCCGCGGACCATCCGAAGCGCCGGGAGTACTGGGTGGGCGGCAGCACGGTGGCGACCCTGCTGGCCAACCGCGTCGCCCCGAGTCTGCTCGACCGCTATCTCGCGCGGACCGGGTACGCGTCGCAGCAGACCGACCGGCCGCGCGACCCGCACCAGCCGGCGAACCTGTGGAAGCCGGCCGACGGCCCCGACGGCCACGACTTCGGCGCGCACGGCGGTTTCGACGACAAGGCGCACGCGCGCAGCGTCCAGACCTGGGCGGCGGAGCACCGTGGCCTGCTGGCGGCCGGCGCGGGAGCCGCGCTGGGCCTGACCGGGATCGGGCTCCTGCGGAACGGCCGATGAGGGCGCAGCCGATCGCGCGGCTGACCTGGGGCACCCTCCTGATCACGGCGCCGGGCACGGTCCTGGAGACGATCACCGGCCGGCCCGCCACCACCTCGCAGCGCTGGGTCCTGCGCGTGCTCGGGAGCAGGCACGCCCTGCAGGCCGGGATCGACCTGGCCAGGCCGACCCCGGCCGTGCTCCGGTGCGGCGCCGCCGTCGACCTGCTGCACGCGGCCACGTGCGCGGGCGCGGTGGCGTTCCTGCCGCTGTGGCGGCGCCCCGCCGCCGTGGACGGCGTCGGCGCGCTGGCACTCGCGGCCGGCGCGCTGGCCCACGCCCGGGCGCACTGACCGCTCAGTCGCCTGCTCGCGGCCGGCGCCCCGACCCACACCCCGGCGCGCCGGCCGCTCAGCCGCTGCGTACGGCGCGCAGGGTCTCCTTCAGCGAGGACAGGGTGGCGAAGACGGCCGTGGGCTCGTAGCCGCAGTGCGCCATGCAGTTCGCGCAGCGGGGGTCGTTCCCGCGGCCGTAGGAGTCCCAGTCGGTCTCCTCGACCAGTTCCCGGTAGGTGCGGGCGTACCCGTCGGCCATCAGGTAGCACGGCCGCTGCCAGCCGAACAGCGAGTAGGACGGGATCGCCCAGGCCGTGCACGGGAAGTCGATCCGACCTTCGAGGAAGTCGAGGAACATCGGTGAGTGGTTGAATCGCCAGCGCCGCCGGTTGCCGTCCCCGAACGCCTCCCGGAACAGCCGCGTCGTCTCCTCGACGCCCAGGAAGTGCTCCTGGTCGGGGGCCTTCTCGTAGGCGTACGCCGGGGAGATCATCATCTGGTCGACGGCCAGGTCGTCGTTCAGGTAGTTCAGCACGTCGACGACCGTCCGCGGGCTGTCGGTGCTGAAGAAGGTCGTGTTCGTGGTGACCCGGAACCCGCGGCGCCGGCACTCCTTGACGGCCGCGACGGCCTGGTCGAACACGCCCTTCCTGCACACCGAGGCGTCGTGGCGCTCGCGCAGGCCGTCGATGTGCACGGTCCACGCGAAGTACGGCGACGGCTCGAACTGGTCGATCTTCCTGGGGATGAGCAGCGCGTTCGTGCAGAGGAAGACGTACTTCTTGCGGGCGACGAGTTCGCGGACCATCCGCCCGATCTGCGGGTGCAGGAGCGGTTCACCGCCCGCGATCGACACCATGGGCGCGCCGCACTCCTCGACGGCGGCCACCGCCTGTTCGACGGGCATGCGCCGGCGCAGCACGTCGGCGGGGTGCTGGATCTTCCCGCAGCCCGCGCAGGCCAGGTTGCACGCGAACAGCGGTTCCAGCTCCACCAGCAGCGGGAACCGCCGGACGCGCCGGAGCCTGCGGCCCAGGATGTAGGCGCCGATACGAATGCTTTGGCGAAGCGGCATAGTCATCGTTCAACCTCCGGAGGGTGGGCCCAGGCGACGAGGACCGGGGCGACGCGGCGCAGCCGGCTGCGGGCGATCAGGACGCGGCGTACGGTGCCGGGCCGCAGCAGCGGCACGGCGGGGGTGTCGACGATGACGCGCACCGCCACGAACGGCGTGCCGGTCGCGACCACGGCGAGCGGTCCGGTCTCCATGTCGACGGCGCGCACGCCGGCCGCCGCGAGCCGCAGCCGCTCCCCGCCCGTGACCAGGCGCGGGGAGGTGAACAGCGGCCCGGTCCGCGTGGCGAGCCCCGCGAGCGCCAGCCGCTCGGCGATCGGCCGGGCCGCCACGCACGGAAAGACCCGCTCGCCGAAGCGCACCTCGGTCGCCACCAGCACGTCGCCGGGGCGCAGCCCGGTGTCCAGCGCGCCGCCGAACCCGGTGACGGCCAGCGCGGCGTGCTCGGGCAGGCGGGCGGCGGCGCGGGCGGCGCGCCGTGGCCCGAGGCCGGTCCGGACGACGCGGACGTCCCGGGCGGACGCCGGCAGCCCGCGGCGTACCGCCCGCCGCTCGATGCGGAGCGCGGTGCAGATCACCAGCCCGGTCACGGGCCCTCCGCGGAGCGCAGGTAGCGGCCGAGGGCGCTGATCGGGAAGACGAGGCGGTACAGGTGGTAGTTGATGTAGAAGTCGCCGGGGAAGCCGGTCCCGGTGAAGTAGGGCTCGTCCCAGGTGCCGTCCGCGCGCTGGGCGCCGACGAGCCACTCCACGCCCCGGTCGACCGCCGCGGAGCGCTCCCCCGCCGCCAGGAGCCCTAGGAGCGCCCAGGCGGTCTGGGAGGGGGTGGAGTGGCCGCGCCCGACCCAGGCCGGGTCGCGGTACGACCGCAGGTCCTCGCCCCAACCGCCGTCGTCGTTCTGGTGGCGCTCGAGCCAGGTGACGGCCCGCCGGACGCACGGCCGCTCCGGGCGCACGCCGGCCGCGACCAGGGCGGGCAGCACGGCCCCGGTGCCGTACACGTGGTTGGCGCCCCAGCGCCCGAACCACGAGCCGTCCGGCTCCTGTTCCTCGAGCAGCCAGCCGACCGCCCGGCGCAGGACGTCCTCGTGGGCGGTCGGGCGCTCGTGCGCCAGCGCCTCGACGACGTGCGCGGTGACGTCGGCGGACGGCGGGTCGATGACCGCGCCGAAGTCGCAGAACGGCAGCCGGGTGCACAGGACGCGCGTGTTGTCGGCGTCGAATGCCGCGAACCCGCCGTCGCGGGACGCCATGCCGGCCATCCAGCGCAGCCCCCGGTCGATCGCCGGCCCGACGTCCGGGTGCTCGACCCGGCGCAGGGCGAGGATCACCTCGGCGGTGTCGTCGGTGTCCGGATAGCCGTCGTTGTCGAACTCGAACGCCCACCCGCCCGGCGGCAGCGACGGCCGCCGTACGGCCCAGTCGCCGGGGCCCTTGACCTCCTCGTCGAGCAGCCATCCGGCGGCTCGTACGAGCGCGGGGTGGTCGCCGGGCAGGTCCGCGTCGCGCAGCGCGTTGACGGCGAGCGCGGTGTCCCACACCGGCGACTGGCAGGCCTCCAGGCGGCGGCCCCGCTCGTCGCGGACCGTGAACCGGTCGAGCCCGGCCAGACCCCGGCGCATCACGGGATGGTCCAGGCCGTAGCCCGACAGATGGAGGGCGATGAGCGAGTACACCCAGGGCGGCTGGATGCCACCCCAGGAGCCGTCCGGCTCCTGCCGGGCGACGATCCACTCGGCGGCGCGTCGCAGGGCCGCGCGGCGCAGGCCGGGCACGGGCCGCCGCTGGTAGCGGTGCAGCACGCGGTCGAGGGCGCCGAAGAACCCGTCCCAGCCGAGGCGGGACCCGCGGCGCGGCCGGCGGCCGGTGCGCAGCTCGTCCAGGTCGAAGGGCAGCGGCCGGACCGGGCGCCGCGCGCTCACGACGGTCAGCGGCACGACCGTCTGCCGGGCCCAGCACGCCCAGTCGTAGACGTTCAGCGGGAACCACGGCGGCAGGAAGATCAGCTCCGGCGGCATGACCGGCAGGTCGGCCCACGGCCACTGCCCGAACAGCGCCAGCCAGATGCGGGTGAAGACGCGGCTCTCCTCGATGCCGCCGTGCCGGCGCGCGAAGGCGGCGGCGGCCCGCATGTGCGTGGCGTCGGCGGAATCCCCGGCCAGACGCAGCGCCGTGTACGCCTCGATCGTGGTGGACAGGTCGCCGGGGCCCGCGTGGAAGTTCGCCCACGAGCCGTCCGCGCGCTGCTCGGAGCGGATCCAGCGGGCGGCCTCGGCGGTGTCCTCGGGGTCGCGGACGCCGAGGAACTCCCGCAGCAGCAGGTCCTCGGCGTCCATCGTGACGTTGGTCTGCAGCTCGGCCTTCCACCATCCGTCCTCGGCCTGCAGGCCGAGGAGGTGGTCGCAGGCCGCCTTGAGAGCGACGTCGGCGCCGGCGACGGCCGTACGGGTGTCTGTGCTCACTAGTGGTCCCGGGATGCGATGAAACGGATGATCTCCCCGAACTCCTCGCGGACGCCCGGGGGCAGGTCCAGGGCGGCGAGCTGCCGCTCGGCCGCGTCGAGCCGGTGCTCGGCCTCCGCCTCGGCCCACGCGCGGCCGCCCGCCTCCTCGACCAGCCGGGCGGCCTCGGCCAGCTCGACCTCCGACAGCGGGTCCGGCTGGGCGAGGAGTTTCGCGAGGCGCTCCCCGGCGGTCGTGCCGCTGGTGAGCGCGGCGACGACCGGCAGGCTCTTCTTGCGCGCCCGCAGGTCGGCCAGGACGGGTTTGCCGGTGATCTCCGGCGCGCCCCAGATGCCGAGCAGGTCGTCGGCCAGTTGGAAGGCCAGGCCCGCCTGCGCGCCGAACGCCGCCAGCGCCGCGACGAGGTGGGCGGGCCCCTCGGCGACCATCGCGCCGATCGAGCAGGAGCAGGCCAGCAGCGAGCCCGTCTTGTCCGCCGACATCCGCCGGCACTCCTCCAGGCTCACGTCGGGCCGCCCCTCGAACTCCAGGTCCGAGGCCTGTCCGGCGATGAGGCGCTGAGTGGCCGCGGCGAGCCCGCGCGCGGCCCACACCCCGCCCCGCGTGCCCTTTTCGAGGAGGAGCTCCCCGGCCAGGACGAGCAGCGCGTCGCCGGCGAGCATGGCGGCCGACCGGCCGAAGACGGTCCAGGCTGCGGGCCGGTGCCGGCGGGTGCGGTCGCCGTCCATGATGTCGTCGTGCAGCAGCGAGAACGCGTGCACGAGCTCCACCGCGGCGGCGGCCGGCAGGCACGCTCCGACGTCCGCTCCCGCCGCGCGGGCCGACAGGATGGCCAGGGCGGGCCGCAGCGTCTTGCCGCCCGGCGTGGCCGGCCGGCCGTACGGGTCGCTCCAGCCCAGGTGGTACCCGGCGACCTGGGCGGTCAGCGGGTCGAGCCGTGCGACGGCGTCGCGCAGCACCGGTTCGACGAGCGAGCGGGCGCCGGCGACGGACGGCGGGGCGATCGCCGTCATGAGGCGCCCCCCGTCAGCCGGCTCCGGACCAGACGGGCGGCGGTGAGTCCGCTGCGCACGGCTCCCTCCATCGTGTCGGGCCAGCCCGTGTCGGTCCACGAGCCGGCGAGGTACAGCCCGGGCCACCGCGTGACCGGGCCGGGCCGGAGTGCGCCGCTGCCGGGCGCCTGGCGGAAGGTCGCGCGGCGTTCCCGGGTGACGAAGAAGTCGCACAGCCGGGCGTGGCGGGTCGCGGGGAACAGCTGTTCCATCGCCGGGACGAACTCGGCGCGGAGCTTGGCGGTCGGCTCGTCGATCCAGCGGTCCGCCGCCGACACCGAGACGGCGAGGTACTGGCCGGCACGGACGCCGGCGGCGTGGGTGCGGTCGAAGACCCACTGCACGGGCGAGTCGACGACGGCCGCGAACGGCAGGTCGGTGACCGGCCGGTCGTAGTGGAGGTGGACGTTCACGATCGGGCTCTCGCCGAGGCCGGCCCAGCGTTGCCGGTCGGGGACGGCGTCCCACGGGACGAGGTGCGCGGCCTGCCGGTGCGGGGTCGCGACGATGACGGCCGGCGCGTCGATCCGCTCGCCGTCCACCACGACCACCGGACCGGGCTCGATGGCGGTGACCTTCGTCGCCGGCCGTACGCGGCCGCCCCGCTCCTTGATGGCACGCTGGGCGGCGGTGCCGTGCAGGTCGCCGAGGGGCACGGCGGGCACGCCGATGTCGGCGGCGTCCGACCGGCCCAGGAGGGCGGTGCGGAAGACCATCGCCGCCGGTCCCAGCGCCGCCTCCTCCACGCCGATGTTGAGGGCGGCGACGGCGAACAGCTCCCACAGGGCGCGCCGTGCCGTGTCCCGCTGCCCGTGGACGGCCAGCCAGTCCCCCAGGCCGATCCCGTCGAGGCCCGGATCGGCCGGGTTCAGGCGGCGCAGCGCGAGCGCGCAGCGTACGGCCCGCAGCCGGTCGGCCGGCCGGAGCAGGGAGTAGGCGGCGAGGGCCGGCATCAGGTGCAGCGGCCCCGGCAGCGCCGCCCGCCGCAGCCGGCCGGGCCGCCCGGCGGGCGTGAGCACCCGCAGGTCGAACCGCTCCTGCAGCCGGACCTGGTCCGCGACGCCGAGCCGGTCGAGCAGGCCGCGGTAGGCCGTGCAGCAGCGCAGGAAGACGTGCTGGCCGTTGTCCACGACCAGCCCGTCCCGTTCGAAGGAGTGAGTGGCGCCGCCCAGCCGGGGGCGCGCCTCGTACACCGTGACCGGGAGACCGGCCTCCCCGAGCGCGAGCGCGGCGGTGATGCCCGCCAGACCGCCTCCGACGACCGCGACCGGCGCCATCGGGCCCCGCCGGCCCGGCGGACGCACCGGCCGCCGGACGCTCGACGGATCCGGCCGGCCGGGACCCGGCACGTCCGGCCGTCCGTTGGGACTCGGCGTGTCCGGCCGCCCGTCCAGGACCGGCGCGTTCACCGGCCCGCCCCGACCAGGGCGCGGGCCGCGACCATCGCCTTCTCCCACGTCGGCAGCGCCGAGCGGGCGGTCAGCGCGGCCGTCGGATCGGTGGCGATCCGCTCGAGCAGCGACTGGTAGATGCCGGCCATCGCCGCCGTGCACGCCGCGCTGCGCCGGTCGAGCAGGGGCAGCAGCCGCAGGCCGCGGAGGTACCAGCCGCGGGCCCGGTCGGCCTCGAACCGGACCAGCGCGGCGAGGTGGCCCGGTGGATCGGTGAAGGCGCCCTCGCGGTCGAGATTCAGGGTGCAGCCGAAGCGGGCCAGGTCCTCGGCCGGCAGGTAGATCCGCCCGATCAGGCGGTCCTCGCGGATGTCCCGGAGGATGTTCGTGAGCTGCAGGGCGATGCCGAGGGAGTCCGCGAGCGGCGTGGCGGCCTCGACGTCCTCGGCGCCGAAGACGCCGAGGGAGAGGCGTCCCACCGACCCGGCGACACTGCGGCAGTAGGTGACGACGTCCTCGGCGCGGGCGTAGGTCGTGCCGCGCACGTCGGACGCGCACCCGTCGATGAGCTCGTCGAACGCTGTCACGGGGATGGGCAGGCGGCGGGCCGCGTCGCGGAGGGCGACCAGCACGGGGTCCCCGGGATCGGGCGTGCGGCGGTGCAGGGCGGCCCGTTCCTCCTCCAGGCGGGCCAGCCGCCGGTGCGCGGGCCCGTCTCCGTCCCCGATGTCGTCGATCCGGCGGGCGAAGGCGTAGACGGCGCTGAGCGCGCGGCGTTTCGGCCCCGGCAGCAGCCGGATGCCGTAGGAGAAGTTGCGCGCCTCCGTGCGGACGATCTGCTCACAGTTTCGATAGGCGTCGGATACGCTCACCGGCTCACCTTCCTGTCGCGAGGACGCGCAGCCACGTCGTCAGCAGCCGCGTCCGCCGGGGGCGGACGGCCCGGCCGAGGACGTCGTGGTCCGCGGCCGTGAGCGCGGCGATCGTGGCGCGGCCGCCCGCGATGTAGCCCGCCACGGCGACCCGCGCCGGGCCGGTCAGCGCCGGGACCAGGGCGGTCCCGGCGTCCAGGAGCGCGGTGGCCCGCGTGGTCTGCAGGGCGACCGCGCGCCGCAGCCGGTCCGGGGTCGTCGCGCGGGCGAAGTCGTCGTCCGTGCAGCCGAATCGGCGCAGGTCGGCGCCTGGCACGTAGACGCGGCCCCGGGTGTAGTCCTCTCCGACGTCCTGGCAGTGCTCGATCACCTGTAGCGCCGAGCACACCTGGTCGGAGAGGGCGCAGCGCCGCTGGTCGGCGACGCCGAACACGTGCAGCACGATGTGGCCGACCGGGTTCGCGGACAGCTCGCAGTAGGCGAGCAGTTCCTCGAAACTCTCGTAGCGGGTGACCGCCTGGTCGCGCCGCCCGGCCCGGATGAGCCGCCGGAAGGGCTCGGCCGGGATCGCGTACTCGCTGACGGTCCGCTTCAGCGCCCCGACGGCCGGTACCTGCGCGGTGCGCCCGGCGTAGAGGCGTGTGAGGTCGTCCTCGACGACGTCCAGCAGGCGGAGCCGG
This sequence comes from Actinoallomurus liliacearum, assembly GCF_039542035.1. Classification (NCBI taxonomy): domain Bacteria; kingdom Bacillati; phylum Actinomycetota; class Actinomycetes; order Streptosporangiales; family Thermomonosporaceae; genus Actinoallomurus; species Actinoallomurus liliacearum. The sequence goes on from NZ_BAABHJ010000027.1 coordinate 223,397, forward strand.
TCGGCGGGCGGCGCCTCGTCTCCGATGTCGTCGATGAACCGGGCGAAGCCGTACACCGCCATCAGGTGCCGGCGGTACCCACGCGGCAGCAGCCGCGACGCCACCGGGAAATTCTCCCGGCGCGCTTTGTATATGACGCCCTCTGCCGATGACACGGCTTCACGATTTCCCTGGAGAGACGACGTAAACGACTAGGGGGCCGATAACAGCTAAGCGAACCGTAGATCCACGATGATTTGACTCTTCGGAGATCTTTAGGTTGCCCCGAACAGGGAGAACTTATACTGACGACCCCGCCGTCCCGCACGGAAAAGACCCGCCAACAATGACCCACGGAACCACAATGGGAAGCACCGAAATAGACCGCGACCCGGGCACGGAAAATGAATCTGAAAAGGGCCGCCGAGTGCTGCTCCTCAGCGCCGGGATGGGCGCCGGCCACGATGCCGTCGCCGGCGAACTCGCCGGGCGGCTGACGGCTGCCGGGCACCGCGCCGACGTCGTCGACGTGCTCGAGCTGCTTCCGCTGCGCCTCGGGCGCGCCCTGCGGTGGTGGTACGGCTGGATGATGCGGCGCGCGCCCTGGCTGTACGCGCTGATCTACCGGGTGTTCTTCGTGCCCGGCCGGGCCGGCGCCGCGCCGGGCCGACGCCGTCCGGCGTCGCTCGCGTCTTCGCGTCCGGCGTCGCTCGCGTCCCCGCTGACCGTGCTGGCCGCCGCGCGCCTGCGCCGCGTGCTGCGGCGGCACGCCCCGGACCTGGTCGTCTCGACGTTCCACCTGGCCGCGCAGGCGGCCGGGCACCTGCGCCGCACCGGGCGGTCGCGGGCGCCGGCCGTGGTGCTGCTCACCGACTTCGCGGCGCATCGACTGTGGCTGCATCCGGGCACCGACCGCTACCTGTGCCCCTGCCCGGAGACGGCGCGGGAGGTCGCCGCCGCGTCCGGCCGTCCCGCCGTCTGCCACGCCCCGCTGACGCGCCCCGTCTTCCGGAGCACGCGGGCCGACGCGGCCGCCGTGCACGCCCGGCTCGGCACCCGGCCGGAGGACCGCCTGGTCCTGGTCTCGGCGGGCTCGTGGGGCGTCGGCGCCGTCGAGGAGACCGCCCGGGTGCTCGCGCGCTCGGGCCGGTACGTGCCGGTCGTGCTGTGCGGCCGCAACGACGCGCTCCGGGCCCGGCTCGGCACCGCCGAGGGGACCGTCGCGCTCGGCTGGCGTCCGGATCTGCCGGAGCTGATGGCCGCCGCCCACGCCCTGGTCGACAACGCGGCCGGGCTGACGTGCCGGGAGGCGTTCGCGGCACGGCTGCCCGTCGTGTCGTACCGGCCGATCCCCGGCCACGGCCGGGACGGCGTCCTGGCGATGGCCCGCGCCGGGCTGAGCGTCCACGCCGCCGACGCCGAGCGCCTCCTCGCCGAGCTCGACCGGCTCGGTGACCCCGCCGCCCGGAGCGGCCCGGTCGCCCGCGCGGCGGCGCTGTTCGACGCGCCCCCGGCCGAGGACCTGCTCTTCGGGCCGTACGCGACTCCGGTCAGTGACCCAGACGGCTCTCGCTCTCCGGACCGGGCGGGTTGACCTGGGGGTGGCCACGGACCGGCGGTGACTGGGCCAGCAGCCTGCTGCCGTAGAGGAGCAGGCCGACGCCGAGGAGCTCCAGGACCACCCACCCGCCGAGCCGGATCTCCTCGCCGAACAGGCCGACCCCGTACGCGATGCTGGAGACGGGATCGGAGACGTTCAGCGCGGGCTGCACGGCGACGAGCGTGCCGCTGTGCAAGGCGTTCTGCAGGAGGAACAGGCTGCCCAGCCCGGCCGCCACCATCGCCCACACCGCCCAGGAGGTCAGCAGCGCGACGGGGCCCGCCGACAGGACCTCGGTCGCCTCCTTCATCAGCGCGGCGGTGAACGCGAACCCCAGACCCGAGGCGATCCCGAGCAGCACCGCGCGGCTCGTCCCGCTGGTGACCTTCGCCACCGAGACGAGGTAGCCGACCAGTCCGAGGGTCACCGCGGTCGCGATCGCCCACTCGATCCGGTCCGGGTGCCGGTGCCCCGCAGACGGGGCGGCGGAGGCCAGGAGGGCGGCCAGCCCGACGGTCAGCGCGCCGACGGCCCGCCAGGACTCCGTGCCGAGCCGGATGCGGAAGATGCCGGCCATTAGCAGCATCGTGATCGGCAGCTCGGTGACGAGGATGGGCTGTACCAGGGACAGCTCTCCGGTGGTCAGCGCGGCGGCCTGGAACAGGAAACCGAACATCAGCGCGACGATGCCGCCGAGCCACTCCGGGCGCCGGACCAGGTCCAGGATCAGCGCGAACCGGAACGCCTCCTCCTCGGGCGCCGACCGTGCCGCGTGCCGCTGCAGCACGGACGCGAGGGCGTTGCTCCCCGCGGCGAGGACCGCGAACAGGACGGAGATCATCCCGACCCGCCGTCCTGCCGCACGACCGATCCCGGCTTGCCGAGGAAGGACGAGCGGCCGAGCACGCCGATGCCGGTGACGATCATCAGCAGGCCGATGACCTCCGCCGTGATCGCGGCCCCGGTGAAACGGAGGTTCTCGGCGAACACGAGCATCCCCAGGACGATGCCGATGATCGGCTCGACCGCCGTCATCGCGGGCAGCGAGATGCCGATCGGCGCGGCGTCGAACGCGCTCTGCGCCAGCAGCAGGGACAGCAGGGCGACGATGATCAGGGCGTACGGCTGCCAGCTCCGCAGGGCGACCGGCAGCCCCTGGCCGAGTTCGAGCAGCGAACTCCGGGTCAGGGCGTCCTGGACGCCGAACAGCATCCCGGCCGCCGCCGCGAACAGCATCGCCTTGGTCCGCAGAGAGCGCGGAAGAGCGACCAGAACGAACCCGGCCGCGACCACCACCACGGCGCCGGCCGCGAGCCAGCGAGGCGAATCCGGTGCCGTGGTCCGCCCCCCGTGCGGCTGCCCGAACGCCAGAAAGATCACCGCTCCCCCCGTGACGAGCAACCCGCCCCACCAGACCTCCCGGCTGAGCGGCTCCTTGTAGACCGCGTGGGCGATGACGAGCGCGAAGATCAGGTTCGTCGCCAGCAGCGGCTCGACCCGGCCCAGGTCCGATTCGTCGAGCGCCACCGCACCCAACACCTGCCCGCAGATCATGGCGGCGATGCCCAGCAGCCACACCGGCTGGCGGATGAGGTGGGCGAGCAGCTTGAACCGCAGCATCTCGTCCAGCGGCTCGCGGTATGCCACGTGCTGCTGGGCGACGAAACCGATGCCGAGGAAGCAGGCCGCCGCGAGAGCGAGGAGGGTCTTCATCGGCCGCCCGCCGGACTCACGTAGGGGGTGGTACCCGTACGCTCCGCCTCCTACCGGCTGACCTGGGATTCCGCGGGTGGGTAAGATCGTCCGCATGAAGCGATGACCTCGGCGCACCGATTCACCTGACGCCGTCCGAGCCCTCTGCTCCGGCGTCCGCGTGGTGTGCCCGCGGCGCCCGTCATCCACTTCTCGCGATCGGATCCCCATGACCGACGAAACGTTCCTCGACCTCCTCGCCGACCGGCTCGCGGCCCTGCCCGCCGTACGGGCCGTCACTCTCGGCGGCTCGCGTGCTCAGGGCACCCACACCCCGGACAGCGACTGGGACCTGGCCGTCTACTACCGGGACGGCTTCGACCCGGCCGAGCTGCGCGCCGTCGGCTGGGACGGCGAGGTCTCCGAGATCGGCGGCTGGGGCGGAGGGGTCTTCAACGGCGGGGCCTGGCTCGCGATCGACGGCCGACGCGTCGACGTCCACTACCGCGACCTCGACATCGTCGACCACGAACTCGCCGAGGCCCGGCAGGGCCGCTTCCACTGGGAGCCCCTGATGTTCCACCTCGCGGGCATTCCGAGCTACCTGGTGGTCGCCGAACTCGCCGTCAACCGGGTGCTGCGCGGCACGCTGCCCCGCCCGGAGTACCCGCAGGCACTGCGCGCGGCGGCCCCGCCGGTGTGGCGCGGCCGCGCTGCGATCACGCTGCAGTACGCCCAGGGCGCCTACGCCCGGCGGGGCCAGGTCACCGAGGTCGCGGGCGCGCTGGCCACCGCCGCCATGAACACGGCGCACGCGGTGCTGGCGGCACGCGGCGAGTGGGTCACCAACGAGAAGCGGCTCCTGGAGCGCGCCGACCTGCGCGGCATCGACACGATCATCGCCGACCTGCGGCCGGAGCCCGACGCCCTCACACGGGCGATCACCCAGGCGGAGGAGTCGTTCGACGCCGCCGTCTAGCGCGGGGCCGGAACGTTCGGTGAACGCGGCGCGCCACGGGTCGCGAAGTCGGACGAAGCGGGCAACGAGGGCACGAATTCCGAGACTTCTGTACGGGTCGCCGTCAGGTAGCGTCCGCGTCGCCGGTCAGGTAGTCGGCCCGGCCCTCGTCGTCGAGTTCGAACGAGCCTTTGGGGATGACGCAGAACTCGTTTCCCTCGGGATCGGCCATGACGAGGAAGCCTCCGGCGTCGTACTCCGTCAGCCGCCGTCCGCCCAGCGCCTCCACCCTGGCCTGCTCGGCCGCCGGGTCCTCCGACTCCAGATCCAGGTGCAGCCGGTTCTTCCCGGCCTTGGATCCGTCGGTGCGCTGGAAACCCACGCCCAGCCCGTTCCTGCGTTCGAGCCAGACGTACGGTCCAAAACGCGCGACCACCGGCCGGTCGAGCAACTCGCTCCAGAAGGTCGCCAGCCGATCCGGATCAGCGGAGTCGACGATCACGCAGTTGATGTCCACGGCCACCAAGCTGCCAGTAAGAGGTCCGAACAGTCCACCAGGGGGCCGGCCCTTCCGGTCACCCCGCCGGGCGTCGACGTCGGCGTACGGAACGTTCGGTGAACGCGACGCGCCATGAGTCGCGAAGTGGGATGAAACCGGGCAGCCAGGGCGCGGATCCCGAGACTTCTGTACGGGCCACCGTTACCGCCCTGGATTTTCGTTGCTCACGGCACCGAAATCCTGGGCACAAGCCCAGGCGGAGATGCTCCCGGCCGGCGAGGGCCAGGACGATCATTCCGTTCGGGGGCTTATCCACTCGACATCGGCCTGGATCTCACCGCAAAGTAGTACGCATGCGCATCGCGTTAACGGGGATCGGAATCATCGGCGCGGGTCTGTTCATCTACTGGATCACGGGCCCGTACGGCGCCGTGGCGTTCACCTTCTTCGGCCTGTGGGCCCTGCTGCTGACGCTGTCGGCCACGTTCGTCTCGGGGGCGGCGCTGACGGACGAGGTACCGAGCGAGGAGCCCGCCGAAGAGGGGAGCCGCGTGACCGGCGGGTCCTGACGGGGGCTGCCGCGCCTCCGCGAGTCGGAGGCGCGGACGCTCAACCGCCGTGCCGCGCAGTTCCGAAGGAGATCACCAGGTAGTCGTCCAGGGGCTGGAAGCCGATGCGCCGGTGGATCGCGTTGATCCCCGGGTTGGCCAGGTCGGCGAAGACCACGACGTCCTGTGCCCCGGCGTCGACCACGGCCCGGCCGACCGCGGCCGTCGCGGCCGCGCCGTACCCGTGGCGCCGGTGCTCCGGCGGCGTGTAGACGGGGGCGATCCGCACCATCCCGGCGACCATCCTGGTCCGGCCCGCGAGCGCCACCGGCACCCCGTCCCGCTCCCACAGCGTCAGCCCGCCGTACGCGATCCGGTCGTCGACCGCCGCTCCGTGGTCGCCGGGCCGCTCGCGGATCTCCCGCTCGGCGTCGTGGTACCAGCCGAGGAGCAGGTCGCGGTCGGCCGACCCGGCGAGACGGGCGCGGCCGGGCGTGTCCGGGACGCACACCTCCTCCAGCCGGTAGAGCCGCCGGCGCTCCCAGATCGTGAAGTCGGAGCCGGTCGCGGCCCGCCAGCGTTCGGCGAAGGACTCGGCGAGCTCGTGGCGGCCGGTGACCCCTCGCAGCCGCCGCCCCTCCCCGGCCAGGGTGTCCGCCAACTCCGTCGCGGCCTTCTCCGACATGGCGCTGAGCAGCAGCGGGAACGGCGGCGTGTGCACGAACGCCCCGGCCACGCATCCGGTGGACAGCCAGGCCCCCATCGCCGCCGGCGCGTTCCCGTACGAGGCCGACCCCCGCGCCCGCAGCGACTCGACCACGGTGATCAGGACGGTGTTCTCGACCGGCCGGGACCGGAGGAAGCAGCCGGCGGTCGCGTCATATTCCGCAATATCTCCGGTCATAACCCAGCCCATGGGCCTCATACTGCCCAGTATTCAGCCGGGTGTGCAGGTCAACCGGCGATTGTGACCAACGCGTCACGCTCAACAACGGCGACCTCGACGCATTCCCCGCCGGAGGTCATGCTTCGGCTGCTCGTCCGCCACCTCGGAGTTGTCACAGATCCTCCATGAAGCGCTTGATCAGATCCCTTGACGGGTCCTCCGGCAGCGCACGTTGCCCGATCCGTTCGTAACGTAGCGCGAAATCGGCAACTTCCTCGATATTCGGGACAAGTCGACCTCCGCCCGGCGCTTCGACGTACGCCGTCTCACCGAACGGATCGGCCATCCTGAGGATCATGAAGGAATCGTCCAGGCCGGGATGGAATCCGACCGACTTGGGGACGACCCGCAGCCCGATGTTCGGCCGCTCCGAGACGTCGAGGATGTGGGCGAGCTGCGCCTTCATCACCGCCGAGCACCTCCCCCATCAGCTCGCCGGTGAGCTTGCGCTGCTGACGGCAGAACCGCAGGTAGTAGGCGATGAGCGCCCACATCGACGACTTCGGGTCGGGGGATTCCCGAAAACTCCTGGCCTTCCTCCGGCGTTTCGCTGACTTGCAGGACTTGTCGACAACCGAGACGACTTTAGGCCGAGAAAGGCACGGTGTTAACAGGAACACGGAAATTAACGACCCGCGAGGGCGGTAAAAATGGCGCATATCATGCAACCCGGATATATGGCCGCCACAGAAATCGCCGAGGGCGGTGCGGCCGCGTGGCGGCTACCACCCGACCCGCGCTGCGCCTCGGTCGGCCGGTCCCTGGTCCACGACACCCTCATGGCGCTCCGGCTGCCCGGCGGCCTCGTCGACGCCGCGGTGCTGACCGCCGGCGAACTGACCACGAACGCCCTCAAGCACGGCCTCCGCGCCGGCCCGTACGAGCCCGTCGTCCCGGCCGAACTCTGGATCTGGAGCCGTACGACCCCACGCCCGGAACTCGTCGTCGCGGTCTTCTCACTCACCGTCACGAGGCGCGCGTATCCCTGGTCGGCGTCCCGCTGCCCAAGGGCGGTGCCCTGAACGTGTGGGTGCGCGCCGAGGGCTTCGACTTCGCGGCGCCCGGCGGCGTTCGCGTCCATCGCCCCGTCACCGACCTGCAGGACGTCACCGAGTGCCTCGTACGGCGCGTCGAGGAGCACGCCACGCCGCGATGACGGCGCCTCGGCGCGAGGAACCCGGTGGTGGTCAGCCTTCGGTGTTGCCGTACATCGCCACCCGGTAGAGAGCCGCGAGCGCATCGTCGATGGGATGAGGCTGCGGCCTGCCCGAGGAGCCGAGCCTGTTCCATCTCTGCAGGTTCACCGCGATGGCCATCTGCCGTTTGCCGTCGGCACGGGTCATGGTCACCGCTCCGGCGCCCCAGGCCGAGCCGTCATGGCCCCAGAAGGTGCCCTGACCGGGAGCCTCCTTCCGGTGCAGGCCGAGGCCGTAGTCGATCGTCTTGCCCTCTTGGGAGATGACCGGGACGGTGCGTTGCATCTGCGCCAGCGACGACCGGCTGACGATCTCGCCGGCGAGCAGCATGCCGAAGAAGCGGTTGAGGTCCGCGACGGTCGATATCAGCGAAGCCGCCGGCCCCACCCATGACATGTCGAAGACGCTGTAGTCGCGCGGCGGGTCGATCATGCCGAACCACGCCTCGTACATCTGCGAGTGCGGCCCGTCGACGTACGGCCCGGCCGGGAGGGCGGCGTCTCGGAGCCCGGCACGCTCGATGACGTTCTGGGTGATGTACTCCTCGGCCGTGGTGCCGGTCACCTGTTCCAGGAGTTGGCCGAGGAGCAGGTAGTTGGTGTTGGAATACACCCCCGGAGTTCCGCCCGGGGCGCCGACGGCAGGCGCGGCGACCCCCATCTCGATCAGTTCGGTGGGGTGAAACCGCGTGAACCGGTTGTCGTCCATGCTCTGGGGGCCGGTGTTCGCGAGGGCGGGGAACGCCTTGAAAGAGGGGTAGGCATAGGGGAGGTACTCAGCGAGCCCGCTGGTGTGGTTGATCAGCATTCGGATGGTGATCGCGTCACCGCGTTCGCCGGGAACCAGCTTCGGCAGGTAGCGGCCGATCGGCGTGTCGAGACCGATCCGACCGCTCTCGACCTGCTGCAGCACCGCGGCGGCGGTGAAGGTCTTGGTGATGCTGCCGACGCGGTGCCGCATGTCGGCGGTGACGGGACGACCGGTGGCGACATCGGCGACCCCGGCGGCACCGCGCCAGACCTGGTCGCCGTCACGAACCTCGGCGAACAAGCCGGGCATCCCGGCGCGGTGGACATTTTCCAGGGCGGCGTTCAGCTCCGCGGAATCCAGCGGGTTCTCCACGACCCATGTCCTTTCGTGTTCCCTACGGCGAGCTTTAACGCCCTCATTATGCACGCGCCGCGTGCATCGGCAAGTGCATAGGTTATGCTGAGTCCGGGTGAGAGGAGCGAGATGACAGGTCGAAGGCGCTGGTCGACCGAGGAGATCCTGGATGCGGCGGCGGAGCTGCTGCGCACGGGCGACGCCGAGTCGTTCAGTGTGCGCAAGCTCGCCGCGGCGCTCGGGACCGACTCCTCCAGCCTCTACCGGCACTTCCGCACCAAGACCGAACTGCTGCGGGCCGTCGCCGACCGGATCCTCCTGGCCGCCGTGGACGGCTACCGCGCCGAGGGGGACTGGAAACAGCGCGTCACCGCCCTGGCCCTGCGCTTGAGAGAGGCCTTCGGCCGGCAGCCCCAGCTCGCCGTGATCTGGGGACGCTATGCCTCAGGCGGCGCCGGTTCCCGGCTGGTCATGGAAGAGCTCCTGCAGGCCCTGCGGTCTTCGGGCCTGCCGGACGAGGAGATCCCGGCGCGCTATCACCGGATCGTGATCCTCATCGCCGCGCTGATCGCCTCCGAGGCCGGCATCAGCACCATCACCCCGAAGGAGTACGAACAGGGCATGGAGCTGTTCCGCGTCGCGGTCCTGGGCGCGGACCCCGAACGCTTCCCCGCCCTGACCCACTTCGCCCGCGACCTCCGCCCCCTCGGGGCGGACCGCCGCGCCGCGTTCGAAGACATCCTCGCCGCCCACCTCGCCCAGATCGAGGCCGCGATCCCCTGAGTCGCGCAAGCGGCCGTGCCGATCCGAGGACGTCGACGGCGAGCGATGGCCCGGTGAACGCCGGGGATCAGCCGGGTTCGCGCGGGGAACGGATTGAGCATGCGGCTGAGTGGGGCGCGGGTGCTGATCACTGGGGCGTCCTCGGGGATCGGGGCGGCGACCGCGCGGGAGATGGCGCAGGCCGGGGCCCGGCTCGTCCTGGCGGGGCGGGACCGGCGGCGGCTCGACGCCGTGGCCGCCGAGACCGGCGGGCGGGTGATCGCGGGTGATCTGGCCTGGGACGTCGCCCGGCTGGCCTCGCGTGCCGGGCCGGTCGACGTCCTGGTGAGCAACGCCGGGGCGGGCTGGGCGGGGCCGCTGACACGCATGCCGGGCAAGGCCGTCGATCGGCTCGCCGCCGTCAACCTCACCGCGCCGATCCAGCTGACCCGGCTCCTGCTGCCCGGCATGGTCGAGCGGGGCGGCGGGCACGTGGTGTTCGTCTCCTCCATCGCGGGTGCCGTCGGCGTACGGGAGGAGGCCGTGTACTCGGCGACCAAGGCCGGGCTGATCGTGTTCGCGGAGGGGCTCCGTCACGAACTGCGCGACGTCGGGGTGTCGGTGGTGCTGCCCGGCGTCGTCGACACGCCGTTCTTCGTCCGGCGCGGCCGGCCGTACGCCCGCCGGTGGCCCCGCCCGGTCCCGCCCGAGCGGGTCGCGCGGGCGGTGGTGGCCGCGGTCGAGCGGGACCGCGCGGAATGCTACGTGCCGTGCTGGCTCCGCCTGCCCTCCCGGCTCCGGGGCGCGGCGCCGGGCGTCTTCCGCTCGCTCAGCGGACGGTTCGGCTGAGCGAGCGACCGGGCTCGGCCGAGCGACGGGAGGGTTTCGCGCGGCGCGCCCGACCTGATAGGCCAGAGGGATGCAGAAACCCGCCACCGTTCTCCGTCGCCTGACCGTCGCGCTCGCGGCGCTGCTGGCCGTTACCGCCGTGTCACCGGCGGCGCACGCGCGTACGGAGCCGAAGGCTCCCAAGGAGTTCGTCGCGCTCAGCGACGTCGATCCGACGATCATCCAGGAGATGCGCTACCCGACGAAGCACAACTTCGTCGGCCGGCCCATCGACGGATACCGCCAGCCGATCTGCATCCTGACCAGGCCGGCCGCCCAGGCCCTGCACAAGGTGCAGGGGAAGCTGCTGCGCCGGGGCTACTCGCTGAAGGTGTACGACTGCTACCGCCCGCAGCGCGCGGTGAACGACTTCGTCAAGTGGGCCGAGGACCCGAAGGCCACCCAGATGAAGGCCGAGTTCTACCCGCGCGTGGACAAGTCGCGGCTGTTCGCGGACGGCTACATCGCCGAGAAGTCCGGGCACAGCCGGGGCAGCACGATGGACCTCACGGTCGTGAAGCTGCCCGCGCGGCCGACGCAGCCGTACCACCCCGGCCAGCGCCTCGTGCCCTGCTACGCGCCGCAGTCCGAGCGGTTCCCCGACAACTCGATCGACATGGGGACCGGGTTCGACTGCTTCGACACGCTCGCCCACACGCTCGACCCGCGAATCCAGGGCACGCAGCACGCGAACCGGCTGCTGCTGAAGAACGCCATGGAGGCCGCCGGATTCGTCAACCTGGCCGAGGAGTGGTGGCACTACACCTACCAGCCCGAGCCGTTCTCGAACACCTACTTCGACTTCCCGGTCTCGCGCGCATCCCTGGCCGGGCGGCGCTGAGCGGCGCCGGTCAGACGGCGCAGCGCAGCGGGCCGCCGTTGTAGGCGATGGCGTCGGTGAAGGCGGCGATCAGGTCGAGATCGCCGCCTTCGGCGTCCGCGTACGCGCGGTGCAGGTTGAGGACGACGCGCTCGCGGTCCGGCCATCCGGCGAACGGGCCGAGGTCGCACGTACGGGCGGCCTCCAGCGGGGTGAGTCCCTCCGCCCGGCCGCGCCGCGCGGTGTCGAGGATGAGGCGGTAGTACGCCTCGTGCGCCGCCAGGACGGGCGCGAGGTCACCGGTGATGAGCGCCCCGTGGCCGGGCACGACCGTACGGGCGCCGAAGCCCGCCAGCCACTCCAGCGAGCGCAGCGCCCCCTCGACGGACCCCATGAAGACCAGCGGCGTCACCTCGTGGAAGATCAGGTCGCCGGTGAACAGCACCTGCTCCTCCGGCAGCCACGCGACCACGTCCCCGGCCGTGTGGGCCCGGTGTCCCGGGTGCCGGAGCTCGATCCGCCGCTCGCCCGTGAAGAGCGTCAGCGCGTCGTCGAGAACGACGGTCGGCGGCCGGACGTCCGAGACGCCCCAGTCCGGGGACGGCGACCAGATCGGCGGCGTGCCCTTGAGTATGAAGTCCGCCAGCAGTCCCTCGCGCGTCGCCCGGTGCCCGACCACCACGGCGGAGTCGGGGAGCAGCGCGTTCCCGTACGTGTGGTCCCCGTGGAGGTGCGTGTTGACCGCCATCCGTACCGGGTCGCCGCCGGTCGCCGCGTCGACCGCGGCGAGGAACCGCCGGGTGCGCGCGGCGGTCGCGCAGGTGTCGACGAGGATCACCCCGTCGTCCCCCTGCACCGCCCCGGCGTTGTTGATCCACCAGGAGCCGTCCGGCTGCACCCAGGCGTGCACGCCCGGCGCCACCTCCGTCAGTCGCGGCTCGGCGCCGTGGGCCATCGTCGTCTCCTCGCTCCGCACCCGGCCGATCCTAGGGGTGTCAGCCGATCCGGCGGTCGCGGCCCGCGACGAGGCCGGCCACGAGTTGCAGCACCATGAGGACGGCCATGAGGGTCAGCGGCGTCCGCCAGCCGCCGCTGTGCTGGTAGAACACCCCGACGAGGACCGGCACGGGGATCGAGATGAGGTAGCCCGTGCTCTGCGCGAAGGCGGACAGCCGGGCCACCGTGGCGCCGTCCTGCCCCCGCATTCCGATCATGGCCAGAGCCAGCGGAAAGGCGCAGTTGGAGAGTCCGAGCAGCATCGCCCACAGCCAGGGCGCTCCGGCCGGCGCGGCCCAGAGCCCGGCGAATCCGGCCAGACCGCACACGGCGAGGCCCGCCGCCAGGCCGCTCTGGTCGCGCAGGCGGCCCGCGAGGGCGGACAGCGGGTAGGACAGGGGCACGCTGAGCAGAGAGGTGCCCGCGAACAGCAGGCCCGCCGTCTCCGCCGACAGCCCGGCGTCACGGAACATCTGCGGCAGCCAGCCGATGATGACGTACGCGCCGCCGGCCTGCAGGCCGAAGAACACCGCGAGCGCCCAGGCGGTGGGGCTCCGGCTGATGCGCACGCCGGACCCGCCGTCCGACACGGCGGGCCCCGGCGCGCGGACGGCGGACGCGCTCCGGCGGCGTCCGAGAACCAGCCACGCCGGAACGGCGGCGACGGCGAGCACCGCCCAGGAGCCAAGACCGGCCTCCCAGCGCCCGCCGAACGCCCGGACCAGCGGAACGGTGCCGGCGGCGGCCGCGCAGGCGCCGACGTTGAGCGCCGTCGAGTAGACGCCGGTCATCGCGCCGACCCGGTCCGGGAAACGCTGCTTGACCACCACCGGCAGCAGCACGTTGGTCGCCGCGATGCCGGCCAGCGCGACGGCGCTCAGCGCGATGAACACGAGGGTGCCCGACGCGAAGGGCCGCGTGACCAGGCCCGCCGCGAGCGCCACGGCGCCGATGGCGATGACTCCGTCGGTCCCGTACCGGCGGGCGAACCGGGGCGCGGCGAACCCGACGAGCGCGAAGCACACCTCCGGCAGCGAGGTGAGCAGCCCGGCGACGGTGGCGCTCATCCCGAGCGTGGAGCGCACCTCTTCGAGCACCGGGCCCAGGCTCGTGACGGCGGGGCGGAGGTTGAGCGCGGCCAGGACCAGGGCCACCGCCGCCAGCCGTCGGCCGGCGACGGGGGACGCGGTGAGGTCCTGCGGCGGTTCCGCACAATGCGGACGAACCGCCTCATGATTCGACATAGCGCCAATCGTAGAATGATGGGATGAATCTCGCACCGGTCCCCCGCCGGGCCGCCCTGTCGGACCAGGTGATCGCGCGGCTGCGGCAGCAGATCACCTCCGGCACCTGGCCGGTCGGATCCCGCATCCCGACCGAACCGGAGCTGGTCGAGCAACTGGGCGTCGCCCGCAACACCGTCCGGGAGGCCGTACGGGCGCTGGCGCACAACGGGATGCTGGACATCCGCCAGGGCTCCGGGACCTACGTCGTGGCGACCAGCGAGCTGTCCGGCGTGATGCAGCGCCGCTTCGCCGAGGTCGGCCGGCGCGACGTCGTCGAGGTGCGAGGCGCGCTGGAGGCCGCGGCGGCCGGGCTGGCCGCCGAACGGCGCACCGACGAGGACCTGCGGCGGCTCGACACCCTCCTGGAACGCCGGGAGAAGGCCTGGACGTCCGGCGACCGGGACGCGTTCGTCGACGCGGACGCGGCGTTCCACCTGGCGGTCGTCGCCGCGTCCCACAACGAGGTGCTGGCCGAGCTGTACGCGGACCTCGGACAGGTGATCCGGGAGTCGCTGCGCGAGCACTTCGGCGCCGAGCTGTCCCCCGAGGGCTACATGGACCATTCCCGGCTGCTCGCGGCCATCCGGGCCGGGGACGCCGCCACGGCCGCCGCCGAGGCCGCCTCCCACACCGCCCGCCGCTCCGACCCCTGACCCCGGCCCGCCCCCCGGATCTCGCCTTCGCCATACCGCGCCGTTCCCGGCGACGCCCTCGCGCCGAAGCCTCGGAAAAGGACCGCCGCACCCGCCCGGGCCGACCGATTTTCGCCCCTTTGAGGGCTGACGCGCCCGGCGTCGACCGAGCGATACGCACACCCGACCTCGGCTCCGGCCATCCACGGGCCGCAGCCGTCCGGGGGGCGGCCGAAACCGACGCCCGGTCGCTGCGCCTGCCGGACCGGCCGTTCCGCGTGGTGTCCAGCCCGCCGGCCGAAGGTCGACTCCGCCGTGCTCGTCGTACGCCGGCGGTGAAGGTCTCGCGGGCGCCGGCGACCCCGGTGGCGGAAAACCGCCCCTTTCGGAGTGGGGCCCCCGCTGTTACTCTCCTCGCCAGCGGAATGGACGCGAGGAGGTGAGCCCGATGACGATGACCGGTCCTTTCCGGGCGCTCCTCGCCGTCGCGGCCGTCTGACCCGCGCCGAGGGGTGTCCGTCCGTACACACTCCTCAGCGAAGGAACCATGACAGTCACGCCTTTCCAGATCTCCGTTTCCGACGACGTCCTCGACGACCTGCGCGCGCGTCTCGCGCGGACGCGGTTCACGACGGCGTCCGACACCACCTCGTGGGCGGCCGGCACCGATCCCGGCTACCTGCGCGAGCTCGTCGCGTACTGGGCGAACGAGTTCGACTGGCGCGCGGCGGAGAAGGCGCTGAACGCCTTCCCGCACTACCTCGCCGAGGTGGCCGGCCGGCAGGTGCACTTCGTGCACGTGCGCGGCGTGCGCCCCGAAGGCGGGCCCGAGCCGCTCCCCCTCGTGCTGACGCACGGCTGGCCGAGCAGTTTCGTCGAGATGCTGGGCGTCGCCCGTCGCCTGGCCGACCCGGCCGCGTACGGCGGCGACCCCGCCGACGCCTTCGACGTGGTCATCCCCTCGCTGCCCGGGTTCCTGTTCTCCGAACTGCCGGACGGTCCCTTCACCCGCCAGGGCACCGCCCGGATCTGGCACTCGCTGATGACCGAGACCCTCGGCCACCGGCGGTTCGGGGCGTTCGGCGGGGACATCGGGGGCGGCGTCACCCAGTGGCTGGGCGCGCTGTTCCCGGAGAGCCTGGTCGGCGTCCACCTCACGTCGGCGGTGATCACCGCCGACTTCGGCGACCGGCCGCCGACCGCCGAGGAGCAGGCGTTCCTCGACGACCTGCGCGCGTACGACGAGCAGGACGGCGGATACAGCGAGATCATGTGCACCCGGCCGGACACGGTCGCCGCCGGTCTCATGGACTCCCCCGCCGGGCTCGCCGCCTGGATCATCGACAAGTACCGGGACTGGAGCGACTGCGGGGGTGACCTCGAGACCCGCTGGGACAAGGACACCCTGTGCACGATCGCGACCCTCTACTGGGCGACCGGCACGATCGGGTCGTCGTTCCAGCAGTACTACGACTATCCGCTCAACCCGCCGGTCCCGCGGATCACCGTTCCGGGAGCGGTGACCCTGAGCAACGAACCCGCGCTGCGGACCCTGCCGAAGAGCCTCGTGGAGCGGGTGCTCACGGACCTGCGCCACTGGCACCGGCCCGAACGAGGCGGGCACTTCATGTCCCATGAGGAGCCCGAGCAGGTGGTCACCGACCTGCGCGCCTTCTTCCGGCCGCTGCGGGCCGAGGCCTGACGTCCGCCGCCGTCAGCGGGGCGCCTGGGCGCGGACCAGGACCTCGCCGGCGGCGGTGCGATCGTAGAGGACGGCTCGTCCGGCGCGTCGGCGCCGGACGAGCCGGGCGTCGAGCAGGATCCTCAGGTGGCGGCCGACCGAGCCGAGTCCCTGGCCGGTCAGGGCGACCAACTGCGTCGTGGTCTTGGGCGTGTCCAGGAGGACGAGGACGCGCGCCCGCGCGGGTCCCAGCAGGGCGCCCAGAGCGTCGGGCACGGGGACGGGGTCGGGTTCGGCGAGCACGCCGGAGCACGGGTACATCACGGCGTACCGGTCGGCCGCCCAGGAGACCCAGCCGACGCCGGGCGTCACGGGGACGAACAGCAGCCGCGCTCCGGAAAGGTCCCTGGGTGGGAAGTCGTACCGGTTGACCTGCAGACGGCCCTCCCCCAGCCAGCGCATCCCCGGACGCATCGCGTCGAAGGCGGCGGCCCAGCCCGCCTGGCCGAGCTGCGCGGTCCGCGCGACGACGTCGGCCTCGATGACGCGCCGGCGTCGCGCCCAATCCGGCCGGACCAGCTCCGTCCACAACCACTCGAGCAGGTCGGCGAGACGCTCGGCCAGATCCGGCCGACGCAGTCCTGCCGGGACGGGGCCCCGCAGCGCGACCTCGAGGTCCTCATGGACCTGGTCGGCGGGTGTCTCGCGAATCGGCGCCAGTTCGTCGTGGAAGGCCGGAGCCGCCACGCCGGAGGCCGGGGGGACCACGAAGTCCGCGATCCAGCCCGGCCGCAGCGCGGACCACACGAGCAGCGCGGTGATCGGATCGGCGGCCAGCCGCGCCCGGTAGGCGGGAAGGCGGGCGTCGAGCCACTGGCGCTCGCCGGGGTGCGCGGCCACGTCCTTGTGCAGCGCCAGGAGGCACGCGGTGGTCTCGGCCAGCGCCGAGACCACGAACCGGCTCTCCGCCAGCGTGTCCGTGCTGATCCGCCACCAGCTCATGTTTCGCCTCCCCGCGAAACATTAACGGCCTCGTTCCGCCGGGCGTGAGACTCCCGACCATGCCGACCACCTATCGCGGGCTCTTTCGCACGCCCGAGTTCACGCCGCTGTTCGCGACCGCGTCGACGCAGGTCGCGGCGTCGACCGTCAGCGGCCTGGCCCTGGGCACGCTCGTCTACGCGGCCACGGGCTCGCCGCTGTTGTCCGCGCTCAGCATGTTCGGCCCGTCTCTGGCGCAGGTGATCGGGGCGACGGCGCTGCTGTCGGCGGCCGACCGGCTGCCGCCCCGCGCCGCGACGACGGGCCTGGCGCTGGCCTTCGGGCTCGGCACCGCCGTGCTGGCCGTCCCGGGCCTGCCCCTGTGGGCCGTCTTCGTCGTGATCATGTTGCTGGGGCTGGTGGGTTCGGTGGCCGGCGGGGTGCGGTACGGGCTGCTCAGCGAGATCCTTCCCGGCAAGGATTACCTGCTCGGCCGTTCGGTGCTGAACATGTCCGTCGGCGCCATGCAGATCTGCGGGTTCGCCGTGGGAGGCGGGCTGGTGACGCTCCTGTCCCCGCGCGGCACGCTGCTGACCGGCGCGGCCCTCTACCTCGCCACGGCGGCCGTCGCGCGCTTCGGTCTCGGCGACCGCCCGCCGCGGGCCGCGGGGCGGCCGTCGATCGCCGCGACCTGGCGGACGAACGCGCGGCTGTGGTCCTCACCGCCCCGCCGGTACGTCTACCTGGCCCTGTGGGTGCCGAACGGCCTGATCGTCGGCTGCGAGTCGCTGTTCGTCCCGTACGCGCCCCGGCACGCCGGACTGCTGTTCGCGTTCGCGGCCGGGGGGATGCTGCTCGGCGACACGCTGACCGGCCGGTTCGTCCCAGCGGGCTGGCGGCGGCGGCTCGACGCCCCGCTGCGCCTGCTGCTCGCCGCGCCGTACCTCGTCTTCGCCGCGCACCCCGGCCTGGGCCTCGCCGTGGCCGCGATCGCGCTCGCCTCGATCGGGTACTCGGCCACGCTCCTGCTGCAGGACCGCCTGATGACCCTCACGCCGAAGGACGTGCACGGGCAGGCGCTGGGCCTGCACTCCGCCGGCATGCTCACCATGCAGGGCGTCGGCGCCGCCCTCGCCGGAGCGGTCGCCCAGCACGTCTCCCCCGCGACGGCCATGGCCGTGATGGCGGCGGGCTCGGTGGCGGTCACCGCCCTGCTGGCCCCCGGCCTGCGCGGCGAGCCGGAGCCCGTACCGGAGCCGTCATCGCCGGAGCCGGCGGCCATGGCGTCCGGCGATCGACCGTGAAACCGCATGGCGGCGCCCGGCGGGGGCATGGACGACTCCGACCGGTACGGCGGAGGATGGGGCGATGAGCGGGGACGGCGAGCAGCGGGACGGCGTGACCCTGACCAACCTGGACCAGCCCCTCTTCGAGGGGGCCGGGGCGACGAAGCGCGAACTGGTGGACTACCTCGACGCGGTCGCCGACCGGATCATCCCGAACCTGCGGGAGCGTCCGCTGTCGGTGATCCGGGCGCTGCGCGGCCAGGCGCCGTTCATGCAGAAGAACCTTCCGAAGTACGCCCCGTCGTGGATACCGGCCGTACGGGTGTGGGCGGAGGCGTCCCACCGCCAGGTGACGTACGCGGTCTGCGAGGACCGGCGGACGCTGCTGTGGTTCGCCAACCAGCGCGCCGTCGAGTACCACCCCGCGCTCCTGCGCGGCGAACAGGTCACCCACCTGGTGCTCGACATCGATCCGCCGGACGCGGGCGCGTTCGGCCTCGCCGTCCGCGCGGCCCGCCTCGTCCGCGAGGTCCTGACGGACACCGGCCTCACCGGCGTGGTCAAGACGAGCGGCGCGAAGGGCGTCCACGTGTTCGTCCCGCTCGACGGGCGGGTGACCGCGGAGGAGGCCGCCGCGGCGACCCGGGCGATCGGGGCGCGCGCCGAACGCCTGGACCCGGCGCTCGCCACCACGGCGTTCATCCGTGCGGACCGGGGCGGCAAGGTGTTCATCGACTCGACCCGGGCGGGCGGGGCGACGGTGGTGGCCGTCTACAGCCCGCGCGTACGGCCCGGGGTGCCCGTCTCGTTCCCCGTCGCGTGGGACGACCTGGACGAGGTGACGCCGGCGGACTTCACGATGCGGACCGCGCGCCGCCTGCTCGCCGAGGGCGACCCCTGGTCCGCGTGGATGCCCGGCCCGCAGCCGCTCGATCCGGATCTCGTCGCCGAGGGCCGTACGATCCCGGTCGCCCGGGTGCAGGCGATGCACGAGGGCAAGCGCCGCGCCCGCGCCCGCCGCGCCGGCTCCTGACACCGGGGAACAGTGCGCCCCGTCTCCTGACGGGGACGGGGCGCGGTTGAGGGCGTTCGCCCGGTTCAGCGGACTGCGACCCCCGCACGCCGCCGCGTTCGGGCGGCGAACACGGCGTTGCTCAGCAGGTACAGCAGGTTGATCACGAGGATCGCGGGGGCGACGACCGCGACGGTGCCGCTGAAGAACGGCTCCAGCAGCAGCGCCAGGGTGATCGCCGTGATCCCGTTCTGTTGGGCCAGCGCCAGCAGCACCCTGTCGGCGCGGGTGTGTGATCGCGTCAGCGGCAGGCTCACCAGGGCGTGCGCCAGGAAGGCGGTCACGCCCAGGACGATCCCGGGAACCGGTGAGACTCCCGCCGACAGGACGACGCCGAGGAGTACGGCCGCCAGGAGGAAGGCCACGTTGACGGCCTTGTCCAGGACTCCCTGGACGGCCGCCGGCCGTCCGGGAAGCCGCGGCCGGACTTTCAGCCCGACGAGCGCGACGGCCAGCACCCAGGTCTGCCAGACGCCGACCGCGAACACGACCGCCAGGATGGCGCACCCCACCGGGAACTGCCGGCGCGGCGCAAACCTGCCGGTCAGCCGGTAGAGCACGATCGCGACGGCGGCCACCGCCAGATTGCCCACCAGGTCGATGGTGAACATGGCGGGGTCGCCGAGGGCCTGGTGAACGGTCGCCGCCCCGTCTTGGAACCGCATGGCGAACGCCGCGACGTAGATGGTGAGCAGCGTCGTCACCGGGTCGTCGAAGGAGGCCCAGGCGAGCAGGAGGGCCTGGCCACGACGGGAGAGCCGGGACGACTCACCGAGTGCGGCGACCGACAGCGGATCGATCTGCGCGACCGCGATGCCGAGCACCAGATAGGCGGGGTTCTGGAACACCGCGAGGAGCACGGCGGTGATCAGCACCGCTTTGAGGAGCACGCCGACGGTGACGGCCAGTACGACGGTGCGCGCGTCGGAGCGGAGATGCCCGAGGTCGATGCCGTGCGTGCTGCCGTAGAGACCCACGGCCAGCAACGCGGTCACCGACATGGCATAGAACGGTCCGCTCAGGATGCCGGTCGCCTGCGGAAACGCCAGGCCGCCCAGCACACCGAGGAGGACCATGGCGACCATGAGAACCATGCGCCTCGTCATGGCCGCCTCACCGCTAATTGTTTGAGATTCATCTTCATCTCCGTTTTGGATCGAGGTTTCCTTCGCGGGTTTCTCCCGCAGGGAGAACTGTTCGTACGGGGAACCGGGCGGCAACAACTTCGGTGCGACGGCGTCGGGCGCTGGAGACGGAGCGTCAGACTGGGCCCATGAGCGAGCGAAGTCGGGAACACGGCGCCTCTGGTCACTCCACCGACGAGGGAGACCGCATGAGCGATGCCGACGAGCCGTACGGTGATCCGTCCGCCGGAGACTCCGACATTCCGCGTTCCCTCGACCGCGTCCTGGCGGACGTCGCCGCCGAGCGCGCGGCGCAG
Source organism: Actinoallomurus liliacearum (assembly GCF_039542035.1). Lineage (NCBI taxonomy): Bacteria > Bacillati > Actinomycetota > Actinomycetes > Streptosporangiales > Thermomonosporaceae > Actinoallomurus > Actinoallomurus liliacearum. The sequence goes on from NZ_BAABHJ010000027.1 coordinate 243,764, forward strand.
GACGCGATGTGGGGCGTGCAGGACCTCCCGGACGGCACCGGGACCGAACACGCCGCCGCGGCCGACGCCGCCAAGCGCGACTGCCGGGAGGCGTGGGCCGGGGCCCGGCTGACCTGGCGGCACATCCTCGCCGAGGAGTTCTGCGAGGCGCTGGCCGAGACCGACCCGCGGGCGCTGCGGACCGAGCTGATCCAGACCGCCGCCGTCGCGGTGAAGTGGGTGCAGGCGCTCGACCGGCGCGACGGGAACCTGACCCATCGGGGCCGGACCGGCCCCGGCCGCCTGGAGAAGCTCGTACGGGACCGCGTGCCCGACCTCATCCGCGCCGACGGCCGCGACCCCGACGTACGGACCGCCGGAGACGGCGAGTACCTCATGCTGCTGCGCGGGAAGCTGTACGAGGAGATCGGCGAGTTCGCCGCGTCCGGTGACGTGGCGGAGCTCGCCGACGTCCTCGAGGTGGTCTACGCCCTCGCCGCCGCGCGCGGCGTCGATGCCGAAGAGCTGGACCGGATGCGCTCCGCCAAGGCCGCCCGCAACGGGGCGTTCACCCGCCGCCGGGTCCTCCGCCGCCCGGACTGATCACGGCACCCGCCCCGGCGTCCCCCGTCTCAGTCGTCGTCCCGGTGCCGCGAGTCCTCGGCGAGCTCGTCGACCGCGACGGCCACGGCCAGCACGAGCGGGACGTCGGGGTGGTAGACCTCGATGCCGTACGTGTCGCGGATCCGGAACCACTTGCGGGACGTCTCCGCGACGACGCCCTGGTCGCTCTCGATCCGGTAGTTCTTCTCGATGAGGTCGCCCGTCGCGGTCCACTCCTGCCCGTCGGCCAGCTCGATCTCCATCTTGTGCCGGAGCGGGCTGAACAGCTTCTTGTGCACCTTCGCGACGGTGCCGCCCTCGGCCTCGATGAGCATGGTGTCGCGGATGCTGACCATCTTCTTCCGGATGACGGCGAAGATCTCCCCGCCCGGTCCCTTCAGCTCGAACGTCTGGCGCAGTCGCAGCGCCTTGCCGTCGACGAGGAAGACGCGCTGCCCCGCTTCATCCTCGATCCAGAAATCGTCGCCGATGCTGAACATCCGCTCGCGCATCACGAACTTCACGCCGCCTCCTCGGTCCGTCGTCGCGGGGAGGATCCCCGGCTACACCATCCATCATTCCTCTAAAAAGGAGCGACTTTTCCGGCGGTGCGCCTATCGTGAGGTCGTGCTCACGGTCGGACTGGATCTCGCCGCGGAGGCCGGGAACACCGCGCTCGCCCGGCTGGAGTGGCACCGCGACGGCTGCTCCGTTCGCGGGATCCAGCAGGCGTGCGAGGACGAGATGATCGTCGACGCGCTGCTGACGGCGGACAAGGCCGGGATCGACTGCCCGCTCGGCTGGCCGGTGCCCTTCGTCGAGTTCGTCGCCGCCCACCGGTCCGGGAACGTCGCCGTGCCGGTCGGGACCCGCGGCCGGGACTGGCGCCGGAACCTCGCGCTCCGGCTGACCGACCGGGTCGTCCACGAGCGGACCGGGCTGACCCCGCTGAGCGTCTCCGCCGACCGGATCGGCCACGCCGCGATGCGCTGCGCCGCGCTCCTGTCCCGCCTCGCGCGGGAGGGCCGCCCGGTGGACCGGTGCGGCACGGGCGTGGTGGTCGAGGTCTACCCGGCCGCCTCCCTGCGGCTCTGGGGCCTGCCGTACCGGGGGTACAAGCGGGCGCACGACGTCGCTGCGCTCGGGCGGCTGGTCGACGGCCTCCTGGCTGCCGCGCCCTGGCTCGACCTCGGCGCGTGCGAGTCGCTGTGCCGCCGCTCGCACGACGCGACGGACGCGGTCGTCGCGGCCCTCACCGCCCGCGCCGCCGCCCTCGACCGCACCACCTCCCCGGAACCGGGCGAGGTCGAGACGGCGCGATCGGAAGGCTGGATCGCCCTCCCCGCCGGCCCCCTCGACGACCTCCGCACCGGCGTGTGAGCACAATCGCACTTGCCCTGAAGTGCGCTCTAGGTGCTTGGGTGCGGTCATGGACTACGTACAGCTGGGACGGACCGGACTCAAGGTCAGTCGGCTGGTGCTCGGCACCATGAACTTCGGCCCGCAGACCGACGAGCCCCACAGTCACGAGATCATGGACGCCGCGCTCGACGCGGGGATCAACTTCTTCGACACGGCGAACGTCTACGGTGGGGCCCCGCAGAAGGGCCGTACCGAGGAGATCGTCGGCACCTGGTTCGCCAAGGGCGGCGGCCGGCGGGACAAGACGGTCCTGGCCACCAAGGTGTACGGGAACATGAGCACGGACGGCGGCGTCTGGCCGAACCACGACAAGCTGTCCGCGGTGAACATCCGCCGTGCCGTCGACGCCTCCCTGCGCCGGCTCGGCACGGACCGCATCGACGTCTACCAGTTCCACCACATCGACCGCGCGACGCCGTGGGAGGAGATCTGGCAGGCGATGGACGTCCTCGTCCAGCAGGGCAAGATCCTGTACGTCGGGTCGTCCAACTTCCCGGGCTGGGGCATCGCCCGCGCGAACGAGCAGGCCGCCCGGCGCGGCTCCCTCGGCCTCGTCAGCGAGCAGTGCCTGTACAACCTGATCGAGCGGCGGGCCGAGATGGAGGTCATCCCGGCCGCCGAGGCGTACGGGCTCGGCGTGATCCCCTGGTCGCCGCTGCACAGCGGGCTGCTCGGCGGGGCGATCCGCAAGGAGCGCGCGGGGGGCGCCGCCCGCTCGACGTCCGGGCGGTCCGCGGAGGCGCTGGCCGACCCGGCCCGGCGCGAGCGGATCCAGGCGTACGAGGACCTGTGCGAGCGGTACGACTTCGAACCCGGTGACGTGGGCCTGGCCTGGCTGCTGACCCGTCCGGGCGTGACCGGGCCGATCGTGGGACCGCGCACGCGGGAGCAGCTCGACTCGGCCCTGCGGGCGCTCACCCTGGAGCTGTCCGATGAGTTCCTGAAGGCGCTCGACGAGATCTTCCCCGGGCCCGGCCCGGCTCCCGAGGCGTTCGCCTGGTGAGGACGCGCGGGGCCCGACGGTGATCCTCCCGCCGTGGACGGAAACGTCCCCGTCCACGGCGGGAGGCCCGGTCCGGAGTGGGCTGGCCCTGACGTCGCGTCATGGAGGTATTTTTCCGGTTGCACGTGCTCGGAGTGGTTTGCCACCGTAGAGCCGCTGCGCCTCCTCGTCGCCGTCCCCCCGCAGAGAGAGTTCCGTGTGCTGATCCGACTTCTGCGCGCCCATCTGCGCCCGTATCGCTGGCCGCTCGCCCTCGTGGTGGCGTTCCAGCTGGTGCAGACGCTGGCCACGCTCTATCTGCCGACCCTCAACGCCGACATCATCGACCAGGGGGTGGTGAAGGGCGACACGGGTTACATCATGCGCACCGGCGGTGTCATGCTCGCCGTGTCCGTCGTCCAGATCGTCTGCTCCATCTGCGCGGTCTACTTCGGCGCTCGTACCGCGATGGCCCTCGGCCGCGACATCCGGTCCGCCATCTTCGCCCGAGTCCAGTCCTTCTCGGCCCGCGAGGTGGGCCGGTTCGGCACGCCGTCGCTGATCACTCGGACCACGAACGACGTGCAGCAGGTCCAGATGCTGGCCCTGATGACGTTCACCATGATGATCGCGGCGCCGATCATGGGCGTCGGCGGCATCGTGCTGGCGCTGAACCAGAACGTCACGCTGTCGTCGCTGCTGGTGGTCATCGTGCCCGTGCTCGGCACGGTGATCATGTTGATCATCAGGCGGATGCGGTCGCTGTTCCGGTTGATGCAGGACCGCATCGACACCATCAACCGGGTGCTCCGCGAGCAGATCACCGGCGTGCGGGTCATCCGGGCCTTCGTCCGCGACCTCCCCGAGCAGCGACGCTTCGCCACGGCCAACACCGAACTGCTCGACGTGTCGCTGGGCACCGGCCGGCTGATGGCGCTGATGTTCCCGATCGTGATGTTCGTGATGAACGTCTCCAGCGTCGCCGTCCTGTGGTTCGGCGGCCACCTGATCAACAGCAACTCGATGCAGGTCGGCGCGCTGACCGCGTTCCTCACCTACCTGATGCAGATCCTCATGGCGGTCATGATGGCGACCTTCATGTTCATGATGGTGCCGCGCGCGGAGGTGTGCGCCGAGCGCATCCAGGAGGTCCTGGAGACCGACTCCAGCGTGGTCCCGCCGGCGGACGCGGTGCGAACGCTCAGCGTGCACGGCCACCTGGAACTGCGGGACGTGGAGTTCCGCTACCCGGGCGCGGAGGAGCCCGTCCTGTCCGGCGTCGACCTGACCGCCCGGCCCGGTGAGGTCACGGCGATCATCGGCTCGACCGGCAGCGGCAAGACCACGCTGCTCAACCTGATCCCCCGGCTCATGGACGCGACCGGCGGCGCCGTGCTCGTCGACGGCGTCGACGTGCGCGAACTCGGCCCCGTGACGCTGTCGGACGCGGTCGCGTTCGTCCCCCAGCGGCCGTACCTCTTCTCCGGGACGGTCGCCTCCAACCTGCGGTACGGCAAGCCGGACGCCACCGACGAGGATCTCTGGCACGCCCTGGAGATCGCCCAGGCCAAGGACTTCGTCGAGAAGATGGACGGCCGCCTCGACGCCAAGATCGACCAGGGCGGCACCAACGTCTCCGGCGGCCAGCGCCAGCGGCTCGCCATCGCCCGCGCGCTCGTCCGCCGGCCCGAGATCTACCTGTTCGACGACTCGTTCTCCGCGCTGGACTACGCGACCGACGCGGCCCTGCGTGCGGCGCTGACCGCCGAGACCGCCGAGGCGACCGTCGTCATCGTGGCGCAGCGGGTCTCCACCATCCGGCACGCCGACCGCATCATCGTCCTCGACGAGGGCCGCGTCGTCGGAACCGGCACCCATCACGAGCTGATGGCCACCAACGACACCTACCGGGAGATCGTGCTCTCCCAGCTCACCGAGCAGGAGGCGGCGTGACATCCCCTTCAGGAGAACGCGCGGTACCGAGCCGGGGGCCCGGGCCGGGCGGGCCGGCCCACGGGCCGGCCCGGTTCATGGCCGGGCGGTCGACCGAGAAGTCGCTGGACTTCGGCGGGTCGAGCCGGCGGCTGCTGCGGATGCTGCGGCCGGAGCGGCCGCTCATCGTCGTGACCCTGCTGCTCGCCATCGCGAGCGTCGCGACGACCGTGGTCGGCCCGCGGATCCTCGGCCACGCCACCGACCTGATCTTCGCCGGGGTCACCGGCCGCCGGTTCCCCGCCGGCACGAGCAAGGCCGAGGTGGTCGCCGGCCTGCGGAGCAGCGGCCACGGCACCCTCGCGGACATGCTGAACTCGATCGACTTCGTGCCCGGCCACGGCATCGACTTCGGCAAGGTCGGGACGGTGCTGCTGATCGCCCTGGCGCTGTTCGCGGTGGCCGCGGTCCTCGGCCTGGTGCAGGGGCGCCTCACGACGACGATCGTGCAGCGGTCGATGTTCCGGTTGCGCGAGCAGGCGGAGCTGAAGCTGGCCCGGCTGCCGCTGAGCTACTTCGACCGCCAGCCGCACGGTGAGGTGCTCAGCCGGGTCACCAACGACATCGACAACCTCGCCCAGACGCTGCAGCAGACGCTCAGCCAGATGCTGACCTCGCTGCTCACCATCGTCGGCGTGCTGACCATGATGATCGTCATCTCGCCGCTGCTGGCGCTGATCGCGCTGGTGACCGTGCCGGTCTCGGTGCTGGTCGCGGCCAGGGTCGGCAAGAAGGCGCAGCCTCAGTTCATCAAGCAGTGGGCCACCACGGGCCGGCTGAACGGGCACATCGAGGAGATGTACACCGGGCACTCCCTGGTCAAGGTCTTCGGCCGGCAGGAGGAGTCCCTGGAGACCTTCCGGGAGCACAACGACACGCTGTACACGTCGAGTTTCAAGGCGCAGTTCATCTCCGGCATGATCCAGCCGGCGATGATGTTCATCGGCAACCTGAACTACGTCCTCGTCGCGGTCGTCGGCGGCCTGCGGGTGGCCTCGGGATCGCTGTCCCTGGGCGACGTGCAGGCGTTCGTGCAGTACTCCCGGCAGTTCACCCAGCCCATCACGCAGGTGGCCAGCATGGCGAACCTGCTGCAGTCGGGCGTCGCCTCCGCCGAGCGCGTGTTCGCGCTGCTCGACGCGGATGAGCAGGATCCGGACCCGCAGACGCCGGTGCGGCCCGAGGGCGTGCGCGGGCGGGTGGTGTTCGAGAACGTGTCCTTCCGCTACAAGCCGGACACGCCGCTGATCGAGGACCTGTCCCTGTCCGTCGAGCCGGGCCAGACGGTCGCCATCGTCGGCCCGACGGGGGCCGGCAAGACCACCCTGGTCAACCTGCTGATGCGGTTCTACGAGGTCACGGGCGGCCGGATCACGCTCGACGGCGTGGACGTCGCCGAGATGACCCGCGAGGACCTGCGGTCCAAGACCGGCATGGTGCTGCAGGACGCCTGGCTGTTCGGCGGCACCATCGCCGAGAACATCGCGTACGGGGCGGCCGACGCGACCCAGGAGCGGATCGTGGAGGCCGCGCGCGCCACCCACGTCGACCGGTTCGTGCGCACGCTGCCCGACGGGTACGACACGGTCCTCGACGATGAGGGCTCCAACGTCAGCGCCGGTGAGAAACAGCTGATCACGATCGCCCGGGCGTTCCTCGCCAGGCCCACGATCCTCATCCTGGACGAGGCGACCAGCTCGGTCGACACCCGCACCGAGGTCCTGATCCAGCGCGCGATGAACTCCCTGCGCAAGGGACGGACCAGCTTCGTGATCGCGCACCGGCTGTCCACGATCCGCGACGCGGACCTGATCCTCGTCATGGAGTCCGGCAGCATCGTCGAGCAGGGCACCCACGACGAGCTCCTGAAGGCCGACGGCGCCTACGCCCGTCTCTACCAGGCGCAGTTCGCCCAGGCCGTCGCCGAGGTCGACTGAATCGAGATTCACGGCCGGGGCGGGCCGCGCCCCGGTCACCGCGGAGGTCGGCCGAGGTCGTGACACGCGGACGCAGTGCGGCCCTCCCCGTTGAGAGGGAGGGCCGCTGCTGGGGAGGGATCGGCCCGAAGCCGGTCCCTCCTTACCGCCGCGTGGTCACGGTGTGGGTCCCGGCGAACTTGCCGTTCGCGTCGTACTCCGGAGTGACCACCGTGGACCCGCCACCCGCCCCCAGGTCCCTCTGGACCTTCGCGGCCTCGCTGGTGGGGACGCCCGTGCGCCTGCTCTCGCGGCTGCCGTCCGAGCTGGCGGTTTCCTCCACTCGCGCCATGTTCTCTCCTTCGGTTGCGACGCCGCGGTCTACCACGACGTCGATGGGTACTAAGGAGAACGTCCGGGACATCCGCGAAACGGCCACACCCGACCGGGGCAGGTCCGCCCCCGCGCGTCACGGCAGCAGGACGATCTTGCCTCGGGTGTGGCGCTTCTCCAGCTCGCGGAAGGCGTCCCGTACGGCGTCGAGCGGGTAGGTGCGGGCGATCGGGATCTCCAGCTCGCCCTTGTCGACCAGCGCGGCCAGCTCGGCGACCACCTCGGCGGTGGCCGCCTCCGCGTTGGCGTCGGTCTTGACGCCGTACTTCGCGGCGGCGCCCCAGTCCTTGATGGTGTCGATCCGCTCCGGAGCGACGCCGAGCCCGATCGCCAGGTCGACGTAGCCGTCGCCGAACGCGTCGACGAACGCGTCGACCTTTCCGCCGGGAGCGGCGGCCCGGATCCGGTCGGCGACGCCCTCGCCGTACGCGACGGGGATCGCCCCGTGGTCCGTCAGCCACTGGTGGTTGGCCTCGCTCGCCAGCCCGATCACCGTCGCGCCGGCGCGCCGCGCGAGCTGGACCGCGATCGTCCCCACTCCCCCGGCTGCGGCGGAGATCACCACTGTCTCACCCGGTCCCGCGGCGACGGCCCGCACCGCCGCGTACGCCGTCGTCCCCGCGACGTACAGCGACCCGCCCTGCTCCCATGAGACGTTCGCCGGCCGGGGCATCAGGTTCGCGGCCTCGACGAGGACGAACTCGGCGTGGCTCGCCCGGTCGTCGGTGAACCCGATGACCTCGTCCCCGGCGGAGAAGCCGGTGACGTCCGCGCCGACCTCCTCCACGATCCCGGCCAGGTCGCTGCCCTCGCCGGAGGGGAACGTCGCGGGCCACTTCTCGTGCAGCGCCCCGGTGCGGATCGACACCTCGCCCGGGTTGATCGACGCCGCCTTCACCCGTACGAGGACCTGACCGGCCCCGGGGACCGGCCGGTCCACCTCCACGACCCGCAGCACCTCGATGGCGCCGTACTCGTCGAATCGCACTGCCTTGGGCATCACGCACTCCGTCATCTCGAAGCCGGCCGCCGTTTCGGCCGGACACCGATGAGACTGCCAACGTGCCGCGGCGGTGACGAGCGGAGCGCTTTCCCTAGGATCGACGATCCCTGGCTGGGCATTCGGACCCGGTACGAGTCTCGGCGATGATTGGGGACATGCAGATGGACCGCCGTGAGCTCGCCGACTTCCTGCGTCGTTCCAGGGAACGGCTGCGCCCCCAGGAGGTCGGCCTGCCGGCCGGGCCACGCCGCCGTACGCCCGGGCTGCGGCGCGAGGAGGTCTCCCAGCTCGCCGGGATGTCCGCGGACTACTACATGCGCCTCGAACAGGCCCGCAGCCCGCAGCCGTCGCCGCAGATCCTCGCCTCACTGGCGCACGCGCTGCGCCTGACCGAGGACGAGCGCGACCACCTGTACCTGCTCTCAGGTCACCGGCCGCCCGCGGGCCGGCCGGCGGGCGACCACGTCCGGCCCGCCCTGCTGTACCTGCTGGACCAGCTCAAGGAGACCCCGGCCCACATCACGAGCGACATCGGCGACCTGCTCGCCCGCAACACCATGGCCGAGGCGCTCCTCGGCTGCATCTGCTCGGTCCGCGAGCAGGACCGCAACTTCATCTGGCGCTGGTTCACCGACCCGACGCTCCAGCCGATCTACCCGGCCGAGGAGCGCGAACCGCAGAGCCGCGCCTACGTCGCCGACCTGCGGGCCTCGGTCGCCCGGCGGGGCAACGACACCGCCTCGACCCGCCTGGTCGCCCGGCTGCGGGAGGCCAGTCCCGAGTTCGCCGCGCTGTGGGAACTGCACGAGGTCGCCGTGAGCCGGAAGAGCCGCCTGCGCGTCGACCACCCCGTCATCGGCCCGATCGAGCTGGAGTGCGAGACGCTGCTGAGCCCGGCCGAGGACCAGCGGCTCACCATCTTCACCCCGCCGCCGGGCACCTCGAACATCGACCACCTCAGCCTGCTGCGCGTCCTCGGCCACGACGACTTCGTCACGGCCGGCCCGGAACGCCGCTGAGCCGTATTTGAGTCAGAGTTCCAATTCGCGCTAGGGTACGGGCGTGGCACGCACCAAGGGATTCGACCCGGACGCCGCCGTGGACAAGGCGATGGAGGTGTTCTGGGCCAATGGCTACGCGGGCACCACGCCCCGGCAGCTGGGCGCGGCGCTCGGCATCGGTCCCGGCAGCCTCTACAACGCCTTCACCAGCAAGCACGCGCTCTACGAGCGGGCGCTGCGCCGTTACTACGAGCGGGAGACCGTCCGGCTGATCGAGTTCCTGGACGGGCCCGGGTCGCCGCGGGCGCGGATCCGGACCGCCATCGACCTGATCGTCACCGCCGCCCTGGACGACCGGGAGCGGCGCGGATGCATGGCCGCCAACGCCGCGATCGAGTTCACCGACGAGGACGACGTCGTGCACCACCTCGTACGACGGATCTTCGACCGGCAGGAGGCGGCGTTCCGCAGCACGATCGAAGAGGGCCAGCGCGCCGGCGAGATCGACCCAGAGGCCGATGCCGCCGCGCTGGCGGCCCTCCTGCTCGCGACGATCAACGGCATCCGGGTGCTGGCCAAGGCGGACCCGAACCCGGCCCGGCTGTCGGCGATGGCCGAGACCGCGCTGCGCGCACTCTGAGAAACCCCCGACGCGGCATGCCGTAGGCATGCCCTGATTTTGTATCTACAGCTCAAGAATGGAGCGATCATGGATCTGCGACTGACCGGAAAGGTCGCCGTCGTCACCGGCGCCAGCAAGGGCATCGGGCTGGCCATCGTGCGGTCACTCGCCGGCGAGGGCGCGCGGGTGGTCGCCGCCGCCCGTACGGCCGGCACGGAGCCGACCGGACCGACCGCCGCGGTGACCACGGTGGCGGCCGGCGCGGTGACCACCATGCCGGTCGGCACCGTGACCGCGGTGCCGGTCGACCTCACCACCCCGGACGGCGTCGCGGCCCTCGCCGAACGCGCCGGCGACGCCGACATCCTGATCAACAACCTCGGCGGCGTCGCCGAGGAGAGCATGCGGGCCGGCGGGTTCCTCGGCACCCCCGACGACGCCTGGCAGCGGACGTACGAGCTGAACCTCTTCAGCACCGTGCGGGTCACCCGCGCGCTGCTGCCGGGCCTGCTGCGGCGGCGTGGAGTCATCGTCAACATCTCGTCGATCGGGGCACGGGCGGCGTTCCAACCGGTCGACTACGGCACCGCGAAGGCGGCGATGACGAACCTGAGCAAGGCGCTCGCCGAGGAGTTCGGTCCGCAGGGCCTGCGGGTCCTGACCGTCAGCCCGGGTCCGACGAGGACGCAGAACTGGGGCGACCCGGACGGTTTCGCCGGACACCTCGCCCGCGCGGCCGGGGAGTCCCTCGACGAGTTCCTCGCCCGGGTGCCCGAGCGCATGGGGATCACCACCGGCAGGCTCACCGAGCCGGAGGAGACGGCCGCGCTCGTCACCTTCCTCGCCTCCCCCCTGGCCGGAAACCTCACCGGCGCCGACTATCTGGCCGACGGCGGCGTGATCAAGACCATCTGAGCGACCGCGGTCTGAGAGGCCGCTCGGCGGTGATCCCTGGCGATCGCGGTGCCCTACGGGCGGCGCACGCCAGGGATCACCGTTCAGAGGCCGAAGAGCGGCAGGCAGGCGGCGAGGCCCTCGATCGTGACGGGCACCGTTCGCCGGGCCTGCCAGCCGGCGCGGTCGAGCCGCAGCCGGCGCGACACGACGGGACGGCCGCGGACGACATGGCGATCGATCCCGTCCTCCCGATAACCGAGCTTGCGGGAGACCGCGAAGGACGCCTCGTTGTCGGCGAAGGCGGCGGACAGGGCGTACTCCGCGCCCAGTCCCGCGAACGCCAGGTCGAGCACTGCCGCGCGCATCTCGGTGCCGATCCCCTGCCCCTGGTACCGCCGGCCGAGCCAGGATCCCGTCGACACCTCACGGCGGATCGCGAAGTCCTTCGCGCTCACTCCCTGGGTGCCGACGATCACGCCGTCGAGAGCGACCACGAGGTTCAGGGACCAGGCCGACGGCCGCCAGGCCGCCCACTCCGACCAGTGGTACTGCAGGGTCCCGCGCGCGCGTTCGGCCGGCGGAGCGTCGGTCCACGGCACCGTGAACGGCTGGACGTCGGGGTCGTGCACGCCCTCGGCCGCCAGCTCGGCCAGGGCGTCCAGGTCCTCCAGGGTGGGGACCCGCAGCCGGAGCCGCGGAGTGCTCACCCGGAGAGCGAACAGGGGCCAGTGGGATGAGGTCATGCCGGCGATTGTGCAGTCGGCCTTCGCCCGCCGCACCCGCTTTTCTTCGCCGTCGGTCTCGTTCGGATGGGCGTCGGTCCAGACATTGCGTCAAAACGCTGGTCAACTCGGGACAATATGGCCGACATGGCTGTTCCAGGGCTAAGCTCCCGCGCGTGACGACCACCACACCGACCGCAAGAGACCTGTCGTGACCGCGGCGCAGCCGGAGTTCGGAGGCGCGCCTCTCGGGGCGGTACCGCTGTACGGGCGGCGCTTCACCGAGGACACCGAGGAGCTCTTCCGGGAGATGCGGCGCGACCACGGACCGGTCGTGCCCGTCGTACTCGAGAGCGGCGAGCCCGCGTGGCTGGTCATCGGTTACCGCGAGGTCCACCGGGTCCTCACCGACGGGCAGTCGTTCGCGCGCGACCCGTACCGCTGCCACGGCCCGGACTATGTGCCGCCGCAGAGCTCGGGGTACCTGCCCGGCATCCTGATGTTCCTGGACGGGCCCCTTCACGCGAAGCGCGCCGGCGCGATCGCGACCGCGCTCGCCGAGGTGGACCCGTTCGAGCTGCGCGGCGACTGCGAGCGGTTCTCCGACCGGCTGATCGACGCGTTCGCCGCCGCCGGCAAGGCCGATCTCATCGAGCAGTACGCCTACCACCTGCCGATGCTCGTCATGGGGAACATGCTCGGGCTGCCCGACTCACAGCTGATGGCCGTCGCGCAGGACATGAAGATGATGAACGACGGCCGGGAGGACGCCATCGACGCGTTCGGCCGGTTCGTCGTGACGATGACGGAGCTCATCGCGCGCAAGCGCGAGCGGCCCGGCCCGGACATGACGTCCCGCGTGCTCGCGTACTCCACCGAGCTCACCGACGACGAACTGATCGGGGACCTCCTCGTCGTGATGTCCGGTGGCCAGGAGAACACCGCCCACTGGATCGGCAACACGCTGCGTCTCATGCTGACCGACGATCGGTTCTCGCTGACCCTCTCGGGCGGTCGCCGCAGCGTCGGCCAGGCGCTCAACGAGGTGCTGTGGGAGGACTCTCCGATGAAGACCTCCCCACCCCGCTGGGCGGTCCGGGACACCGACCTCGGCGGCCGGGCCATCCGAGCCGGCGACGTGGTCATCGTCGGGCCGGCCGGCGCCAACGCCGACCCGCTGGTACGGCCCGCCGCCGACGGTCACTCGGGCGGCAACCAGGCCCACCTGGCGTTCGGCGCCGGCGAGCACGGATGCCCGGACCCGGCGCCCGAGCTCGCCGAGGTCATGGCGCACACCGCCATCGAGGTGCTCCTCGACCGGCTTCCGGACGTGCGGCTCGCGGTTCCGGAGGACGCGCTCGAGTGGCGGCCGGCCTTCCACATCCGCGGCCTGTCGGCGCTGCCGGTGCGCTTCGAACCGACGTACGTCGTCCAGCGGGGCTGACCGGCAGAGCCGCGCCGTCACCCGCTCGGACGGCGTGGACGGGAGCCGGGAGGCCGGCGGTCAGCTTCCGGTCGCGCTGATCGCGTGTGCCCCGCTGGTCACGACGGAGGGCAGGCCGGTGGAGGGAACATAAGTCCCGTACGTCCACAGCCACTCGCCGGTGAAGCGGTTGTAGTAGCGCTTCGGCCCCAGACCGAGGAAGTCGTCGGAGGGTTTGTACCACACGTCCGGCTTCGTCGCCGTGTAGCGGAGCCCCTGGACCACGGCGCTCAGAACGAGCGCGCCACCGTCGGTGGTCTTCAAGGCGTAGACGGGTTGCGGCCGGGCCTTCCACTCGGTACGGCCCTGCCACCGGTTGCCGCTGTTGATCTGCAGTACGGACTTGGCCCAGTTTCTGCCGAGCGTGGAGGTGAGGGGGCCGGAGGCGAACTTCTCCGGGGACTTCTGACGGGCGGCGGTGTAGGTCAGGTAGGTGGAGAGCCGGGTGCCGACGTCGAGGGCCGGTCCGGTCGTCACCGCGGTCGCCGAGCCGTCCGCGCCGCGGGCGATCGACGGCAGCTTCTGGCCCTTCGCCAGCCAGGAGCCGGCGGCGGCCTTGTACTTGCCCCCGCCGGTGTCGACCATCACGAGGAACTCCTTGTCCTTACTTCCGCGCACCTGAGCGAAGACCGCGAACCAGGCCGGGCTCACGTCACGCGGGATGAAGAACTGGGGGCTCTGGTAGTAGAAGGCCTTGATCTTCTTTTCCTGCTTGGCCCGGATGCGCTTGTTGCCGACCAGGTCGACCTCGAGCATCGGCCCGGTCTCGTTCTCGCGCAGCAGCGCGTCGGAGACCTTGGCGTTCGCCTCGTTGTTGACCCGTTCGTAGTTGGTGAAGATCGTTCGCGCCTGCGCCTCGGTCAGCGCGGGGGCCGCGTGCGGCTTGGCCGACGCGGACGGGTGCTGTGCCGCCGGCTTGGTCTTACCGCCGCACCCCGCGGCGGCCAGCACGCTGAGGGCGACAGACCCGAGGACGATCCCTTTTCGCACGTGGAAGCTCCGTAAAAAGGAAGTAAAACGCGAAAATGATACTGAACGTCGCAGGTCGGCCCCGAAGCGGGGCCTCCGCGCCGGGTACGGGCGGACCTTCGTGAACCGTCCGACGGACCGCCCCCTGAGCACGGCCGGCGCCGCTTCAAGATCACGTCATACTGGAACCCGGCAGGTGGCGAGGAGGCGGAGCGGATGGTTCCCGAGCAGGCGGAGTACGACGTCGTCGTGGTCGGCGGCAGCGGGGTGGACACGATCGTGCGCGTCGGCTCGCTGCCGGTCCCGCTCGCGGACTCGGTCGCCGTCCCGCCCATCGAGGAGTGGCCCGGCCACACCGGCGGGAACGTCGCCCTCGGCACCCGAGCGCTCGGCCTGTCGGTCGCGCTGCTCGACTACATCGGCGACGACTGGATCGGCGCACAGGTACGCACGCGGCTCGCCGAGGGGGACGTGCAGTTCGCCCCGATGATCTCCCCCGCCGGCACCCGCCGCGCCGTGAACCTGGTGGACGCGACCGGCCGCCGGATGTCCTTCTACGACGGCCGTGACCCGGCGGACCTGCGGATGCCGAGGGAGCACTACCTCCCCTGGCTGAGCCGGGCCCGCCACGTCCACCTGTCGATCATGAACTTCGCGCGTTTCCTCTACGACGACATCGCGGACCTCGGGGTCACGGTCTCCACGGACCTGCACGACTGGGACGGGCTGGCCGACCACCATCGGGAGTTCGCGCTCCGCTCCGACCTCGTCTTCTTCAGCGCCGCGGGCGCGGGCGAGGGCTTCACCACGGTGATGCGGGAGATCCTCCGCGAGGGCCGCGCGGAGACCGTGGTGGCCACGGCCGGCGCGGACGGCGCGTACGTCCTCACCCGGGACGGCGGCCCCACCCCGCGGCACATCCCGGCGACCGTCCCGCCCGCACCGGTGGTGGACTCGAACGGCGCGGGCGACGCGTTCGTCTGCGGCTTCCTGTACGGCAGGCTCGCCGGCCGGGACGTGGAAGAGTGCGCCCGCCTCGGCGCGGTCGCGGGCGCCTACGCCTGTACGGCCCCGGGCTCCACCGCGCTCATCTCCGCCGAGGCCCTGCGCACGGCGTAGCCCACCTCCGGGTTCCGGAAGCAGGGGCCGCGGCACGCGCGACCGGCCGATCGGGAGCCTCCTCTTTCCCCGAGGCTTCGTAACACCCGTCCCCCGAGTTACACGAAGGTAATTCCGCCGCAACCGGCAGCGTGAAGATCGCTGGAACCCTTCTCGCCGATGGGGCTTTTGTCCCGCGTCGTACGAGAAAGGGACTTGATGAGACTTTCGGCGAGATCCATCGCCTTCGGGGTGGCGTTCGCCCTCGGCGTCACCCTCCTGCCGACCGCCGCGACCGCGACGCCCGGCACCCCCTCACCCGACGGATCCTGGTCCGTGACCCCGGTACACGGCGGCTACCGGGTCACGCTGCACCTGGACCGGGAACTGGAGGCCAGGGACGCCCTCCCCGAGATCGCGGTGAACGGCAGGTCGGTGGGGTACGCCCAGCAGTCACCCGACGGCCGCACGCTGACCGTGACCACCACCGACCGGACGGCGGCCGAGGCGTCCTCGGTCCAGGTCGCCTGGAACGGCACGGTACCCGGCTCGACGACGGGTACGACGTCCGCGAAGGCGACGCCGAAGCCTCACGCCTCCCGTACGTCGCCGCCGGTGGACCCGGCCGCGCCGGGCCCGTACGGAATCGATCGCGCCGACTACGACTTCGGCGACACCGCGCTGAAACTGTCCGGCCTCGGGGACCGCGTCGTCGAAGAGCGCGCCGCGGTGTGGGTGCCGAAGAACGCGCCTGGACCGCGACCGGTCGTGATCTTCCTCCACGGGCGCCACTCCGCCTGCTACGACCCGGTGGCCAAGAAGACCGACAACACGCACTGGCCGTGCGCCGACGGGTACCAGCCCATCCCCAGCCACCGCGGTTACGACAAGTCCGCCGAGGTCCTGGCGAGCCGCGGTTACGTCGTCGTCTCCATCAGCGCGAACGGCATCAACGCCCAGGACAACCCGTACAGCGACGACGCCGGCACGCTGGCCCGCGGTCAGCTGGTGCTGGACCATCTCGACCTGCTCGCGCGGGCGAACGACGGCCGAGCGCCGGGCATGAGCCCGCTGCTGAAGGGGCGGCTCGATCTGAAGGACGTCGGGCTCATGGGCCACTCGCGCGGCGGCGAGGGCGTGGTCAAGGCCGCGCTGCTCAACGCGGCGCTGCCGCGCCCGTACGGCATCAAGGCGGTGCTGCCGCTCGCGCCCATCGACTTCGGCCGCGAGACGCTGCCGGACGTTCCGATGGCGGTGATCCTGCCGTACTGCGACGGTGACGTGTCCAACCTGCAGGGTCAGCACTTCTACGAGGACACGCGGTACGCCCACACCTCGGACGGAGTGCTGCGCTCCTCGCTGCTGGTCATGGGCGCCGACCACAACTTCTTCAACACCGAGTGGACGCCGGGCGTCGCCGTGGCCCCGGCCAGTGACGACTGGTCCAGCCAGAGCGACGCCACCTGCGGGACGAACTCGCCGACCTCCATCCGCCTCACCGCGGCCGAGCAGTACCAGGTGGGCGTCGACTACGTCGCGGGCTTCTTCCGGCTGGTGATGGGACACGAGACGGGCCTGGCGCCGATGTTCGACGGCAGCACGGGCACGGAGATCTCCGTCGGCGCGGCCACCGTGTACCAGGAGAGCCAGGCCCCGACCGGGGACCGGCTCGACCTCGCGCCGCTGCGCGGACCGGCGTCGAACGTCGAGTTCTCCCCGGCGGAGGCCGGGCGGTTCTGCGCGAGCATGGGCGGCCGATCGCCGCAGAGCGGGCTGCCGTCCTGCACGATGTCCACCTCGACGGGCCGGTTCCCGTCCTTCACCCCGGCGAACTACGGCGGGAACGTGACGGCGACGCCGCTGCTGCACCTGAGCTGGACCGCCCCCACGTCGATGAGCGTGGACCTGCCCCGAAGCCGCTCCAACGTCAAGAAGTACGCCGCCCTCACCCTTCGGGCGGCGCTGGACGACGCCGGCGTGTCCGCGGACCTGAAGATCACGGTCGTGGACGGCGCCGGCCGCACGCAGTCGACGACGGTGTCCGGACTCGGCGACGCCCTCACCTCGTTCCCCGGATCGGGCACCCTGCTGCCCAAGACCTGGCTGCGTACGATCCGGTGGCCGGTGGCGGAGATGACCGGCGTCAAGGTGAACGACCTCCGGCAGGTCGTCATCTCCACCGCGACGCCCACGGGCGGGGTGTTCCTCTCCGACCTGGCCTTCCAGGACTCCGGGGTCGGCGAGGGCGGTCCGAGCGAGCTCCCGCAGGTGTCCATCGTCGGCACGACCGTGAACGAGGGCGACGGCCCGGGCACCGCGACCGTCACCCTACGGCTGTCGGAGACCAGCAAGGTCCCGGTGACCGCGAGCGTGCAGACGCTGGCCGGAACCGGCACCCAGGTCGCCACCGGCGCCCAGCAGGTCGTCATCGAGCCGGGGCGGCGCGAGGTGGCGGTGCGGATCCCGGTCAACGGCGACACCGTACCGGCGGCGACGACCGACACGGTCTACAAGGTGTTCGTGGTCGATCCGACCGACGCGGTGGTCGGCCAGAACTTCGCGCACCTCACCGTGCACGACGACGACCCGGCCGCATAACCTCGGATCCTGACCGGAAAGGACCGCCAGGTGTCACCGGGACCGCAGGCCCGCCGGCCTGCGGGCCCGGCGGGGCGACGGTCCGGTCCCACGAACCCACCGCCCTCCACCCGACCCGAGGATCACGAACGGTTCTGAGGAGAGTTCACGCGCGGAACTCCGGGTCCTCCGCCCGGAGCGCCCGGTCCTCCCAGTACGCGGCGCGATCCTGGGCGCGGGTCATGAGGTGGCTTCTGACCGCTACGACGATGTTCGCCGTGACGAAGGCTCCCACGATGCCCCCTGTGGCAACGCTCGCGGCGATCGTGATGAGGGCGTTCACGGCGATCCGCCCATGAGGGCGCGGTGTTCGATCATTGGAGCTCGGGTTCCCTTCCGGTCGAAGCGTCGGAAGGGAGGCGCCTCCCTTGGTCAAGCACACCATGTCCATCCGGGGGCCTCCTGGTTGCAACCTGGTGATGGCCCGGCGAAAATCGGGATGTGCCGGAGGAATCGGGGACGCCAGACTTCGCGCGGCTGGTCGCCGATCTCAAACTCCTCCGCGAGAAAGGGCTGACCAGGCTCCGCCGGATCAACGTTCCGGCACTGGAAGAAGCGACACGGCGGTGCCGGCCGAACTCCTCGGCCTCGACGCAACCCGCGATCGAAGAACTCCTCAGATCTGCGGTGTCCCGGATAGGCGGCGGATTCCTCGGCGAGGCCGCCGAGTACACCTTCGGATTGGTCTCCGGAACGCGGGCCTGGCCGGCGCAGCAACGACGGCGAAAGGCCGCCGAGATCTGCGGCGTGACGACGGACCACTTCAGGAAGTCCTACGAGATCACGATCCTCGAACAGGTGGCCGAGGAGATGATCGCCTCCATCGAGCGGTCGTCGACGCCTTCCGGCGGGGAACCGAAGGCTTCGGCGGCCGGCGACACGCCTGGCACCGGGCACATCGTGATGCGCACGGTCGTCGGCGACGCCGTCTTCGTCGAACGCCTGGCCGAGGCCACCAGCGCCACGATCGTGGATCCGACCCACGAGGACCTGGCCGATCATCTGGAACGCGCACTGGCCCGCAAGAGGCGGAGGTCCGGCCCGGCCGCCTTCTGGGAGGAGCTTCGGATCGTCTTCCTGAACGACGACCTCCTCGGCTTCGTACGGGACGACCTGACCGTCCAGTTCCCCGACGCCGCGGAGGCGGCCCGCGAACGACGGCAGCGTGCGGGCCTCGCCAGGCGCACAGTCACGTCATTACTGCTGCGCCTCGGCACTCCCGGCCGGTGGAGCGTCCACTCGTACGCGGGGCTCGTCCAGTTCCCGGGCGCGGTGCTCCGGACGGCCGACGGTCACAACCTCGTTCACCTGACCGGAGCGCGCTCACATCGAGCCGGGCCGGAGATACTGCGTTTCGAGTTCGAGGATCGACCCGACCACTACTTCGAGTCGGTCTTCCAGGAGGTGGTGGAGAACAGCAGGGAAGAGCACGAGGTGGTGCTCGTCGGCTCTCCGACCGAAGCGGGATTCGCCTGCTCGGGCGCGCGGTTCCGGCGCGGGGTGATGATCCCGCAGCAGAACATCCACGACTGGCTGCCGGCGGTCGTGATAATCACCTGGCGACGAAAGGGCGGCAGCATAGAGCCGCTTCTGGAGATCAATACCCCGAAGAACTCCACCAGGGAGCTCGGGAAGGCGTCGCATCTCAGCGGGTACGTGAATCAACGCGACCACGTGACACAGGACTCGGCGAACAGCACGGCCCCGAATTTCCTGATCGGACCGGCGACCGCCAAGGCCGCGGTCCTCCGCGAGCTGCGGGACGAGCTCCGCGTGACCGAACTGCCGCGGGAGCCACGGCTCACGAGCACACCCGGGTTCTACTACCCGGACAAGGAGAACCTCTTCTTCTACGTCTTCGAGGTCGAGATCCCCGCCGAGACGCGCTTCGCCCCGAGCACGCACATGTACCCCTGGTCCGTGGAAGAGGTACTGCAGGTCCGCGAGCACCAGGTCGTCAACAACACGATCCTCGCGCTGACGGAGGACGGGCTCACGCGCGGGCAGCGCAGAATGGCCCTCACGATCGCGGGCCTGAACCTCACCGTCCACGGCCACGACGACCTGGCCCGGCGCGTGTCCGAGCAGAGCCGGCAGGACGAGCTCGACCGCCGGCTCGTCGAGGAGCTCACCGAACTCGCCGGCCGCTCGCGCTTCAGCCGCTACGCCGCCGGCCGGGAGCTCTCCATCGAGGGCCTGGCGGGCCTGCAGTATCGCAACTTCTTCACCGACGTCCTTCCGGTGTACGCGCAGGTCGGCGTGCCCTCCGCCGCGAAGATCCTGGCCTCCCTGCACGCCGACCCGGCAAGGAGCCGGGCGATCGGCAGGCTGGCGGCCTCGTACGGTGACGAGCAGTTGATCACAGCGCTACCCATCGAGGTGTGAGGAGAGATCCGGGTGGACGTCGCGCAGTTCTTCCAAGCCGCCTACGGCCGGAACGAGCGGTACTGGTGGACGGTCCCCCAGCGGTACTCGACGGATCCGGAGGATCACCACGCCTCGGTCATCACCCGATCCGTGCTGCGGTACGCGCGGAGCCGGCCGCCGGGAAGGGCTCTCGATCTCGGCAGCGGCGAGGGCGCGGACGCGATCAGGCTCGCCCTGCTCGGCTGGCAGGTCGACGCGGTGGAGATCAGCGGCGCCGGCGCCGAGAAGATCGAACGCTTCGCCCGCGACACGGGCGTCGAGGTGACCGTGTACCACACCGACGCACGGTCGTACACCGCGCCCGCGCGCTATGACCTCATCGTCTGCAACGGCCTGCTGCACTACCTCCCGGACAAGGAGGAGGTGATCCGGAGCATGCAGGCGATGACTCACCCGGGCGGGGCCAACGCGATCTCGTGCTGGAGCACGTTCACGCCCGTTCCGCGGAGCCACCGGATCGTACCGACGTATCCCGACGACGAGGACGGCGTCATAACGCGGCTCTATCGGGATTGGCGAAGGCCGCTGCACTACTTCGAACGCAATCGACTCGAGGCCAGTCACGACGATATGGGCGAGCACGTACACAGTCATATAAAGATGCTCGCCATCGCGCCGTCCAATGACCGATGAGCCGAGAACCGGGCGATCCCGGCCGGCCGCTCAGGCCGATCGCCGTTCCAGCATCACAAGAGCCCTCTCCAGGAAACTCGTGACCTTCATCCGGGGCATCTCGCGACGCAGGCGGTCGATCGTGAAGAAATCGATCTTCTCTATCTCGCGCCGTTCGATCTCGTACGGCCCATCGTGGTACGCGAGGAAGGTCGCGACCATCTCCCGGTCCTCCACCGAGAGGTATTTCCCCAGGTAGCGGAGGGGCGCCTGGATGCCCAGCTCCTCGCCGAGCTCCCGGCTCGCCGCCTCCTCGTAGGACTCCCCGCTGTTGACGTGACCGGCCGCCGCGCCCGACCAGTAGAGCGGATAGGCCTTCTTACCGGCGGAACGCTGTTGCAGCAGCAACTCGTCCTTGGAGTTGATGATGACGACGAAGGCAACCCGGCTAAGGAGACCTTTCTCCTCGATCTCGCAATTATCGGCTTGACCGATTATCTCGTCATCTTCATTGATCACATCGCGCAACACCATGCCCAGCCCATCGCCGCTCATGATCGCCATCCTAGGTCGGAGGCGCACGCCTCGAAGGGATTCAACGGATATTCGTCGGACACCCTGACGCCACGGCGCACGCCGCTTCGTCCGGTACGGCACCGAGACCCGCCCCGTCCTGCTGCGACCCTGGTGTGGTCTTCGACAGGCGGGAGAAGCGGTGGGGATCGACTGGATGCGGATGCGGCCGGTGAGCGACCTTTCCCCCGAGTGCTGGGCGGCGCTGGTCGAAGCCCAGGCGACGGCGTTCGCAGCACTCGGCAACCGGCGCGCGGGAGAGTTCGACCACCTGCTCGGCGGGCCGCCGCCGGCCTCAGGGTCGAACCACATCGCGCGGCATGTGAAGGTCGACAGCGGCCCGGACTGCTATCGCCGGGTGAATTCCTTCGTCTACAGTCCCGTCCTCCCGGCGGAGTGGCGGCTGGCGGCCTTCCGCAGCTTCCTGCCCGGCGAACTCGCCGACCACCTGCGACGATGGCGCACGCACCTGGACGAGGTCCGCGGTGGAGCCCATCGCGGTTACCTGCGAGCCTGGTACCGCTACGACGTCACCGCACAGTACGCGGAGGCCTGGTCGCTCCTACGGGAGCGGGCGGAGCAGGCCCGGGAACGGACGAACAGGTGGGCGCTCGCCCCTGAGCTGCAAGCCGTCCGTGAGGAGATCCTCGCAATCCCGGCACCGACCGTCCCGTCGGCCCCCTACTGGGCCGTGGGGCACCCTCTCCTTCCGCCCGACCACGGTAACGACGAACCTGTACCGGTCACGCTGGCGAAGGCGTGGAATCACCGGGTTCCACGGAAGCACCGCGTATGGCTCCCCGGTCCCTGGACCTTCGAGAAGTACGTGCGGGAGGCGGTGGAGGATCCCGACCTGCACGACACCCTCGACTGGATGAGCCGGGCCGTCGATGACGGCCATGGCCTGCTGCTCGATTACTAGTCCTGAGGGTTCCCGCCGCCGCGTGAACACGGCCGGCTAGTTCCACTTCAGTATCGGCAGACGGCGGTCCGGGCATCGGCCCGGGCCGCCGCCTGTCACGAACGCGCGTCAGACCGCGCGGATCCGACCGTCGGTGTCCGACACCGCCACCAGGTGGCCGCCGCGCCGGACCATGAGGACGGGCCGACCGCCTTCCCGTCGCACCTGCGTGGTGAGCCCGGTCGTGCCGCCCAGGTGGAGGCAGATCTGGCGGCGGGCGGGAAGCACCCCGTTCTGCGCGCAGGCCACCTTCAGGTGGTACGTGCCCGGGCTCGGGTTGAAGGGGTTGTACAGCGGCGGAGCCGACATCTCCCAGCCGCAGTAGCCGCCGCCGCGCAGGTCGACCGTCTGGCCGTTCGGGCTCGGCGTCGCCGTTCCGGAGGCGTTGAACCCACCGGCGGCGAACGCGTTGTCGACCCGGAACGGCGTGTCCTGCAGGTCGATGTTCCCCAGCCCGTCGGGCCGCGAGGTACACGCCATCGCGACTCCGTACGGCATGCTGGTCACGGTCGCCGTACCGTGCCGCAGCGAGCCGGTGGACGCCGCGAAGGTCAGATCCCCGATGTCCACGGTCAACGTCTTGGGATCGACGCGCAGTCTCGTGAACTTCGTCCGGACGCTCGTACCGGGTGAGGCGCCGCCGGCGGTGTACTGCGAGAAGTTGAGGTCCGGCCCGGTCCTGGCGAGATCGAGGTACTCGCTGGGCGCCGTGGCCATGTGGGAGCAGTGGACCGTGAAGAGGTTGCCGTTGTTGTACAGCAGGTAGGTCCCGTCCCCCGCGATCGGAATCGCCCGGTGAACATCCTGGCAACTGCCGAACAGCTGGACGGGAGCGGCGTGAGCCGTCCCACCGGTTGCCGGGAGCGTGGCGCACAGCGCCGCCAGAAGAGCCGATATCCGAATTGACGATCCAGCCATTTAATCTCCCCTGTTCGCGATGAGATGCCGACTGCGATCAGGAGGCTAACAGCCGAGTTGAACGACGATCGATTGCTGCGTAGAACACGCGAGTTTCGGAGTGTCGGGGCAAAAGTCCAGAAAATAAACCCCCTACCGGTCATGCCAGATATAACCGCTAAACCGGTCAGGCCGTGGCTCGCATGTGCTCCTGCGCCCATTCCTCGAAGCCGGTGAGCGGGATGCCGAGGTCCCTCGCGTACTCCGGGCGGGCCGGCTGGCCGACCACGTTCAGCCACTCATGGGTGGCGCCCATGCCCGGCATTCCGGCGGCGAAGGCCTCCTCCTCGGTCATGTCCGGCGCGGACAGTCGCGTACCCACGGCGCGGGACAGGATCTCGGCGATCTCCGCCATCGACAGGTAGTCGCTCGCCAGCTCCAACTCGATCCCGTCGAACCGCTCCGGCTCGGCGATGGCCGCAGCGGCGGCCCTGCCAATGTCGTCCACCGCGGCGAGGGACAGCCGGGTCTCGGGTTTCACGACGCTCACCAGACCACCCTCGATGCCACGCGGGAACAGGAACCTCATGGACGGCAGGAAGTTCTCCATGAAGAATCCCGGCTTGAGAAGCGTCCAGTGCGGAAAGCCGGCCGCGCGCACCCGGTCCTGAATCGCGCTCTTGGCGCCCAGGGTGGGTTCCATCGAAGCCCAGCGGCCTTCGACCCAGCCGGGAGCTTCGGTATGCAGACCGGCGCCACTGACGGACGTGTGCACGAACTGCGGCACTCCGGCGGCCTTCGCACCCTCGATGAGGTTGATGCCCTGGGTCACCTCTCCGGCGAAGTCAACGCTTTCCGCGGTCATCTCCGGCATCTGCACGGAGAAGACGGCGCGGGCGCCCTCGGCGGCCCGGATCACGGAGTCGCGGTCGCGGAGATCACCGGTGACCAGCTCGGCGCCGAGCGCCTCGACCGCCTTGGCCCGGTCGGTGGCCGGGTCGCGCACCAGGGCGCGTACGGGAACACCCGCCGCAAGCAGGGCGCGGGCGGTGGCCCCACCCTGCCTGCCGGTGGCACCGGTGACCAGGACGGGCGCGGAATCTATGGACATGCTGCTCCTCGAGGTACTCCAACATTAAACGGCGGGGCCCGCCGTTTACTTCGCGATACGATACGGCGGGCCCCGCCACTTAGCAACACCTTGGAGATGACGCCATGCCCGACCGCCAGCGCGCGGACGCCCGGCGCAACTACGCGCGGATCCTCGCCGTTGCCGAGGACGAGGTCGCCGCCCACGGCGCCGGCGCCTCCCTCGAACAGATCGCCCGCACCGCAGGGGTCGGCTCGGCGACCGTGCGCCGGCACTTCCCCACCCGCCGCGCACTGTTGGAGGCGGTCTCCCGGGAACGGATCGAGGCCCTGTGCGTCCGCGCCGACGACCTGACCGGCAACGGCGACAGCCGGAACGCGCTCCTGGAATGGCTGAGTGACCTCGTCGCCTACTGCGTCTCCGCCCGGGGACTGGCGGCCGCGCTGGCCTACGAGGGAGCCGCGCCCGACTCGGTGCACGAGAACACCTGCTCGGCGAAGATGGAACAGGCGGGCGAACCTCTGCTGCGCCGCGCCGTGCGGGACGGTACGGTCACGCCAGACGTCACCGTCGCCGATCTGATCACGCTGATCGTCGGCATCGTCCTCGCGACCGAGCACCACCCGAATCCCGCCGCCGCAGCGGACCGGCTGTTCCAGCTGTCCGTGGCAGGCCTGAGCCCACAGAGCTGACCGAAGGCACGCGACCGACAGGTCGGCTCCCCGGTCGAGCATCATGAATCGCGCCTCGGGAAACGGCTCGGGGCCGCGTTCGGTGAGCCGTGAAGGTAAGCGTGGAGTTCTTCGGCGGTCATCTCGTCGAACCGCGCAAGCGCCACGTTCAAGAACCGGAGCTGGTCCGAGTCCGTGGTCGCCACGCAGATCTGGCCACCCGCCCACCTCCAGAGCGGAAGCCCGCCGGTGTCCCACGCCGACGACCAGCCCGGCGGCGCCGGCTGTTCCGGCTCGGTACGCTGCCGACGCTGAAGGCTCATCCGCGCGGCGGCCGGATACTTCCGGATCAGGAAGTCGAGCTGAAGGAGTTGTCGCGCCTCCGACGGTGACCGCCCCGCCATGGAGTCGACGAGGGCCCGCAGCGCCGGAAGCGAGCGCATGAGCCGTTCTTCGGGCGTCATCGTCACATCCCGCTCCGGCGCAGCGGGATGCAGACGACCTTGCTGATCACTCGGACCAGCTCCTGGACGTCGTCCACGGCGAGGAGCCGGGAGGAGTCGTCGATGCGGCCGATCGGCACACCCCACGACCAGTGCCACCGCAGGTCCCCTTGCGCGTCCGGCCTGCAGACGATCCGCTCGCTGAGGTGATTGCTGACACCGTGAATAAGGATTTCCGCCCCGTACTGCTCAGCCTTCAACCCGGCCGCCTGGCATTCCTGGGTCAGCCACTTCGCGTATGCGCGAATGTCTTCTGATGTGTACCGATTCATCCTCGACTCTCCGTTGATTTATCGCCCGGATTTTCGATGACCAGGCTCACACGGTGAGTTACCGTGAGCTACGACCCTCCAGCCCCCCATACGGCACCCGTGGTAGGAATCGCGATCAATGGCTGCCGAGACCAGGAGGCATTCAGTGCCTACTCAGCGCGACCAAGATCCTCTGATGGAGACGTTCGCCGAGGAGCTGCGCTTTCGGCGCGAAGAAGTCGGCCTGTCTCGAAACAAGCTCGCCGAAGCGCTCGGCTGCACGCCTCAGTGGGTCTACAAGGTCGAGACATGCGAGAAACCGCCGTCTGAAGCCTTCGCCCAGGATCTCGACACTTACTTCTCCACCAACGGCCTCTTCCATCGACAGTGGAGGAAGATCCGAAAGTATCGGCGGAGCGCGATGCTTCTGCCGGGGTTCCCCCAGTACGTAGAGCTAGAAGCGCAGGCCACCATAATTCGGGCGTTCACGCCGCAAGTTGTTTCCGGTCTACTTCAGACCGAGGACTACATGCGGGCACTCATGAGCACCAGCCAGAGCCCTCACACGCTTGAGGAGAGGGTGGCCGGCCGCCTTGAGCGGCAGGCGGCAGCCTTCGATCGACCGGATCCAGCGAAGGGATGGTTCGTCCTCGACGAGTCAGCCTTGCAACGCGTCATCGGCGGACCAGAGGTCATGCGTAAGCAGCTGAGCAAGCTCTGCGATCTCGCCAGTTCACCGAACATTCAGGTACGGATACTCCCGTTCGGATCCGTAACCTATGCCGGCCTCGACGGGATGTTCGTTACTCTGACCCTCGCCGACGGAACGGAAGTCGCCTACCATGAGGGGCCAGGAGTTAACCAGCTCACTCAGGAGCTCGCGACAATCAACGAGTACCATGCGCGCTTCGATCTCGTCATGGGCGAGGCATACCGCCGAAGCGAATCTCTGAAGATCATCACTAAAATGCTGGAGAACCTGGGATGACGATCTCTGATGCGCCAGCAACTACGCAATGGCGCAAGAGTTCCTACACTGCACAAGGTGGCGCCGACTGCGTCGAGGTAGTCCATCTGGTGCTTGCGGTCGCCTCGTCGGACAGCAGCTTGGCCGACGAGGCATAGGGCCTCGCCAGACATCCGGCAAGGTAAACGTGCCACCGACCTGGGCGCTCACAGGAAGCACGCGCCTTGATCTTGACGGTTTCGGCGCGGCCTTCGTGGACGCCTGGTCACGCATCGAGTCGCGCTTCTTGAAGCTCGAATGCTGGCAGGCCTACCACGAACGGGAAGCGAGCGAGTCGCAAGCAGCGTACGAGCGGGGCGACATCGAGTCCGCCCGCGAGTTTCTGCACTATGAGGCACAGGCCGACCGGCCCTTGTACGAGGACGTCAGAGAGCAGAAGATCGAATACGCACGAGTGCGCCTCATACAGGAACCGCTGACCGCCTACCTGAGGTACGAGCTGCTGAGTTACCGAATCCGCGCGGACATGGGTGAGAACATCGAAGTCGTCGTTTGCGACCCGGCGCTACACCTGCCGGATGACCGGTACTTCGACTGCCTCCTCTTCGACCGGCACACTGCCCTCATCCACGACTATGGCTCTGGCGAGATCGGTCTCCAGACCGGCGGCTGGGTCACGCACGAGCCGGTGGCTATGGCAGCGTTAGCAGATACTGTCGAAGCACTCCGCCGGAGGGCCGTCCCGCTCAGGGACTATCTGATATAGGAACCGAGCCGAATCAACACACCGCCTCGGTAGCCGAGCGTGCAACTCTGTTCGACTACGTCGTTCAACGGCTCGAGCGGAACTTTTGGTCACGCTGAACGAAACGGATAACCAAACCAAGACATGTGACAGCCAAGCCGATGCCCAAAGCCCGCCACCAGCGGCGCTTATCATCACCGGACGGATTCTCAGGATCTGGAGGCGGTATCGCCGGCGTATCACGCAGGCGCTGGTATTCCTCATCGATGATTTCATGGAAACGTCGATGCAGCTTGCTCTCCGACGTGTCGAGGCGGGCCCGACGCGCCAGAGCCCAAAACTCCCTTCCGATAGTTCCAGAGAGGAATTCTGCGGCGAGCAATCTGAGATGGTCATCCGTCAGCGTGCGTGTCGCATAGGACATCTCCCATTGCGAGATGATCATATTCGCATACATGTTCTGACGTTGCAGGACGAAGGGATCAGCGAGTCCAGACGGCCCCCAGACCTTGTTCAGCTCGGGATCGTTCATTGCCATTTCGAGCAGACGGGTATGCGATTCGCGGATGGCTTGCAGCCGGATGGCTCTGGACTCTCGCGCCTGCAGGGTCAGTGTCACGGCGACACCGATCACGGCTAGCACCGAGAGTACTGCGGACGCGGCGCCATACGTCTGGCCGATTGAGCTCAAGCGGTTCCAGTGACTCGTAGAACCTTGGAAGGCATCAAGCGCCAGCGGCGACACTCCGATGAGGCTAACGCTGAGCACCACAACGAGGAGCAGCGTAACAACCAGCGAGATCCTGGTAGACCTCGGCGCGCCGCGCGGCATACCGACAGCTATCCCTCGTCAGGGGTTGGCGGAGGGAGCGTTGCGATCTCCCGTGCGAAGTAGTCGAGCAGCGGTTCGGCCGCGGCGTACAGGTCGGCGACCTCGCTGGCGGCCGCCCTGATCACGTCCGAGTCGTCTATGCGGCGAGCCCCGTAAGCAGTTCCATGAGGGTCGTACAGCACCTCGAACAGGACGCGGTCTCCCAGGATCACGATCTCCGGCAACAGATGATCGGCTTCCAGGTGCCGCACCTTGTGAGCATCCAGAACACGGATATCTTCACCCGCCTCAGCAAGGAGCTGGAAGTACTGCATCTCCCACTGCAGGTAAGGCGTAACCGGGTGCTCCACCACTCGGAGTCGTCGGGACTCGACGCCGAGACGGCTATCATCTGCGACCTTCGCTCTTACTGTGTCGCGCTCTCGTTCGTTCAACTCAAGCGCGCTGTCCCAGTCCCCGGCAACGAAAGCCTCCCAACTTGGGACCCCAGGCTCGCGGAACGTCTGCCGTCGCTCAAGCTTACGGAAGGTGATCTGTTCGTACGCCTGGTCGTAGGCGTCTGAGTATGAAGCCAGATCCAACTCGAGACCGGGCAGGTCGGCAATCCGATCAAGCATCAGGCAGTTCCGGTTTGGCCGCAACCGCCATATTGCGCGGTATTACGACTAGGCGCTCATTCGTCCCGATGGAAACATCATCGGGAAGGCGATCGGCGAAGACCTCCGTCATATCCGTCCCGACGACAGCAATGTCGCCGTTACTTAGCTCCCATATATCCGGGCAGGTCTTGCCCTGACTGGTGTTACCGAGCTCCGCCGCAGATCGCCCGAGTCTGCGTGCGAACGTCGCGCTAGGATCCGCTATCCACCGTTTAGCCATTGCCGACTCCCTGACCTCTGCTACCGGCAGCATGCCACTCGGCGCTAGGGCCCGCAAGGCATGCGTTGACCCGAAAACGACATTACGTCAGGGTGTTTTTCGAGTGATTCCTTTCTCGGATCTCAACGAGCGGCGCAGAACAGTCAGTCGAGGCGAAGGCGGGCGAGCATTTCGGCGACCTCCTGGCTGTCTTCGCGGTCGACTCCGTACATCCTCATCCAGCGGTTGGAGGACCTCGGTGGCCGCATTCGTGTCCTCTTCTGCGAGCAGGAGCGTGCCGATGTCGCGGCGTAGCCCAAGGGCCATCTCCGAGACGTCGCCGTCCCGCGCGCGTACCTGGTCGAGCAGTTCGCGGAACTGACTCAGCGCCGCCGTCGCTCGCGACCCTAAGTTCACATCCCGGCCTGGCTCGCCAGCCTCCTGGCTCGGTACCTCGCGCTTCGAAGAGGTCCAGCGAAGACCACTCGTCCAGCATGTCCGCAGACGCAACTCCGCAAAGCCTTGACGGATGCCTTCATAGTGTCTGCGGCCCCCTGTAGGGCCGTCCCTCGTTTAGGATGCGGCCCGACGGGCTTCCGCCGATCAGCTCTGATCGCGGACATGCCCCCACCCGCACGAGTTCTTCGTGCTGCTTGGGAGAAGTTCGTGACGGCGCTTCGGGTGCCTGCCGAGGGTCTGGTCAATTCAAAGATGGAACGGCGGCTTGCGGAGATCCTCGCCGAGCAGCTGAAGATGACGACGGGCAGGTACCCATCCCCCTCGGAGAAGAAGTCCTGGCCGCGTAGCCTGCCCGTGCTGGCGCGGGACCTCGTGGAGGCGGGTCTCGGCAAGGTCGAGATGCTCGTCGAGTACCAGCTTCCGCTGACCAGCAAGCGCGCTGACGTCGTGCTCGCGGGTATCGACGCGCGGACCGGCGGTGACGCCTATGTCGTCGTCAAGCTGAAGCAGTGGAGCCAGGCCGAACTGTACGAGGACGACGAGAATCTGGTCCTCGTCGAGGGCTTCCACCGCCCCATCGGTCATCCCCTTCAAGTCCAGGGATATTGCGACTACATCGCCGACTTCGTCGCCCCCGTGAGCGAGCACTCGGAGGCGGTGCGGGGCGTGGCCTATCTCCACAACGCGGCCGACCTCGACGTGCAGGATCTCTTCGCGCTGGCCACCACCGAGCGCACCCGACTCTTCACGAAGACCCGACGCGGCGCCTTCCTCGAGTACCTGCGCGCACAGTTCGCTCCGGACAGCGGAGCCGGGGCCGCGGACAGGTTCCTCGACGGCGCGATACGCCCGTCGAAGCAACTGCTCAAGCTGGCAGCCGAGGAGATCAAGAACCGGGAGCAGTTCACCCTGCTCGACGAGCAGCGACTGGCGTACGAGATGGTGCAGCACGCGGTGCGGAAGGCTCGCCGGTCGGACACCAAAGAGGTCGTCATCGTCACCGGCGGGCCGGGCAGCGGCAAGAGCGTCATCGCCCTGTCCCTGCTGGGCGACCTGTCGCGACAGGGCTATTCGGTCCTGCACGCCACCGGGTCCCGGTCGTTCACGCAGACGATGCGCCGGCACGTCGGCAAGGGCTCGTCGCGGGTGAAGAACCTGTTCAAGTATTTCAACAGCTTCATGGACGCGGAGCGGAACAGCCTCGACGTGCTCATCTGCGACGAGGCGCACCGTATCCGCGAAACGTCCGCGAACCGCTTCACGAAGGCGACGCAACGTACAGGCCGACCGCAGGTCGATGAGCTGATCGCCGCCGCACGCGTGCCGGTGTTCCTACTCGATGAGCACCAAGTGGTGAAGCCGAACGAGATCGGCACCGTGGAAGCGATCAAGTCCCATGCGGCCGCGATGGGCATCCAGGTGGAGCATGTCCCGCTCGACGGCCAGTTCCGGTGCGGCGGCAGCCGCAAGTACGAGGAGTGGGTGCTCCGCCTGCTCGACCTGCAGCCCGGCGGCCCTGACGAATGGTCCGGCGACGACCACTTCGACGTGCGGCTCGCCGACTCGCCGTGGGAGATGGAGAACTTCCTGCGGGACAAGCTCAAGGACGGTTACTCCGCCCGGATATCCGCCGGATACTGCTGGCCGTGGAGCGATCCGGAACCCGACGGCCTGGTGAACGACGTCCATATCGGTGACTGGGCCAGGCCGTGGAACGTCAGGGCGAGCGGGCCGTCGGCATGGCACCGCCCAGCGCGCTGTGGGCGACCTTCGACGGAGGATTCGAGCAGGTCGGCTGCGTGTACACCGCACAGGGCTTCGAATACGACTGGTCGGGCGTCATCCTGGGCCCCGACATCGTCGCTCGCGACGGCCGGCTCGTCACCGTACGAGAGGCGAACGCCGACCCCGACCTCAAACGACGCGCCGTCACCGACGCGCAGTGTGAGCGGCACATCCGCAACATCTACAAGGTGCTACTGACACGCGGCATGATCGGCACGGTCATCTACGCGGTGGATCCGCAGACGCAGGCGGTCCTCGCCGAGTTGCTCGCACGAAACGAGCAAGGACGATCACATCACGGCGTATGAATCGTCGTGATTGTCCGCTTAATTCTCGGGGCGGTGGTTCGGGGCCGTACCGTTCGCTCGGAAAAGCTCTGTCTGCGGTGGTCGTTTGTAGGCTTACATCCCCTTCTCGAAGCATGGTTGCCGAGCATTCCGTACGTCGCGGCCCGGCGGACCGTTGACGTAGCCGAAGCCGCGTCGCCGAGCGCGGCCGATTCCGGCCGCAGAGTGGTGCGCGCATTGCCCCGCGCGCTTACGGCACGCATACTCCTGGAGATGTGCGCTTACCGTCCGAAGCCACATATAACCGGAGCGTAGACGAGACGATCGAGGTGTGACCATGAGGATCACCAGAGGAGCGGCCGCCGCGACCGCGATAGGCCTGGCCGCCACGGCACCCGTATTAGTGGAGATGGCCCCGGCCGCGCACGCCGTCGGGTTGGACCAGGTCTGCACGCTCAGCGAGGTCGTCACCTACAGTCCGCCGCTGACCACCAGCCCGCAGACGGTGACGTTCACCGTGAGCGGCCAACTGTTCAACTGCACCAGCAGTTCGGCCCCCACCGGCTACTACGCCGAATCGGGTACCGCGTCGGGCGCGACGTGCACCAGCGTGCTGTCCGCGGGCAGCGGCACCCGGGTGTTCCATTGGAACAACAGCGCTCTCGCACCGAGCACGTTCTCCTACAACAGGGTCGTCAGCCGGGTCAACGGCAACATCGTCGTCACGGCCCTGGGCGCGATCACCTCAGGAACGTTCACCCCTGACCCGACGAAGTCGGTGGGCACCGGGCTGGAGCCGGACCTGACCGCCTGTGGCACCACAGGAGTCTCCCAGCTCACCGACGTAGGGACCGTGACCATCGGCCTCTGACTCCGTACCCATCGCCGGCCCCTCATCGAAGTGATGGACCTGGCAGTGCTCCCGGCCGCTGCGCGTTCCGGTCACCGTTGCGTAGGATCTCCGGCGGTCACCGGAACGTGGGAGATGCGATGGCGATCGAGTGGACCACGTTGGTCGCGACGGGCAGCGGCGCGGTCATCGCCCTCGCCGGCACCGTGCTGAACGACCACCTGCGCGACCGCCGCGAGACCCGCCGTAGCGGCCGGACCCGAGCGCGTGACCTGTACGTCGAGTTCATCGTCGCGGCGGGCGCCTGCCACACCCGCCTGCGGCGGATCGCGCAGGAGCCCGGCGGACAGCCGGACCTGGACGCGGCCACCCGGGAGGCACTGGTCGAGGCCGGGATCCACCAGATCAGGGAACGCCTCTTCATCGACGCCAGCGAGAACGTGGCCGCCGCCGGTCAGGCCCTGTACGAGCGGCTCCGCGACCTACGACGAGCCGTCGCCGGAGGCGCCTCCTGGTCATCCCGAGATTTCCACGACGTCTACCACCCCTACCTCGACGCCGCGTGGCATTATCGGGCGGCCGTGCGGAGGGAACTCGGCTCGACGCCTTTCGCGCCCTCTGTCTTCGGCTGGGTCACTCTTAACGGCGCGGCGACCTGCCCCGTCTGTCAGAGCATCGCGACCTGACCTCGTTGTCAGCCCCCTCCGGGAATCGACCGGCCTGCGAAACTCTCTGGAGGGTCACTGGCGTCCGCTGCCACCTATGAGCAGCGGACGCCAGTGATGGTCCTCAGGGGCTTCAAGCCACGGCAGAAAGGCACTTCCATGGCAATGCCCCTGGACCGGCTGCTGCAGATCGTGGTGCCGCCGTCGATCGCTGCCCGGCACCACCGGGACTGGGCTGCTGCGGAGGAACGTCTTGGCCGACCGCTGCCGCAGGACTACAAGGACCTCATAGACGTCTACGGTGGCGGCAGTTTCGATGGCCATGTGGGGCTTCTGGCGCCACCACCCACCCGCGTCGGCAGCGATCTCGCGGAATACAACGACGGCTACATGGATGACCTGACGAACCTGTGGGCCATTACGGAGAACCGTCCGGCCAGCCTGGCGGGAGAGGGCCTGCTCGTCGTGTGGGCGGACACGATCGACGCGGATTCCCTCAACTGGCTTGTGAAGCCCGGTCAGTCTCCGCAGGACTGGGCGGTCGCGGTGCTCGACGCCGATCTCGGTGAATGCGAGCTCTATCCGATGACGTGCGCCGAGTTCCTGGCCGGTCTGTTCTCCGAGGAGATCACCTCCCGGATCCTCTCCCACCACCTGAGTTCGGAAGGCCACACGTTCCGCTCCTACCCGCTCAATCAGGGGCAGTCCTTCTCACCTTCGTCGCAGCGTTGACGGTCCCAGCAGGGATCTCCCGACGGCGGACCCCGGGGAGAGGCTGATCCCTGGCGGACACTGCCGCTAGAAGACAGCGATCGCCAGTGGATTCCAACGGCGGCGTCTCCTGGTCGGACTCTGCCGTCGCTGTTGTCACCTTGACGCCGCCGTGGACCTGGGTCGGTCCTTTTCGTTCCGTTCGCACCGGCGATGGCGACGGCAATGACGGGTCGCAGGGGCGGCCCCCTGCGGGGCCGCCCACCTTCCGACGCGAGGAGGGCGGGCGGTCCCGTGCCGGGGTCAGCTTCCGGCGGTGAAGGTGACGGGGCCGGAGCCGGTCTTGTAGACCGTGCGGCCGGCGGTCTGGCCGACGTAGTCGGCCGCGCCCTTGACCTTGACCTTGCCGGTGGTGGGCAGGTCGATCTCCGCGGTCACGTTGACCGGGACGTCGACGGACACGGTGATCTTGCCGCCGGACCGGTGCCAGGACACGTGGACGTCGCCGCGCTGGGTCGGGACCGTGCCGGAGGCCGAGGTCAGGCCGGAGGCCGGCGGGCGTACCCGGATGGCCGCCGCGCCGGGCGCGGTGACCGCGACGCCGAGCAGGTCCTGCTGGACGTCGATCACCGGGGAGGCGCCCCAGCCGTGCGACAGGCTGTCGCCGGTCTCCGGGGCCTCCCACGACTCCCACGTGAACGTGCCGCCGGACGCCAGGATTCTGCCGTAGCCGAGGCCGTTCGGGTCGGTGAGGCGGGTGACGAGGTCGTCCGGGCGGTCGGCCAGGGCGGCCATCAGCCAGTGGACGGTCATCGGGCTCATCTGCAGACCGAGGCTCGCCACGTAGTCGCCGACCTTGGGGTCGGACGTGAGGCCGAACGCGACCGCGTAGGCGTTGGCGATCTGTGAGGCGTGCGTGCTCTGCGAGCCGTCGGATTCCAGGCCGTCGATGTAGACGCCGTCCGCGCGGCGCAGCCTGCCGTTGATCGCGGTGGTCAACGTGGCGGCGTCGCGCTCGTACGCCGACGGGTCCTTGCCGAGCGCCTTCGACGCGCGGGCGGTGGCGTTCAGCACGTCGACCGCGAGCTCGTTCACCGTCGTACGGGCCACCGCCGCAGTGTCGTAGCCGTACCGGTTCGGCCAGTCGATGATGCCGTTCAGGTACGAGCCGGAGCCGCCGGCCAGCTTGGTGACCAGGCCCGTCGACGGGTCGATGTAGCGGCGGACGTAGTCCGCCACCGCCGTCATGACCGGGTAGGACTGACTCAACGTCCCGGTGTCGCCGGACTGGAGGTAGTACTCCCACACCCAGCCGGGGAACATCTCGGTGTAGTCCGGGATGTCGCGCTTGCCGTCGCCGTTCGGGTAGACGGCGTTCAGCCGGCCGTCCGTCCAGTAGCGGGTCTGCGACTGGACGAACTCGCGGATCGCCTTGCGGGTGAGGCGGCGTTCGCCCCAACCGGACATGGTGGCGAGGGAGATGTCGACCGAGTCGCCGAGGAACTGTCCCTTCTCCCGGGTCGGGGTGTCGAGGAACTGCTCCTGTGAGTCGTACAGCGCCGACCGCTGCATCAGGTCGTACACCGCGTTCACGGCGCTGTTGGAGGTGCGCAGCCGGGTCTTGGACGGCACGGCGGTGTGCTGGACGACGGCGCTGATGTCGTCGGCGGGCACGTCCGCGTTGATCTGCAGGTAGCGGAAGCCCTCGTACGTGTAGTAGCGGACCGTCTGGTCGCCGTCCCGCTCGGTGTAGCCGTAGGTCAGGTCGGTGGTCTGGTTGTCGTGCTTGGAGTTGGAGACCGTGCCGTCGGCGGCGAGAAGGTAGCCGGCGGTCATCGTCACCGCCGTGTCCTTGGACCCGTCGCGGAGGCGGACGACCGGCACGGCCGGGATGATCTTGCCGAAGTCGGCGACGACCGCGCCGGAGGCCAGCTTGGTCACCTTGACCGGGTGGACCGTCTCGTGAGCGAGCGCGGACTCCTGGTCCTGGAGGTGGGTGAAGACGCCGGCCGGGTGCGCGCCGACGACCTGCGGCGCGGCCCAGGCGGAGTCGTCGAAGCCGGCCTTGTCCCAGCCGAGCGGCTCGGTGGTGCCGTCGATGTCCTCGATGTAGTCGCGGCCGTCGCCGTTGCGGTACTTCGTCGTCTTCCAGTTGGCGCGGGCGACCTTCCAGGAGTCGTCGGTGACGATCACCTGCCGCGTGCCGTCGGCGTGGTCGACGACGACGCGCATCAGCAGGCCGGGCTCGCCGGACGGGCGGCCCTGGCCTGCGCCGTACCAGTGGTACAGCGCGCCGACGGCCGCCGTCTCCCCCGGCTTGAGCAGGCGGGTGATGTCGACCGCCTTGTAATAGCCCTCGCCCGGGTAGGAGAACGCCGCGCCGCGGTCGACGAGCCTGCCGTTGACGTGCAGGTCGTACTGCTGGCTCGCGGCGACGTAGGCACGGGCGCGGACGATCGGGCTGCGGCCGACCGCGAACTCCTTGCGGGCGTAGGTGTAGTCGTCCTTCTCCCCCGTCGTGCGGCGGATCCAGCTCGCCTGCCAGTCGGCGTCCGCGAGGCCGGTGTCGAACGCGGCGGGCTTCGCCCAGGGCGAGGCCGCGCCGGTGCGGTCCCAGGTGCGGACGGTCCAGGTGAAGCTCGTCCCGTGCGGCAGGGTGGTCGGCCCGGCGACGTACGACTCCTGGGAGGAGCCGACCTTGCCGCTGTCCCAGACGGTCCGGTCGCCCTGGGCGACCTTGATCTCGTACGCGGTCTGGACCTCGCCGGGGTCGACGTCGCGGGGCAGCCAGCCGAAGGCGGGGCCGCCCTCGACGTTCAGCGGCCGGGTCTGGTCGCCGACGGTCAGACGCGTCGGGGCCTGGGGTGCGTGGTTCGCGCCGGCCCAGGCCGGTGCGGGCATCAGCGCGGCCACCGCGGTGGTCGCCGCTCCGGCGGCCGTCAGGGCCGTCAGGAAACGCCTTCTCATCGTGACTTCCTCCTTGCGAACACACGGCCGGCCGGCCGCTGTGGTCCTGGTGGTGCGCCGCTCCCCTCCCGCGTCCAGGCGGGAGCCGCGCTCGGGTCACTTCGAGGGGAAGACCCAGACGCCGGAACCGACCTGGTGGACCTCACCGGAGCCGGGGACGTGCACCTCGGCGGAGGTGCCCGGCGGGACGGTCACCTTCAGCCGGATGCCTCCGTCGTCGCTCTTCGTCCACTCCGACCGGGCCTCGCCGTACGGGGTCCGGTAGCTGCCCTCGGCGTGGGTCAGGTCGCCCACGACGGACGGGGCGATGAGCAGCTTGCGGAAGCCGGTCGAGCCGGGCGCCTGCCGGATGCCGGCGAGGTTGCTCGTGAACCACGAGTCGATCGAGCCGAGCATGAAGTGGTCCTGCGACTGGCCGCTGCCGCCGTCCCAGCTCTCGCCGAGCGTCGTGTTGCCGTGCACGACCTGGTAGCCGAGGCTCGGGCTGGTCGTCTGCGTCGCGACCTTGTAGATCACGTCGTCGGGCAGCACGCGGAACACGCTGGGCAGCGAGATCTCACCGAGCTGCAGGTGGTACCCGGCCGCCGTGATGCTGGAGACCAGGTGGTCGAGCAGCCGCTGCCGCTGGTCCGACGGGACGGCGCCCATGTCGAGGGCGAGCGCCTCGGCGCCCTGGCCGCCGCCCGCGAACGTGCCGGCGTTCGCGTCGTAGTACTTGTCGGCCAGGGCCTTGGCGCCGGCGTCCGCCTTGGCCCGGTAGGCCGCCGCGTCATCGGTCCTGCCGAGCGCACCGGCGATCTTGGACATGGTGTCCAGGACCCGCCAGTAGCCGTACGTACCGGAGACGAACTTCGGGAACGTCTTGTCCGGGGTGTACCAGTCGCCGAGGCTGTAGTCGGTCAGTCCGTTCACCGCGCGGGCCTCCAGGTAGGAGGCGTACTTCTGCATCGCGGAGTAGTACGTGGCCATCGTGTCGGCGTCGCCGTAGGTCTGGTACAGGTCCCACGGCACGACGACGAACGCGCCGCCCCAGTTCGGGTCGTCGCGGTACGCGCCGGCGAGCACCGTGTAGTCCGGCACCGTGGACGGGATCAGGCCGGTGTCGGTCTGGGCCTCGGCCATGTCCCGTACGACCTTGCGGAGCTGCGCGGACAGGTCGTAGTTCGCGGCGAGGGAGCCGAAGACGAGGTGGTCCTGCTCCAGCCAGCCGAGCTTCTCCCGGCTCGGGCAGTCGGTGAGGATGCTCTGCATGTTGTTCTCGATCGCCCGCCGGATCAGCGTGTGGATTCCGTTGATCACGTCGTTGGACGAGGAGAACGACCCCGCCGAGGCGTTGTCGGCGTGCAGCGCCAGGCCGCGTACGGAGACGGTCGCACCGTCGGGCACGCCGCGCAGCTCGACGTAGCGGAGCGCGTGGTAGGAGAAGTGCGGGTGCCAGGTCTCCGTGCCGCCGGTCCGGGTCGTGTACTCGTCCCAGATCGGGGCGCCGACGTTGCTGGTCGACTGGTTCGCGCGGCCGTTGGTGAGGCTCTCGGACGGGTACATCCGCACGGTCGTCCCGGCGGGCGCCTTGATGGTCAGCTCGGGCCAGCCGGCGATGTTCCGGCCGAGGTCGTAGACCTGGTAGCCGTCGCCGGACCCGACCTTGGTGCCCTGGAGGGTCTCCTGGACGCGGACCGGGTCCTGGAGGCGGCCGGTCAGCTGCCCGCCCGGGCTCGGCACGGCGATCGCCTGGTTCCAGTCCTGCCGCTCGGCGCCCGGGCGCTCCCAGCCGGTCGGCTCGCGGCGGGCGTCGAAGTCCTCGCCGCCGTACCAGTTGGAGAAGGTCGTGCCGCCGAGCGTGGTCTGCCAGTCGGTGCCGCTGACGATGCGGCGCACGCTGCCGTCGGCGAGGGTGACCTCGAGCTGGGCGATCAGCTCCGGGTCGCTCTGCGTGAGGGCGAACTTGCGGTACCGGTCGACGGTGGAGATGACGTTGGCGGTGCCGTTGCCGAGCTTCATGCTGATCGCGTTGTCGCCGCCGCGCAGCAGCTTCGTGACGTCGTACGTCGCGTACGGCACCTGGTCGGTGACGTCGGTGTTGCCCGGTTCCAGGACGGCGTCGCCGACCTGGCGGCCGTTCAGCGCGGCCTCGTAGACGCCTTCACCGGCGACGTACAGGCGGGCGGAGCGGATGCCGGACGGCAGCGTGAAGTCCTTGGCGAAGATCGGCATCGCCTCGGGGACCGGCGACCGCGGCGGCTCCTGGCCGGTGACGGTCTGCTGCGTCGTGAACGGCCCGTTGGCGTCGTCGCCGGTCGAGACCGAGTAGTCGACGGGCGCGAACGGGACCTTGTCGCCGGCCGCCGGGACGTCGGTGCGCGGGAACAGCAGCACCTGGTCGAACGTCTTGGCCGACTTCAGGTCGACGGTCAGCGTGATCGGCTTGGCGGAGACGTCGTCGGACGTGTACGCCGAGCTGGACCAGCCCGCGAGCTCCTGGTTCGTCGTCTCGGTGCCGTCGGTCAGGTACTTCGGGAGGTACTTGTGGTTGACCTGGTTGCCGGTGTCGTTGCTGGTGACCGTCGTGCCGGCGGCCAGGTTGTTCCCGGCCGAGTCACGGACCTCGAGCTCGGCGAGCTGCAGCCGCCAGGTCTTGTCCGGCAGGTTCTCCACCAGCGGCAGGCCCAGCTTGGTCACGTTGATCCGGACGTACCGGGCGGTCGTCTCGGGCAGCTTCACCACGATCGGAGTGGGCTGCTTCTCCTTGAACCGCCAGTCCGGATGCGTGATCCACTGACCGGACCAGTCCTTGGCCGAGGTCAGGCCGGTCTCGAACCACGCCGGGTCGCTCCACGACGACGCGCCGCCGTGCGTGATCCACACGCGGACCCGCCAGTACACGCGGGTACGGCTGCCCAGCGCCCTGCCGGCGTAGTCGACGCGCTGGTCCGCCGAGGCGACCCGGCCGGTGTCCCACAGGTCGGGGTGGTCGAACCCGTCCGGGCTGGTCGCGGCCTGGATCTGGTAGGCCTGCTGGGTGACGTCCTGGCCGGTGTCGTTCAGCTTCCAGGTCAGCGGCGGGGTGGTGTCCTCGATGCCGAGCTGTTCGGACAGGTCGCCGGCGCGCAGGCCGGTGACGGCGGGGTGGGCGGACGCGAGGGCGGGCACGGCCGTGGCCGTGCCGCACGCGGCCACGATCGCGGCGACCGCGGAGATCCGCCGCAGGGGGGTGCTGCTCACGAGGTCCTTCCTTGGGCGTGCAGTGCCGCGACGTCGGCGGCGCTGAGGGCGTGGTTGTAGACGCGGAAGTCGTCCACCTGGCCCTGCAGGTAGGGGTGGCTGGAGTTCTGCGAACGGCCGAGGTAGTTCAACTGGGTGGCACCGAGCAGCAGCGGGCTCATCACGAGCGTGTCGTTGCGGCCGGTCTCCGCGCCGTCGAAGTACAGGACCGCGCTGCCGTCGGCGATGGTGACGGCGACGTGGGTCCAGGTGCCGGCCGGGATCGGGCCGGCGGCGTCCACGTAGTCCTCGGCGGACATCCCGGCGATCTTCATGGCGAAGCGGGCCTTGCCCAGGCCGGTGCGCACGGTGAGGAACAGGTAGGTGTTCTTGTGGAAGCCCAGGTCGAAGACGCGCGCGGAGTTGGCGAGCTCCTCCGGGTTCACCCAGGCGGCGATGGTCAGGGCCTCCAGGCCGCTGATCAGGCCGGGCGGCAGGGCGACGTGGCCGCCCTTGCCGTCCAGGGCGACCGCGCCGTCGCCCGTCCACGTCGCGCCGCCGACGAGGGTGGCGTCCGGCCAGGTCTTCGTGGCGTCCTTGGCCGTCGTGCCGCTCCCCTCGCCGAAGGGGTACCGCACGGTCAGGCGGGGCTTGGCCGGACCGGGCGGCACCGCCCAGTACACGGTGTAGCGCTGGTGCTGGATCTCGGAGAACGGGATGAGGGTCACGTCGGAACCGCCCGCCGTCGCGGTGAACGTCAGGTCGTCGCCGCCGGCCCGTACGGACTTCGGGTCGATCGCCGGGATCGTCGTCAGCTGCGTGCCGCCGTACCCGCCGGCGAGGACGACCGGGCCGTAGCTGACCGTCTGGACCTGCGGGTTGTCGGGGGCCTTGCGCCAGTCCAGGCCCATCGGCAGCGTGACCTCGACGGTGTCGCCGTCACGCCAGCGCCGCTCGATGGTGAGGTACGTCCCGGCGTGGGCCGCGCCCGCGTCCCGGCGGTTGATCCGGACCCGGGCGTGGCGCGTCCAGCCCGGGATGCGGATCTTCATCGTGAACCGGCCCTCGCCGCTGACGGTCAGCCGGGTGGTGTCCTCATCCGGGAAGCGGGTCTCCTGGCGGATGCGCACGCCGCGCTCGGCCCAGGCCAGCTCGGAGGGGATGAACAGGTTGACGTACAGCGTGCGGCCGGTGCGGAAGTAGATGGAGTCGGCGAACTTCGTGTGCGTCTCCATCCCGGTGCCGTGGTCGCAGGAGAAGTTGGTGTAGTCGCTGCTGTAGCTGCCGGGGTCGGCGCCCAGCCCGCCCTTCACCTGCCGCTGCGTGCCGGGCCACAGGCCGGTGTAGTAGGTGCAGAACCCGTGCGCGGAGTCGGGGTCCTGCTCGCCGAGCATCTGGTTGTACAGGGTCCACTCGTAGTAGTCCATGTACTCCGGGCGCGGGTCGTGGAAGAACAGCAGCCGCGTCAGCTTGAGCATGTTGTAGCTGTTGCAGTTCTCGCAGGTGTTCTCGCCGAGCTGGGAGACGATCTGGTCCGGCGGGCAGAACAGCTCCGCGTTGCTGTTGCCGCCGATCGCGTAGCTGTGGTGCCGGACGACCGTCCGCCAGAAGAAGGTCGCGATGTCGAGGTAGCGGGTGTCGCCCGTGGCCTCGTACTCGCGGACCGCGCCGACGATCTTGGGGATCTGGGTGTTGGCGTGCAGGCCGGCCAGCTGGTCCTGGCCGGCGGCGAGCGGGCCGAACACCGCGTCGTGGTCGAACCGCTGCGCCGTGCGCAGGTGCGCCGGGTCGCGGGTCAGCATGTAGAGCTCGGCCAGCACGTCGTTCATGCCGCCGAACTCCACGCGCAGCACGCTCTGCATCTGGTCGTGGGTCAGCTTCGAGGTGCGGGCGTCGGCCCAGGCGGCCATGCCCTTGAGCACGTCGAGGGCCTGCTGGTCGCCGCTGAGCCGGTACTGGTCGAGCAGTCCCGCCATGACCTTGTGCAGGGTGTAGTACGGCGCCCAGGGGCTCCCGCCCGCCTCGAGCTGGTCGAAAACCTTTTCCTCGAAGGCGGACAGATACCCGGTCGTGTAGCCCGCTCCCGGCGCCGCCGCCTGGCACTTGGCCAGCTCGCCGACGAGGTAGCGGGCCTTGGCGGCGTACGCGTCGTCGCCGGTGTTCGCGTGCGCCTGGGCGAGCGCGGACAGCAGGTGCCCGGTGGAGTGGCCCCGTAGCTGGACGTTCGGCGCCTCCCAGCCGCCGCACGGCTCGGCCGTCGACGGCAGCCCGACGTTGACCCGGAACATGTGCAGCAGCCGGTCCGCGTCGACGAACTTCAGGTACGCGCAGGTCCGGTCCATGTTGTCGTGGAACCGGCTCGCAAGCAGCGCGACCCCGCTCAGCGGGAACGGCGCGACGGACGGGGCCGCCGACGCCACGGCGGCGGCGCCGTCGGCGGCCAGCGCCGTACGGGCCGGCGCGGTCAGGCCGACGGCCGCGACCGCGCCGCCCGCGACGCCGAGGAATCCGCGCCGGGAGAACGGCGTGCGCATCCCCTTCGCCGCGCCCGCGGGCGCGCCCGTACCTTCGGACCTGCTCACTTGCCCCCCAGCGGCTTGGTCTTGATCGTGTAGTGGCCGGCGGTCAGGCCCTCGAGGTAGACGTAGTCGCCGTCGGCGTGCGCGCCGTACGCCGTGGCGCGGGTGCCGTTCCAGGCGAGGTGCCCGTTGACGAAGATCTGGGTCTTCTTGCCGAGGGTCGGGACGCCGACGCGGCCGGTCGTGCCCTTCGGCGCCGCGAGGTGCGCGCTGAACTCGCCCTTGTGGATGCGCCAGGAGGCGTCCACGGG
Organism: Actinoallomurus liliacearum; assembly: GCF_039542035.1. Classification (NCBI taxonomy): domain Bacteria; kingdom Bacillati; phylum Actinomycetota; class Actinomycetes; order Streptosporangiales; family Thermomonosporaceae; genus Actinoallomurus; species Actinoallomurus liliacearum. The sequence goes on from NZ_BAABHJ010000027.1 coordinate 286,625, forward strand.
CCCGTACTCCGTGGTGATCCGGCCCTGGGTGAAGGTCAGGTCGGCCACGTGCGGGACGAAGCGGAACGTACGCCCGCCGGGTGAGTCGGGGGCGACGCCGAGGACGTAGGAGCTGAGCGCCGGGGTCGGGCCGGTCGCCCAGCCGTGCGCGAGGCTGACGTAGTTGCTGCAGAACAGGCAGGACTCGCCCGCCCGGTAGGACTCCCAGAAGGTGCTCTGGGTGCCGTGCGGGTTGTTCAGCATGTAGCCCCACTGGCGGCGGATCAGGTCCACGCCGGCCTGGTCGGCGGCCTGGCCGCCCGCCGCGAAGTGCGCGTTGACCTCGAGGGATCCGGAGAAGACGCCGGGGTTGCCCTTGTTCTCCGGTGCGGTGGAGCCGACGTCGTTCCAGTTGCCGGTGAGCTGCGCGCTGATCCGCCGGGCCTGGTCCGCGTCCGCGAGGCCGTACCAGACCGCGATGGAGTTGCCGTCCTGCGGGTGGATCGTCTGGTTCGGGTAGTACTTGTAAGCCCCGACGCTGTCGTCCCAGAAGTTCTGGTTGATCGCGGTGCGCAGCGCCGCCGCCTTGCTCGCGTACGACGCGGCGAGCGCCGCGTCACCGCGCGCGGTGGCCAGCTCCGACCCGGTGTTCAGCACCCGCCACAGCAGGGCGTTGGCGGTGAAGTTCTCGCCCTTGGTGAGGATGCGCACCGAGTCGCCGGTGCCGGTGATGGACAGCAGGCCGTTCGCGTCCAGCTTGGCGAGGCTGTAGTCGACGCCCAGCTTGTAGTCGTCCCAGACGCTCGTCAGCCACGCCGAGTCGCCGGTGTAGCGGTAGTAGTCGTAGCTCGTCGACAGCGTCCACAGGTGGTAGGTGTCGGAGCCGTACTTGTTCATCATCGGCCCGGAGTACGGCAGCTCACCGGTGCTCTTCTGGTGCTGGAAGATCGTGGTGAGCGCGTTGCGCGCCGAGACGGTGTCGTTGAAGGCGGCGTACGCCGCGGGGATCTCGACGCCGAGGTCGCCCGGCCAGACGGTGCGGTCGCGCTTGGCCCCGTCGACGAGGATGGTGTCGCCCACGCCGACGTCGCCGGTGTTGTCCCACAGCGCGCTCGGCGGCTCCCAGGTGCGGCCGGTCTTCGGGTCGATCGTGTTGAGCTGGACGGTGTAGGCGCCCGCGTACCAGATGCGGTTGAGCAGCGGGTCGCTGGAGTAGAAGTAGTTCGCGTACTGCGCGGGGTTCTTCATCGCCGGCGCGGCGGTGAAGTGCACGGACACGCCGTCGAGGTCGACGCTGCCCGCGGCGGACAGGAACAGCGTCAGGTAGCGGAAGCCGCCGCGCTGGTGCTGGGCGGGCGTCGTGTAGGTGGTCGGGCCGTTCACGTCGGCGTACAGCACGCCGTCGGTCTTGCGCGGCCCGCCGGTGGAGGCGTCGGAGTCGGGGCCGACGTAGTCGGAGGACTCACTGAACGCCAGGCCGACCTGCTGTGCGCCGTCGGAGCCGGCGAAGTGCAGCGTGACCAGGCCGCCGACGTCCTTGCCGAAGTCCAGCGTGACGTAGGAGCCGTTGCCGCTGATCCGGGTCGTCTCACCGCTCAGAACGGCGGACGGGTTCGTCACGGTGCCGTTGGTGGTGTAGATCGCCGCGGGCCGTACGGTCCGGCTCTTCGGCGAGAGGTTGTAGGCGTCCCACGGGTGGGCCGCGACCGCCTTCGCGGCGGTGGTCCCGGCGAGGGCCGGCGGGACGCTCAGGGCCGGCACGGCCAGGGCGGCCAGTCCGGCGGCGGTGAGGGCGAGACGGTGACGTCGCTTCCAGGGGCTCATGCGACCTCGAATTCGTGCTGGTGCGGAAAGGTGAATCGGAGACGTGGGAGCCGGGCCGGGCGCGGGGAGACGGAGGACCCCCGCGACCGGCCCGGGGTCGGAGGTGGGGCTAAGCGATCACGGCCTGCGCGTACGGGACCAGGCTGACCGGGCCGATGAGCCCGTACGCCTGGCGGGACGCGACGCCGTAGACGGACGGGTCGGACACCCGCAGCCGGTTGTTCAGGGTCGTCGCGACCTCCACCGTGATGGTGTTGGCGCCGGCCCGCAGGTACGGGCCGACGTCGACGACCGGGTTGATCTGGTCGACGGGTGGCACCTGCCTGCCGTTGACCGTGACCCGGCAGGTGTCGAAGACCTGGCCCAGTCGCAGGTACGCGCCGTACGCGCTGGTCCAGGGCCGGGGCAGGTCGACGGTCGTGGTGTAGCGGCCGATGCCCGAGACATCCGCCAGTTCGGGGATGCTCGGCCACGGCTGCAGCGAGTCCAGGGTCAGCCGGTGGAGGATCGTCTCGGTCTCGGTCGCGGACGCGCCGGGCCGCAGGTCCTCGACCTCCAGCCGCCAGCTCGCCGGCGTGATCGGCGCGGGGACGTCCGGGATCTCCGTCCGTACCGTGCGGCCCGTGGACAGGGTGGTCGCGTAGGTGCCGGCCGCGGTCGCGCGGGCCATCAGCCTGCCGTCGGCGAACACGACCTCGGCGGCTTCGGTGCCGGTGGCGTGGGCCCGCCCGGAGGCGTCGCCGAGGCTGCCGGGGCCCGCCAGCGCGACGATCAGCACTTCGCCGGGCTGCAGGGCGACCCGCATGGTGATCGTGTCGCCGTCCTCGGTGTAGAGGGCGACCCGCCGTACCTCTCCGGACCAGGGGTCGAGGAGGTAGGGCACCGCGTTCTTGTGGGTGCGGGTGAAGGACACCTGGTGGTCGATCGCGGCGACCGGCGGCTTGACCGTCTCGGCGTGCTTGCCGTTGCAGAGGTAGTAGTAGTCGACGTCGCCCTTGTCGTCGTACCGGTGGAAGTTGAGCAGCGTCGAGCTCTGCGCGTAGGTCACGTCGGGCGTGACGCCGAGGTCGGCGAGCGCCGTGGGGACGTCGGTCGTGCCGGCGACGACCTTGACCTTCGGCTGCTTGAGCAGGTCGGCCACGACCGACCGCAGCCTGGCGTTCTCGGCGCCGGACCCCAGGCCCGGCACGACCGGTGCGGACCAGTCGCCGAGCAGCACGATCGGCAGGCCCGCCCTGGTGAACTTCAGCAGCTTCTCGGCGACGCCGAGCTGCAGCGTGGAGTCCATGTTGTAGAAGTGGTCGCCCTCGATGAACACGACCTTGTACTGCGGGCCGTCGGGGGCGAGCCGGCCGCTGCGGACGTCGGCGTTCGGCAGGTCCAGCAGCGGCGCGCTGATGAACTGGTGGTTCCAGCCCAGCGTGATGCCGGTCGCGGTGAACCAGGACACGCCGATGCCGGTCTTGGAGTAGCCGGTCTGCCGGAAGACCGCGACGTCGACGCGCGGCGTGCCGGTCTGCAGCACCTGGTGGACGCGGCTCAGATATCCGGAGATGTCCTTGATGTGCCGCCAGGTGGGCTGGCGCGGCCCCCACGACTCGGCGTAGCCGATGCTCCCGCTGTACGGGGTGAAGGCGGCGTAGCCGGGCCACTTCACGCCCGGCGCGGTGGCGTAGGAGAACCCGTGGATGACGCTGCGGTTCAGCCCGGCCGCGTACGCGCCGCCGACGGTGAGCAGGAACTTCTTCCACGTCGTGTTGTAGGCGCCGCCGGTGTAGGCGCCCATCTCGCCGGACAGGACCTTCCGGCCGGCCATGTCCCGGCCGCCCGCCAGGCTCCGCCAGTCGTCCAGGTTGTGGAACCCGATCGACTCGCCCTCCGGCACGTCGAGGATGGCGGCCGAGGCGATCGCGTCGGTCTGCGCGCCGTACGGCTGGCAGCGGAACTCCAGGCCGACCGAGTGCGCCCAGTCCTGCAGCGCGGTGATGTGGTTCTCGTTGAACAGCTGGGAGATGACGTCCCAGTAGTCGTAGCGGATGCGCCGGGTCGCCGCGGCCTCGTAGGCGTAGAGCTGGTTGCCGTTGTCCTGCGTGATGGCGGGCAGGTACGGCAGCACCGAGTAGCCCTTGCGCTTCTCGAACTCCTTGGGCAGGTCCGGGGTCCACATCAGCGCCTTGGTCTCGATCTCGATCGAGTCCTCGAACAGCGTGGCGCCCGCCTTCTTGATCAGCTTGCGCACCGGCCGGGTGAGGATGTGCTCCTCCCAGTAGTCGGTCACGGCCTTGGTGCCGGCGGCGCTGAAGTGGTCGACGACGTAGGCCGCCGGAACGGTGTGCGGGCCGGCCTCGGGCGTCTGCGCCGAGCCGCGCTCCCAGTGACTGATGATCACCCAGGAGCCCTCGGACGGCGCGGTCCACGAGAGCCGCCCGTCCGTGACCTTCCCGGTGAGGTCCTGGACCGAGGCGAGGTCCAGGCCGGTCTCCTTGCGCGTGGAGTTGGCCGTGTTCACCCGCGCGGCCTGCACGAGGAAGAGCTTCTGGACCTTCGCCGTGGACGCGGCCGCGCGCGCGGGCGGCGGGACCGGTCCGTCGTAGGTCGCGCCGGCCGCGACGGTCGCCGAGCCGTACGCCAGCTCCTTGACCGCCGCGGTGTCGTCCGGCGTGATCGTCGGCACGGCGGCGGGCCAGGACGGGCCGATCGTGAGGTCGATCGTCACGCCGCGCCGCTGCGCCTGGTCGAGCGCCGCCTCGACGGCGGCCACCCACGCCGGCGTGCCCCAGCCGTGCCCGGCCGGGTCGAGCACGGACTTGTCGGAGATGCTGTGGTGGACGGCGGCGATCTCCGCGCCGCCGAAGCCGGCGTCGGCGATCTGGTCGACCTCGCGGCGGATCTCGTCGGGGTCGACGTTGCCGTCCGGCCACCACCAGCGGAACTTCGGCGCGACGGACGCGTCGGGCCGGGCGAACGAACCGGCCGTTCCGGAGCCCGCGGCGCGGGCGGCGGCCTCGCCGAGGGGCGAACCCCAGGCGAGGGCCGCGCCCGCGGCGACGGTGCCGGCCGTCAGGAGGAAGCCGCGGCGGCTGAACCCGTCGGCCGGCATCTCTTTCTTCATCGGTGAATCCTTCGGTGAAGCAGGGGTTGTGCTGAGCTGCCGGTCAGGAGGTGTAACCCTCGAGTTCGATCACCCGGCTGTAGTTGTGGTCGCCTGAGTCGTGGACGACGACGCGCAGCGCCGACGCCTGGACGGGGTCGAAGGTCCGCTCGACGGTGCCCGCGGTGTTGCCGCTGACCGTCGCGACCGCGCGCCAGGTGTCCCCCGTGCGCACCTCGATGTCGAAGTCCCGGATCCCGGACTTGGCCGCCGGGGACTTGGCGCTGTTCAGGGTGAGGACGCGGACCCGTCCGAGGGTGACCGGGGCGTTCCACGTCGCGGTCAGCGTGTCGGGGAACCCGCCCGCGGTGTCGTCGTTCCAGCCGCCGACGCCGTTCAGCCAGACCTCCGAGTCGGTGCCTCCGTCGTTCGCCCAGGCGGGGTCGGAGCCGCTGTGGGTGCTGGAGGCCGACATGGTCGCGGCGCGGACGAGGTTCGAGGTGACCGCGACCGGCGCGGACGCGCCGTCGTCACCCGCCTTCAGCGTGACGGTCCCCGACGAGACGCCCGTGTCGGTCTGCTTCAGCGCGACCGGGACCTGGGCGGAGCCGTGCGCCGGGACGCGCACCGGGCCGCCGGACACCGACGCCGTGAAGCCGGCCGAGACGGACACGCTCGGGCGCACGGTCACCGCGCGGTCCTCCAGGTTGGTGACCCGGAACCGCGTGGCCGTGGACTGACCGGGCAGGACGGGCACGTTCACGCCGAACGGCGGCTCGACCGCGAGCTGCTGCCGGTCCTGGGCGACGGAGGAGGCGGTCACGGCGGTGAAGGACCACCGCCCGGAGCCGACCTCGTAGACGCCGTAGCCGTTCTGCGTGCCGACCCACTTCGCGCCGGCGGTGGCGGTCACGTGGTTCCCGCCGAGCAGCGGGACCTCGACGCGCGCCGGGGCGCCCGGTGGCACGGTCACGTCCAGGTGCAGCGTGCCGCCCTCGCGGCGCCAGGAGCTGGCGACCTGGCCGCGCGGCGTCTCGTACGTCCCGCTCGCGCCGGTTAGGTCGCCGACCACGGCCGGGCGGATCACCAGGTCGGTGAAGCCGGCGCCGCCGTCGGCCTGCCGGATCCCGGCCAGGCCCGCGTTGAACCACTCGTCGATCGCGCCGAGCATGAAGTGGTCCTGGGAGCCGTAGCCGGTCGGGCCGTCCCAGTACTCGGTGAGCGTGGTCGCGCCGTGCACCACCTGGTAGCCGTAGCTCGGCGCGGTGACCTGCTGGGCGACCTTCAGCAGCACGTCGTCGCGGCCGGCCGCGGACAGCACCCGGAACACCGCGGGCAGGGAGATCTCTCCGACGGTCAGGTGGTAGCCCTTGGCCTCGATGGACGTGACGAGGTGGTCGGTGACGGCCTGCCGCTGGTCGGCGGGCACGACGCCCATGTCCAGGGCGAACGCGTCACTGGCCTGGCTGCCCGAGCCGTACATGCCGTCCTTGAGGTACTTCGCGTTGAACGCCGCGGCGATCTTCCCGGCCGCGGTGTCGTAGCGGGAGGGGTCCTCGCCGAGGAGCCGGGCGATCCTGCCGAGGGCGACGGCGTCCCGGTAGTAGCCGTAGCTCGCGGCGATGCCGACCGGCGTGGAGGAGTCCGTGCCGGCCCAGTCGCCGTAGCCGTAGTCGAGCAGGTTTCCGCTGGTCTTCGACGTCAGGTAGTCGAAGTACCGGCCCATTGCCGGGAAGTAGGTCCGCAGCGTGCCGGCGTCGCCGTAGGACTGGTAGTGCTGCCAGGCGGACATGATGATCGCGCTGCCCCAGTTCGGGTCGTCGCGGGCCGATCCGCTGAAGACGACGTACTCCGGGGCGATGTCGGGCACGTGCCCGTCGGGCAGCTGAGCCTCGGCGACGTTCCGCAGGAAGTCGCGGTAGTAGGCCTCGACGTCGAAGTCACGCGCGACGGACCCCTGGACCAGGTGGGTCTGCTCGAGCCAGCCGAGCTTCTCCCGGTCCGGGCAGTCGGTGAGGATGCTGAACGTGTTGCCGGCGATCGACGCCTGCGTGATCTTGTGGATGTCGTTCAGCAGCAGGTCCGAGCTGTCGAACGTGCCGGCCGTCGCGTTGTCGGCGCGCAGCACGATCGCCTCGGCGTCGCGGGCGGCGGGTGCCGACGGCAGGCCGGTGACCTGGAGGTACCGGAACCCGTGGTAGACGAAGCGCGGGTGCCAGGTCTCCTCGCCGCCGCCCGCGAGGGTGTAGTGGTCCTCGACCGGCGGCTGCCGGTTCCCGCCCGCGATCATCGTGCCCTGGTCGACGAGACCGTCATCGCCGAGCCGCTCCCCCGGCTTGATCGTGAGGGTGGTCCCGCGCGGTCCGCTGACGTGCAGCACGGGCCAGCCCGAGACGTTGGCGCCCAGGTCGAAGACGTACGTCCCGGACTCGGGGTGGGTGATCCGGACGGTGTGCTCGCGCCCGACCGGAACGATCGGCGGGGACGTGCGCGCCGCGACGGCGATGCCCGGGTCGGCGGTCTCGGCGGCGGGCTTCCAGCCGGAGAGGTCCGCGCCGGGCCGGTCCCAGCCGGCCTGCTCACGCCGCGCGTCCTCGTCCTCGCCGCCGTACCACTGCGAGAACGTCGTCGGTCCCAGGTCGGTGCGCCAGGACGCGTCGGTGGCGATCCGCTCGGTGGTGCCGTCCTTCAGCGTCACCTCGAGCTGGGCGAGCAGCCGTGGCGCGCCCTGCGCGCCGACGTACTTGGTGTACCGGTCGGCGGTCGGCGCGACGTTGTAGGTGCCGTTGCCGAGGCGTACGCCGATCGCGTTGCCGCCCTTGCGCAGCAGCCCGGTCACGTCGTAGGTGGAGTAGACGACGCGCTTGCGGTAGTCGGTGTTCGGCGGCTCCAGCACCGCGTCGCTGACCGGCCGGCCGTTGATGGTGGCGTCGTAGAGGCCGAGCGCGGTGATGTAGAGCCGGGCCGCGCGGACGTCCTTGCCCAGGTCGAACTGCCGGGCGAGGATCGGCAGCGGCGGGAAGTCGGTGTGGTACGCCGGCGGCGGCTCCTGGCCGGTGACCGTCGCGACGGTGCGCAGGTTCGCGTCGTTCCCGGTCTGCACGGTGAAGTCGACGGGGAAGTTCGGCGTCTTCGCGTCGGCGGTCATCGTGTCCGTGCGCGGGTACAGCACGACCTGGTCGAAGTGCCGGGTCTGCCCCAGGTCGAGCTGCAGCCAGATGTCGTGACCCGGGTCCTGGGACTTGTAGGCGTTGCTGGTGTAGCCGAACGGCGCCTGCTCGGTGCTGAGCGACCCGTCGGTCAGGAACTCCGGCTCCCACTTGCCGGGGTAGCTGCGCACGTCCGAGCCCGTGACGGCCGCGCCCTTGGCCAGGTCGACGTCCGGGTTCGCCGAGTCGGCGACGACGATCTCGGCGAGCTGCAGCCGGGACAGCAGCGAACCGCTCTCGACGATCGGCAGCCCCAGCTTGGTCACGTCCACTCGGACGTACCGGGCGTCCTGCGCGGGCACCTTGACCGTGACCGGCGTCGGCTTGCGGTCGACCCACCGGTCGTCCCCGACCCACTTGGCCGACCAGTCCGTCTTGGCGAGCAGGCCCATCTCCCACCAGGCCGGGCGGCTCCACGACGACGCGTGGCCCGCGCCGTCCCAGACGCGCACGCGCCACCAGACCCGCCGGCGCGCCTTCAACGCCGCACCCTCGTAGACGGCGCTCACGGCCGCGGAGGCGACCTTGCCGGAGTCCCACAGGTCGGGGTGGTCCAGCCGGTCCGGCGCGGAGGCGGCCTGCACCTGGTACGCGGCCTGGGCCTCGTTCCGTCCGGTCGCCGTGGGCTTCCAGCTCAGCGTCGGCGTCGTGTCGTCGATGCCCAGCGCCGTGTCGAGCGCGTCGGTGCGCAGCCCGGCGACGCCGAGCGGCTCGGTGTCCGCGTGCGCGGGCAGGCCCGGTGTCAGGGCCGCCAGGGCCAGCGCGACCGCGGTCGCGCAAGCCGGGATGAACCTCATGTGCACTCCTCGTCTCCTGGCGATGTCAGCGCTCGACGGACGTCTGGAACTTCAGGTCACGCGCGGGCTCAGCGGTGAAGCCCGCGCCGCCGTCGGTGCTGATGGCGGAGGTACCGCCGGGATAGGGGTTCTGGTCGTTGAACGCGACGCCATAGCAGCCGGTGGTCGTCGACGAGCCGAGGCGCACGGCGTACTCGGCACCGCGCCGTACCCGGATGCCGGGTCGCACGGTCAGATTCCGGGCGGACCAGCCGATCGTGCTCGCCGGCACGGACGCCGACCACACCGTCCTGCCGGTGCCCCGGTCGACGATCTCCACGTCGAGGGGGTCCGACGGTGGGGTCCGCAGCACCCGCCCGGTCTCCGTGCCGTCCTTGAAGACGGTCACGGCGAGCGAGGCAAGCCGGCCCGTGCGGCCGGCCGTGAAGTCCTGCTCGCGTCGCGTCGTACCGGCGATGTCGCAGGTGGCGCGGAATCCGGTCACACCGCTGGTCTGGTCGAGGGCCCGGATGGGCCGCTGGTGGCCGGGGTGTCCCGGGTCGAGGTGGACCCGGGAGTTCGCACAGGTCAGCGGCTGAATGGCGCCGTCCGAGCCGAACGAGAGCGGTTGCCAGTAGTAGTTGGCCAGCGCCTCGTTGGTGTGGAAGTCCCACAGGTCGCTGAAGTAGAGGTACGTCGGCGCGCCGTGCCGGGAGGGCAGCGTCGCGACCTGGGCGGGCTGGCCGCCGCAGGAGTCATCGGTGAACTTGACGCCGCTGGTCGGGACCACCCACTTGGCGAAGTCCCCGGAGAAGTCGTCGGACAGGAGCGTCCGGCCGTCCGCGGCGGTGACCGTGACGTTGTCGAACCGGGCGGACTCCAGGTTGGCGCCGTTCCACTCGCGGAAGCCGACCTTGCCGGTGGCGTACGTGGCGTCGGTGTAAGCGTCCACCTGGACGCCGTCGATCGACGTGGTGAGCGTCGCGCCCGCCGCCGTGACCGCGACGTGGTGCCACTCCCCCGCGACGATCGGCTTGTCCAGCTTCACGACGTGGCTCGCCGTGGTGGCCCCGGCCCGGCGCAGCACGCTCAGCTGTCCGTTCTTCGCCGGCCCGGAACCGGTCAGCAGGAACAGGTAGCCGTGGTCGTCCTGGTTCATCCGCACCGAGAACCCGGCCTGGGCCGATGTGCCCGAGGTCGTGGGCAGCGGCGCGACGTCGAAGGAGAAGGTGTAGTCGCGCCAGTCCTCGCCCTGCTGGGACAGCCCGTACAGCCCGCCGCTCGCGGTCAGCGCGCCGTCCTCGGCCGTCCACGCGTCCCGACCGCGCCACGGGCCGAGTGGGCTCTTCGCGGTCAGGTAGGAGGTGCCGGTGCCGGTGCAGTACCCGCAGTTCGGGTCCGACATCGTCAGGTAGTACGTGCCGTTCCGTTTGAAGATCGACGGTGCCTCCACGCGGGTGACTCCGGTGATGTCGTACGGCCCGGCCGCGCGCAGGTAGTCGGCGGTGAGCTGGATGACCGCGATGTGCCAGCCGGCGTTGCTGCAGGTGAGATAGGCCGTCCCGTCATCGTCGACGAACACGGCGAGGTCGGCGGTGCAGTGCGTCTGGTCCGGCAGGTCGGGGACGGGCTGCTCGGTGAAGGGCCCGGTCGGCGTCCGGCTCGTGTAGACCCGGAACTTGTCGGCGGCGCCCTGGTCGTTGACCCACATGACGTACCTGCGGGTCGCCTTGTCGTAGACGACGTGCGGGCGGAAGCAGTACTGGCACGAGCGGGGAGGCGCGACGAGACCGCGGTCGGTCCAGTGCGCCAGGTCGGGCGACGAGTAGACCTTGAAACCGCAGAACGTGTCGTTGTTCTGCCACTGGTAGCCGCAGTCGTAGGCGGTGCCGTACAGGTAGTACGTGCCGCCGAAGCGCTCGATCGCTCCGTCGTGCGCGTCCACCGCGTTGCCGTCGGTGTCGAACCGGATCACCTGGTTCCCGGCCGCGTCGAAGTTGACCAGGTTCGTGTCGACCGCGGCCCGGGCGGGCGCCGTGACGACGAGCAGCCCGCCCAGCGCCATGGTCAGCGCCAGTAGGAAGCGGATTCCGCGCATGCCGAAGAAACTCGCCATACCGTCTCCTGTGCGTGAGTCCCCCGACCCGAAAAGAACCGTCAGGCGCCTACGTGGATCAGTTCCACCTCCATGAGGTCCGCGAGGGCGCGCAGGTCGGCGAGCCGGTGGCCGGTGCCGAGGGCCCAGTGGTGGGAGATGCCGGTGGCGCTCCAGGCGTCGGTCCACTCCCCCGGGTCGCAGCCGAAGTCGACGCGCGAGGTGGTGTTGCCGATCTGCAGCAGTGGCCCGTCCACGACCTCGCCCTCGGAGACCACGAACGCGAACCGGCCGTCGCGGCCCTGGCGGAGGCCGAACGCCGTCACGGGGCCGTGCTTCACGTCGAACTCGACGGACACGCCCCAGCCGCGCTTGCCGTGGTAGACGCCGAGGCCGCGCAGCAGCGGCTTCGCGTCGCTGATGGCCAGGTGCGCCGGGCCGTCGTGGCCCATCTCGACGTGGCCGCGCTCGAAGTCCAGCGCCTGGAGCTCGGTGAAGGAGCCGCCCGCGCCGAGCCGGTCCATGATGAGCATCGCGAGGGACGTGCGCAGCTCGTACTCGCCGGCGGCCGGGACGCCGCGCGCGGTCAGCAGCGACGCGCCGAGGATCACGCCCGCGCCGAGGCGTTCGTGGACCTCGCCGTCCAGGCCCCGGTGGTAGTAGGCGAGGCTGTCGAGCTCGAAGTCCGCGACGAGCCGGTCGAGACCGACCGCGACGCGCGCGGCCCAGGAGAAGTCCTCGTCGTTGACCGAGTCGGCCAGCTCGAAGATCTCCGCGGCCTCCTTCTTCTTGGCCTCCGCCTCGGCGTCGGTGACCTTCTCGACGCGGACCCGCAGGTCGTCGAACTCCAGGACCTCCATGTGGCCGCCGAAGTTCGCCGGCACGAGGGTCAGGTCGGTGGAGACGTCGAGCATCCCCGGGTAGAGGTGGCCCATGAGGCCGTGCCGGCCCCGGCGCAGCGCCGCCCGTACGCCCGCCGCGCGCACCCAGCGGCCGATCTTCGCCCAGGCCCGCTCGTCCTCGACGTACCCCGACACCGAGCGGAACGGGATGCCGCAGCGCAGGAACGCGTTGGCCATCTCCGGCAGCGGGCAGGCGCCGCAGTAGGCCAGCCACTGACCCGTGTCGAAGGTCGCGTGGTCCATCGACTCGGTCGGCTGCAGGTTGATCAGCAGCACGGGGGCGCCGCTGCGCTGGGCGATCGGCACCAGCATGGTCGCGGTCATGTACGTCGTGAGGAACCCGACGATGAGGTCGCAGTCCGCCACGCGCAGCTTCTCGGCCGCCGCCGCACCCTCCTGGGCGTCGGAGATGAAGCCCACGTCGACGACGTCGGCGCCGAGTTCGCCCATCCGTTCCGACACGCGCTCGGCGGATCGCCGCAGTTGCGGCAGCAGGTCGGGGAACTGCGGCCAGTAGGCTCCGAGCCCTCCGGCGACCAGCCCGACGCGCACGCGTCCGTTGTTCGCGGTCATCTCATCCCTTCCATCGTGTGTCGTCCGGCGGTGCCGGTGGTCGGCCGGTACCGCACGGCCCGCCGACGCGGCGGGCCGTGCGTCATCCCCGACTCCGCGCCGGCCTCACGGCTGCACCGTGAGCTCGCTCATCTGCACGTTCGCGGTGACGGAGTCCCAGCTCTTGGTGATGTTGAGTCTCAGGTAGCGGGCGTTCGCCGAGGCGAAGGTCGTCGTTCCGCCCGCCTTCGGGGTGTCGGTGGCACTGGCCACCGTGCGCCAGGTCCGGCCGTCCGAGGACACCTGGACGTCGTAGTCGCGCGGCCCGTAGTTGGACCGGCCGCCGACGGTGACGGAGCCGATGTCGATGGCCGCGCCGAAGTCGAGTCCGTACCGCACCGGGTGGTCCGTGGTGGGGCCCTGCCCGGCGGCCCGGCCCCACGACACCCAGAACGTGCCGGCTGATCCGTCCACCGCGAGGGGGGCCGGATAGCGGTCCTGGCTCGCATCCGCGATCACGCGCGGGAACGGCGCGCCGCCCGGGTTGAGGGCCAGGTCGTCGGAATGCCGCAGGGTCACCGTCGTCGTGGCGGTCAGCCCGGCGTCACTCCGCGCCGTCACGGTCAGGGTGCTCGCTCCGGTCGCGACACCGGAGTCGCGCAGGTCGACGGGCACCGTCGCCGAGCCGCCGGCCGGGATCGTGATCCGCTCCTTCTCCGGCTGCGCGGTGATTCCCGAGGCGGCCGACGCGCTGAGCGTCACCCCGACCGGTTTGCCGGAGCTGTTGCCGACCACCACGGTGGCGCGGTTGTACCCGCCCTTCGCCAGCGGCAGCGACGTCTCCAGCGCCGAGGCGGTCAGCAGGGGCCCGGTGCCGGCGTACGGCGTGAGGGTGAGCGGCCCGAACAGCCCGTAGTCCATCGGCGTCCGCGACGACGCGCCCGTGTTCGGCGCGACGCGGACCGCGTTGAGCAGTGTCGACGCGACCCGGACGATGATCGTGTTCTGACCCGTGCGCAGGTACTTGCCGACCTCCACATGGCGCAGGTCGGCCTGGTCGAGCGGCGGCAGGTCGTGCCCGTTGACGTTCACGGCCACGGTGTCCACCGGGGTGCCGAGATCGAGACTCGCGCCGCTGACCCCCTTCCACTCGTCGCCCAAGGTGACGTGTGTCGTATAGGTGCCCGTCCCGGACACGTCCTTCAGGTTCACGGCGTAGCCGTTGTCGAGTGTGATCGCCGACCAGGCCGGCAGCCTGCCGTCCGATCCGGCCTTGAGCGTGACCGACCCGAGCTTCTTGTGGGCGGTGTCGCCCGGCAGGTCGGAGGCGCCGGGTTCCCAGCTCTCCACCGAGAGCGACCAGTCGCCCAGCGCCACCGGCTTCGGCGTGCCGGCCGTCGTGCTCGTCGTGCTCGCCGTGCCGGACCGCCCCGGCGCGCCGTTGAAGGTGCCGTCGTGCCGTGGCGTGACCGCGATGATCTCGGCGTTGTTGCCGTTGAGCTGCACGGGAACGGTGATCTTGCCGTGGCCGGACGTGTAGTTCGTGATCGGGGTGATCTCACCGGTCCAGGTGTTCAGCCTGTACGGCACGCCATCGCCGGTGAGGGTGAGCGTCTGCGCGGTCGCGGTGTTCGTCTGGTTGTAGAGGTAGTAGTAGTCGGTGGAGCCCGCGTGCCTGCGCACGTCGAGGATCGCGCCGGAGTCGTCCTGCGGCGTGAGGGCGGGCGTCACCTTCAGGCCCTTCAACGCGGTCGGCACGTCCGCTTCGCTCGCCACCCGCACGACGCCGCGCTGCTTGACCAGCTGGGCCACCAGGGACTTCAGCCGCGCGTCCTGGGCCGCCGCGTCGTGGGCTCCGGGGGTGCTGCTCGGCAGGTCACCGACGATGACGACGGGCAGTCCTCGCTGCGCCAGCTGGAGCAGCTTCTGCGCGGTGTCGACCGGCATGGTCGTCTGGTCGTTCAGCAGCACCGCGTGGTACGCCGAACTGTCGCCGAACAGGGTGCCGTCGCCGTAGGAGGCGTCCTTGCGCCGGAGCTGGGCCGGGCTGAGGTACTCGTAGGTGTACCCGGCCGCCGCCAGCGCCGACGAGCTCGAAATCTGCTTGTTCGAGCCGCTTCCCGTGGTCCCCGTGCCGTTCATGCCGAAGTCCTGCCAGTACACGGCCAGGTCGAAGCGCGGCTTGCCCTGTCTGAGCACGAGCTGCATACGGGCCACGCTGTCGTTGATCGCACGGTAGTCGGCCCAGTTCGGGCCGCCCTTGGCGCCGAACGCCTCGGAGTAGGAGGTGTTGCCGCCGTAGGTCATGCCGGGCCACACCTCCTGTGCGCCGGCGCCCTGCGGGCCCCTGGTCAGGTAGGGGAAGCCGTGCCAGACGACCTGGTTCACCCCGCCGGCGAAGCCGCGGTACACGGCCTGCAGGTTCGAGGTGTCCGAACCCGCCCCGGCGGTCGATCCCCAGACCGAGCCGGAGAACGCGCAGCACTCATCCGACACCACGGGCTGCCCGGAGAGGTGCGCTCCCGTGGCGACGACCCGGTAGTCCTGCACGTTGCTGTAGGCGCCGACCGACTGCCCGAACGCGAGGGACTCGCCTTCGGGGACGTCGATGTGCGAGGCGGCGTCTGAGATGTCCACCGGTATGCCGTACGGCTGGATGCGGGTGCCCATGTGGTGCTGGTGGGCCCACGCACGCAGGACGTCGAGCCGGTTCGCGATGTACAGGTCGCTGAGGGTCTGCCGGTAGTCGGTGCGTACGCGGGCGCCGAGGCCGTCACCGAAGTCGAAGAACGGTTTGCTGGTGATGCCCTGGTCGCCCGCGCCGGCCAGCGCCGGGAGAACGTCGACCGGGGAGTATCCGCGCAGCTTCTGCCACTGCGCGACCATGTCGGGCGTCCACTTCTGCGTGGTGCCGAGTTCGAGGGAGTCCTCGAACAGTTCGCTGGTGCCCATCTGGGCGAGCAGCTTCCGCACGTCCGAGGTGAGGATGTTCTTGTCGTAGAAGTCCGTGGTCGCCGTGGCACCGGCCTTGCCGAAGGTGTCCAGGGCGTAGTTGGTGCCGGTGGCGGTGTAGCCGGACAGGGACTGGCCGGTGGGCGCCTGGTAGAAGGCGATCAGCGCGTACGTGCTGTTCGCGTCGCCCGGGACGTCGACCGACAGCTCGCCCTGCGCGTCCACCTTCGAGGTCACGTCGATGACGCTGGAGCGGTCGAGCAGCCGCGGGGCGCTGGTGGAGCGGTCGCAGTTCGCGTCGGCGCACTTGGCGAGGAGCGCCGCGATGAGGGTCTTCTTGGCCCCCGCGGGCGGCGAGACGTCGAGGTTGGTCGGCAGCGGCCCCGACCTGCTGGTGCCGCCGTGGCGGAACTCGTAGGAGAAGACGATCTGCTGCTGCGCGGCGGCGTCGTTGACGTCGTTGACCGTGGGGACGGTCGCGGGCCAGCGGGGGCCGATCGTGAGGTCGAGGCTGAGCCCGTTCGCCTTGGCCGCCGCCAGCATCGTCCGGGTCTTCTGCGCCCACAGCGGGGTGCCCCAGCCGTACTTCTCCAGGAACGGGATGGTGTTGTTGCCCGTGCCCTCGACGTTGAACGGGGCGACCTCGGCGCCGCCGCCGCCCACCTTCTTGATCTGACCGAGCTCGTCGGCCAGTTCGCCGTCCTCGGTGTAGGCCAGCGGCTGCCACCAGCGGTACTTGGGCCGGACCGAGGCCGGGGGGTCGGCGAAGGTGGCGCGGGTCAGGGCCGGGACGGCCGCCGCGGACACCGGCGCGCCCGCCGCGGTTCCCGTCGGGGTCACCGCGACGACGACCGCGGACAGGGCGAGGAGGATCGCCGTCGGCGCCCCCGCGAACCGACCGGACGCACGTCTCATGGCAGGAGATCCCTCATGTCGTGGACGCCGTGACGTCCGGTGGTTCCTCATCGATGTCCTTCCTGTCGGTGCGACGGGTTCGCCGATCCGGAAGACGTGGACCGGTGGTGGTCCGAGTTGGGGCGGCGGGCCCGCGGTGGCCGGTTCCGCGGGCCCGCCGCCGGTCTGTCAGCCGTGGCCGTCGACGTGCCGGCGGTCGTCGATCTCGCTGAGGTCGGTCGCGCGCGGCGGTCGTCGCGGACGGCGCGTTGGAGGGTGGAGACGGCATGCGATGAGAGCACGGCCGTGTGCGGCGGCGCACAGCGGCGTGGAACGGAATTCGGGCGGAGGTGGGGGCTCAGGGAGTGACGTTCGGGACGGGCGGGTGGTGTGCGGGGCGGCTGGTGGCGGTGCCGCCCCGCACCCGATCCGTCAGCGGAGGAAGGCGGCGGCCACCCCCGCGTCCACGGGCACGTGCAGACCCGTGGTGTGGGTCAGGTCCCCGCCGGTGAGGGCGAAGACCGCGTTCGCGACGTGCTCCGGCAGCACCTCGCGCTTGAGCAGCGTGCGCTGGGCGTAGTACTCGCCGAGCTTCTCCTCCGGCACCCCGTAGACGGCCGCGCGCTTGGCGCCCCAGCCGCCGGCGAAGATGCCGGAGCCGCGCACCACGCCGTCGGGGTTGATCCCGTTGACGCGGACGCCGTGCTCGCCGAGCTCGGCGGCCAGCAAGCGCACCTGGTGCGCCTGGTCGGCCTTTGCCGCGCTGTAGGCGATGTTGTTCGGCCCGGCGAAGATGGAGTTCTTCGAGGCGACGTAGACGATGTCGCCGCCCATGGCCTGCTCGATCATCACGCGGGCGGCCTCGCGCGAGACGAGGAACGAGCCGCGCGCCATGACGTCGTGCTGCAGGTCCCAGTCCGCGACCGTCGTGTCGAGCAGCGGCTTGGACAGCGACAGCCCGGCGTTGTTGACGACCAGGTCGACGCCGCCGAAGGCCAGCACCGCGTCGCGCAGCGCGGCGGCGATCCCCTCCTCGTCGGTGACGTCCACGGCCACCGCGACCGCGACGTCCGAGGCCCGCAGCGCGGAGGCGCCCAGCACGGGAGGTCGGTCGGGGTCGGTTGGTTGGGTGATACTCGCGGCGACCTTCTCGGCCGCGGCGGCGTCCCGGTCGGCGACGACGACGCACGCGCCCTCGGCGGCCAGCCGGTGCGCGGTGGCCGCGCCGATGCCGGAGCCGCCGCCGGTCACGAACGCGACGCGGGTGGCGAGGGGCTTCGGCTTCGGCATGCGCCGGAGCTTGGCCTCCTCCAGCTCCCAGTACTCGATGCGGAACTTCTCCGACTCGGCGATCGGGGCGTAGGTGGACAGCGCCTCGGCGCCGCGCATCACGTTGATCGCGTTGACGTAGAACTCGCCGGCGACCCGGGCGGTCTGCTTGTCCTTGCCGAAGCTGAACATGCCGACGCCGGGGACCAGCACGATCGCCGGGTCCGCGCCGCGCATCGCCGGGGAGTCCTCGGTGGCGTACCGCTCGTAGTAGGCGCGGTACTCCTCCCGGTACGCCTCGTGCAGCTCGCGCAGCCGGGCCTTGACGTCCTCCAGCGGAGCGGTCGGCGGCAGGTCGAGGACGAGCGGCCGGACCTTGGTGCGCAGGAAGTGGTCGGGGCAGGAGGTGCCGAGGGCGGCGAGCCGCGGGTGCTCGGCCCGCGCCACGAAGTCCAGGACCTCCGGCGAGTCCGTGTAGTGCCCGACCTGCGGCCGGTCCGTCGAGGCGAGCCCCCGGATCAGCGGGAACAGCGCGGCGGCGCGCTCGTGCCGCTCGGCCTCCGGCAGCGTGCCGTGGATCACCGCGCCGAACGGGTCGGGCCGGCCGTGCTCGGCGATGTACGCCTCGGCGGTGCGGATGATGTCGAGGGAGTTGGCCTGGCACTCCTCGCTCGTGGCGCCCCACGCGGTGACGCCGTGGCCGCCGAGGACGCAGCCGATGGCCCGCGGGTTGTCCTTCTTGATCGCCGCGATGTCGAGGCCGAGCTGGAAGCCCGGCCGCCGCCACGGCACCCACACGACCCGGTCGCCGAAGATCCGGCGGGTCAGCTCCTCGCCGTCGGCGGCGGTCGCGATCGCGATCCCGGAGTCCGGGTGCAGGTGGTCGACGTGCGCGGCGTCGACCAGGCCGTGCATGGCCGTGTCGATCGACGGCGCGGCGCCGCCCTTGCCGTGCAGGCAGAAGTCGAACGCGGCGACCATCTCGTCCTCGCGCTCGACGCCCGGGTAGACGTTCACCAGGGCGCGCAGCCGGTCCAGGCGCAGCACCGCCAGGCCCGGCTCCTTCAGCGTGCCCAGGTCGCCGCCCGAGCCCTTCACCCACATCAGCTCGACGTCACCGCCGGTCACCGGGTCCGGCTGCACGCCCTTCGCGGACGCGTTGCCGCCCGCGTAGTTCGTGTTGCGCGGGTCGCCGCCCAGCTCGTGGCAGCGTTTCAGCAGGTCGTCGACGATGCCCAACTCAAGCCCCCCAACCGGCCGCCTGGCCGTCCTTGCGTTCGTCGCGGATCTTCTCGAAGTAGCCGGACCGGGCGTAGGCCGCCATCGGGTCCGGGTCCAGGCCCATCTCCTCGCGCAGTTCGGCGAGCAGCGGCCGGACGTCGGTGTTGTAGGCGTCCATGAACACGGCGTTGGCGCCGAGCACGTCGCCGGCCTGCTGCGCCTCGCGCAGCGCCTCGACGTCGACCAGCAGGGCCTTGGCCGTGGCCTCCTGCACGTTCAGCACCGAGCGGATCTGGCCGGGGATCTTCGGCTCGATGTTGTGGCACTGGTCGAGCATGAACGCGATCTCGTCGGTGAATCCGCCGCCCTGGATCACCTCGTGCATGATCCGGAAAAGCTGGAACGGGTCGGCGGCGCCCACCATCAGGTCGTCGTCGGCGTAGAAGCGGGAGTTGAAGTCGAAGCCGCCGAGCTTCCCCTCGCGCAGCAGGAACGCCACGATGAACTCGATGTTCGTGCCGGGCGCGTGGTGCCCGGTGTCGACGACCACCTGGGCCTTCGGGCCGAGCTTGAGGCAGTGCGCGTACGACGTGCCCCAGTCCGGCAGGTCGGTGGTGTAGAAGGCCGGCTCGAACAGCTTGTACTCCAGCAGGAACCGCTGGTCGTCGCCGAGCCGCTCGTACACCGCGGCCAGGGCCTCGGCGAGGCGGTCCTGCCGGGCGCGGATGTCGTCCTGGCCGGGGTAGTTGGTGCCGTCGGAGAACCACAGCTTCAGGTCGCGCGAGCCCGTCTCGTCCATGATGTCGACGCACTCGAGCAGGTGCTTCAGCGCCTTCGCCCGCACCTTCGGGTCCGGGTTGGTGACGCTGCCCAGCATGTAGTCGTCGTCCTGGAAGACGTTCGTGTTGATCGCGCCGACCGTGACGCCGCGCTCACGGGCGTGCTCGGCCAGCGCGCCGTAGTCGTCCACCTTGTCCCAGGGGATGTGCAGCGCGACGGTCGGCGCGACGCCGGTGTGGCGGTGCACCTGCGCCGCGTCGTCGATCTTCTCCTGCGGCGTGCGCGG
Organism: Actinoallomurus liliacearum; assembly: GCF_039542035.1. Taxonomy (NCBI): domain Bacteria; kingdom Bacillati; phylum Actinomycetota; class Actinomycetes; order Streptosporangiales; family Thermomonosporaceae; genus Actinoallomurus; species Actinoallomurus liliacearum. The sequence continues at coordinate 306,455 of NZ_BAABHJ010000027.1, forward strand.
CACGCCCTGCTGGGCGAACACCTTGAAGCGGGTGCCGGAGTTGCCGTACGCCCACGACGGCGTCTCGATGCGCTGTGCGCGCAGTGCCGCCTTCACCTGGGTCCTGTCGGTTGTCATTGTTCGTGATCCCCGATCGTCAGTCGAGATGGAAGACTTCGGCGAGCGGCACCATGCCCTCGTCGGGGCGCCCGTCGAGGTCCTCGAAGAACGGCGCCATGTCCGCCTGCCAGCGGGCGTTCACCTCGGTGTTCTCCATGGCCGCGCGCGCCGCGTCGAAGTCGTCGGTCTCGAGGTAGCCGACGAGCAGCCCGTCGTCGCGCAGGAAGAGGCTGTAGTTACGCCAGCCGGCCGCGCGCAGGGCGGTGAGCATGTCCGGCCACACCGCCTCGTGCCGTTCGCGGTACTCCTCCAGCCGGTCCGGTCTGACCTTCAGCAGGAAACAGACGCGCCGCACGGGGGCTCCTCCCGAGAGGGGGCGGGGCCGCGTCCGGCGGCCCCGCCACCGATCGCCTAGAAGTTGTAGTTGTCGATGTTGGACTTGTCGAAGACGGTCGGCGGGCCGAGGATGACCTCGCCGTCCTTGCCGATCGTGCGCTCGCCGAGCTTGCCGGCCTTGAACTTCTCACCCTCCGCGCCGGTGATCTGGCCGGAGGCGAGGGCCGCGGCGGCGTACGACGCGAGGTAGCCCAGGTTCTTCGGGTCCCACAGCTCGAACTTGGCGACCGTGCCGTCCTTGACGAACTTGCGCATCTGGTTCGGCGTGCCGAGGCCGGAGACCGCGACCTTGCCCTTGTACTTCGAGCCGTCGATGTAGCGGGCCGCGGCGGCGATGCCGACCGTGGTCGGGGCGATGATGCCCTTCAGGTCCGGGTACGCCTGCAGCAGACCCTGCGTCTGCTGGAAGGACTTCTGGTCGTCGTCGTCGCCGTAGGCGACCTTGACGAGCTGGATGCCGGAGTACTCCGGCTTCTTCAGCTCGTCCTTCATGAACTCGATCCAGGTGTTCTGGTTGGTGGCGTTGGCGGTCGCCGACAGGATCGCGATCTTGCCCTTGCCGCCGATCAGCTCGGACATGAGCTTGATCTCGCTACGGCCGATCTCCTCGGAGCTGGCCTGGTTGATGAAGACGTCGCGGCAGTCCTTGGAAGCGTCGGAGTCGTACGACACCACCTTGATCTTGCGGGACATCGCCTGCTTGAGCGGGCCGCAGACGGCGTTCGGGTCGTTGGCCGCGATGAGGATCGAGTCCATCCGCTGCTGGATCAGCGTGTTGATGTAGGAGATCTGCGAGGACGCCGACGCGTCGGACGGGCCGACCTCCTTGGCGGTGCCGCCGAACTCCTTGGCCCCGTCGATGCCCGCGTTGTCGACGATCGTCTCGTACGGGTTGTTCACCTGCTTGGGAAGGAAGGCGAGCTTGAGGCCCTTCTTCAGGGGCGCGTTCGGGTTCGCCTTCGCGCCGCTGGTCGCGGCGCTCTTGGCGTCGTCGCCGGAGGAGTTCTTCGTCGTACCGCCGCAGGCGGCGGCGCCGACGGCGAGGGCGGCGGCGATGGCCACGGCCGCCAGGGGGCGCTTGGACATGGGGGATTCCTTTTCGTCGTTCGCTGGGGAGAAGGAGAGGTACGGAGTGCCGCGGGGCTCTAGGACGAGACGGACGGGGTGGTGCCGCGGTGATGTCGTCGCGACTCGCGTACGGCGGCCGCGATCCGCGGCGTGAGCACGGAGACGATGAGGAGGAGGCCGGTGACGATCGACTGGATCTCGGTCGCGACGTCACGGAGCATGAGCAGGTTGCGGAGCAGGCCGATGAGCAGTACGCCGGCGACCACGCCGCCGAGCGTGCCCTTGCCGCCGTCGAAGTCGACCCCGCCGAGCAGCACCGAGGCGATGACGGCGAGCTCCAGGCCGAGGCCGTTGTCGGCACGGGCGCTGCCGTACCGGAGCGTGTAGACCGCGCCGGCGAACGCCGACACGACCCCGGACACCACGAACAGCAGCAGCTTGATGCGCTTGACCCGGATCCCGGCGAAGAACGCCGCCTCCTCCTGGGCGCCGATCGCGAACAGCGCGCGGCCCAGGCCGGTGGCGTGCAGGACGACCGCGGTCACGATGGCGAGCAGGATGAACAGCGCGAAGGGGAACGGGATCGGGGTGCCCGGCACCGTCTTGGTCGCCATGTCGGTGTAGTTCTGCGGGAACTGCGCGACGGCCTTGGTGCCCAGCACGACGTAGGCGAGCCCCCGGTAGAGGGTCATCGTGCCGATGGTGACGGCCAGCGAGGGCAGTCCGAGCCGGGTCACGAGGAGCCCGTTGATCAGCCCGGCGACCACGCCGACCACCAGGAGGAAGGGGATGATCATTTCGATCGCCCAGCCGGCGTCCCACAGCGCGCCGAACAGGGCGCTGCACAGGCCGAGCACCGACGCGACGGACAGGTCCACCTCGGCGGCCACGACCAGCAGGGTCATCGGCAGCGCGATCAGCGCGATCTCGCTGAGGTCGCCCAGCGCGAAGGACAGGTTGTCGCTCGTGGCGAAGTCGGAGGTGCCGAACGCGCCGCCGAGGAACACGACGATCAGCAGGGCGGTGACGATGACGTCCCAGCGAACGAACCGGGTCAGCGGGCGGGGGGCCTCGGCGCGCGGTGGCACGGCGGGGGCCTTCGCGGGGGCTTCAGGCGCCATGGCGGGCGTTCCTCCTTCGCAGCGCGCGGGTGACGCGCAGGCTGAGCAGGCGGTCCACGCTGATCGCGAGGAGCAGCAGCAGACCGGCGATGGCGTCCTGCCAGAAGGAGTTCACCTTCAGCACCACCAGGACGCTGCCGATGGTCGTGAGCAGGAGCGCGCCGAGTGCGGCGCCGTACACGCTGCCGAGGCCGCCGACGATCGCCACGCCGCCGACCACGACGGCGGAGACGACCTTCAGCTCCCAGCCGTGCGCGGCGTCGGCCACGACGGTGCCGAAGCGGGCCAGCCACAGCACCCCGGCCAGCCCGGCGAGGACGCCGCTGACGACGTAGGCGGTGAGGACGCGCTTGCGGATCGCGATGCCGGCGAGCCGGGCGGCGTCCGGGTTCGAGCCGATGGCGTAGAACTCCCGGCCCGACGGGTAGGCCCGCAGGTAGTACCCGACCGCGACCATCACGACCACGGTGATGAGCGGCAGGTAGGGAATGCCGAGCACGCTGCCGTTGCCGAGGTCGAGCAGTGACGAGGGCACGTCGGCGGCGTTGATCTGCTGGCCGTGCGCCCAGTAGTAGTCCAGGCCCTGAATGACGTACAGCGTGCCGAGCGTCACCACCAGCGCCGGGACCTTGAAGAAGCTGACCAGCACGCCGTTGACGAGGCCGCAGACCGCGCCGATCAGCATGCCGACGACGAGCACCAGCAGGACGTTGCGGTCGTGCCCGGCGACGAACTTCCCGGACGCGAAGGCCACCAGCCCGACCACCGACCCGACCGACAGGTCGATGTTGCGGGTGACCACGACCATCGTCTGGCCGACGGCCAGCAGCGCCAGGATCGAGGCGTTGAGGAAGATGTCCTTGACGCCCTGCGTCGACAGGAACGATGAGTTCACCGCCGTCGTCACGGCGACGAGGACGATCAGCGCCGCGAGGATGCTCAGCTCCCGCGCGCGCAGGACGGTGTCGACGAACCGGCGCCCGCCGGTGTCGGCGGTGATCGCTGCCATTTACGCGGCCTCCTGTCGCGTACGGCCGGTCGCGGCGGCCATGACGGTCTCCTCGGTGGCCTCTTCCCGGGGGATCTCGGCGGTGAGCCGGCCCTCGTGCATGACCAGCACCCGGTCGGCCATGCCGAGCACCTCCGGCAGGTCCGAGGAGATCATCAGGACCGCGAGGCCCTCGCCGGCCAGCTCGGACAGCAGCCGGTGCACCTCGGCCTTGGTACCGACGTCGATGCCGCGAGTGGGCTCATCGATGATCAGCACCGAGGGCTCGGTGGACAGCCACTTGGCGAGGACCACCTTCTGCTGGTTGCCGCCGGACAGCACGCCGACGACGTCGCTGAGGCGGGCGTACTTCAGCTGCAGCCGGATCGCCCAGTCGGCCGCCCGGTCGCGTTCGGCCTTCCGGGAGATGACCGGGCCGCGGCGCAGGGAGCGCAGCTGGGTGAGGCCGATGTTGCGCTCGATCGTGCCGTCCATGACAAGGCCCTGCTGACGCCTGTCCTCGGGCACCAGGGCGAGCCCGGCCGACATCGCGGTGGTCGGGCTGCCGCCCGCCAGCCGCACCTTGCCGACCTCGACGGCCCCGGCGTCGAAGCGGTCGATGCCGAAGATCGCGCGGGCGACCTCGCTGCGTCCCGCGCCGACCAGGCCGGCCAGCGCGACGATCTCGCCGGACCGCACCTCGAAGGACACGTCGGTGAAGACGCCCTCCCGGGTGAGCCGGGAGACCTTCAGCACCGTCTCGCCGATCGTGGTCTCCTGCTTGGGGTACAGCGTGTCGAGCTCCCGGCCGACCATCCGCTGGACGAGGTCGTCGGCGGTGAGCCCGTCGAGGGTCTCGGTGGAGATGTAGCGGCCGTCGCGCAGCGTCGTCACCCGGTGGCACAGCTCGAAGATCTCCTCCAGCCGGTGCGAGATGAACAGCAGCGCGCAGCCCTGGTCCTGAAGGGTGCGGGCGACGGTGAACAGGCGCGCGACCTCGTTGCCGGACAGCGCCGCCGTCGGCTCGTCCATGATGAGGACGCGGGCGTCCCGCGAGATCGCCTTGGCGATCTCCACGATCTGCTGGTCCGCGATGGACAGGCCGCGCGCGGGCCGGTCGGGGTCGAGGGCCACGCCCAGCCGGTCGAACAGCTTCGCCGTCTCGGCCCGGAGGGCGCGGCGGTCGATGCGGCGGAACCGGGAACGCGGCTGACGGCCCATGAAGATGTTCTCCGCGACCGACAGGTCGGGGAAGAGGGTGGGCTCCTGGTAGATCACGGCGACGCCGGCCTGCTGTGCGTCGCCGGGACCGTGAAACTCGACGGGGCGGCCGTCCAGCAGCACCTGGCCCTGGTCGGGGCGGTGCACGCCCGCCAGGGTCTTCACGAGAGTGGACTTGCCCGCACCGTTCTCGCCGGCGAGCGCGTGGATCTCTCCGCCCCATAGCTCCAGGGAGACGTCCTGCAGAGCCCGCACCGCGCCGAACGCCTTGCTGACGTCCTTCAGGGCGAGGATCGGAGGCGACTCGCTCATGCGCCCTCCTTCGTCGGAGGAGTGACCAGGCGCGCTGTGCTTTCGATTCGCTCGCTCCGCTCGCTCATGCTTCCTCCGTGTGAACGGAATAAAAACGTTTTAACGTGATTGACCGAGGACGCTAGGTCTGTGAGCCGGGACACGTCAAGAGTCAGTTTTCGGCCGAACCCGGCCTCGCGACACTGAAACGCAGCCTGACCTGCGGATATCTCGACGAGATAACGGCCGGGTCACCGCCGGGTCGCGCCAAACGTCTCGACTCGGACTGTTGACACGTTTTAATACTGACGTCACAGTGAACGCCATCACATCTGGGAAGAGGTACGGCGTTGGTCACCGTGGGGATCAAGGAGGTCGCGCAGCGCGCGGGCGTGTCGCCGGGCACGGTCTCGAACGTGCTGAACCGGCCGGAACGCGTCGCCGCGACGACGCGGGCCCGGGTCCAGCAGGCCATCCGTGAGCTGGGCTTCGTCCGCAACGGCTCGGCCGCGACGCTGCGGGCCGGGCAGAGCCGGGCCATCGGCCTGGTGGTGCTCGACGTGGGCAACCCCTTCTTCGTCGAGGTCGCGCGGGGCGTCGAGGACGTCGTCAGCGACCGGGACCACGCGGTGATCCTCTGCAACTCCGGCGAGTCTCCCGGGCGCGAGGCGCGCAACCTGCGGGTCCTGGCCGAGCAGCGGGTCCGCGGCGTCCTGATCACGCCCGCCGACGAGGACCTGTCACTCCTGGAGGACCTGCGCGAGCGCGGCGTCGCCGTCGTCCTGGTCGACCACCCCGCGACCGGGGACGTGTGCTCGGTGTCCGTGGACGACGTCGCCGGCGGGGACCTGGCGGTGACCCATCTACTGGACCGGGGCGCCGAGCGTCTCGCGTACGTCACCGGCCCGCTCGGCATCCGGCAGTGCACGGAGCGGCGCAAGGGCGCCCGGCGGGCGCTGCGCACGGCGGGGCGGCCCGCCCGCGCCCTGGAGGACGTGGTGGTCCCCGAGATGAACGCGAGCGGCGGCAGGCTCGCCGCCGAGAAGCTCCTGGCCGGCGGCCTCCCCGACGCGATCTTCTGCGCGAACGACCTGCTGGCGCTCGGTGTGCTGCGCGCGCTGTCCCAGGCGGGCGTACGGGTGCCGGACGACGTCGCCCTCATCGGCTACGACGACATCGAGTTCTCCTCCGCGGCGGCGGTGCCGCTCAGCTCCATCCGCCAGCCGACCTACCAGCTCGGCAAGATCGCCACCGAGCTCCTGCTCGAGGAGTGCGACGACCCCCGGGGCCACGCACACCAGCAGATCATGTTCCAGCCCGAGCTGGTCGTCCGCGAATCGAGCCGCTGACATGCGCATCGCCCTGTTCGTCACCTGTTTCAACGACACGCTCTACCCCGGAACCGGCAAGGCGGTCGTGACCCTGCTGGAGCGCCTGGGCCACGAGGTCGTCTTCCCCACGGCGCAGACGTGCTGCGGTCAGATGCACTACAACACCGGGTACGACCGGGAGTGCGGTCCGCTCGTCAAGGATTTCGTTAAAACGTTCCAATCGTTCGACGCGATCGTCGTCCCGTCGGCGTCCTGCGCGGGCATGATCAGGGAGAACCACCCGCGGGTGGCCCGGACGATCGGCGACGAGGGCCTGGCCAAGGAGGCCCGGTGGACCGGGGCGCGGGTCCACGAGCTGTCCGAACTGCTCGTCGACGTGCTCGGCGTCGAGGACGTCGGCGCGTACTTCCCGCACCGCGTCACCTACCACCCGACCTGTCACTCCCTGCGCGCCCTCGGCCTCGGGGACCGGCCGCTGCGCCTGCTGCGCGCCGTACGCGGCATCGACCTCGTCGAGCTCCCCGACGCGGCGGAGTGCTGCGGCTTCGGCGGCACCTTCGCGCTGAAGAACCCCGACGTGTCGGCCGCGATGGGCGCGGACAAGGTCTCCCGGATCCGGCAGACCGGCGCGGAGGTCGTCTGCGCGGCCGACAACTCCTGTCTCGCCCACATCGGCGGCCTGCTGTCCCGGCTGCGCACGGGCGTTCGGACCCTGCACCTGGCCGAGATCCTGGCGGCCACCGAGTGAACGAGCGGATCGGCGAACCTCCCATGTCCACTCCCCAGCGAACGGCCGGGTCCGGCGGGCGCATGCCGACGTACGTCGGGATGCCCGCCTTCCCGGAGGCCGCGCGCAGCGCCGTGCGCGACACGCGGCTGCGCCGGAACCTCGCGCACGCCACCACGACGATCCGCGCCAAGCGCGCCGCCGCCGTGAGCGAGCTGGCCGACTGGGCGGAGCTGCGCGAGACGGCCAAGCTCATCAAGGATCACACGATCGAGCACCTCGGCCACTACCTGCGGCTCCTGGAGGAGCAGGTGACGGCGCGCGGCGGCACCGTGCACTGGGCCCGGGACGCCGCCGAGGCGAACCGGATCGTCACCGATCTGATCAAGGCCACCGGCGAGACCGACGTCGTGAAGGTCAAGTCGATGGCCACCCAGGAGATCGGCCTGAACGAGGCGCTCGCCGCCGAGGGCATCCACGCGCACGAGACGGACCTGGCCGAGCTCATCGTCCAGCTCGGGAACGACCGCCCCTCGCACATCCTCGTCCCGGCGATCCACCGGGGCCGCGCCGAGATCCGCGAGATCTTCCGCCGGGAGATGCCGGGGGCGCCCGACGACCTGACCGACGAACCCGCCCGGCTGGCCGAGGCCGCCCGTACCCATCTGCGGGAGCGGTTCCTGGCCGCGAAGGTCGCCGTGTCCGGGGTGAACTTCGCGGTCGCCGAGACCGGGTCCCTCGTCGTGGTCGAGTCCGAGGGCAACGGCCGGATGTGCCTGACGCTCCCCGAGACGCTGATCTCGGTGATGGGCATCGAGAAGGTCGTGCCCGCCTGGCGGGACCTGGAGGTGTTCCTCCAGCTGCTGCCGCGCTCGTCGACCGCCGAGCGGATGAACCCCTACACCTCGATCTGGTCGGGCGCGACCGAGGGCCAGACGTTCCACCTGGTCCTGGTCGACAACGGGCGTACGGCGACGCGCGCGGACGAGGTCGGCCGGCAGGCGCTGCGCTGCATCCGCTGCTCGGCCTGCCTCAACGTCTGTCCCGTCTACCAGCGCGCGGGCGGGCACGCGTACGGGTCGCCGTATCCGGGGCCGATCGGCGCGATCCTGTCGCCGCAACTGCGCGGATCCGGTTCGCCGGTCGACGACTCGCTGCCGTACGCCTCGACGCTGTGCGGCGCCTGCTACGAGGTCTGCCCGGTCGCCATCGACATCCCCGAGGTGCTCGTGCACCTGCGGTCGCGCGCCGTGCACGGCCGCGCGGAGAAGGCGGCCATGCGGTTCGCCGCCTGGACGCTGCGCTCCCCCACCCGGCTCGCCTTCGGGCAGCGCCTGGCGGGCACGGCCGGGCGGATTCTCGGCCGCGGGGGCGGTATCCGCCGGCTGCCGGGCCCCCTGACGCGCTGGACCGACACCCGTGACGCGCCCGTCCCCGCGAGGGAGACCTTCCGCGAATGGTGGGAAAAGCGATCGTGAACGCCCGCGAGGAGATCCTGCGGCGGCTCGGCGACGCGCCGGCGGACGCCGCCGCGTACGCCGCGCTGCCCCGGCCGTACCTCCGCCGCCATCACGACGGCGACGTGGTGGCCCTGTTCGCCGAGCGCGCCGCCGACTACCGCGCGGAGGTCCGCCGGATCGCCGCCGCGGACCTGCCCGGTGTGCTCGGCGAGCTGCGCGGCCGCTATGTCGCCCCGGACGGCCTGCCCGAGGCGTGGACGGCCGAGGTCGACGTCGTACGGGACGACCCGCCGGTGTCGGTGGCCGAGCTCGACGCCCTGGACGGGGTGATCACCGGCTGCGCGGCCGCCATCGCCGAGACCGGCACCGTCGTGCTCGACCACGGCCCGGGGCAGGGCCGCCGCGCGCTCACGCTCGTCCCGGACCACCACGTCGTCGTGGTCGAGGCCGCGCGGATCTCCGCGGACGTGCCCGAGGCGATCGAGGGCCTCTCCCCCGAGCGGCCGCTGACGTTCATCTCCGGTCCGTCGGCGACCAGCGACATCGAGCTGTCCCGTGTCGAGGGCGTGCACGGCCCGCGCCGGCTGACCATCGTGATCACGGACGCCCCCCAGGAGCAGAGTCGATGACCGAGCGAAGCGAGGGAATCCGCAAGCACAGCATCTTGGTCATTCGACCGACGAAGGAGGTCTCATGACGCCGCGTTCATTCGCCGCCGTGGACCTGGGCGCCTCCAGCGGGCGCGTGATGGTCGCCCGGGTGGGCGAGGACGAACTGACCCTCCGGGAGGCGCACCGCTTCCCGAACCGCCCCGTGCGCGCCGGCGGCACCCTCTACTGGGACGTGCTCGGCCTGTACGGGCACGTCCTGGACGGGTTGCGGGCCGCCGACGGGGTCGCCTCGATCGGCGTCGACTCCTGGGCCGTCGACTACGGGCTGCTCGACCCCGCCGGGACCCTCCTGGGCAACCCGGTCCACTACCGGGACGACCGCGCCGACGGCGTCATGGACAAGGTGGTCGCCGAGCTGGGCGCGCAGACGCTGTACGACGTCGGCGGGCTGCAGTTCCTGCCGTTCAACACGGTGTACCAGCTGCTGTCGGCACCGGTGCCGGAGGCCGCCCGCACGCTCCTGATGATCCCGGACCTGCTGGCGTACTGGCTGACGGGCGAGGCGGGCGCGGAGATGACCAACGCCTCGACGACCGGGCTGTACGACGTGCGCGCGGGCGACTGGGCGTACTCCCTCATCGAACGCCTCGGGCTGCCGACCGGGATCTTCCCGCCGCTGCGCCGGCCGGGCGACGTCATCGGCACGCTGCGGCCGGACGTCGCGGCCGAGACCGGACTGCCGGACGCGCTGCCCGTCACCGCGGTCGGCTCGCACGACACCGCCTCGGCCGTCCTGGCGGTCCCCGCCGAGCACGACCGCTTCGGCTACGTGTCGTGCGGCACCTGGTCGCTGGCCGGGGTGGAGCTCGACGCGCCGGTGCTGTCGGAGGAGAGCCGGGTCGCCGGGTTCACCAACGAGGTCGGGGTCGGCGGCACGATCCGCTACCTGCGCAACGTCATGGGGCTGTGGCTGCTGCAGGAGTCGCTGCGGACGTGGCGGGCCGAGGCGTCGCTGCCCGACCTGCTGGCCGCGGCGGCGGACGCACCGGCGTTCGCCGCGCTCGTCGACCCGGGTGACCAGGCGTTCCTCCCGCCGGGTGACATGCCCGCGCGGATCGCGGCGTACTGCGCGCGGACCGGCCAGCGGCCGCCGGAGGGACGGGCGGCGGTCGTCCGCTGCATCCTGGAGAGCCTCGCCCTCGGGCACCGCGCCGCGATCCGGGACGCCGCCCGGCTCTCCGGCAAGTCGGTCGAGGTCGTGCACATCGTCGGCGGCGGGGCGCGCAACGCGCTGCTGTGCCGGCTCACCGCGGACGCCTGCGGCCTGCCGGTCGTCGCCGGGCCCGTGGAGGCGACGGCGATCGGGAACGCTCTGGTGCAGGCCCGCGCGCACGGGTCGGCCGTCGAGCCGCGCGAGCTGGTGCGCCGGACGCAGGATCTGACCGTCTACCGCCCGCGCGGCGACGACGCCGCCTGGGACCGCGCCGCACGGCGAATCGGCCTTTCCTGATCACGGCCCGGGACCGTCACGGCTTCGGCCCGCTCGCCTTTCCGGACGGCCGGGTGCGCCCGCTCGTACCACACCATTCGGATCATCGATCCGGCGATGTATCCGCAGGTCGGAGGACTGAGGCGGTAAGTAGATCTTTTCCTGATCATTTGGACTAAAGACGGTATTTCCGTTTAAGGTCTGCCCATGCGCTTTGCCGCCCCCGTTGCAATTTCTGCGTTTATGATCGTCGGTCTGGCCTCCCCCGCATCAGCGATCACCAATGGATCTCCCGACGGAGAGGACCATCCGTCGGTCGGTGCCCTGATCGCCAACAGGCCGTACCCCGACGGCACCTGGTCCTACTGCACCGGCACGCTCATCTCGCCGACGGTGTTCCTCACCGCGGCCCACTGCCGGGAGGGCAAGAAGGGCACCGCGCGGGTGGCCTTCTCCAGTCACTACAAGGCCGGGGACGCCGTCTACACCGGCCGGTACATACCGGACGAGCGCTATGACTCCGACGCCGACCGGTACGACATGGCCGTCGTGGTCTTCGACTCGCCGATCGCCGGCATCAAGCCCGCCAGCCTGCCCTCGAAGGACCTGCTGTCCCGGATGCGCGCCGACGGTTCGCTGAAGGACGCCAAGTTCACGCCGGTCGGGTACGGGTCGCTCAACCCGTCCAAGGTGAAGCGCAAGATGAAGTTCGTCTACACCGACACCCGCAGCCGGACGTCGATCTCCTACCAGGGGCTCACCCACCGGTGGCTGAAGCTCCAGCCGGACCGCGGCGACGGCGGGACCTGCTTCGGCGACTCCGGCGGCCCCAACTTCCTCGGCAACACCGACCTCCTGGTGGCCACCACCATCAGCGGGGACGACGACGCCTGCAAGGACACCAACTACGACTACCGCCTGGACTCCTCCCCGGCCCGGGAGTTCCTTGTCAGGTTCGTCAGCCTTCCCTCCTGACCCGGGCGGACGCCCGCTCCCGCGCCACCCCGCCGGCATCCCCGGCCGGGTGGCGCGGCCATACTGCGATCATGACGTCTGCATCATCGGCCCCATCGGGCTGGACCGGCTGGCTGGAGACCCTTTCTGAGGCGGACCGCGCCCGCGCGCTCGCGCTACGCGACCGGTTCGCCGCGCTCGGCGCCGAGTACCCGGAGGAAGACGCGCGGCTGGAGGTCGGGGAGGACATCCCGCAGCTCGCCCGCTTCCTGCTGCTGCGCCACATCTGGGAGTACGCCATCAACAGCCTCGAGCGGCCCGGCGAGATCGACGGCATCGCCGCCGCCTGCCGTCTGCTCGACGCCGGCGCCGACCGGACCGACGTCATCACCCTGGCGCGGCGCGCCGCCTGCGACGCGGCCTTCGCCGTCCTGTACGCGCTCGACGTGCCCAATCACGACCTGGACGACGACTCGCTCCCCGAGTGGTCACTGCGTGAGACGACGGGCGACGAGGAGAAACCGGGCCGCCACATGGACGACCTCCATGCGGAACTGCTGAGCGCGGACCCATCCGGCAGGGGGGCCGAGGACCTGCTCTTCTGAGGGCGGTCAGGGTGCGGTGAAGGTGCAGGGCAGACGCTTGTAGCCGTTGATGAAGCCGGACAGCAGGCGGTCGGGCTCGCCGGCGGCGCGGATGTCCGGGACCCGGGTGAACAGTTCCCGGAGCATCACGGTGATCTCCCGCCGGGCCAGGTTGGCGCCGAGGCAGAAGTGCGGGCCCGGGCCGCCGAAGCCGACGTGCGGGTTCGGGCCGCGGGTGATGTCGAAGACGTCCGCGTGCTCGAACACCGCCTCGTCGCGGTTGGCGGAGTTGTAGAACAGCAGCACCTTGTCGCCCGCCCGGTAGGTGTGCCCGTTCATCTCGTGGTCGCGAGTGAGATTGCGGCGCATGAAGATCACGGGTGTGGAGTAGCGCACGATCTCCTCGACCGCTCCCCCGATCCGGCCCTCGAGGTCCTCGAGGAGCAGCGCCCGCTGGTCGGGGAAGTCGGTGAACAGCTTCAGCGCGTGGCTGAGGGCCGTCCGGGTCGTCTCGTTCCCCGCGACGACGAGCAGCAGGAAGAACGAGCCGAGTTCGCGGACGGTCAGCCGCTCGCCGTCGACGTTGGCGTTGACCAGCGCCGAGACCAGGTCGCCGGTCGGGTTCTCGACGCGCTGGCGGCCCAGGCCGGCCGCGAGCCGGTGCAGGTCGCGGGCCGCCCAGATGATCTTGAACAGCGCGCGGGCCGCGGTGACGCGACCGACCCGTCCGGGCTTGATCCCGGTGTACTCGGGGTCGGAGTTGCCCAGGATGACGTTCGTGCGCTCGATGACCCGGGGGTAGTCCCGTTCAGGGATGCCGAGCATGTCGCAGATGACCTCGACCGGCAGGCGTACGGCGACCTTCGCGACGAAGTCCCCCGGACCGGTCTCGATCAGCTCGTCGACGATCCGCGCGGCGCGCCGCCGGACGTCCTCCTCGGTCTTGTCGAGCATCTTCGGAGTGAAGGCGCGGGACACGATCCGGCGGATCTTGGCGTGCCGGGGATCGTCCATGTTGATCAGCGAGCCGAAGAACCGCTCCATGTACGCGGGGAAGTCCGGGATGCTGGTCGCGCTCGGCTCGCTGCTGAAGATCTCCGGGTGGCGGCTGGCCTCGCTGACGTCCGCGTGCCGCACCAGCGCGTAGAAGCCCTCACCGGGCCGCACGAACGGGACGGGGAGTTCGGGGAAGAAGGCCGGGTGCTCCCGGGCGCGCAGGTCCGCGAAGGCCGCCTCGCGCGCCTCGCCGGGCAGCGCCCAGAACTCCAGTGAGGACAGGCCGATCTCCGATGGGGCCGGACCGGACCGGGTCGTCATGACGCCACCGCCTTCCGCATCGACCCCCATGCTCAGGTAAGTGGTCGGTTACGGTCAAGGGGCGGCGGCGACCGAGGTGGGCCGGTGCAGGTCACCGGCCCGCCCGGAGCGGTTCAGATGTTCTCCGGCGCCGACGGCAGTTTGACGGCGGTGAGCAGGATGGCCGAGTTCTCGATCGCCTCGACGCGGTGCCGGGCCTTCGGCACGAAGATCAGGTCGCCGGTCCGGCCCTCCCAGAAGTCGTCCCCCGCGACGAGCCGGACGCGACCCTGCAGGACCTGGACGGTGCCCTCCTCCGGGCCCACGTGCTCGTCCATCGTCGTGTCGGCCTTGAGCGCGATGAGCGTCTGCCGGAGCACGTGCTCGTGCCCTCCGTAGACCGTGGTGGCACTGCGGCCGGCCGAGTCGCTCAGGGCCCGGTCCAGCTGCTCGCGAGCCCGGGCTTCCAATGACAGTTTCTGCATGTCCTCCATCTACCGCAGCGGCGGCGAATGATTCATCGGCCCGGCGAGCCGTCGCCGGGCTCCCGCAACCCGTCGAGGTAGAGACCGACGTAGTAGTCGCCCACCGCCCCGGCGTCCAGCGGCCCGTCCGGGTGCCACCACGTGCTCAGCTGGTGCACCGCGCCGAAGAAGAAGTTGACCGCCAGGTCCGCCGGGACGCCGGGCCGGAAGGTCCCCTCCCGCTGCCCCTCCTCCACCAGGGCGCGGAAGCACTCGTGGTAGCGGCGCCGCTCCGCCCGTACGGCCTTCTGCTTCTCGGCCGGCAGCAGGTGCATCGAGCGGAAGAAGACCGTCAGCTCGTCCAGGTGCGCGATGCTCGTCTCGATCACATCGACGGCGGCGGCGCGCAGGCGCTCCTCCGCCGGGCCGGTGCCGCCCGCGAACCGCCGCAGCCGATCGGTCTGCAGGGCGAGCAACCGGTGGTAGATCTCGTAGAGCAAGTCGTCCTTGGCGGCGAAATAGTGGTACATCGCCCCCTTGGTGACACCGGCGGCCCGGACGATCTCCTGGACGGAGGTGCCCTCGTAGCCGTTCTCGGCGAACAGCCGGGTGGCCACCGCCAGCAGCCGTTCCGGCAGCGGGCGCTCGTCCGCCATCATCTGCCCCGGTAGGCGGCGAGCTCGCGACGGGCGATCGACCGCTTGTGCACCTCGTCGGGACCGTCCGCCAGGTGCAGGGTCCGCACGCCCGCCCACAGCTCGGCGAGCGGGAAGTCCTGCGAGACGCCCGCGCCGCCGTGCGCCTGGATCGCCCGGTCGATCACCCAGTTCGCCATCTCCGGCACCAGCGCCTTGATCGCCGAGATCTCCACCCGGGCGCCCTTGTTGCCGACGGTGTCCATCAGCCACGCGGTCTTCAGGACGAGCAGCCGCGCCTGCTCGATCCGGATGCGCGACTCGGCGATCCAGTCCTGCACGACGCCCTGGTCGGCGATCGGCCCGCCGAAGGCGACCCGTGACACGACCCGCTCGCACATCAGCTCCAGGGCGCGCTCGGCCATGCCGATGGCGCGCATGCAGTGGTGGATGCGGCCGGGCCCGAGCCGCTCCTGCGCGATGCGGAAGCCCTCGCCCTCGCCGAGGAGGATGTTGGCGACCGGCACCCGTACGTCGTGGAAGGAGATCTCGGCGTGGCCGCCGTGCGTGCCGTCGTCGTAGCCGAAGACGTGCAGTCCCCGCTCGACGGTGACACCGGGCGTGTCCTTCGGCACCAGCACCATGCTCTGCCGGCGGTACGGCGGGGCGTCCGGGTCGGTCACGCCCATCACGATGAAGATCTCGCACTCGGGGCTGAGCGCGCCGGACGTCCACCACTTGCGGCCGTTCAGCACGTACGAGTCGCCGTCCCGCTCGATGCGCAGCCCGATGTTGGTGGCGTCGGAGGAGGCCACGGCCGGTTCGGTCATGCAGAACGCCGAGCGGATCGCGCCGTCCAGCAGCGGCTCGAGCCACCGCTCCTTCTGCTCGGGCGTGCCGAACAGCGCGAGGATCTCCATGTTGCCGGTGTCGGGCGCCGCGCAGTTGAGCGCGACCGGCGCGATCTTCGGCGACCGGCCCATGATCTCGGCGAGCGGGGCGTACTGCAGGTTGCTCAGGCCGGCGCCGTACGGCTCGTGCGGGAGGAAGAGGTTCCACAGGCCGCGCTTGCGCGCCTCGGCCTTCACGTCCTCGATCACCGGCGGAGTGGCCCACGTGCCGGCGAGCTCGGCGGCCTGCGCGGCGTAGACGGGCTCGGCCGGATGGACGTGCGAGTCCATGAACTCCAGCAGCCGGTCGCGGTACTCGATGGTGGTCTGGTCGAATGCGAAGTCCATCGCCGTCCCCTCGCGAACGCGGCCTCTGCGGCCGTCGGGTCTGCCCGGCCCGTCAGCATACCGACTGGTCGGTATGACGACCGTAAGCAGACGCGGCCCGGCGCGTCAACGCCGGGCCCCGCCGGGTCACTGATGCAGGCCGTGCCCGGTCTCCTCGTCGCCGCGGTCCACGTCGAGTCCGACGATCGACGCGCACCGGCGGCAGACCCACTCGGCGACGACGGACTCGGCGGCCATGTCACGGGTCCGGTACGGCTTGGCGATCTTTCTGCGGCGCATTCCGTGACCACACGTCGAATGCACCAAAAGCCCACAATTCGGGCAAGGCCAGACGTCGTCCCCGGGACGCTCACAGCCCGGGCATACGGGTCTGTCGTGATCAACAGTGATCGGCTCGAGTTCGGCGCGCCAGGTGCGTTCGAGATCAAGATATTCGTCGTTCGGCCAGGAATCATCGGCCAGCCAGGCGAGATATTCCTCGTCGCCGGGAGGCAGCACGGCGGTCATCGACTCGGGGTAGGCGTTCGGGTCGGGCGCGGCCGCCGCGGACCGACGGCGCCCCCGCACCGCGAGCGTCACGGACAGGAGGACGAGCAGGGGAGTCCAGAGAAAGATGTTCACATTCCCACATCCGCGGAGGCGCTCATGACGGCGGTCACGAGGCGGGGCGGCAGTTCACGGGGGAGCACCGCTGTACCCACGGTGGCGTCCTTTCATGAGTCGCTGTCGAGGGGGCGCAAGCGATCATGCATGCGGGGCATAAAACGGTAGAACAGTACCGAATCGAGCTCGGTCATGGAAATCGATCAAACAATTTCGTCAGTTACCGTCCCGTAGTTCAAATAATGAATCTTCAGAAGAAGGTCCGGACCAGATCCACCACCACCGGACCGTCGGCCGCGGCGTCGTCCACGACCGGGATGAGCGTCCACTTGTCGAACGCCGTGCAGGGGTGGGACAGTCCCAGACGGACGACGTCGCCCACCGACACGTCCGCGTCCCGGAGGAACGCGTGCTGGTCGTTCAGCCTGCTGACGTGCGCGCCGGGGGCGAGCGGCCCGCGTCCGCGTACGAGTTGCGGCTCCGGCATGCCCTCGTCGTAGGGAAGGTCGCGCTTGCCGGCGTCCAGGAGGGCCAACCCCGGCTCCGGCCGGGAGACGACCCGCGCCCACCCGTGCATCGCGCTGCGCAGTCGCACGGCTCCCACCTCCCGGGCGAACGGCGAGACGCCACGGTAGAACCCGTCATCGTGGATGAGGTACGCGCCGGAGCGGAGCATGACCCGGGTACGGGCGTCCGAGGCCGGAGCGAGGACGCGGACGACCACGTCGAACCACGCGCTCCCACCGGCGGTGATCACGGCGTCGCCGGTCTCGTCCGCCTCGTCCAGCAGCCGTCCGTCCCGAAGGCGGTCGTGCAGCTCTCGCAGGTCACCGAGATAGGACTCGAGCACGGCGACCGCCTCCGCGACGGAGCCGTGGGCCAGCGCGCCCTCATAGCCGCTGACGCCGACGAGCCGGAGGTGCCGCGCCGCCGTGACGGCCTCCGCGACGGCCAGCGCCTCGTCTAGCGTACGGGCGCCGGTTCGGCCGCCCGCGCCGCCCAGCTCCACGCAGACGTCGAGCGGCCGCGACGGCTCGACCGGGCCGCCGCCGAGCGCCTGATCCATGAGCTCCACGGCGCGGATCGAGTCGACCCAGGAGGTGACGGAGAAGTCCGGGTCACGGTCGAGCTCGGCGGCGATCCAGCGCAGCCCCGCCGGGTCCAGGACGGTGTTGGCGAGGTGGACGCGCCGCACGCCGAACGCGCGGGCGACCCTGAGCTGTGGGAGGTTGGCGAGGGTGATGGCGCGGGCACCCGCGGCCAGCTGCCGCTCCCACAGGGCCGGGGCCATCGTGGTCTTGCCGTGCGGGGCCAGGTCCACGCCCACCGCCGCGCACCAGCCGGCCATCGTGCGCAGGTTGTGCTCCAGCGCGCTCGCGTCGAGCGTGAGCAGCGGGGTGCCGAGGTCCTCCAGCGAAGGCCGCCCCGCCACGAAGCCGGCCACCGTACTCCCCCACGCCGAGGCGGGAACGGCCTTGAAGCGCCAGTCCAGCCGTTCGGCCGCGAGCTCGGCGACCCGCTCGGCGTCGATCCCGCCCGCGACGGCGCCGGTCTCGGTGTGCTCCAACGTCATCTCCTGTCTCCCGCGCGTACCGCGCTCACCGGCGACCGGTCGCGTCCTCCTCGTGGACACGGCGCGGCTCAGGGCCGGAGACGCCGCGTCCGGCGTCGGGGTGCCGCGCCCTCAGCCGACGACGGCCTGGGCGTCGATCTCGACGAGCATGGCCTCGTTCGGCAGTTCGGCGATGAGCGTGGTCCGGCAGGGCTTGACGCCGTCCTTGACGTGCTCCTCGAGGAACGCGGCGTACTCCTCGTTCATCGGCCCGAAGTCGGCGCGCCTGGTGAGGTAGACGCGGAACATCACCACGTCCCCGACCGACGCCCCGCCCGCCTCCAGGATGGCGCGGACGTTCTCCAGCGTCCGGCGGGTCTGCGCCTTCACGTCCCCGGCGTGGAGGTACTCCCCCGTCGCCGGGTCCTGCGGGCCCTGGCCGGACACCTGAAGGATCGGCCCCTTGCGCACTCCCTGGGAGAACACCGGTAGCGGAGTGGGCGCCCCCTCGGTGCGGATCTCGGTCTTCGCCTCGCTCATGCGGCCTCCTTCGTCGGAGGAGTGACCAGAGGCCCTGCGCCGATGGCTCGCTCGCTTCGCTCGCTCACACGCGGCCTCCTTCGACTCCTCGCTCGTCGATGACGCTCGTGCCATTCTCACGCCGTCCCTCGAAGCGCCACCACGGCGGGTCCGGTCGCTGCGGTTTCCTCCGCTCCGCCGAGTATGCAATGGAACGTTCCACCATGGCGATGGTTCAGAAAAATGTCCGCTTCCGGTCGGGCGCGCCCGGCACGTGGGGGCGCGCCACCGGCCGGTCCTCGCCCGGTGGGACCGCGCCGGCCGGGCGTCAGCCCGCGGGGACGCGCCGGCCGGCCAGCCGCAGCGCGTGCTCGACGATGGACACGAGGACCAGCTTGGCCGACTCCCGGCGCCGCACGTCGCACAGGATGATCGGCACGTCGGGGTCGACGTCGAGGGCCGCGCGGACCCGGTGCACGTCGTACCGCGGCGCGCCGTCGAAACGGTTGACGGCCACGACGAACGGCGTGCCGCGCTGCTCGAAGTAGTCGATCGCCGCGAAGCCGTCGGCCAGCCGCCGGGTGTCGACGACGACCACCGCGCCGGCCGCCCCCCGGGCGAGTTCGTCCCACATGAACCAGAACCGGTGCTGGCCCGGGGTCCCGAAGAGGTACAGCGCCACGTTGTTCCGAAAGGTGATGCGACCCCAGTCCATCGCCACCGTCGTGGTCTCCTTGGCCTCGACCTCGGAGGTGTCGTCGACGCCGATCCCCGCGCTGGTGAGGGCCTCCTCGGTGCGCAGCGGCCGGATCTCGCTGACCGTGCCGACCAATGTGGTCTTGCCCGCCCCGAACCCGCCGGCGATGAGGATCTTGATCGCCATCGGCGAGTCCTGCGCGGTGACGCCGGAGTCAAAGTGTGTATAGCTCATTGAGCACAGTCCTGAGTATCCGTTCGTCGTGCGCGTAGGAACGCGTGTCGGGAGGCCGCACGCTGATCAGGCCCCAGTATTGAAGATCGCCCAGCAGGACGCGGACGACGCCGAGCGGCAGCCCCACGTCGGCGGCGAGGTCGGCGACCGTCATCGGCCTCCGGCACAGGCCGAGGAGCCGCAGGTGCTCCGGGTCCAGCCACCGCCGGTCCGCCCTGGCCGGCGCCCGGCCCATGACGACCGCCAGCAGGTCGAGCGTCTCCCCGTACGACCGGGTCCGGCCACGGCTCACCGCGTACGGCCGGACCACCGGGCCGGCCGCGTCGTCGAACCATCGGCGCTTGGACGCGGTCACGGGGGATCACGCTCCCCCCGGTGGTCCGTCCGGACTCGCGGCCGCCGAGCGCGCGGATGTGGCCAGATGGCGGCGGACCCGCTTGACCAGCCGCGCCATCTCGTACGCGATCAAGCCGATGTTCGCGTCGCCCTCGCTCACGACCGCCAGGCACGTGCCGTCGCCGGCCGCGACCACGAACATGAACGCCTTCTCCAGCTCGATCACCGTCTGGCGGATACCCCCGCCCTCGACGCGCTCGCTCACCGTCCGGGCCAGGCTGTACAGCCCGGCCGCCAGCGCGGCGAACCGTTCGGACTCCTCCGGGTCCATCCCCCGTGACGTCCCCATCGGCAGTCCGTCGCCGGTCAGGATCATCGCGTGGCGCACCCGGGCGACCCGCCCTACGAGATCGTCGAGCAACCAGTTCAGCTCACCGGTCGTATCCAGCATCGGCCCCTCACCTTCGCGGCTACTCGTCAAGGTCCGGGGCCTGGCGGCCGCGCTGCCAACCCCGTTGAAGCGATGCCATGAGCGACCGGGTCTCCTCCGGCGGGCGTGTGGTCATCGATTGGTCGGCCGTGGATTCCGGCCCGGTCTGCTCCCTGCGGAGCTGCGGTGCGAGGTTCGCCTGGCGGACGCGCCTCGGCAGTTCGGGTGCGTCCTCGTCGGTCCAGCCCTCGTACGGCGCCTGGATGTCGTCGCCGGCCCAGCCGGAGCCGACCCAGTCCGGAGTGGGCCAGGGGGCGGCCTGGTCGTCCGACCACTGGGCCTCCTCCTCCCACTGGCCGCCGCCGACCGGGGCCGCGATCTCCAGCGGCGCGGTCAGGGACGGCGGAGGCGGGTCGGCGGGCGCCTCGACCTCGGCGACCGCACGCCAGGCCCGGTCGATGGGCGCCTCGACCTCGGCGACGGCACGCCAGGCCGGGTCGATGGCGGGCTGTTCCGGCAACGCGTCGTCGTAGTCGAACGCCTGGTCGCCGGCCAGCAGATCCGGCGGAACCAGCACGACCGCCCGGACCCCGCCGTACGGCGAGGCGCCGAGGGTGACGCGTATCCCGTGCCGGGTGGCGAGCCGGCCGACGATGAACAGGCCGAGCTGGTCGCTGTCGAGCAGGTCGAACTCCGGGGGGTTCGCCAGCTTCTCGTTGGCCTCGGCGAGCTCCTCGTCGTTGAGGCCGATGCCGCGGTCCTCGACCTCGATCGCGTAGCCGTGGGCCACGAGCTCGCCGCGGACCTGCACCTGCGTGGTGGGCGGGGAGAAGGCCGTGGCGTTCTCGATCAGCTCGGCGAGCAGGTGCGTCGTGTCGGCGACGATGGAACCGTCGAGCGCCGTCGGAGTCGCGGACTCGACCACGACGCGGGTGTAGTCCTCCACCTCGGCGACCGCCGCGCGCAGGATGTCCTTGATGCCGACCGGGTTGTGCCAGCCGCGGGCGGGCGCGGCGCCCGACAGGATCGCCACGCCCTCGGCGTGGCGGCGCATGCGGGTGGTGAGATGGTCGAGCGCGAACAGGTCGTCGAGGACGTCCGGGTCGCGGGCCTGCTTCTCCATCGTCTCGAGCATCGCGAGCTGCCGGTGGAGCAACGACTGGTTGCGCCACGCGAGGTTGATGAAGACCTTGTTGATCCCCTTCCGCAGCCGCGCCTCGCCCACGGCGGCCTCGACGGCGGTCCGCTGCAGGGTGCCCAGGGCGTCCGCGACGCGGGAGACCTCCTTGCTGCCGCCGCCCTGCACCGGAGGGCTCTCGGCCTCGACGTCGACCTCCTCGCCGTCGCGCAGCCGCTTGATCACCCGCGGCAGGCGGACCTGGGCGAGGTCGAGGGCGGCCTGCTGCAGGACGGCCATCTCCCGCGCCAGCGTCCGGCCGAACAGGAGGGAGACGACGATCGACAGCGCCAGCGCGACGATCCCGATCCCCGCCGTGAGGGAGAGGAAGAGGATGGATCTGTGCTCGATCGGTTTCGTCTCGCTGGTCAGCGTCGTGCCGGCGTCGATGGTCGCCTGCGACCATGCGCTCATCAGCGGCTCGATCGTCGCCTGCCAGGAGACGGACTGCGCCGGCAGCCGGGCGCCGGGCCGCGTCGCGATGATCGCGTCCTCCAGCGAGCGGAAGGCGTTGAAGCTCGGCGAGTCGACGATCTTGTCCCACGGAGTGCGCAGGGCGGGTCTCGCCCGCGAACGCGCCGCGTCGAAGAGATAGCGCTCGTTGTAGGCGCTCTGTGCGAACACGCCGTAGGCCTGAGCGCTGATCCGGTGGCTCCTGGTCGCCAGCGCCGCGGTCACCAGGGCGTCCTCACGCATCACGAACTCGCGCGCCGTGGCGGACTCGACCAGCGCCGTGCCCTGCTGGTAGATCTCCGCGTCGTCGACGACGATCATCGTGCTGAACACCCGGATCACCGACTCGATCACGGTGCTGTAGTCACCGATCGCGCCGAGGCCGTCCATGGACTGGGCGTCGACCCGGCCGCGCAGGGCGGTGAGCCCGTCGAGCTGCTGCCACAGGTCTTCGAGCCGCTGGCGCGTCGTCGGGTTGACGGAGCGCTGGACGTCGCCCGAGAGCGCCGACCTGCGGAACTCCGCCTGCGCGGTGTCCACGGCGGCCCGGCCGTCGGTCACCTCCTGCCGGTCCTGCCGGCCCTTGGTGTACAGCAGGACGGCCGACACCGCGCGCTCCCGCTGCAACGCCGCCTCGAGCTTCGCTCCCGGGATGGTGACCTTGTGGTACGCGGTCGACGCCTTGTACTTGCCGATCGCGTCGCGGGAGGCGAGGAAGGCGGCGAACGCCCAGACCCCGGCCAGGCAGATGATCGGGACGAGGCTCAGCACCAGCAGCCTGGTCCGTAGGGACCACCTGCCGGAACGCTTGGGAGAACGCATTGATGGCCTCGCCGTCTCCGTCAACAATTTTGAAACATCAAGATCTTAGAGGGCTCAAATGGCACCACATGTGCCGCGCGGGTGGCAATAGCCCCCCTGGACCATACGGGTTTCTCTGCTTTGGGACACCACGCCACCCAGAAGAGCCGTGGCGAATTGTGGCTCGGCGGCAACCTTTGTCCGTTCTCAAGCGACTGGAAGGGCAGATCGCGTCCGCCGAGTCCGCCGCCCGGCTCCCGCCGTGAGCCGCCGGTCGCCCGTCGGCAGGCCGGCTCCGGCGGTGACCGCCGGCGGCGCCGCCTGGCCCGGCGGCCGCGTTCCGCCGCCCGCCCTTCCGCCCCGCCGGGGCGGGCGGCTTCACCGGGCATCGGCCGGATCACCGGACATGACGGCGCTCCGTGAGGGAGACTTCACGCAGCGGCAGGATCGGCCGGGTCCTCCCGGTCGGCACCGTTTCCGTCGACGCCAACAGCCCGCGCCGCTCACGGGCGCGAGCCTGTCAGGAGACCGTCATGACGCCCCGTCCCCCGTGGTCCACCGGCCGGAACCGCAGTATGCGCGGATCCGTCATCGTCGCCGTCACCGTCTTAGGCGTCGTGCTGCCGGGCGCCTCCTCCGCCCTGGCCGCGCCGGGCGACGGTTACCTCCGGCTCGCGCACCTGTCCCCCGACACTCCCGCCGTCGACGTCTACCTCTACGCCGCGGGGCGGAGCACGCCGCGCCTGGTGCTCAAGCACGTCGGCTACGGCGTGCTCTCGCCGTACCAGCGGCTCGGCGGCGGCGATTACACGGTCGCGATGCGCCCCGCCGACGCGGCCGCGACGAGCCCGCCGGTGCTGTCGGCCCACGTCCACGTACGCCCGCGCGCCGCCTACACCGTCGCGGGCCTCGGCCCGTACAAGGACCTCACGCTCAGGATCCTGGAGGACGCGCGCACCGCGCCGACCGGCCGCGTGGTGCTCCGCGTCATCCAGGCGTCGCTGCGGCGGCCGGTCGTGACCGTCACCGCCGACGGCCGCACGCTCGCCGGGGACCTGCGGTTCCCGGAGGTCACCTCCTACCGTTCGCTGCGGGCGGGGGCGACCACGGTCCGTGTCACGGACGGGTCCGGGGCGCCCGTGACGTCACGGGTGACGCTGCGCGCCGGTTCCGTGCACACGCTGTTCGTGCTCGACGGCACGTCGGGACCGCGCCTGCTCGACCTGCGCGAGGCCGCGGCGCCGCGCCGGACGCCGCGCGGCCCGGTCGAGGCGGGGCTCGGCGGGCTGGCCAGCCGGGTCGCCCCGCCGCCGTGGGTGGTCTCCGCCCGGCTGATCCCACTGTCCCCCGGACCGGCCGAGGGAGGCCGGGGGGACCGACCCGGCGCGTACGCCGGTGCCGACCGCCCGAGCAGGACCGGCCCGTACGCCGACGGCGAGCGCGGAGGCAGCCCCGGCACGTATGCCGACGGCGAGCGCGGAGGCAGGCCCGGCGCGTACGCCGAGCCGGTGATGCTGCGGATTCCCGAGATCGGCGTGCGATCGCCGCTGGACCGCCTGACGACGGACGGGCGCGGGCGGCTCCGCCCGCCGCGCGACCCCGCGCACGCCGGATGGTTCGCCGACGGCATCCGGCCCGGCGACACGGGACCGGCCGTGATCGCGGGGCACGTGGACTCCCGTACGGGTCCGGCCGTCTTCACCCGGCTGGCGACCCTGCGGCCGGGCGCCCGGATCCTGGTCACCGACGCGACCGGCCGCGTGGCGGCCTTCACCGTCGATCTCGTGCGGGCCTTCCCCAAGGAGGACTTCCCCACGGCGGACGTCTACGAGGCGACCCCCGACCCGCAGCTGCGCGTCATCACCTGCGGCGGCGCCTTCGACCCGGTGTCCGGGCACTACCTGCGCGACGTGGTCGTGTACGCGAGCCGCACCCGATGAGCCCTGATGACCCCCGGCCGTCCCCGCAGCGGCTGCGGCCGGAGGCCGCCCGGGGACGACGGACCGAAGGTCCCTATCCTCCGGGGCGGGCCGACGGTTATCGTCCTGCCATGCCGGATGGCCGAGGGCGGCTGATCGCCGGGCAGTACCGTCTCCTCGAGGAGATCGGCCGAGGCGGTTTCGCGGTGGTGTGGCGCGCCCGCGACGAACGCCTGCAGCGCGACGTCGCCGCCAAGCGCCTGTTCCTTCCCACGTACTCCACGGCCGAGCAGCGCACCGAACAGCGCCGGCGGACCCTCCAGGAGGCCCGCTCGGCGGCCCGGCTCGACCATCCCGGCGTCGTCACCGTGCATGACGTCGTCGAGGACGGCGACGATCCGTGGATCATCATGGAGTACGTCCACGGGCGGTCTCTGAGTGAGCTGGTGCGCACGTACGGCCCGCTGCCTCCGCAGCGCGTCGCCGACGTCGGCCTGCAGTTACTCGACGCCCTGCGCGCCGCGCACCTGGCCGGGGTGCTGCACCGCGACGTCAAGCCCGGCAACGTCCTGCTCGCGGGCCGGCGGGTCGTGCTCGGTGACTTCGGGCTCGCGACCGTGGAGGGCGACCCGGCCCTCACCCAGTCCGACGTCGTCATGGGCGCCCCCGCGTACCTCGCGCCCGAACGCGCCCGTGGCGAACCCGCCGTCGCGGCGTCCGACCTGTGGTCGCTCGGCGCCACGATGTTCTACGCGGTCGAGGGCCGGCGGCCCTTCAACGGCGTGAACCCGAACGCCATGCTGCACGCGATCATCACCGAGGAGCCGGCTCCGGCGCCGCACGCCGGCCCGCTCGGCCCGGTCCTGGACGGGCTGCTCCGCAAGGACGTCGGTGAACGCCTCGGAGCCGGCACGACCGCCGCCCTCCTCGCCGCCGTCGCCGACCGGGCCCGGCCGTCCGGGCGGTCCGCGGGATCGGACGCCCACCGGCCCCGTTCCATGGCGGGGCCGGGAGCCGGGCGCGGGCGGCCGGCGGACGCGCCCGGCGACCTGACCCGCCCGGGCCACGCCTCGCCCCGCGCACGGGTGTGGCACGGGCGCCACCGCACCATGCTCATCGCCGCTCCG
The DNA here is from genome assembly GCF_039542035.1 of Actinoallomurus liliacearum. NCBI lineage: Bacteria > Bacillati > Actinomycetota > Actinomycetes > Streptosporangiales > Thermomonosporaceae > Actinoallomurus > Actinoallomurus liliacearum. The sequence continues at coordinate 332,276 of NZ_BAABHJ010000027.1, forward strand.
GTCGCGGCCCTCGCGCTCGCCCTCGTGACCGTTCCGAACCACGACTACTACGCCGCGCGGCAGGCACAGAGGCGGCCCCGCCCGGCGACCACGGCTCCACGGCTCCTGGCCTCCATGCCCGCGGGCCCGAGTGAGATCTACACGGTGGCCTTCAGCCCGGACGGGCGCACTCTCGCCGCCGGTGGCGCGGACCACGCCGTACGGCTGTGGAACCTCGCCGACCGGCGGCTCACGACGACCCTCACCGGCCACGCGTACGACGTGTTCGCCGCGGCGTTCAGCCCGGACGGCCGGACCCTGGCGGCGGCGGGATACGACGGCAAGGTGCTGCTGTGGAGCGGCGACGGGCGTACCCGGATCGCGACGCTGGACACGCACGGCAACGGGGTCAGCGCCCTGTCCTTCAGTCCGGGCGGCGCGGTCCTCGCGAGCGCGGGGGACGAGGTGCGCCTGTGGAACGTCACGGACCACCGCGCCGTCGCCACGTTGCCGGCCCACGGCGAGAGCATGTTCACCGCCGTCTTCGCACCGCGCGGGACCACCCTGGCCACCGCGGGCACCTGGGCGATCCGGCTGTGGGACACCGCCCGGCCCGCCCGCTCCGTCATCGTGACCCGGCTGACCTCGCTGATCGTGGGCATGGCGTTCAGCCCGGACGGCCGGACCCTGGCGGCCGGCGGTTACGACGGTCGCGTGCGCCTGTGGGACGTCGCCACCCACCGGCTCGTGGCGGCCCTGCCCGACCTTCCCGGCCGTGTCAACGGCGTGACGTTCAGCCCGGACGGCCGGACCCTGGCCTGCGCCGGGGGCGACACCGTACTGCTGTGGGACGTCCCGGCGCGGCGGCCCGCCACCACGCTCTCGACGCGAACGGGCGTCGTCGACGCCGTCGCCTTCGCCCCCGACGGCAGGACCCTCGCCACGGCCGGCGACGACGCGACCGTCCGCCTCTGGAGCCTCGGCTGAGCAGTCGTGTCGCCCAGAGCCCGCGTACGGGCGGCTCTGGGCGGCACGGCCGGGGTCAGTGCGCGGACAAGGACCAGACGGTCGAGGTCCGGTAGGTCTGCCCGGGGCGCAGCACGGTGGACGGGAAGTCGGGGTGGTTCGGCGAGTCGGGGAAGTGCTGGGTCTCCAGCGCGAACCCGTCTCCCTGGCGGTACTGCCGGCCGCTCGTGCCGTACAGCGTGCCGTCGAGGAAGTTGCCCGAGTAGAACTGGATGCCGGGCTGGTCGGTGTAGATCTTCAGCACCCGGCCGCTCGTCGGCTCGCCGACCTCGGCGGCGAGCCGGAAGCCCGAGCCGTTCAGCACCCAGTTGTGGTCATAGCCCTGCCCGTAGGCGAGCTGCTGGAAGCCGTCCCGGATGCGCGCGCCGATCGGCGTGGCCTTGGTGAAGTCCATCGGCGTGCCGGCGACCGGCGCGAGCTGCCCGGTCGGGATGAGGGTGGAGTCGACGGGGGTGTAGCGGTCCGCGTTGAGGCGCAGCCGGTGGTCGTAGATGCCGCCGGACCCCTCCCCCGCGAGGTTGAAGTAGGAGTGGTTGGTCAGGTTGACGATCGTGGCCTTGTCCGTGGTGGCACGGTAGTCGAGGCGCAGGGATCCTCCGCTCAGCGTGTACGTCACGGAGGCCTTGAGGGTGCCGGGGTAGTTCATGTCCCCGTCCGGGCTGGTGTAGTCGAGCCGCACCCCGACCGCGTCCTTGGTCTTGACGGGGGTGGCGGTCCAGGCCTTCGTGTCGAAGCCCTTCGGACCGCCGTGCAGGGAGTTGCCGTTGTTGTTGAGCGGCAGGTGGTAGGTCGTGCCGTCGAGCGTGAAGGTGCCCTTGGCGATGCGGTTGCCGTACCGGCCGATCAGCGCGCCGAAGTACGGCCCCGGGTTGTTCTTGGCGACGTAGTCGTCCAGCTTGGGGAAGCCGAGCACCACGTTGGCGCGGTGTCCGTGCCGGTCGGGGGCGTCGAGCCGCTGGACGATGCCGCCGTACGTGATGATCTTGACGCTGATGGCGCTGCTGCTGAGGGTGTAGCGCCACACCTTGGTGCCGTCGGACAGCGTGCCGAACAGGTCCTTGGAGATGGTCGGGCTCGGCGCTGCGGTGGCGTTCACCGCGGGCAGCATACCGGTCACCAGCGCTGCGAGCGCGGCGACGCCGATCAGGAGGGTCTTCTTGGGGCGGAGGGGCACGAAAGCTCCTTTCTGTGGCCGCGAACGGCCAGGATGCGCATCCGCCGCCCGCCCCCGATCAGGCGGTCTCCGATGTGCGCCATTGCCAGGAAGCCGCGAAGAGGCCGGTGGCCTGCCCGCTACAGACCGTCCACTCTGTTCGATATTTCGAACGTTGTCCGAGGTCTGCGGGCAGACGCTAAATTCCCCCGCGAAAGCTGTCAAGGGACGTCATCGTCGACCTTTGTAAAAGGACTTCGCGCCCGACAATCGACCGTTAGCGAAATATCACACCAAAAGCGCCTGGTGTCCGATATCGCGGATCCTCGCGCGGAATTCAGGAGAGGTCTGCCGGGGGCGGCGGGGTCCAGCGGGAGATCGGTGAGCGCACGCCGTACTCGGCCTTCAGCTCCTGCGGGATGGCGTAGTGCATGACGCGCCCCCGGGTCAGGGAGGACAGTTCGAGCACCGAGACCAGGCGGCCGAGCCGGTCGGACAGTTGCGCGGCCCAGGGCCCGCGGTCCTCGAGGCGTTCGAGCGCGCCGAGGAGGACCGGGGCGACCCCGATGACGGAGTCCCAGCGCGACCGCGGGACCTGGAGCCAGTCGGCCGTGGTGTCGCCGACCAGGAAGCGGATGAGCGCGGGGACCACCGGGTCCAGGAGCGTGCCGGGGACGACCCCCTCGTACATCTCGATCAACTGCCCGGTGAGGTGTGCCCCTTCGGGGGACGGCCCCATGTGGCGGAACATGTACCGGTCGGAGAACCGGCGGGCCGCCTCGAGGTCGGGCGGAATGGTCGCCGGGTCGCAGCCGAGGACCGCGCCCACCACCCGCCAGGCGTAGTAGTACGCCTCGGCGCCGTCGGGAGTGATGTGGACGCCCATGCGGTGCAGTGCGTCCAGCACCTGGATGCTGAACATCATCAGCCCGCCGAGCATGTCCTCCTGGCAGATCGGGACGGGCTCCGGCCACTTGCCCGCCTCCTTCAGGTGACGGCGGATGGAGGCGTGCAGCAGCCGGACCTTCTGTGCCGCCGGGAGGAACCGGCCACCGGCCTCGAACGCGTCCGGTCGCATGAGGTACACGGTGAACTGCCCGGTCTCGGCCATGCGCCGCGACGGGTAGGCCAGCGAGTGCGTCGCGGACAGCAGCTTGGCGATGTGCGGGACGACGTAACACGCCGGCATCGCCGCGAACGACAGGGCGGTCGAGATGTGCACGTCGTTGTCGATGAAGAACTGCCGGGCCCGCTCCATGACCGCCCAGTCGACCCACTCCGGCGGAGTCGCCGTCGCCTCCAGGTAGTCACGGGCGGCGTCGGGGACGTCCTCGGGCAGCGCCTGGCCGGAGACGGCGAACCAGCGCATGAGCGTGTTGAACCTGGCCACCCCCGCTCCGGCGAACAGCGCCTCGACGGTCGCGTCGGCCAGGTCGTCGCCCTTGAGGCGCAGGCCGTCCAGGTACTCGTCGGTGTACTCATTCATCAGCGGTCGCCTCGCAGATCAGTCGGGTCAGGGCGGTGGCGGCCTCGGGGGCCAGCCGGGAGCCGTGGAGCGCCGCGCGAGCGGTCTCGGCGCGGTCGTCGATCATCTGCCGGACCTCGTCGGGCGCACCGGACCGCCGCATGATGTCCCGGATCTCGGCGGCGTCGGACGGGGCGACCGGACCGTCGATGAGGTCGCCCAGCCGCCGCCGGTCGGGCCCCGTCGCCCGGGCCAGTGTCAGGGCCAGCAACGCGGTCGGCTTGCGGCCCGTCAAGTCGTCCAGGGCCGACTTGCCGGTCCGCGCGGGGTCGCCGAACACGCCCCACAGGTCGTCACGGAGCTGGAACGCCTCACCGAGCGGACGCGCGTACGCCGCCAGCGTGCGCAGCGTCGCGGGGTCGGCTCCCCCGAGCACGGCGCCGATCTGCAGCGGTCGCTCGACGGTGTACGACCCGGTCTTGAACCGCACGATCGCCAGGGAACGGGCCAGGTCGGGCGCGCCTCCGGTGCGGAGGATCTCCAGGCACTCGCCGGCCACCAGCTCGCGGCCCATCGTGGCCCAGACGGGCAGGGCCCGGGCCAGGAACGTCCGTGGCAGACCCGACGCGTGGAAGAGCTGCCCCGCCCACGCCATCAGCAGGTCCCCGATCATGATGGCCAGGCCGTCGCCGAGGCTCTCGTGCGCCGTCACGCGGCCGCGCCGCAGCGGGCTCCGGTCGATGATGTCGTCGTGGACGATCGCCGCGGCGTGCACCAGTTCCAGGGCCGCCGCCGCCCGTACCATCGCGTCGGTGTCCGGCTGACCCGACGCCCGCCACCCCCAGTAGCAGAACGCCGGGCGGATCCGCTTGCCGCCGGCGATCGAGGCGCGCATCTGCTCGGCGACGGGCGTGAGCCCTCCGTCGAGCGCGAGCAGCTCGCCGAGCTCGGTCTCGACGAACTCCGTCAGGGCGCGGTCGACCCGGAACCGCAGGTCAGTCATCCGCGCCCCGCTCGGCGACCCGGCGGGCCAGCACCTCCATGTGCGACTCGGGCTCCGGGCCGGTGCGCCGGACCGCCAGCTCGCCGCGCGCCCGCAACTCCTCTCGTACCTCCGCGAGGCCGGGAAGGCGCCGGGCGGCGCCCCGCAGCCCGCCCGTCACCAGGTCGGCCAGCCCGGCCGTCAGGTAGAGGATCTCGTCGTACGGCCCGCCGCCGTTCCTCGCCATGACCACTCTCCGCTTCGATGTCGATACATCGAGTGATAGCACCGGAATCGGCGGCATGGACGCTCATGGCCTCATCAGGCCAGTTCCACGGAACGTGAGAGCGGGACGACCGTCCGTTCACCCGGACGGAGGCCCGGCCGGCGGTAAGAGCGGATCATTGACACCGCCGGAGGAGGCTTCCTAGTCTGTCCGGGATTTCGTACGGCGTTCGGGAAGGCGGCCGTGATGGGGCGTGCGGTACCGGCGGTGACTCGTGCCCTCGACATCCTCGAGCTGTTCCTGGACCGGCCCACCCTGTCCGCTCCGGAGATCACCGAACGCCTCGGGCTGCCGCGGACGACGGTCCACGAACTGGTCACCACGCTGACCGAGCGGGCCTATCTCATCCCGACGCCCGGGCAGCCGACCCGCTACCGCCTGGGCATGCGGCTGTTCCAGCTCGGCAGCGTCTTCGCCGACCAGCTCGACCTCGCCCACGAGGCGCGCGAGGCCGCCCAGCTCGTCGCCGCCGAATGCGACGAGACGGTCCACGTCGCGGTCCTCGACGGAACGGACGTCGTGTACATCGCCAAGGCCGACAGCACCCATCCCGTCCGCATGGTCTCCGCCGTGGGACGGCGCCTGCCGGCGCACTGCACCGGCGTCGGCAAGATGCTGCTGTCCGGCCTGACCTCCGAGGCCCTGGACGCCGCCTACCCGCTCGACGGCGAGCTGACCGCCATGACCGACCACAGCGTCACCTCGCCCGTACGGCTGCGGGCGCACCTGGACGACATCCGGCGGCAGGGCCTGTCGTACGACGAGTGCGAGTCGAACGAGGCCGTGTTCTGCGTCGCCGCACCCGTCTACGACCACACGCCCGCCATGGTCGCCGGGATGAGCATCTCGGTGCCGAGCATCCGCTGGGACGACCGGCGGCGCGAGGAGTGGAGCGCCCTGGTCCGCAAGGGCGCCGCCATCCTCTCCCAGCGCCTCGGCCACCGCCCCTCCCCCACCCGCTGACCGCGACGCGGTCAGGCGGTGGCCCGCCGGAAGGCGTCGGCGTTGCGGGCACACCAGTCGGCGAAGGTACGGGGCTTACGGCCGAGCAGGCGCTCCACGGTGTCGGTGCGGAATCCGGCGGTGTCGGCGCGCATGAGCGCGAACCCCTCGATGATGGCGTCGGCCAGCGCCGGGGGCGCTCCGTGGGGGAAGCGGGAGGCGACGGCCTCCTGCGGGGTGGCCACCGCCCGGACCTCGATGTCCCGGCCGGCCGCCGCGGCGAGGATCTCGACCTGTTCGGCGACGGTGAACAGCTCGTCCCCGGTGATGACGTACTCCCGGCCCTGGTGGCCGTCACCGGTCAGGGCCAGGGCGGCGACGGCGGCGATGTCGGCCGGGTCGATCGGCGCGTAGCGGCCGGGGCCGATCGGGTCGAGGACGTAGCCGCCCTCCCGGACGGTGGGCAGCCAGTCGAAGGCGTTGGTCATGAAGCCACCGGGCCGCAGGAACGTGGCCGGGATCCCGGAGGCGCGGATCACCTGCTCGCGTTCGTGGTGCCAGCGGCCCATGGCGGGCATCGGGTCGCCGAGGACGTTGAAGGAGGACAGGTGCACGATGTGGCCCACGCCGGCGGCCCGGGCGGCGGCGACGGCGTGGGCCGTGTGGTCGAGGCCGATGCCGGGGGTGAGCAGGAACAGCCGGTCGACGCCGGCGAAGACGGGCGGCAGCGTCGCCGGGTCGCCCAGGTCCGCGACGACGCGTTCGGCGCGCTCGGGCAGGGCGGCGGCGCGGGCCGGGTCGCGGACCAGGACGCGGAAGCTCGCGCCGGCGGCGTCCAGCTCACGGGTGAGCTCGCGGCCGACGTTCCCGGTCGCGCCGGTGACCAGTATCATGAGGACCCCTCAAGTCGTTTACCGGTTAATGAATTCGCGAGAACGCTAACCGGTTAACGATCTACTGTCAATCGGCCCGTGCCGCACCGGCGGACGCCGGGATCCGCGAGAGATCACTGGAGGCCCTGCGATGCCCGAGTTCCTGGACCTGCACGGCAAGACCTCGAAGGCGGTCCGGGCGGTGGCCGAGGCCGCCGTGCGACGGCACGGCCTGCATCTCGGCCAGGATCACCTGCTCGCGGTGCTGTGGCGGCAGGACGGCCGCACGCCCGGCGAGGTCGCCGCGGCGCTGAACGTCACCACCGCCAACGTGGTCAAGGCGGCCACCCGGATGGCCACCGCCGGCCTGCTCACCCGCCGTCGCGACGACCGGGACAACCGCCTGGTCCGGCTCTGGCTCACCGACGCCGGACGCGCGCTTCAGGAGCCCATCGAGAGGGAACGGCGGCTGATCGAGGAAAGGGTCACCGCCGACCTCACCCCGGACGAACGCCGGCACCTCCTCAGCGCGCTGACCAAGATCCATGACTCCGCGAGCGCCCTGCTGAACCCGCCCGCCGACCGACGCGACCCGGCCACCTGAAGCTCCGGAAGATGGGCTCCGGCGACCCGCCGCGAGTCCCGGCTCCATCCGCCCGGCGCGCCAAAGGCTCGGAGAACGGCTCCGGGAGGGCCCGGCTTGTCATGCTTCACCCCATTAGCGCGTTGATCTCGGCAGCCTTGACCGAGTCCTCTGCGCGCCCTCCAGTGAAGCCGGGCGCCGATCCTGACCCACGACCCAACAGAGCCCAGGACGGCGGTCGTGCCGCCCTAGGCCCTCGATCGGATATCAGCGGCGGGTCTCGATCTTCAGGTCGCCTGCGGTCACATTGCGGATGTGGTCGCTGGCGAGCATGTCGTGCGGGAAGCCGAGTCCGATCGCGCCGGCCTCGTCGAGGCGGCCCAGCTGGGAGGCGGTGAAGTCGACCTCCAGGGCGCCCAGATTGTCCTCCAGCTGCGCGGGGGTGCGGGCGCCGATGATCGGTGCCGTCACGCTCGGATTCCGCAGGGTCCAGGCCAGCCCGACCTGGGCGGGTGTGCGGCCCAGCTCGGTGGCGACCTCCTTCACGACATCGGCGATGGCCAGGTTACGCTCGGTGAGCATGCCCAAGGCGAGGTTGAAGCTCTTGCGGGTGCCGTCGCCGGACGCGACGTTCGTCGCGGTCAGGTCGTCGCGGCCGTACTTGCCGGTGAGCACCCCGCCGGCCAGGGGTGAATACGGAATCACCCCCAGCCCCATCTCCCGTGCCATGGGGATCAGGTCACGTTCCCCGGCACGCTCGATCAGGTTGTATTCGATCTGCAGCGCGACCAGCGGCGACCAGCCGCGCAGGTCGGCGATCGCCTGCATGCGCGACACCTGCCAGGCCGGGGCGTTGCAGATCGCCACGTACAAGATCTTGCCCTGCCGCACCAGATCGTCCATGCCGCGCAGGATCTCCTCGACCGGTGTCGTGAAATCCCACACGTGCAGGTAGAGCAGATCGATGTAGTCCGTATTGAGCCGTCGCAGACTCGCTTCCACCGAAGCGAACAGGCTCTTACGGTGACTTCCCCCGGAATTCGGGTCGCCGGGCCGGCGCAGCGTCGTGTATTTCGTTGCCAGCACCAGGCTTTCGCGATTGTCGCGGGTGAATTCGCCCAGCAGACGCTCGGAACTACCATTGGTGTAGGTGTTGGCGGTGTCGATGAAGTTGCCGCCTCGCTCGACGTAGAGGTCGAACAGCTTCCGCGCCTCGTCCTGCTCGGCTCCCCAGCCCCAATCGGTGCCGAAGGTCGCCGCGCCCAGCGCCAGCGGTGATACCCGCAGCCCGGAGCGGCCCAGCAGCCGGTAGGTGTCGAGGGTGAGCGACATCGTGTCCTCCTGCGCTCGTGGTCCGTTGCCGAGAACAAGGCTGCGACCGCCGCGAGCCGGGGTTAAGGGAAAGAGGTTCCTGGGAACGCCGGTCCTACCCTGGCTGTTGGAACGGGCATGATCACCCACACCGTGGACACGGCACAGGAGATGGCCGCGTTCCTGCGGGCCCGTCGCGAACGACTGGACCCGCGTGACCTCGGTCTGCCGTCGCGTCGGCAGGCCCGGCGGACCCCGGGACTGCGCCGCGAAGAGGTCGCCGAACTGGCCGGGATCAGCGTCGACTACATCGTGCGGCTGGAACAGGGGCGCGGGCTGCGGCCCTCGGCGGACGTGGTGGAGGCGCTGGCCCGGGCGCTGCGCCTGGCCCCCGTCGAACGCGCCTACCTCTACGACCTGGCCCAGCAGCGCCCCCGCGACGCCGGCACGCCCGCCACCGCCGCAGCACCGCCGCTGGCCCGACTGGTCGCCGACCTGTCGCCGCTGCCGGTCATGCTGATGAACCACCGCTACGACATCCTGGCCTGGAACCGCGAAATGACGAGGCTGCTACTGGATTTCGACACCCTTCCTCCATCGCAGCGCAATTCCATGTGGCTGTGCCTGCTGCATCCGGAGATACGCGAGTTCTACGTCGATCGGGAACGCGTCGTGCGGGAGGGCATCGCGCACCTGCGCGCCGCGTGGGCCGCGCATCCGGAGGATCGGGCGTTGACCGGCCTCATTGCCGAATTCATCACTCGTGACGAGGATTTCGCGCGATTGTGGGCCGAGCGGGAAATCGAGGTCAACGGCCGCGGGCGCAAGGTGATGCGGCATCCTGACGTCGGTGCGATCGCGGTAAATTTCGAAGTGCTCATGCCGCTTCAAGATCCGGATCAGCGGTTGCTGATCTTCCGCGCCGCGGACGATGAGAGCCAGTCGGCATTGGACCGGTTGTGCGCACGGTGATGTCGAACCGCCCATTCGCGCGCTGAGAGCCTTCGGTTCATCCCGCCGGCGTTTCCGCTGGATACCATGCCGCAGTGGGCACAGAACGGGCCAAGAAGGGCCATCATCGGACGAATCCACAAGGTGATGGCGGCTCGGGCGGCGGGGCCGGGGAGTTGCGGCCCCAGAGGCCGGCGCGCGATCTGCTCGACCGGACGCCCGTGCGGCTTCGCGTCGAAGGTGACCTGCTCGTCGGTTACGGCTTCGGCGACCAGCGTGTGACCGTCCCACGGTCGTCGGTGAAGGCGCTGGGCCACTACTACCGGCGGCGGTACCGGAGCGGTCCGAGCGAGGGGCTGGTCCTCCTCGACGGCGAGGACCGTATGCTGCTGCGCGCCAAAGGCGCCTGGAGCGCGGACCTGGTCGCCTTCTGCGGCAGGGCGGGACTGCCCCGGCCGCAGCGCCGGGACGGCGCACGCCTGTGGCGGCGGGCGCCGGGCTACCGGCGGCTGCGGACCTCTCCTCGCGGCGCGGGCCTGGCCGCCGCTGTCATCGTCGTCGTCGTGCTCGCGGTGTCGATGCTCTGCGGGATGGCCGGCCTGTCCCTGATCTGGCTGCTGCCGGCGTCGTTCGGCCCCCTTCGTCTTCTCGTCGGCGGCGTCGCCCTCCTCGGCGGAGTCGTCGTCGGCGCGGCCCTGGGTGGCAAGGCGGTGGCCCGTGCCACCCAGGTGCTGAAGTGGGCGGCGCGCTCGGTGACGCGGTCAGGCCGGGCGTAGCACGGCGACTCCGCGTGGGTCCAGGCGCACCGAGGTGGTCGGCTCCGCTCCGGTCAGCACGTCGCGCATCACCGTCGGCAGGGGCACGTCGGCGGGCTCGGCGCCGTGGTTCAGCACGACGTACCACCGGCCGTCCTCGGTGTCCCGCGCGCGGGCCTGGACGCCGTCGGGCAGGCCGGGCAGGACCGGTTCGACACCGGCCGCCTCACGGACGCGGTCGAGGAGCCCGCGCATGGTCGCCGGGTCGGGCCGGGTGGCGAGGTACCACGCGTCGCCGCGGCCGAAGCGGTGCCGGGTGACGGCGGGCTCCCCCGCGAGCGCGCCGGTCGTGAAGCGCTCGACGGCCTCGGCGCCCTCGAGACGGACCTCCTCGGACCACAGGCTCCCCGACCCCTGGGACAGCCCGACGGAGGCGTCCTCGGCCAGCGGGTGGAACTCCTCGACGGTCAGGCCGAGCATCCGCCGGAACGGCGCCGGGTAGCCGCCCAGGTGGACCCGGTCGCAGGGGTCCACGATGCCCGAGAAGAACGACATGACGAGCGTGCCGCCCTCCTCGACGTACCGCTCCAGGTTGCGCGCGGCGCCCTCGGAGGTCAGATAGAGGTTCGGCACGACGACGAGCCGGTACCCGGACAGGTCAGCGTCCGGGCGTACGACGTCGCAGGCGACGCCGGCGTCGTGGAGCGGGCGGTGGCAGGCCCAGGCGGCCTCGAGGAGGCGCAGGTCGGAGCTGGGGTGGGCCGGGCCCTCGAGCGCCCACCAGCTCGGCCAGTCCAGCACCATCGCCACGTCGGCCCGCGGCGCCCGTGCGCCGGCCAGGCCGCGGGCGGCGGCCAGCTCCCGGCCCAGCTCGCGCACCTCGTCGAAGATCCGGGTCGACGGGCCGCCGTGCGGGACCATCGCGGAGTGGAACTTCTCCGCGCCGCCGCGGGACTGCCGCCACTGGAAGAACATGACCGCGTCGGCGCCGTGCGCGACGGCCTGCCAGCTCCACAGCCGCATCGCGCCGCGCGGCTTGGGGGCGTTGCGGGGCCGCCAGTTCACCGCGCCGGGGGCCTGCTCCATCAGCAGCCACGGCTGCCCGTCGCGCAGTGAGCGCATGACGTCGTAGGAAAAGGCGATCTTGGCCTCGGTGCCGGGGTCGAGCGGATCGGGGTAGGCGTCGTACCCGATGACGTCGACGTGCGGGGCCCAGGCCCACTGGTCGACCGGCCGCAGCGACGGCGGGAAGTTGGTGGTGACCGGCACGTCCGGCGTGACGCGGTTCAGCACCTCCTTCTCGGCCAGGTAGCAGGCGAGCAGTTCGTCCGAGGTGAACCGCGCGTAGTCCAGCTCCTGCGCGGGGTTGGTGAACGGCGCCGGCGAGCGCGGCGGCAGCACCTCCTCGAAGGACCCGTAGCCCTGCGCCCAGAACCGCGTCGACCACGCCTCGTTGAGGCCCTCCACGGAGCCGTACCGGTCCGCGAGCCAGCGCCGGAAGGCCGCCGCCGACACGTCGCAGTGGCAGGGGATGACGTTGCCGTACTCGTTGTTCACGTGCCAGATGGCCAGGGCCGGGTGACCGGCGTAGCGGGCGGCGACCTGCTCGGCCAGGCGTACGGCGTGCTCGCGGTAGACCGGGCTGGAGGGGCAGTAGTGCTGCCGTCCGCCCGGCGAGATCGTCGAGCCGTCCGCTCGTACGGTGAGCATCTCGGGGTGCAGATTGGTGAGCCAGGGCGGCGGCGAGGCCGTCATGGTCGCCAGGCACGCCGCGACGCCACCCGCGGCCAGCCGGTCCAGCACCCGGTCGAGCCAGCCGAAGTCGTACTCCCCCGGCCGCGGCTCGACCGACGCCCAGGAGAAGATCCCGACGCTGACGAGGGAGACGCCGGCCTCCTTCATCAGCCGTACGTCATCGTCCCAGACCTCTTCGGGCCACTGCTCGGGGTTGTAGTCACCGCCGTAGGCGATGCCCACGCGGTCCCGCAGACCGTCGATCCGGTTCATCGGTCGTTCGCGCCTTCCGCGTCGATCCGGTCGAGCGGCAGCCACAGCCGCAGGTCGCGGCGGGCGGTCGCGATCTCCTCGTCCGGGACCGCGCGGGCGAAGACCCGTACGTCCGCGACGGAGCCGTGGAAGCGCTGCGCTCCGTCCAGCCGCTGGCCGACGTCCATGCCGTCGATCGTGAACTGCCTGCCCTCGGTCACCGACCCGCCGGGGTCGGCCACCGAGGTGGCCTGCCCGTCGACGCTGAGCGTGAGCCGTCCCCCGGCGCGTCGCAGGACGACGTCGTGCCACTGGCCGTCGTTGTAAGGCTGCGCGGTGCTCACCATGGCGGTGCCCGAACCGGTCCCGACGGTGCCGATGAGCCGCTTGTTCGCCGGCTCGGCCCGCAGCCAGATCTGTGGCGCGCCGCTGCCGACGCGGTAGGCCCACAGGATCGAGTGCGTGCCGGACGTGTCGCCGTAGCGGATCCGCGCCGACCAGGTGAAGTCGCCGGAGCCGAGGTCCAGGGAGCGGTTCCACGGCACCTGGACGAAGTCGTCCACGCCGTCGAACTCATCGGCCGCGGTCATGCCGCCGCGGACGTAGCCGTCATTGTGGTGGCCGGAGCCGTCCGGGGTGGTCGGGCCGGGCTGCGGCGGCTTGGGCAGGCCCGGCGGAGTGCCGTTGGGCGTCGCGAGGTAGGCGGTGTTGAACCGCGCCCACCGGATCTGCTCGTACGGGCCGGCCTGCCCCGCCTCGTACAGCAGGCCGAGCCGGTCGCCGCCGAGGCTCACGAGGTCGGAGTAGGCGGACGGGCCCCAGTTGATGACCTTGCCGACCTTCTGGAAGTCACGCCCGTTGTCGGCCGAGGTGCGGACCGCCATGACCTCGCGGGTCACCGGGTGGTCGGGCACGGACAGGTAGACGCGCTTGCCGACGCTCAGGACCGAGCCCTGGACCTTGGGCGCGGTGAGCTTCGGGAGGGTGCGGAACGGGTGGTCGAAGGTCAGGCCGCCGTCGCTGCTCGTGGCGGTGTTCCGGTTGCCGGGGTCGGTTCCGGTGTTGTCGCGGGCGTTGACGTAGATCCTGCCGTCGGGGAGCTCGGTCGCGCTGAGCTCACCGGGGCTGACGTCGTTGGTGCGGCGGGTGTCGTCGGCGCCGATCTTCCAGGTGAGGCCGCCGTCGTCGCTGTAGTTGAGGTGGCCGCCCTGCGGCCCGCCCTTCAGCGCGCCGCCGTCGCCCTCGTGGTTGGCCGGGACGATGAGGCGTCCCTTGTGCGGCCCGTGCTGGAGCTGGACGGCGTGGCCGGGCCCGGTGGCGTACCAGGAGTTCCACTCCGGCTTCACGATCTCACCGGTCAGGTCGCGCGCCCCGGACCAGGTCGCGCCGTCGTCGTCGCTGTACTGCACGAACGGGTGGCGGATGGTGTCGTTGTTCCCGGGGTTCCAGGTCGTCATGAGGACGATCCGGCCCGTGCGCCGGTCCACGACCGGGGCCGGGTTGCCGCGGGTGTCGCCGTTGCCGGGCAGGACGACCTGGAGGGGTCCCCAGGTGCGGCCGCCGTCCGTGGAGCGCTTCAGCACCAGGTCGATGTCGCCGGAGTCGCCGCAGCCGTTCACCCGGCCCTCGGCGAAGGCGAGCAGGGTGCCGTCGAGCGCCTGGACGACGGCGGGGATGCGGAAGCAGTAGTAACCGTCGGTGTGCTGGGCGAACAGCACCTGTTCGTCGAACTCCGGCGCCGTCTTCGCCGATGCGGCGCCGGCGGACGCGAGCGGCAGCGCCGCGGCGAGGAGCGCCACGGCCGCGGTACGGCGGGGGAACCTGAGGTGAGCCACGCTGGCCTCCGTACGGGTCAGATGAGGGCGGCTTCGGACAGGAAGGACTTGACCTGGTCGATCTCGGCGCCGTCGAGCGGCACCTGCGGCAGCGCGGTCGTCGGGTGGGCGATGACGCCGCACAGGAACAGCGCCGCCTTGAACGCCCCCAGCGCGGAGGAGCTGCGGCCCATGTGCGGGCCGCCGACGTGCACCAGCCCGAAGAGGCGGAACAGCCGCTCCTGCTCCTCGCGCGCGGCGGTCCAGTCGCCCCGTGCCGCGGCGTCGTACAGGCGCACGTAGCCGTGCGGGTCGACGTTGCCCAGGCCGGGGACGACGCCGTCGGCGCCCATCCACAGCGCGGAGTCGACGGTCAGCTCCGAGCCGGTCAGCACCGCGAAGGACTCCAGACCGCGGTCGCGGCGGCCCAGGATCACCTCCCGCAGCCCGGCGTCGTCGCCGCTGGAGTCCTTCAGCCCGGCGAGCACGCCGTCGGCGGCAAGCTCCAGCAGCACGTTCGCGGTGAGCTTGCTGTGCACGGCCACCGGCAGGTCGTAGGCGTACACCGGGACGTCCGCCACGGCCGCGACCGTCCGGAAGTGCGTGGCGATCTCCGCCGGATGGGTGCGGGCGTAGAAGGGCGCGGTCGCCACCAGGGCGTCGGCGCCGGCCTCGGCCGCCGCCCGCGCGTGGTCGGCGACCCGGGGCGCGGTCATGTCGATGACGCCGGCCAGCACCGGCACCTGCCCCGCGACGTGGCCGACCACGGTGTCCAGCACGGTCCGGCGGTGCCCGTCGGGCAGGAACGCGGCCTCCGACGACGAGCCGAGGACGAACAGCCCGTGCACTCCGCCCTCCAGCAGATGGTCCACCAGCCGGGTCAGCGAGGCGGTGTCCACCTCCCGCTCCGGGGTCAGCGGGGTGCAGACGGGGGGAATGACGCCGGACAGCGGTGCGGCGTTGCTCATGAACGCTCCTGTGCTTGGGTGATGAGTTCGCGGTCGGTCGCGCCGGCGAGGACGGGGTGGTGGCAACGGAAGAAGCCGCCGGCGTCCTCCTCCGGGCCGGGCATCTCGGCGGCGCAGGTCTCGTCGGCCTTCCAGCACCGGGTGCGGAAGGGGCAGCCGGAGGGCGGCCGGGTCGCCGACGGGACCGGGCCGGTCAGCGGGATCGGGTCGATCGGGGACAGCAGGCCCGGCGTGGCGGAGAACAGCGCCCGCGTGTACGGATGCCGGGCCGCGCCCGGCACGGCCTCGGCGGGTGTCTGCTCGACGATCCGGCCGAGGTACATCGTCACGACCCGATCGCTCATCCGCCGCACGGTCTGGATGTCGTGGGAGACGAAGACCATGGCGAGGCCGAACCGCTCCTTCAGGTCCTGCAGCAGGTTGAGGATCTGCGCGCGGACCGAGACGTCGAGCGCGCTGGTCGGCTCGTCGGCGACCAGCAGCCGTGGCCGCAGCGCGAGCGCGCGGGCGATCGCCACCCGCTGCCGCTGCCCGCCGGACAGCTGGGCGGGCAGCCGGTCCGCCGCGCTCGCGGGCAGGCCGACCAGGTCGATGAGCTCGCGGACGCGTTCCTCGCGCTCGTCCGGGGTGCCGACGCGCTGCACGTCGAGCGGGTCGCGGATGATCCGGCGGACCGGCAGGCGGCGGTTCAGGGCCGTGGACGGGTCCTGGAAGACCATGCCGATGCTCGACCCGATGGCCTCGCGGCGGGCGGCGCCGGACATCGACCAGACGTCGCGCCCCTCGAAGGCGACGGTGCCGGCGGTCGGCCGCTGCAGGCCGACCAGCACCCGGGCGAGGGTCGACTTGCCGCAGCCGGACTCGCCGACGACGCCGATCGTCTCACCGGGTCGCACGGTCAGGTCCGCGCCGGTCAGCGCGTACACGCGGTCACGCGTGAACAGGCCGCCGGAGCGCGCCTTGTGCACGACATGGACATCGGTCAGCTCGAGAATCGCCTCGGACATCACGAACCCTCCGGCGGGTCGGCAGGCGCGGTGGCCGCGCCGGCGGCGGACAGGGAGGCCGAGACGTCGGCCGCCGGATGGTGACAGGCCACCACGTGCAGGCGGCCTCGTCCCTCCAGGTGTGGGGTCTCGGCGTGACAGACCTCGGTGGCGGCGGGGCACCGGTCGGCGAACCGGCAGCCGGCCGGGAAGTCCGCGGGCGAGGGCACGACGCCCGGGATCTGGGTGAGGCGCTCCGCGTTGGACTCCAGCGACAGGACCGAGCCCAGCAGGCCGCGCGCGTAGTGGTGGGCGGGATTGCCGACGACGGCCGGGGTCGCCCCCTTCTCCACGATCTGCCCGCCGTACATGACGACCACCCGGTCGGTGACGTCGGCGACCAGGGCGAGGTCGTGGGAGACGAGGATGAGCGCGAAGTCCAGTTCCTCGCGCAGCCGCAGCAGCAGCTCGATCACCTGCGCCTGCACGGTCACGTCCAGCGCCGTCGTCGGCTCGTCCGCGACGATCAGTTTCGGGTCGCGGGAGAGGGCCATCGCGATGAGCACCCGCTGGCGCTGCCCGCCGGACAGCTCGTGCGGGTAGGACGAGAGCGTGCGGGCGGGGTCGAGCCCGACGAGCTCCAGCAGCTCCGCCGGGGTGCGCCGGCCGCCGCGCCGGACGACCTGCTTGAGCTGCGCCCGTACGGTCATCGCCGGGTTCAGCGACGACAGCGCGTCCTGGTAGATCATCGCCATGTCGTGGCCGAGCAGCCGCCGCCGGTCCCCCTTGGACATCGACAGCAGGTCGCGGCCGTCGAAGGTGATCTCGCCGTCCACCCGCGCGCCCTGCGGCTGCAGGCCCATGATCGTCAGTGCGGTCAGGGACTTGCCGCAGCCGGACTCGCCGACCAGGCCGAGCACCTCGCCCGGCCGTACGTCGAAGGAGATGCCGTCCACGATGTCGACGCCGTCGTGGCGGTCGTCGAAGCCGATCCGCAGGTCCTTCACCCGCACGATGGGCTCGCTGTCCAGCAGCGGCCGGGCGCGTTCGGCCAGGCGCCGGCCGGCCTCCATGAGCCCCTTCAGCTCGGTCACCGGGCCGGGTGCCGCCCGCCGCGTGGTGCCCGCGGCCCGCGTCGTCTCCGCCGGCCGCGCGGCCGGCGCGGCCCAGGCGTCGGAGATGCCCTCGGCGAGGACGTTGAGGGCGAGCACCGTGATGAGGATCAGCAGGCCGGGGAAGACGGTGGCCCACCATCCGCCGGTGAGCACCATGTTCCGGCCGTCGGCGATGACGCTGCCCCACGACGGGTCCGGCGGGCGCACGCCCGCGCCGACGAACGACAGGGACGCCTCGAACACGATCGTGTCGGCCACCATCACCGTGCAGAACACCAGGACCGGCGCGGCGCAGTTGACGGCCACGTGCCGGAGCAGGATGTGCGGGGCGCGTGCGCCGATGACCCGCTCGGCCGCGACGTAGTCCTCGCCGTACTGGGCCAGGACGTTCGCCCGTACGACACGGGCCACCGGCGGCATGTAGAGGAACGCGATGGCCAGGACCAGCACCGGGATGCTGCCGCCGAACACCGCCACCAGCACGGCGGCGAGCGCGATGCCGGGGAAGGCCATGACGACGTCGAGCGTGCGCATGATCGCCTCGTCGACGGACCGTCGCGAGGTCGCGGCGACCGCGCCGATCACGGCACCGGCGACCAGCGCGAGGGCGGTCGCGCCGAGCCCGATCACCAGCGACCAGCGCGCGCCGTACAGCAGGCGCGTGAAGATGTCGCGGTTGGCGCTGTCCAGACCCATCCAGTGCGACGCGCTCGGGCCGCCGCCGGCGGCCTCCTGGACGTACGGCGAGTACGGGGCCAAGACCGGGGCGAGCACCGCGGCGAGGATGATGACGACCACGACGGCCAGGGAGATCCAGGACGTCGGGCCGAGGCGCCGGAAGCCGATGCCCGCCCGCGACAGTCGGTTCGCCAGTCCACTGCGCATCAGGCGGCGCTCCTCAGTCGGGGGTTGACCAGCAGGTACAGGACGTCGATGAGGAGGTTGACGACCACGAAGCCGACCGCGATGGTGATCACGACGCCCTGCACGACCGCCGGGTCGCCGTTGCGCACCGCGGTGATCATGAGCTGGCCCATGCCCGGCAACGCGAAGATCGTCTCGATGACGACCGCGCCGCCGAGCAGGTAGCCGACCCGCAGGCCGAGCACGGTCAGCGGGTTGATCAGCGCGTTGCGCAGCACGTTGCGACCGACCACGACGACCGGGGGCAGGCCGCTGCCGATGGCGGTCCGCACGTAGTCCTTGTCGAGTTCCTCGACCATCGACGTGCGGATGATCCGGGTGAGGTAGGCCGCGATGGGCAGCGACAGGGCGAGCGCCGGCAGCGTCAGCGACCGCAGCCAGCCGCTCACGGAGTCGGCCGGGTTGATGTACCCACCGGTCGGGAACCAACCGCGGTCGACCGCCAGGTACTGGATCATCAGCAGCGCCAGCCAGAACGCCGGTGAGGCCACCCCGATCAGCGACACGAGCCGGATGACCTGGTCGGGCCAGCGGTCCCGGAAGATCGCCGCGATGACGCCGAACAGCACCGACAGCACGATCGCGATGACGACGCCGAACAGGGTGAGCTGGAGGGTCAGCGGCAGGGCGGTGGCGATGGAGCTGCGCACCGGCGCCTTGGTGAGCGCGCTGGTCCCCATGTCGCCGCGCAGCAGCTGGCCGACGAACCGCACGTACCGCACGGGAAGCGGGTCGAGCAGGCCGTTGTCCACCTGGAACCGGTGGATCTGCGCCGCGGTCGGGTTGGCTCCCTGGAAGTAGGCGTACTCCGGTTTGTTCTTGGAGAACCGCATGATGAGGAAGACGAACAGGACCACGCCCAGCAGCATGGGTATCAGGATGAGGACGCGGCGCACCAGCATTCTGGCGATCGCTGCCACGGATGCCTCCTGAGGATTCGGATCGGGGTACGGAGGCGGGCGGTCAGAGGCGCTTGGCCTGCAGCAGGTTGACGCCGGGGTACGCCTGCGGGCGGACGCCGGTGAGCTTCTTGGGGTTCCACGCGGTCATCAGCTCGGTGTGCAGGACCGGATAGAGCACGGCCTGCTCGGCGATGACGTCGAGGTACTGGTGCAGCAGCTCGAGCTTCTTGGCGGAGTCCGACTCCCGGGTCGCGCGGTCCATGAGCGCGAACAGCGCCTTGGCGTCCGAGCTCTTGTCCCACTTGGTGTACTTCATCCAGGTGCCGCCGGACGTGTAGTTGTAACGCAGGATCAGGTCGGCGTCGAGGCCGAACTGGTTGGGGTTCGAGGCGGCCGCGACGACCTGGTAGTTCTGCGACTGGTCCATCTTCGTGAACAGCGCGCTGGTGTCCTGCGGCTCGAGCGAGGTCTTGACGCCGATGGCGTTCCAGGAGTTGGCGATCGTCGGCAGGCAGTCGGCGATCCAGCTCACGTTGACCGCCATCAGGTTGACCGACAGGTTCTTCACGCCCGCGGCGGACAGCAGCGACTTGGCCTTGTCCGGGTTGTAGTCGTAGACCGTCTTGGCCGGGGCGTACGCCGGGTTCTCCTTGTTGAGGAAGCTGCTGGCCGGCGTGCCGTGGCCCTTGAGCGCCACGTCGATCATCTTCTTCGTGTCGATGGCGTAGAGCAGCGCCTGGCGCACCCGCACGTCGTCGAACGGCTTCTGGCCGGTGTTGAACATCAGGAACATGTGGTTCATGCCCTTGCCGCCCTCGACGGTCAGCCCCTGCTTGCGGAGCTGGTCGATGTTGGCGTACGGCACGTTGTCGGCGATCTGCGCCTCCGCGCTGCCACCGGAGATCTTCGCGACCCGGGCCGAGGCGTCCACGATCGACAGCCAGTTCATCTTCTTGATCGCCGGCTTGCGGGGGCCGTTGTAGTCGGCGAACGCCTCGAACATGGTGTTGGACTTCGGGTTGTGCGCGGTCATCTTGTACGGGCCCGAGCCGATCGCCTTGCCGTTCTTGGCGGCGTCCCAGGCGCCCGGCTGACCGAAGACGTGCTTCGGCATGATCTTGGCGATGGTCAGCCGCTGCAGCGCGTCCGGGAAGGGGAACTTGAAGACGAGCTCGACCGTGGTCTCGTCGACCTTGCGGACCTCCTTCAGCCACGTGGTGAAGAAGGAGGACACCAGGGTGGAGGGGTCCTGCACGCGGTCGAACGTGAACAGCACGTCGTCCACGGTGACCGGCTGCCCGTCGTGCCACTTGGCGCCCTGCCGCAGCGTGAACTTCCACGAGGTCGCCGAGGTGTCCGCGGGCAGTGCCGTGGCCAGCGCCGGGTACGGCGCGCGGGTGATCGGGTCGGTGTCGACCAGCCCCTCGTAGATGTGGTTGTTGCCGGCCATGGCGAACGCCGACGCGGTCATGGTCGGGTCCCAGGTCTGGTCGTTGCCGTAGCCGATGACCACGGTGGCGAGGTCCTTGTTGCCACCGGAGCCGGACGAGCCGGTCGAGGCGGGGCCACCGCACGCGGAGACCGTGGTGGAGAGGGCGGCCGCAGCGCTCATTATCCCGCTGTAGCGCAGGAAGTCGCGGCGGTTGAAGGCGGATCGAGGAGCGCTCACGGTGTCTCCCGGTGGTGGGCTCGTCAGGTAGGCACGGAATTTCGGAGGCCAAAGGTGGGACGTCCCACGTCCCATCTCTGATAGCGTCGGAGACTAGAAGTCGGTTACGTTTCCCGTCAAGAGCAGATGACCAGGAGATGTCCGTGACATTGCACGACGGCCGCCCCCTCGCCGGGCCCGGAGGGCCGACTCCTGCTCGAGGCCGCCGGCTGAGCCGGGCGTTCGAGGTGCAGGAGGCGGTCAAAGAGCTGATCGTCCGACGCGGGTTGACCGCCGGCGACCCGATGCCGACCGAGTCCGAGCTGATGCAGGAGCTGGACATCGGCCGCAACTCCGTCCGGGAGGCCCTGAAGGCCCTTCAGGCCGTCGGCATCGTCGACATCCGCCACGGCTTCGGCATGTTCGTCGGGCAAATGTCGCTCAACGGCCTGGTCGACGAGCTGGCCTTTCACAGCCGCATCGGGCCGCAGGACGAGCAGAGCCACCTCGCCCACCTGATCGAGATCCGCGAGGTCCTGGAGAACGGCCTGGCCGCGCGCCTGATCGACCGGCACGGCGGTGCGAACCTCGTGGACCTGCTGACCCCCGCCCGCGAGGTGCTCGACCAGATGGACGCCGAGGCGCTCGTCGGCGCGGTCTCACCGGAGACCGACCGGCTCTTCCACGAGCTGCTCTACCGGCCGTTGGGCAATCCGCTGGTCGGCCGGCTCCTCGGCGCCTTCTGGCAGGTCTTCCACCAGCTCAGCGACGAGCTGGGCGCCCCCGACGAGACCCCGGCCTACGTCGCCCGCAAGCACCGCGACATCTACACCGCCGTGGTCGCCCAGGACCGGGACGCCGTCGAGGCGGCAATGGTCGCGCACTTCGCGGGAATCCGCACCCGGCTCGCCCGCCTGCGCAGCGACTGAAGGAGAGGCGCGGCCTCAGGTGATCGTGAGGTGCGGGCTGGTCCAGTAGACGGCGTCCAGGTACGAGGAGGGCACTGCACCGCACACGGGGCTGGTGAGGCTGAGCGGGGCATGCGAGAACGTGACCTGGCCGGTGGAGTTGCTGTAGCTGCCGGTGATCGTCATGTTGAGGGCGGTCAGCACACAGTCCTTGAGCAGGCGGGGAGCCGGTTGACCGTCCCCGGACGTCGCCGGCGCCGGCTTCCTTTCACGAGTGGTCAGAGACACGGGCGCGGAGCCGGCGCCCTGGGCACCATGATGCGGCGGGGGACATGGACGCCGATCCGGGAGAAGCCACAGAAAACAACGAGAAGTGTTGTGACGGTGTCCAAATGCCCTCGTCCCAAGCGCCTGCGGACGACCCGCCAGAGCCGGCTCCCTCACGACGGCGGCATCCGCTGCCATCCGCCATCACCTTCAGCGGGTTACGTGTGCCGGCAATGCCACCGGGGTCGGGAAGCGGGTGGCTGGTCGCACGGATCCGAGGTGAGGGTTCAGTAGCCGCGTGCCAAGCAGGTGACTTTTCGTGTTCATCGAGTGCCTCAGCGTGGGCAGACCTCCGCTTGCAACACCGTATCGAGCAAGAGAGGGACCATATGAAGCTCCTCGTCCGGACCGGGCTCACCGTGGCGGCAGCGGTCACAGTCGCCGCCGTCGCATCCGCCTCCGCATCCGCCGCCGTCGGGACCGAGAACGCCCACGTGGCGGCCGGTACGCACACGGTCGCGGCGAACCCGAAGACGATCAAGCCGGCCGCGTACAACCAGGCGCGGAGCATCCTGGCCAACGCCGGAAGCCAGACGGCGGCCAAGTCGCACATCATCCATGGGAAGGACGAGGTTCCCGTCGGGTACGGAACCAGCCTCCTGGCCGCGGCGCGCGACGAATTCCGGCAGACCGACGCGGGCCTTCCCGCGAAGGACAAGCGGGCCGACATGTCGATTCCGCACTACAACGCGATCCACTCCGCCGCGAACACGATGGGCATCGACCGGTGGTGACGCGGTAAGCGCCGACCCGGTCGGCCTTCACTGGAAGTCGGTGGCCGATCGGCCTCGTCGGCCGGCGAGTGAACCCGGCATGACAGCGAATGGCCCCGAATCAAAGTGATTCGGGGCCATTCCGATGTCTCGCGACATCACCTGGTCGGGACGGCGGGATTTGAACCCACGATCTTCTGACCCCCAGTCAGACGCCTTACCAAGCTAGGCCACGTCCCGGTGCCCGCCGCGAGCGAGCGGAACAACTCTAGCGCAGACGGCGACCGCTTCGCGCATCACGCGCCCGCGGATGGGCGATCACGGCTCGATCCAGGCGGACGCCGCCGCGGACCGCGCCATCGCGTCCAGGACCTCGGCGCTCCGTACGGCGTCCTCCAGGGTCGGCCCGTGCGGAACTGCCTCGTCGATGCTCCGCAGGAACGCGGCGGCCTCGATGACCTTGGTGTCGTCGTAGCTCATCACGATGCCCGCCCCGGGCTGGAACCGCGCGTACTCGCCGTCCCCGGGGCCCGCGGACACGGTCGCCGCGGGCTGGTTCTGATAGTCCCCGCCCGCCGCGACCGTCAGTTCGCCGGCGCGCCGGAAGTCCCAGCCGACCAGCCCCTCGCTCCCCTGCACGACGAAGCCGTAGGTGTTCTGCGCCCCCACCTCGGTGCGCCCCGCCTCGAAGGTGACCCGGACCCCACCGCTCGTCCGCAGCAGGGCGCAGACGTAGTCCTCGTTCTCCACCGCGCCGGTCGGCTGGTCGGGGGTGTCCACGACCGCGTAGTGGCTGCCGCCGGGCGCCGCGAGGGGGCGCCGGGGCAGGAAGACGGCGGTGTCGGCGACGAGCCGTTCGACGTCGCCGAGGAGGAACCGTACGAGGTCGACGCCGTGGGAGCCGAGGTCCCCGAGCGCGCCCGAGCCACCCTGCGCCCGCAGGAACCGCCAGGTGAGCGCGCCGGCGGGGTGCGCGGCGTAGTCGGTGAGGAAGGTGACGCGAGCGTGGGTCGGCGTTCCGATGGCGCCGTCGGCGATCAGGCGCCGGGCGCGGGCGACGGCGGGCAGGTTCCGGTAGTTGAACCCGACGGTCGCCTGGACGCCCGCCCGGGCCACGGCCTCGGCCGCCGCGCGGGCGTCCTCGACGGTCAGGCCGACCGGTTTCTCGATCCACAGGTGCTTGCCCGCCTGGGCCGCCGCCACCGCGATGTCCCGGTGGTACGCGTTCGGCGCGGTGACACTGACCGCCTCGATCTCGGGGTCCTTCAGCAGGGCCGCCCAGTCCGCGTGCACGCGGTCCGGGGCGTACCGGGCGGCGAAGTCCTCGGCCTGGGCCGGGACGGTGTCGGCCACGGCGACCAGGCGCGCCCGGATCCCCAGGTCCGGATAGTGGTGCGGCAGCCGGGCGTACGCGCGGGCGTGCACGTGCCCCATCCACCCGGCGCCGATGACCCCGACGCCCAGTACCCGTTCCCGCAATGTTCCTCCGGTTCAGGAGCCCGGCGGCTCGGGCGGCGCGGCCCGGCCCGACAGCTCGGCGACCTCCTGCTCGAGCTCCTCGGCGACGCGGCCGAGGTCGGCGTCGGCCGCTCCTTCGAGCTCGTGGCTGAGCTGTTCGAGTTCCTCGCCGCCGGCCATCAGGGTCGTCAGGCGTTCGCGGGTGATCTCGTCCTTGGCGTACGTGCCGAGCGGGCGCCCCCGGTTCAGCAGCAGGAACCGGTCGCCGACCGGGTACGCGTGGTGCGGGTTGTGGGTGATGAACACGACGCCGAGCCCCCGCGCCTTGGCCCGCATGATGTAGCGGAGCACGACGCCGGCCTGCTTGACGCCGAGCGCGGCGGTGGGCTCGTCGAGGATGAGCACCTTCGCGCCGAAATAGACGGCGCGGGCGATGGCGACGCACTGGCGTTCGCCGCCCGACAGGGTGCCGATCGGCTGGTCGACGTCGCGCAGGTCGATGCCCATGTTGTGCAGCTCGGTGCGCGTGGTGTCGCGCATGAACCGGATGTCGAGCCGGCTGAGCGGTCCGGCGCCCTTGCGGACCTCCGAGCCGAGGAAGAAGTTGCGCCAGACCGGCATCAGCGGGACAACGGCGAGGTCCTGGTACACGGTCGCGATGCCGCGTTCGAGGGCCTCGCGCGGGGACGCGAGGCGTACGGGCTCGCCCTCGACCTCGTAGGTGCCGGCGTCGGCCTGGTGCATCCCAGAGATGATCTTGATGAGGGTGGACTTGCCGGCGCCGTTGTCGCCCAGCACGCAGGTCACCTCGCCCGCGTCGACCTCCAGCGACACGCCGGTCAACGCGATGATCGTGCCGTACCGCTTCTCGCAGTCGGTGAGCCGCACCAGCGGCGTCCGCGTGGCCGTTTCACTCATCGTGATGCCTCCGTTCGCCGGCGGACCCAGAGGTTGAGGAGGGTGGCGCCGAGCAGCATCGCGCCGAGGAAGAACTTGAACCAGTCGGCGTTCCAGCCCGCGTACACGATGCCCTGGGTGGTCATCCCGAAGATGAACGCGCCGGTGGCGGTGCCGATGGCCGAGCCGTACCCGCCGGTGAGCAGGCACCCGCCGATGACCGCCGCGATGATGTACAGGAACTCGTTGCCGACGCCCTCGCCGGACTGCACGGTGGTGAACGAGAACAGCAGGTTCATGCCGGTGAACCAGGCCAGGAACCCGACGGCCATGAACAGGCCGATCTTCACGCGCCGGACCGGGACGCCGACCGCCCGCGCGCTGGACTCCGCTCCCCCGACCGCGAAGATCCAGTTGCCGACGCGCGTCCGCAGCAGCACCCAGGTGGCGAGCGCGGTGAACAGCAGCCACCACACCACGCTGATCCGCAAGGACAGGCCGCCGATCCGCCACTCGGCGGCGAAGACCTTCTGCGCCGCCCCGAAGCCGTCCATATCCGAGATGTCCGGGCTGGCGACGTTGCCGGTGATCACCTTGGTGATGGCCAGGTTCAGGCCCTGCAGCATGAGGAACGTCGCCAGCGTCACGAGGAAGCTCGGGATCCCGGTCTTCATGACGAGGTAGCCGTTCAGCGCGCCGACGCCCAGCGCCAGCAGCAGCCCCACCGCGATCCCGGCCCACAGGTTCAGCGTCAGCTGGAAGCTCAGCATCGAGGCGACCAGCGCCGAGCTCGTCACGGCCACGCCCGCCGACAGGTCGAACTCGCCGCCGATCATCAGCAGCGCCACCGCGACCGCCGGGATGCCGATCGTCGAGCTGGCGTACAGGATCGTCGCCAGCGCGTCGAGCCCGCGGAACGGCGGGGCCACGGCGAAGAAGAACACGTAGATGACGACCGCGCCGGCCAGCGAGCCGGCCTCGGGCCGCGCCAGCAGCCGGGCGAGCGGCGACCGCCGGGTGAGCCGCTCGTCCGGCGCGGACGGCGGGGCGGCGGCGTCCACTGCCTGACTCATCGGAACCTCCCAGGCTCGGTCGCCATCGCTAGCGGGTGCCGCGCGAGGCGTACTGGGCGACCGCGGCGACGTTGTTCTTGTCGACGAAGTACGGGCCGGTCGGCGTCGCCTGGCCGCCGCCGAGGACGTTGCCGTTGGTCTTGTAGAGCCACAGCGAGTCGACCGCGAGGTAGCCCTGCAGGTACGGCTGCTGGTCGACGGCCCACTCGACGGTGCCGTCCTGGACGGCCTTGACCATGGCCGGGTTCATGTCGAACGCCGCGACCTTGGCCGGGCTGCCCGCGTCCTTGACCGACTGCAGCGCCGTGAGGGCGAACGGCGCGCCCAGCGCGACGACCCGGTCGATGCTCTTGTCCTGCTTGAGCTTGGCGGCGATGGTCGACCGCACGGACGGCATGTTCGTCCCCTGGACGTAGACCTTGTCGGTCTTGCCGGAGAACGTCTTGGCCAGGCCGCCGCAGCGTGCCTCGAGCGAGACCGAGCCCTGCTCGTGCAGGACGCACAGGACGTGCTTGGCCCCCTCGGTGCTCAGCCGCTTGCCCGCGCTCTCCCCCGCGAGGCTCTCGTCGGAGCCGAAGAACTCCAGCGCGCCGACCTTCTGCCAGTCGTCCATGCCGGCGTTCAGCACGACGACCGGGATCCCGCCGCCGGAGGCCTTCTTGACGGTGCCGGCCATCGCGTCGGGGTGCGAGAGGGTCACCGCGATGCCGTCGACCTTGCTGTCGATGGCGTTCTGCACGAGCGTGGCCTGCTTGTCGCCGTCCGGGTCGTTGGAGTAGACGAGCTGCACGTTGTCCTTGGCGGCGGCGGCCTCGGCGCCCTTGCGGACGATGTCCCAGAACGTGTCGCCGGGCGGCTGGTGCGTGACCATGGCGATCTTCATCCGGGGGGTGTTCGCCTTCCCGGCGCCGGTGTCGTTCGCCGACTCCTGTGCCTTCTTGCCGCCGTGGCTGCTGCACGCGGTCAGGGCGAGGGCGAGGCCGGCCAGGAGGATGCCGGCCCGTCTACCTGTTTCGAACATCGCGTCTCTCCGTCCTCACTGTGTCGGGCCGAGGTGGGGGCGTTGCGCGGCCTTGGCGGCCTCGTACTCGGCCCGGGCCTTGCGGGTGCTGTCGAGCGCGGAGACCTCGGCCACCGGAACGTCCCACCAGGCGTCCGAGGAGGGCGCGGGCGCCAGCGGGTCGGTCTCGACGTGGACGACGGTCGTGACCTCCGCGTCCCGCGCGCGTTCGAGCGCGGAGCGGAACTCCGCCGCGGTCGTCGCGCGCAGCACGTCCGCGCCGAGGCTCGCGGCGTTCGCCGCGAGGTCGACGGGCAGGAGCTCGCCGTCGAACAGGCCGGTCTCCGGGTTCCGGTAGCGGTAACTCGTGCCGAACCGCTGGGACCCCAGCGACTCCGACAGCGCGCCGATGGAGGCGAAGCCGTGGTTCTGGACGAGCACGATCGTGAGCTTGATCCGCTCGGCGACCGCCGTGACGATCTCCTGGGCCATCATCAGGTACGACCCGTCTCCGACGAGGACGAACACCTCCCGGTCGGGGTCGGCCATCTTGATCCCCAGCCCGCCGGCGATCTCGTAACCCATGCAGGAGTAGCCGTACTCGACGTGGTACTGGCGCGGGTCCCGGGCCCGCCAGAGCCGGTGCAGGTCGCCGGGCATGCTGCCGGCGGCGTTCACCACGACGTCGCGGGGGCGGGCGGCCTCGTTCACCGCGCCGAGGATCTCGGTCTGCGCCGGCAGCGGCCCGTGCCCGAGGTGGTAGGCCCGGTCGACGACCTGCCGCCAGTCCTCGGCGAGCCGCCGCGCCCGGTCGGCGTACGCGGCGTCGACGCGGTGGCCCGCAAGGGCGTCCGTGAGCGCCCGCAGCCCGGCCCGCGCGTCGGCGACCAGGGAGACGGCGGAGTGCTTCGCGGCGTCGAACGACGCGACGTTCAGGTTGACGAACCGTACGTCCGGGTGGGCGAAGACGGTACGGGACGCGGTGGTGAAGTCGCTGTAGCGGGTGCCGACGCCCAGGACGACGTCGGCCTCGCGGGCGAGGGCGTTCGCGGCCGGCGTGCCCGTGGCGCCGACGCCGCCGACCGCGCAGGGGTGGTCCCACGGCAGCGAGCCCTTGCCCGCCTGCGTCTCGGCGACCGGGATCCCGGTGGCGTCGGCGAACGCGAGCAGATCACCGGCGGCGTCGGAGTAGGTCACGCCACCGCCCGCCACGACCAGCGGCCGGTCGGCCCCGCGCAGCAGCGCGACCGCCCGCTCGAGTTGCGCGGGCTCGGGAACCGGCCGGGGCACGTGCCACACCCGCCGGGCGAACAGCTCCTCCGGCCAGTCGTACGCCTCGGCCTGCACGTCCTGCGGCAGCGCGAGCGTGACCGCGCCGGTCTCGGCCGGGTCGGTGAGCACCCGCGTCGCGGCGAGCAGCGCGGCCGGGAGCTGCTCCGGGCGGTCGATCCGGTCCCAGTATCGCGACACCGGCCGGAACGCGTCGTTGACCGACACGTCGGCGGATCGGGGGTCCTCGAGCTGCTGCAGCACCGGGTCCGCGACGCGGGTGGCGAAGACGTCGCCGGGCAGCAGCAGCACCGGGATCCGGTTGACGGTGGCCAGGGCCGCGCCCGTCACCATGTTGGTCGCGCCCGGTCCGATCGAGGACGTGCACGCGAACGTGGCGAGCCGGTCGCGCATGCGGGCGTAGCCGACGGCGGCGTGCACCATCGCCTGCTCGTTGCGGGCCATGTGGTACGGCAGCTCGGCCTCGCCCGTACGGTGCGCCTCCAGCAGGGCCTGCCCGAGGCCCGCGACGTTGCCGTGCCCGAAGATCCCGAAACAGCCCGCGAAGAACCGCCGCTGCACGCCGTCCCGCTCCGACCACTGGGCGGCCAGGAACCGGACGATCGCCTGTCCTACGGTGAGCCTCATGTCTCCCTCTCAGTCGTCGAGGTGAGGGGAAGCCGGGGGTCGGTCTCCTGGCCCTGCCACGTGTCGCGCACCCAGGCGTGGGCGGGGTCGTCGCAGATCCGCCACGCGCGCTCCGGCGAGGGACCGGCCATCACGTTGAGGTAGTACAGGTCGTAGCCGGGCACCGCCATCGACGGGCCGTGCCAGCCGTGCGGGATCAGCACCGTGTCGCCGGTCCGCACCTCTGCGAGCACGTCGATCGGCCGGTCGGCGGTCCCGTACACCCGCTGGTACGCCATCGCCTCCGACCCGCCGCCCACCTCGAAGTAGTAGATCTCCTCCAGCACGCTCTCGCCGGGGCGGTCCTCGTCGTGCTTGTGCGGCGGGTAGGACGACCAGTTGCCGCCGGGCGTGATCACCTCGCAGGCGATCAGCTTGTCGGCCTCGAACGCCTCCGGCGTGCAGAAGTTGTTCACCTGCCGCGATGCCCGACCCGCCCCGCGCAGCTCGACCGGCACGTCCTCGGCCGGGCCGTACCGCGCGGTGAGGCGGTTCTCGCACCGGGCGGCGGGCAGCGCGAACCGGCCGCGCCCGGTCACCGTCACCGCGGCGTCGCGCGGCACGTAGGCGAAGTCGGTGACCCGGGAGAAGACGTTCCGCCGCCCCCGCAGCTCGAACGTCTCGCCGTCGCAGGAGACGCGGCACGACCCGGACAGCGGCAGCACGAGGGTCTCGAAGGGGCCGGTGTCGAAGGTGTGCGCGCCGTCGAGTTCGAGGACCCGCAGCGCGGAGTACGTCCAGCCGGCGGCCTCCGGGGTGACC
The DNA here is from genome assembly GCF_039542035.1 of Actinoallomurus liliacearum. Lineage (NCBI taxonomy): Bacteria > Bacillati > Actinomycetota > Actinomycetes > Streptosporangiales > Thermomonosporaceae > Actinoallomurus > Actinoallomurus liliacearum. The sequence continues at coordinate 362,018 of NZ_BAABHJ010000027.1, forward strand.
TCCAGGGTGTACGGCCGGGCGCCGGTGCCGCCCGCGGGCAGGTAGTGCTTCATCCGAGAACCTCCACGGCCGCGTCGACGGCGCCGGCGACGTCGTCGTCCGGCGGGTACAGCAGGCTGCGGCCGACGATCAGGCCCTTCACGGTCGGCAGCCGCAGGGCGCGGGCCCAGCCGGCCAGCGCGGCGTCGGGGTCGTCGGGCACCTCGCCGCCGAGCAGGAGCGCGGGCAGCGTCGAGGCGGCCATCACGCGCTCCATGTCGTCGACGACCGGGACCTTGAGCCAGGTGTACGCCGACGTCGTCCCGAGCCCCGACGCGATCGCGATCGCCCGGGTCACGGCCTCGGGCGTCAGGACGTTGCGCACCCGGCCGTCGACCCGGTGCGACACGAACGGCTCGACCATCGCCATCAGCCGGCCGGCGGCCAGCTCCGAGACGGCCCGCGCGCAGGACTCCAGCGTGCTTACGGTCGCGGGGTCGGCCTCGTCGATACGCAGCAGCATCTTGCCGCCGTCGAGGCCCTGCTCGGCGATGGCGCGCGCGTCGTACGCGGTGAACCGGTCGTCGATCTCGAACGCCGACCCGGCCAGGCCGCCGCGGTTCATCGAGCCGAGCACGACCTTCTCGTCGAGCACGCCCAGCAGCAGGAGGTCCTCGATGACGTCCGGAGTGCCGAGCACGCCGTCGACGCCGGGACGGCTGAGCGCGAGGCAGAGGCGTTCGAGCAGGTCCCATCGGTCGGCCATGGCCAGCGGCCGGTCGCCCGCGCCGAGGGACCCGCGCGCCGGGTGGTCGGCGGCCACGATCATGAGGCGGCCGTTCGGGCCGAGCGGCGAACCGCGCCGTACGCGCCGCGCCGCCGCCTCGGCGACCGACTCCGGCCGCGCGGCCCGGATCTCGGTCAGCGCCGCGAGCCGTTCGGTGAACGCTTCGGTGATCACTCGCCGCCCTCCATGAGCCCGTCGACCTCGGCGGTGGTCGGCATCGCGGGCGAGCAGGCGAGGCGGGAGGCGACGATCGCGCCCGCGACGTTCGCGAAGCGTACGGTCCGCTCGACGTCCCAGCCCGCGAGCAGGCCGTGGCACAGCGCCCCGCCGAACGCGTCGCCGGCGCCCAGCCCGTTGACGACCTCCACCTCGACCGGCGGCACCTCGACCACGCTCATCCGCCCCGACGCGGAACGGGTCGCCGCCAGCACGCCCTTCGGCCCGCGCTTGACGATCGCCAGCCGTACGCCCCGGGCCAGCAGCGCCTCGGCGGCCGCGTACGGCTCCCGCTCCCCCACGGCGACCGCGCACTCCTCGGCGTTCCCGACCGCGACGGTCACGTGCTCCAGCGCCTCGCCGATTCGGCCGCCCGCCTCCTCCGGCGACGGCCAGAACATCGGCCGGTAGTCCAGGTCGAGCACGGTGTCCCGCCGCCGGGAGCGGGCGGCCAGCGCGGCGAGCGTCGCCGTACGGCTCGGCTCCTCGCACAGGCCCGTGACGGTGGCCCAGAACATCCGGGCCGCGCGAATCGGCGGCAGGTCCAGCTCGTCGGCCTGGATCTGCAGGTCAGGGGCCTTGGGATACCGGTAGAAGTACAGCGGGAAGTCGTCCGGCGGGAAGATCTCACAGAACGCCAGCGGCGTGGGCAGCCCGGGGACGGCCGTGACGAACCGGTCGTCCACGCCGTACTCCCGCAGCGCGGTGTGGACGTACCGGCCGAACGGGTCCGCGCCGGTCCGGGTGATCACCGCGGTGCGGTGGCCGTGCCGCGCCGCCGCGACCGCCACGTTGGTGGGACTGCCGCCGAGGTACTTGCCGAACGTCTCGACGTCCTCCAGACGGACGCCCACCTGCAGGGGGTAGACGTCCACGCTGACCCGGCCCATGGTGATCAGATCGTGCGGACTCACGGAGCGGATCCACCTCCGGCACGCCGGCGTTTCGCCGGTGCGCGGTTCGTTCACCGGCGATCCCAGCCTCGGCAGGGATTGACCGGCTGTCAAGGGTTTGTCCTGACATCAGGAACTATTAGCGTGGAGGGGGACCAGACTTCGGAGGCGATTCCGGAGGTACGGCATGGACCGAGCGGCCGTGCACCGCCCGGCGGTCCGGGTGGACCGCACCAGCCCCGTCCCGCTCTACTTCCAGGTGGCGCAGCAGCTCGAAGCGGCCATCCACGACGGCCGGCTGCCCTCGGGAAGCCGCCTGGCGAACGAGATCCAGCTCGCCGACCGCTACGGCCTGTCCCGGCCGACGATCCGGCAGGCGATCCAGCACCTCGTCGACAAGGGTCTCCTCGTCCGCAAGCGCGGCGTCGGCACCCAGGTCGTCCAGGCGCAGGTGCGCCGCTCGGTCGAGCTGACCAGCCTGTACGACGACCTCCTCGCCGCCGGCCGCAGCCCCGCCACCCGCGTGCTGGAGCTCGGTACGCTGCCCGCCGACGAAGCGGTGGCCCGGGAGCTCGACGTGGCGCCCGGCACGGAGGTGGTGCGGCTGCGGCGGCTGCGGCTGACCGGCGAGGAGCCCCTGGCTCTGCTCACCAACTACCTCCCGGCCGGTCTCGTCGCCCTGACCGCCGACGGCCTGGCCGCACATGGCCTGTACGAGATGCTGCGCGCGGCGGGCGTCAACCTGCGCATCGCCCACCAGACGATCGGGGCCCGGGGCGCCACCGCCGCCGAGGCCCGGCTGCTGGCCGAACGCCGGGGCGTCCCGCTGCTGACCATGACCCGGATCGCGTACGACGACAAGGGCCGCCCGGCCGAGTACGGCAGTCACGTCTACCGCGCCGGCCGCTACTCCTTCACCCTCACCCTCGTCGAACGCTGACCCCACCGAGGTACGAGGCGCCGAGGACGGCCGCATCACGACGCCGGGCAACGCGCGTCGCATGTCGCGGTAGCCCGTGAGACGGCCGGATCGGTGCGGATGTTCGCCGGTTCACCGCATTCGGCCATGGCCCGTAAACCGCCGAACCGACACGGAGCCGATCGATCTAACAATGTGCCGGTCCCGGGCGGGTGGACCGGCAGAGGAAGAGTGCCGGTCCGACCCGGTCCTTCCCGTGAACGGCCGCCGAGGATCGGCGAAAGGAGCCGGACAGTGGACAGTGAAGAGACCACGCCCCGCGGAGGTACCGGCCGCGGCGTGCGGGTGCGCCGGGTACTGAGCCTGGCGCTCTCGGCGGTGGCGGTGGCCGCGGCCGGGGTGGCCGTCGAGGCGTCGGCGGCCGTCGCCGCCCCGTACGGGGCGTACACCTGCAAGACCGGCTTCGTCTGGCGGGAAGCCGTGCCCGGCGACCAGGTGTGCGTATCCCCGGAGGTCCGTGACCGGTCGGCGGAGGAGAACGCGTGGGCCGCGTCCCGGCGGGAGCCGGGCGGCGGGGCCTGGGGTCCGGACACCTGTAAATCCGGTTACGTATGGCGCCTGGTCCGGCCCAACGACCTGGTCTGTGTCCCCCCGGCGAGCCGTGACCAGGCGTACTCGGACAACTATTACTCGCCGTACCGGCTGCTCGCACCCGCGACGGTTCCCCAGGGCACCATCTGGACGACGACCACCCAGAGCCCGTACAACGGCGGCGGCCACATGTTCGCGCGGGCCGGCTCCCTCTGGCCGAACACCGTCGTCCGGTTCTACACGATCTCCCCCGACGGAACCGGGCCGTACGCGGCCGGCAAGCCGTTGCAGGCGAGCGCCGGCGGCGAGATCGCCGGCTCTGACCCGAGAGGCCAGGAGTTCGCCCTCATGGGCTGCCTCGGGCACACGAGGCCTTCGACCGTGATCGCCGTCGAGCAGGCCACCGGCATGGTCACCTACGCGGGACCACCACCGCGTTCATCTGCTACTACTGACGGGCCGACGCGGTGTCACCGGCCGGCAGAAGCGCGCCGAAGACCAGGGCGAAGAAGGACTCGAAGGCGTCGGCCGAACGGTCCGCGCGGGCCCTGATGAGGGAGCCCTCCCAGGCGTTGACGATGAAGCCGGCCGTGGCCCGTGGATCGACACCGGTCCTCAGGGCACCGGCGTCGCGGGCCTCGGCGAGGACGACGGCGATGGCCTCCGTCCACTGCGCGAGGCCCTGACGCACGGCCTCGCGGATGACCTCGCTGTGATCGGCGACCTCCGCTCCGAGGTTGCCGAGCAGGCACCCGCGCGTGAACTCATGCCGCACGACGTCATCGCGGATCGACTCGAAGTGCGCCCGTAGCCGGGTCAGCGGCTCGCCGTGCCCCCCGGCCAGCTCCCGCACGGGGTGCTCCGCGCCGTACCGCTGGAGCGCCACGACGGCGAGCGCCTCCTTGCTGTCGAAGTGGTTGTAGAACGACCCCTTCGGCACGCCCGCGGCGTCGGTGATCACCTTCACGCCGGCCGCGTTGTAGCCCTGGACGTGGAACTGCTCCAGAGCCGCTTCGACGATCTCCTCGCGTACGCCTCGTCTGCCCATCCCGGCCACCTCCGCAGCCAATATGGCCGGTCGTCTCGCGCCTGTCAACCGAGGTGGGACGCGTTTGACACAGCTAAGACGACCGGTCATATTTATCGCATCGGAGAACGACCTGGAAGGAGAAGACCATGAAGATCGAGGGTTCGGTCGCGGTGGTGACCGGGGGAAACCGGGGGTTCGGCCGGGAGCTGGTCGGCCGGCTCATCGAGCGCGGGGCCAAGGTCTACGCCGCCGCCCGGCGGCCCGAGACGGTGGACGTGCCCGGCGCCGTGCCGTTGCGGCTGGACATCACCGATCCGGCGTCGATACGGGAGGCGGCCCGCGTGGCGACGGACGCGACACTGCTGATCAACAACGCCGGCATCTCGACCGGAACGTCCCTGCTCGACGGCGACCTCCAGGACGTCAGGCGCGAGATGGAGACGCACTATCTCGGCACGCTGGCCGTGACCCGGGCGTTCGCGCCGATCATCGAGGCCAACGGCGGAGGCGCCATCCTGAACGTCCTGTCCGTGCTCTCCTGGTGGCACGCCCCGTCCACCGGCGCGTACTCCGCGGCCAAGGCCGCCGAGTGGGCGATGACCAACGCGGTGCGCCAGGAGCTGCGCCCCAAGGGGATCCACGTCGCGGGACTGCACGTCGGTTATATGGACACCGACATGACCTCGAACATCACGGCTCCGAAGTCCGATCCGGCGGCGATCGCCGAGGTCGCGCTCGACGGGCTCGCCGAGGACGCCGCGGAGATCATCGCCGACGAGGTGAGCCGGAACGTCAAGCAGAACCTGGCCGCGCCCATCGTGGCCTGAGGCGGCTTCGGGACGCCCTTCGCCGGTTGACCCGGCGGCACTCCCCCGCGATCATGCCGACTTCGGATATCGGCGGTACGTCTGGAGGAGCCATGACCGTTCATGTGTGCTCGTTGAAGTTCGACGCCGACCGTGACGGCGGCCCGCAGTCCGTCCCGGCCGGCGACTCGTACCACGTCGTCCGCTTTCCGTACGGAGCGGCCGAGTCGTACGACGCCGACAACATGCACGCGCTGACGCGGAACGGCGCCGACCATCCCTTCCCGTCCGATGCGGCGAGCGGGCTGATCTGGCCGGCGCATGAGGCGTGGGGCCGTCTCTACGCGATGATCCAGTGGGAGACCGCGTCCGGCGGCGCGGCGACGGAGTTCCGCGACCAGTTCGTCCGCGACCCCCTCGGAACGGCGGACACCACCTGCACGGAGCACCGGCCGTCCTCGCCAGGGATGCAGTGCTTCGCGAAGACCTGGGCGATCTTCGTGCATCCGGACGTGCCGCTCGGGCTGCGCGTCGCCCACAACGCCGACCGGCCGCTGGACCTCGTGATCGCCGAGTTCAAGCTGGAGTACGACGCCTGACGGAACGGCGAGGGGCGCTCCCGACGGTCAAGAGATGATCAAGGAATCGCCAAGACGGCAAAGTGCGCTATAACTGCCGAGCGTCATCGCATCGGCCCGCCGTTTCCTGCTGACCCCCGCTGCGGCCGAGCCTCTCCCCCCCAACCGCAGAGACTCGAATTGCACACCAATAGAAGAATCGTCCTCACCGTGTCGGCCTGCACGGTCGTCGCGATCGGCTGCGGCCTCGCATTCCGGAGCGGAGGCCACTCGTCGGCGACGGCGGTGGCTCAGAACGTGTCGGCCGGTGGCACCCGGGAAACCGCGTCCTACTGGACGGCCGCGCGAATGAAGGCAGCCACTCCGCTGGACCGGCGAAAGCCGTCACAGGCGCCGTTCCAGACCAGCACCGCGATTCCGCGCGCGGCGACGTTCACCGGGATTCCCACGGTGGGCAGGCTGTTCTCGCATAGTAAAACGGGCGACCATTACTGCACCGCGAGTGTCGTCTACAGCACGAAGCACAACCTCGCCCTCACCGCCGCGCATTGCATCTACAGTTACAACTCGAGCACCAAGACGGGCTACTACCGGGACAAGGTCGCCTTCGTCCCGCAGTACGACGCGGGCAACGCGCCCTACGGCGTCTGGGCCGCCAAGTCCCTCCTCGTGCACAGCGGTTGGAAGGCGCGCGCCGATCCGGACCTCGATTTCGGGTTCGTGACCCTCGCCAAGGACCCGACGAGCGGAAAGAACGTCGCGGACCTCACCGGGTCGAACCGCCTGACCCCGAACACGGCGCTTCCCGAGACCGTGCACGTCGTCGGGTACCCGGCGAGCGGAACGTCGTCGAACGACCGGGCGGTCCAGTGCGACACGACGGCGATCCACCGCTTCAAGTACCAACTCGCCTTCGACTGCGACGGATTCACCGGCGGCACGAGCGGCAGCCCCTGGCTCTGGAAGTACGACCCGGTGAAGCGGCAGGGCAAGGTCATCGGCGTCCTCGGCGGCTATCACTTGGGCGGGGACTCATCCCGGCGGTCGTACTCGTCGCTGCTGGACAAGGACATCGCCGGCCTGCGCGACCAGGCGGAGCGGGCAGGCTGAAGCCGACCACTCGTGGACAACTTCGCGGCTGAATTGTCCACGGACCGGCGAATGGACAATCAGCGCGGTACGAAGGGCAGGTCAGGCGCTTCCGAAAAGCTCAGGAGAGTGGACGTCTTGCCCAGATTCGCGCCCCTCGACCTCGACGATCCGCGCACCGTCGCCGGGTACGTACTGCACGCTCGCCTCGGCGGCGGTGGGATGGGACAGGTCTACCTCTCGTTCAGCCCCGGCGGACGAGCGGTCGCGGTGAAGGTGGTCCGGCCCGAGTTGGCCGACGATCCCGAGTTCCGCCGCCGGTTCCGCCGGGAGGTCGAGGTCGCGCAACAGGTGCACGGCCCATGGACCGCTCCGGTACTGGACGCCGACGCGGACGCGGCGCGCCCCTGGCTCGCCACCGCCTACATCGCCGGACCGACGTTGCAGGAGACGGTCCTGCGGCACGGCCGGCTGCCGCAACCGGTCGTCGCGCGGCTGCTCGCCGGCTGTGCCGAGGCACTGGCCAGTGTGCATGCGGCCGGCCTGGTGCACCGGGATTTCAAGCCCGGGAACGTCCTGCTCGCCGAGGACGGCCCCCGGGTCATCGACTTCGGTATCGCGCGCGCCGCGGACGCGAGCACCCTGACCCGCTCCGGTCTGATGATCGGCACTCCCGCGTTCATGGCTCCCGAGCAGGTCGCGGGACGCGAGGTCACCCCGGCCGCCGATGTGTTCGCCCTCGCGCTCACCGCCTACTACGCCGCCACCGGAGAGAGCGCGTTCGGCGATGGCAACGCGGCCGCCCTGGCGTACCGGATCGTCCACGAGGACCCGGAAGTGCACGCCTGCCCGCCGGATCTGCGTCCGCTGCTGACCCGGTGCCTGGCCAAGGACCCGGTCCGCCGTCCGGCCACCGCCGAGGTCATCGAACAGGCCCGCGCGTTCGCGCCGGAGGAGCGGTTGGAGGCGGGCTCCTGGCTGCCCTCCCCGATCGCCATCACCTTGGCGGGGTACCGTCCGGACACACCGCCGCAGGCCCCTCCGCCCCGATCCACCACAGCGCCGGACGACGACCAGACGGCGACCGCGCCCTCCGTCCCCGCGTCCGCCTCCCGCCCGGCTGCGCCGATCGCTCCCGACGCGACCCTCGGCACGCTCCGACGGGAGGGCACGCCGGGCAGGCCGGTACTGATCGCGGCCGCCGTCGGGATCGCGGTCTTCGCCGTCGGCGTGATCACTCTGGTCACGCTGCCGAAAGTGCACTCCCGTAACGCGACGAAGACCCAGGGCCCACCGGCCGGCCAAGCCGCCGCCCAGACGCCGGGCACCGCGGGACGGCCCACACCGCCGTCATCGTCTCCCACGCCTTACGGCGGGCGGTTCGTTCCGGAGTACAAGGACGTCTCGTTCTCCCTCCCCGGCCACGGGGGCATTTCCGGGGTGTACTTCACCGACAAGGGCCCCAAGGTCACTACGGACACCGTCGAGACGGACGGGTCCGACCTGCAGTACTTCACGGTCAGCGATCCAGAACTCAGGCTTCGGTACGCCAGCGTCGAGATGGCGCCGAGCACCGGTCCGGCGGACGCCGGCGCATGCCAGGACGCCGTCGACCGCGATCCGATCGGCGGGTCCGTCAGCTACCCCAGCCTCAAGGTCGGGGCGGCCTTCTGCCTGATCAACACCATGAGCGACCAGCTCGCGTACATCCGCCTCACCGGCAGGCGCGAAGACCGCCTGACCTGGAGCGCCACCGGCTGGCTGACACAGTCCGGCTAGCCGGCCGCCGACGCGACGTCCGCGAGCACGTCTGCGAGCGGCAGAACCACTGCCGCCTGGGCCACACTTTCCGAACAGCGTGGCGGACGCACGTCCGCCCTGCTGCAATAGGTTCCATCGATCGTCCCGATATAGAGGCCTTTAGGGGGAGCATTTAGGTGGTTTCGCGCCTTAAGCACTGGCTTGCCGGAGGGGCCGGCGTCGCGATGGCCGCCGCAGTGAACGTGACCACCGGGATGTTCACCCAGCACTGGGCCGCGCGATGGTTGGCTCCCACGATCGCGCTCGTCGTGGTCGGCGGTGGCCTGGAGGTGTTACTGCGGAGTTCCGACCGTCCTCCCGTCAGGCAGCGGGTCAGCCGGACCAAGGTCGGAGGTGGTGTGCGCCAGCGGATGTCCGGCGTGGGTGAGCAGTCCGTGATCGACTCCGAGATAGCCCGCGACCTGGATCAGTCGCAGGGCACGAATGGCGATGCCGCGTAACCGACGGCCGGTTCACGTCCACCAGACGGTCAGCGACGTGCATGTGGGCGGGGACGTCCACCAGGTCGTCAACGTGACGCTGGAAACGGAACTGGACACCGCGGCGGCCCTGCTGGCGGCGAGGGTCCGATCCGACCTGGAGACCGAGGTAGGGCGCCAGCAGCTCAGCCGGCCACACCCGATCGCCGTACGGTGGTCGCCCACCGGCCGGCCCGTCCAGGGCCCTGAGACGGTGGTCACCCGACAGCAGACACGGCCGGACGACGACGTCAACCAGATCGCCGAGTTCGTCCGTGGCCTGCCACGGCGGCAGCTCGTGGTGCTGGGCGCGCCCGGATCGGGCAAGAGCGTGCTGGCGCTGCTTCTCGCCCGCGACCTGGCGCGCGACCTTGGATCGGGAGAGCCGGTGCCGGTGCTGCTGCCGTTGTCGTCCTGGCGGCCGGAGATCGGATTGCGCGCCTGGATGGCCGAGCGCATCCTGGCGCTTTGTCCCGATCTCGCGGCCGACCACGGCAGCGGCATGGCGCTGCGGCTGATCGGGCAGGGCCGGATCATGCCGGTGCTCGACGGCCTGGACGAGCTTCCGGCGTCGCTGCGCGCACGCGCCATCGAGGCCATCGACACGGACGTGGCGGACGGCGTGCCGCTGCTGGTGACGTGCCGCGGCACCGAGTATGAACGCACCGTGCTCGCCAGCGGCCAGTACCTCACCCGCGCCGCCGTGGTGGAGCTGGAGCCGGTGGCGGCCGATATCGCGGAGGCCTTCCTGCGTGCGTCGTCCCCGCCGCAGAACGACCGCTGGAGGCCGGTCTGCGAACGGCTGCAGCGCGAACCGGACTCACCGCTGCGCCATGCTCTGTCCAACCCGCTGATGCTGTATCTGGCGCGTACGGCCTACCGGGCGGAGGGCAAGGATCCGGGCGAGCTCCTGGACGAGACCGAGTTCGGCACCGCGGAGGCGATCGAGAGTCACCTGCTGAAGATCTACATACCGACCGTGTACGCGGAGAACGCCCGGCGCCGCTACGGGCCTCGCCAGGCCGGCCGATGGCTGGAATTCATCGCCCGCCAGATGCACGAGCGGGACACGGTCGACTTCACCTGGAGGCAGGTGTTCTTCCCGTTCATACTCTCGCCATTCCTCCTGGCCTGTGGGGGCGCCTTCTGCTGGTTCTTCTCGATGTTGTTCGGACGTGACGCGGGATTGCTGAGCCTTGTCCCCGCCGGTGTGGTGATCACCATCGCCGCGTTCCACGGTCCATGGTGGGACGGTTCCGGCTCGTCCGGTGATCCGAGGTCCGCGCTGCGCCGGCTCGCGATCGTGACCCTGGGAGCGAGTGCCCTCGGCGCCGTGTCGGTCTCCGTGAGCGTGACCTTCTGGCTGCATGCCATGGTGCGCGTCCCGCTGGGGGCTGCGGTGTATCCCGGGATCGTGGCCGGGCTGGGATTCGGTGGCACGATCCTGCTCGGCTCGAACTGGGGTTCCTACATGGTGTCGCACGGATGGTACGGCCTGACCCGTAGGCTGCCCTGGCGGCTCTGGACCTTCGTCGAGGACGCCCACCGGCTCGGTGTGCTGCGCATGGGCGGTTCGGCGTACCGCTTCCGGCACGTTCGCCTGATGGAGCAGTTGAGCGGAGCCACTCGATCGTCCGAGCAGCCGGACGACTCGGACGCCGATGGCACGACGCGGCGGCGGCCCTGGGCGGACATGGTTTTCCCAACAATGGAACTCCTCTTTTTCATCGGACTGTTGATCATCGTGGTCGTTGCCCCCGCCATCATGATGGTGATGCCGGGGGGGTTCAGCGATCTGGAATATCGCTCTGGCGATCGACCCGCCGCGGTGAGCGGGACGATGTGTGACCCGGATAGAAAACCGGGAGACCACCCAATCTGCACAGACCATTCCGTGATCACCTGGACGCTGCCCGCCCGCTCGGCCACCCACACGACCTTCGGCCCAAGCCACCGCATCGGCAATATGCACATGCCGGTCCGGGCCCTCTCCGGCAAGCTGAGGGCCAGTGGGTGCACTGGTGCATCGGTACAGGTCACGATGGTGGTGACGGGAGTACGGCTGCCGCCGTTCGTCATGGGTGCGGGAGAGAAGATCTCCCTCGGGGACCGGGCCAGGCTCCCCGAACACGCCCCCGACGCCGGACCCGTGGAGATCACCTTGCGCAGGCTGGATCAGCGGCCCTGCGCACTCCAGCTCGTTTGGGCCCGCTTTGGCACGATCCCCGATCTGTATGAGCACATCAGGCGGCGGCTGTCCTGACCGGTGCCGAGGCCGTCTGCGTGGACGATCCGGTCTTCGAACGACCAGCGGATCCACACAGCCCGCGCCGCCGGTTCGTGGGCCGGCGGCGCAGAGGCCGCGCACGATGTCAGCGGGTGAACTCGTACGGTCCGATGTCGACGCCACGGCCGACGGGGCGGGCGACGCCGTCGAGGTCGTCGGCCGGTGCGCCCGTCGTGGTTCCGGCGTCGACGCAGGGGCTGGCCGCCGTCAGGTGGTAGTCGCCCGTGCCGTCCGCCGTGTAACGCACGAGGCGGGGATCGGCGTCGAGCGTTCCGGAGGTGTTCGGCGGCGTGAACTCCTTGCTGTTGTCGAGCCCGTACCTGCCCTTGTGGTTGTCGAAGAAGAGGTTGTTCCGGTACTGGTTGTGCGGGCCGTTCGCGTCATCGCGCACGTTGATGCCGTACATCGCGTTGTCGCGCACGATGTTGTTCGTGATCACGAAGTGGTCCGCGGTCGAGTCGCCGCCCGTGATGTAGATCCCGTGGTTCGCGTTGGCGAACGACAGGTTGTTCGCGATCGTGGCACCCTTCGCGTTGTGGTTGAAGCGGATGCCGCTGCCCGACGTCTGCGACACGATGTTGTTCTGGACGACGTCCGCGCCGCCGGACGGGTAGATGCCGTGGACGTACTCGCAGGCGGTCGGATAGGGGCCGACGTGGTCGACACGGTTGCCGAGGAAGGCGTTGTCGGAGGCCGACGCGTCGTCGCCGATGGCCTGCCCGCCGGGGCTGCCGTCACAGTCCTTCGACGCGAGGTGCGTCAGCACGTCGTGCACGTGGTTTCGCTGGATCACGTTGTGCCGGCCCCAGATGAGGACGCCGCTCCACGCGCCTCCCGCACCGCTGATGTCGAACCCGGTGACGCGTACGTAGTCCCCTCTGCTCTCGAAAGGGAAGGCGGAGGTCTTCGGGGCGATGACCGCCTTCCCCGGGTGCTCGGCCTCGAACGTCAGGTATCCGCCCGCGTGCCCGCTCTTCGTGGTGCTGACGGACTCGGCGTAGGTGCCGTCGGCGACGTGCACCGTGGCTCCGGTGCCGCCCACCGTCAGCCGGTCCGCGGCGTGCTGGATCGTGGCCCACGGGTGGGCCCGCGTGCCGTCTCCCTTCGCGTCGTCGCCGTCGGGGGCGACGTAGTACTGGTTCCCGGTGGCCTTGGGAACGTCCGGAGTGGCGGCGGACGAGTTCTCCGCGGGCGACGGGGTCCCGGCGGGCGGTGACGCCGGGGGCGAGTCCGTGCCGGAGGAGGAGTCCTGGCCGGACGACGGATCCGTGCCGGACTGCGTGCCGGATGGCGGCTCGGTGCCCGGTATGGGCGATGCGGGCTGCGACGGCGGCTCGGCCTTCGGCCGCGTCACCGTCGACGAGTTCGTCATCGCCTGGTGGAACGCCCGGCCCTGGGCGGTGACCTGGCCGGCGCCCGTGACCAGGCCGAATCCTCCGTGGTCGGTGGCGGTGTAGATCATCGCTCCGGCCGGCGCGGGACGGAGGCCGCGCATCCGGTCGATCGCCTTGGTCGTCCACGACGCGAGGTAGTCGGCGTTCCCCGCCGTATAGACGGGGCCGGCGGCGCTGGAGTCGGCGTTCCACTCGGTGATGAAGTACGGCAGTTGCTTGCCGATCTTCCCTTGGACGGTCATCTCGACATCGGTGACGTGCGTCTGCCAGTTGGCGAGATGGCCCTCGCAGGTCTGTTTCCAGCCGGAGTCCCCGGCGGTGCCGCAGACGTACTCGTGCCAGGACAGGAAGTCCGGCTCGGGCATCGCGCCGGCGACGAAGGCGCCGATGTACTTCACGTAGTCGTGGTCGACCCGCCAGGAGGCCGGCCCGACGTAGCGGTACGCGGCCTTCGGATAGCGGCTCTTCAGAGCCGGCACGACCGTGTTCCAGGCCACCGTGTAGTCGGCGGCCGGTACGTCGGTGCCGGGCAGATCCGGCTCGTTTCCGAACTCCAGGTGGGCGGTGCCGTCGCCGAACACCTGGTGGATCAGGTCGAGCAGGTGCAGGTCGGTCTTCTTCACGTCGTCGGCGGTCCGGCCGGAGCCGGGCCCGCGCAGGATCAGCATCGGTGTCGCACCGATGTCCCGTACGGCGCGCATGGCCGACAGCAGCTGGTCGTCACCGACCGGCGCGCCGTTCTTCGAGAAACGATCGCGCAGCGGCACCCGTACGATCGGCACGCCCCAGGAGCGGAACAGCTCACGGGTGGCCGGCCGGGTGACCATCGCGTCGCCGGGGCCGAAGAACGACATGTTGACGCCGAAGAGTGGATCGGCGGTGGTCGGCGTCGTGGTGCCGCGGGCGGTGGGCACCACCGTCGAGGCGACGGCGACCAGGAGCGCGAGAGCGAGCATGAGGCGGATGCCGAGTCGACGCGATGCGCCAGGGGACGGTCCGGACATGAGAGGCCTCCTCATCGGGGGAATCGACGGCCGCTCGGCGGTGGGCGCGGAGCGGCCGACAGGGATCGGGGTCGGTGCGTTCGTGCCGGGCCCGCCCGGTGCGGGACGCGCACCGGGCGGGGTCCAGGCCGATGGGGGGCTCAGCCGCAGGCGATGGATCGTGCGATCCCGCCGGTCGAGGCCAGGGCTGCGGTGAGGGCGGCCAGGAACGCCTTCCGCCAGGAGGACGTTTGGACGGCCGGCACGGTGCGCGCGCTTCGAACGGCCATGGGGTCTCCTCTCCAGGAGCGCGGATCGCGCTCCACCCGGGGTCGGACACCCACAGGTTCAACCGGAGAGGACCGCCGGAACAGGGTTCCGCGTTGATCTTTCGATTGTTGGTTTGGTGGATTGTTCGGCGCGATGTTCTCGCAGGTCAGTCGCACTTACTCGGATAGATACAAGCTTGCATCCATGGTGCTACCCTTCTCGTATGTCCGGCCCCGCGAAGCGTCCGTCCGCCGCTCACACCGCGTACACGGTGACCAAGGAGCTGATCCTGTCCGGTGAGCTACCGGGCGGCAGCCTCATCAGTGAGGGAGAGATCGCCGAGCGGGTGTCCGTGAGCAGGACCCCGGTACGGGAGGCCTTCCTGCGGCTGGAGTCGGAGGAACTGCTGGCGCTTCATCCCAAGCGCGGCGCGGTTGTCGTGCCGGTGCCGCCGGGAGAGGCGGCGGACGTGCTGGAGCTGCGCCTGGCGCTCGAGCGGTCCGCGGCGGAGCGCATCGCACGTACCGGCCTACCGGACGAGCATCACGGGAAGATGCGGGGCCTGCTGGCGCGTCAGCGCGCTCTCGCCGAGGTGGCGGACGTCGACGGATTCGCCGACGCGGACGAATCGTTTCACCGGTGCATCGTCGAAGCGTCCGGAAACCGGCTGGCCGGCCGTTTCTACGCCACTCTGGGAGACCGTCAGCGGCGGATGAGCATCTTCGCCCTGCGCCCGCGGCCGGAGCGGCTGTCCCTGCTCGCCGACGAGCATGAGGCCCTGCTGGAGCTCCTCCGTGCCGGCGACAGCACGGCCTTCGCCTCGACCCTGCTCGGTCATCTCACCGCGACGCACGGCCGGCCGCACCCGGCCGTCCGCGACGCCGACTGAAACCCCCGACGGTCACGCGCGCCCTCACCGTACCCATCACCCAGTACGCGAAAGTCTGTCTTCCCCATGCTCGAAAGCCGGCAAGCCGCCCGACCGTCTGCCACCGCGTCCCGGCCGGACTCCTGGCGGATCGTCGCCGCGGCGATGTTCGTCTGTGGCTGGGGCGGCAACCAGTTCACCCCGCTCCTGCTGATGTACCGCCGGCTGGGCGGCTACTCCGCGCTCAGCGTCGACGCCTTCCTCGGCGCGTACGTCGTCGGGCTCGTGCCGGGACTCCTGCTGGCCGGGCCGGTCTCGGACCGGCGCGGGCGACGCCCCGTGCTCGTGGCCGGCACCGTCGCCTCGGCCGTCGCGAGCCTGGTGCTCTGCTTCGGCGGCCAGAGCGCCTGGGCCATCTACGCGGGCCGGCTGATCACCGGCGTCGCGGTCGGCATCGCCATGGCGGTGGGCAGCAGTTGGGTGAAGGAGCTGTCGACCGAGTCGGACAGTGGACTGGCCGCACGCCGCGCCGCACTGTGCCAGACGGCGGGATTCGGACTCGGCGCGGGTGTCGCGGGCGTGGTCGCCCAGTGGGGTCCGTGGCCCATGGTGACCCCGTACGCCGCCCACATTCTCCTCACCGTGGCGATCCCCGCGCTGCTCCTGCGGGTGCCGGAGACCCGGCCGCCGCTCCCGGACGCAACGGGTTCGCTCCGAGGGCTTCTCGCGGGCTTGGTGGCCGACCTTCGCGTCCCCGCACCGGCCCGCAGGCGGTTCCGGCTGGTGGTGCTGCCGATGGCACCGTGGGTGTTCGGCGCGGCCGGACTGGCGTACGCGGTCATGCCGCAGCTCGTCGGCTCGCGCGTGGGGCACTGGGGACTCGCGTACGCGACCGGGCTCACCGTGCTGACCCTGGGCATGGGCGCGGCCGCGCAGCCCGTGGCCAAGAGACTGCAGGGCGGAGCGAGGAACCGCACCGGGCGGGCTCCCGTGGCGGCGATGACGGTGATGGTCCTCGGCGCGACGCTGTGCGCGGCGAACGCGGTGCTGCTGTCGCCCTGGCTCGCAGCCGTCACCGCGGCGATCCTTGGCGCCGGCTACGGCGTCGCGGTGGTCTCCGGGCTGCTGGACATCCAGCGCATGGCCGGCGCGGACGACCTGGCCGGCCTCACGGGCGTCTACTACACGCTCGCCTACGCGGGCTTCCTGCTGCCGACCGTCCTGGCCACCCTGTCGACCTGGCTCTCCTACCCGGTCATGCTGACCGCGGTGGCCGCCGCGGCCCTGATCTGCCTCGTCCTCGTCGTCACCGGCACCCGCGTCACGGCGCCAACGCCCCCGACGCAAAGCTGAGCGTCTCGCCGGCGCTGTTCAAAACCCATTGCTTCGGAAGGAGCTGGGCGTGTTTCGGTGCCTATTCAAAATCGTGGCGAGCGAAACCGACGACTCCGTTTTTCCTGATCTGCTCCGACCAACTCCGACGATCGGCCGCATGTGGTCATTGTGCGTGGTTGCCGCCATGAGCGGTGCGGGTCCTTCAGCACCGCCTAGTGTTGCCCGCATGCCTTTGACTCGACGCAGTGTCTTGTTCGGTTCGGCCGCCTTTGCGTTCGGCCTGGCGACAACCTCATGCGGCCGTGCCGGTTCCCCCAGTACACATGCCGGCTCTCCCGGAAAGAGTCTCGGCTCCCCCAGCACAGACCCCAGCGCGCCCATCGGTGAAGAGGTCGTCGGCGCCCTGCGGGGCCTGGCGAAGGAAGTCGGGCGGGAGACCTTTCAATCGGTGGAGGTGTCCACCGATCCGCGGTTCGACAGGACGCTGAACGCCGACCTTCTGATGGTCGATGGCAGCGTGCAGACATTCACCTACAACCACAGCTGGAAGAAGGGTGACTACGACGCGAAATCCGAGTTCACATCACCGGCGTCGGCCCGTATCGACGAACTGCCGCTGGAACACCTACAGGCCTACCTCAATGTCCTGCGAGGGGAGGCTCACGACATCACCTTCAAAGTCGACTACGTCGGGAGAGTCCAGGTGACGGCACTCGTGAACACGGACGAGGTGGGGCTCAAGCTGGACGGGACAGGGACCGTTCCCCATTGTGATCCCGATAAGGTGGCCGGAGTCAAGTCGGCCGTCGCCGAGATGGTTGCCGTCTACGGCCGCGCGGCCGAACGGGTCGGTTCCTTCAACGGTTTCGTCCATATGGACGCCAATGTCGCCGGCTGCCGTGCACCGGTGCGCATCGTCCGGCGTCAGAAGGAGGCGGCGCAGGCCGACATCGTCCAGGACAAGTTGTTCAGCCGGAGCGAACTGTTCGATCCGCGCGGCTTCGATCCGACGATGGCCGTCACCCGCAAGGCGACCATCGCCAAGGAGGCCGGTGTCAAGGGAGAGGTCTGGGACTGGGAGTACCGGCGACCACCGAAGGGCGGCGAGCCACTGGTCTCGTACGGCATCGGACCGAAGGGCTCGAGCACCCGGGTCTGGCTCGACGAGAAAGGGAAGATCACCGCGATAGTCGCCGGGGAATGCAAGAGCGACAGTGGTTGGTGTCCGGAATGAACCGGAACCATCATTGACGCCGCCAGCGACGTACCAGACCCGACGAATCGGTCATCGCCCCGTCAACGTGACCACAACGGCGGCAGTGTCACCGCGAAGCCGAACGCGGGCGAGGGGTGGTTGCCGTGACCGCGAGCGGTACTTCTATGACGCTGATGAGGTCGCCGGCTTCCACGCCGACTTTCGGCAGATGATGTCGCGTTCATGTCGTTGACCCCGGCAGAAGGATGCGAACTTGCGCATAGTAGGTGCGGCCGCGTCCATCGACGATGATAATGAAGAACATGTCGACGAATACGCTGTACTACCCGTGGATGCACTTCCAGGATGAGGGTTGGCTTAAGCTAGCGCTGCTGACATGGGACTCCATGGCACGGGTACGGGCGCGTGACGTCGACGACCGGGATAGCGACACGGTCCGCCAGGTCATACAAGAAACGAACTTCCTCAAAGAGATCACGCCGAGCCACCGCGACCTCGAAGAAGTGAACGCCGCATTCATGGAAATCTTCGAGATAGCCGGCGACCAAATCGCCACGCGATTCCGTCATGATCAGGCAGACTGGGCCAAAGAGTATGCCGCTTACGAGCCTCCCGTCAGCCAGCGTCCCCGTTCGCCACGGAACGATCTGACGTGGATCTATTGCGGTCCGGCGGGCCCCAAGGTTGCTTACGTCCTTCAAGAGCAGTTGTTGATGCGTGGAATGGCGGTTTACCATCAGGGATCCTGGCTGGGCATGCGACCAAAGCTGGCGTCAATTTACCTCGCCGCTCTAGCAGACGCGATCGCGCGCCATAACCGGATCTCACCCGTTACCGATGACGTACGCGTTCATCATGCGGTCGGTGCGGTGGATCGATTGGCTGAGCTAATGCTCAACGATGACCACAAAGCAAGTGCGCTGCAGAATCCGCGCGAAGCCTACATTCACCTGGCATTGAACGCGGTGATCGTACCTAAACAGCTGACACACATTCCGGTCCAGAAGATCATAAGGTTTCGCAATGATCACGCAGCTGAACTAGCGGCCTTTCACGAGCATGTCGCGGGGCTCGCGGATGAGTTGCTCGAGATCGCCGAGGTGGAGAACTTGGACATCGCGCAGGCACATCTACAATCAATCTTTCAAAAGAGCACCAAGCCTCAACTGGATGATCTGCGGCGGGCGTTGCGAACTTTCGGTATTGACTCTGTAGTGGGAAGTCTTGGGCTGAAGTTCGACGCCCAAGCCGCAGCAGGGACGTTCCTCGGAGGACTCGCGGCCGCGAGCGGTCACCTGACTGTCGCCGGGGCTTCGATAGGCGTCACAATCGTTCCCTACCTAGCAGGAAAGTACAAGGGTTACCGAGAAGCGCGTCGAACTTCGCCGGTGGCGTACCTACTCGCGGTTGATCGGAAACTCACCGACTGATCCGGGCCCTACGGAACTGAAGAGCGGCCGAGCCGTTCTCCTGCGGACAAACGGCCATTCCTGACCTAGTGCGATGCAAGGCTAGGATCATCCTCAAGACGCAATTTTCACGCGGTCACGCGGCTTCGAGGGCGCCTACTCGGCGTGGGTCCACAGCCGTTCCCGGCCCGCCCAGGCGAGGAACTCCCGCAGCACCTCGGGCGCGAAGCCGGCCTCCAGCAGGTTGCCCGGCTCCCAGCCGCGCTCGGGCGAATGCGGGCGGGCGCCGAACCGCGGCGCCCGCACGGACTCCTCGATCGTCATACCGAAGTCCAGCAGGTTCACCACGTTCTGCAGCACGCAGGCGACCAGCGACACGGACGGCGACCCGGAGACCAACACCGGCCCGCCGTCCCGCAGGACGATGTTCGGGGCCAGGTGAACGCAGGCCCGCTCCCCCGGCTGCGGCAACCCCTATGATCATCTTCGCCAAGATCATCTTCGGGGGTCTGACGAGCGAGCTCCGATCGTAGGGGCTGGTCAGAATCGAAGAGGAGCAGGGATGGGCAGAAACAGGGCTGCCGCATGGGCGGCCTTCGCAGCGACGATTCTGACGGTGGCCGGCGCGACGCCGGCGAAGGCCGCCGCGGCCGAATCCGCGACCTATCCGACGACGCCACCCGCCGCGGTCTGTGGCAGCTCGTCGTTGAACGGTCCGGCGACCGCGCCCGCCGGCGCGGTCGTGGTCCCGGCAGGTGACAACAGCGGCGTGGACTTCCGGCTGGCGAACACCACGTACTACTTCCAAGCCGGTACGCACACGCTGGGCACCGACCCGTACGCCCAAATCATGCCCGGTAACGGTTCGACGTTCCTCGGCGCGCCCGGCGCGGTGCTGGACGGGCAGAAGCTGAACCACTACGCGTTCACCCAGCAGGCGACCGGCGTCACGATCCGATACCTGACGATCACCGGTTTCACCGCGCCGCACGATCAGGGCGTGGTCAACCACGACTCCGGCGACGGCTGGGTCGTGGAACACAACACGATCCGCGACAACACCGGCGCGGGGCTGATGGCCGGCGCCAAGAACGAGATCCGCGGTAACTGCCTGAAGGACAACGGTCAGTACGGCCTGAACGCCTACAAGACCGGCAACACCATCACCGACCTGGTCGTGGACGGCAACGAGTTCACCGGCAACAACACCGACGACTGGGAGCACCAGCAGCCCGGGTGCGGATGCACCGGCGGGATGAAGTTCTGGGCGGTGAACGGCGCCGACGTGACCGGCAACTGGATCCACGGCAACCATGGGCCAGGGATATGGGCCGACACCAACGACAACGACTTTCTCATCGAGGGCAACCTCATCGAGAGCAACGACTCGCATGCGATCTTCTACGAGATCAGCTACAACGTGGTGATCCGGAACAACACCCTGCGTGACAACGCCTGGCCCGCCGGTTCCGAAAAGGCGGCGAAGGGCGACCCGTTCCCGGTCGGCGCGATCTACCTGTCCGAGGCCGACGGTGAGCCGCGCCTGCCCGCACGCACCGGCAAGATCGAGGTCACCGGCAACCTGCTGGACAACAATTGGGGCGGAATCACCGCCTGGGCGAACGCCGACCGCTTCTGCAACAGCCCGGCCTCGACGACCGGCGACTGCACGTCGATCGTCGGTCCGAGCAACACCTCACAGTGCTCCGCGCCCGCCATCGCCGACGAACCGCTCTACACCGACTGCCGATGGTGGACGAAGAACGTCGACGTCCACCACAACACCTTCGACTTCGACCCCGCCGAGGTGAATGGCGGCTGCCCGACCCAGTACTGCGGGCACATGGGCCTGCTGTCCAACTGGGGTACGTACCCGGACTGGTCTCCGTACAAGGGCGACGTGATCCAGAAGTCGATCGTCCACGAGTCGAACAATTCCTGGCACGACAACACCTACACCGGGCCGTGGCAGTTCAAGGTCACCGACATGGGCAATCTGATCTCGCCCGCGCTATGGGTCGCGCCGCAGTACGGACAGGACGCCGGCAGCACGTTCGATGGCGTGACGCCCACTCCGCCGGCCATCGTCGAGCAGGACTTCGAGTCCAGCTCCGTTTCTCCGTACACGCCGTGGTACAGCGCGAGCGTCACTCACCAGACCGGTGACGCACACGGCGGCTCGGGTTCGCTGCAGATGACGACCGACCAGGCGTCCGGAAGCGCGATCCAGCTCGACAACTACCCCGGCTACACGGGTGTGGTCGCCGGCACGAGCTATCGGGCGTCGCTGTGGTACAAGGAGGCCGTGGCCACCATGCCGGCCGTCACGTGGAACGTGCGCTGGCGCGATGAGTCCGGCACCGTGCTGCGTACCGACCCGGTGACCCTGGCCCGGGAGACCACCTGGACCGAGGCGGCCGGCACGTTCACCGCACCAGCGGGCGCCACCCGCGTCGACTGGACCTTTACGTGGAACGCGAGCCAAACCGGGCCCGCGTTCCAGATCGACGACCTGGCAATGCGTCCGGCACCGTAGGTGTCGCGGCCGAGTCGCGAGTCAAAGGGCTCGCATATCCACTGAAGTAGAACCTCGGAGCCCGGATCACGAAGATGGGTGTCATGTGGGCGAAGAGGCGGCGGACCCGGGCGGTGCGGATCGTGACAGGAAGCGGTTTCGCGCCGGCCGACCGTGGAGTGGTGGCGAAGAGCCGGCGTCGTACCATTCCGCGAACGATCAAGGGCGTGCCTCAGAAGGTCACGGTGATCTTTCCGGCCAGGCCGCCTTGGCGGAAGCGTTCGTGTGCGGCCTGGATTTCGTGGAGGCCGAAGGTGGAGTGCACACGCAGCCGCAGTGAGCCGCGGTCTACGAGCTTGGTGAGCTCGTTCAGTCCCGCGCCGTCCTCGCGCACCTGGTTGACGGTGGTGCGGACACCGCGTGCGGACAGGTCGGGGGCCGGGCCGGCCTGGGTGGCGATCGACGCGTACCGGCCACCGTCGGCCACCGCCTCGGTCACGAAGGCCCCGAAGGTGTCGAAGACCGCGTCATAGCCGCGGTCCTGAAGAGTGCGGTGGTCAGTGGTGACGAGGTCGGCGCCGCGGTCGTAGGCGAAGGTGGCCTGCGCGTCCCGGGAGACCAGGGCGTCGACTTTGACTCCTCGTGCTCGGGCGATCTGCAGTGCCAATCCTCCGACCGCACCGGCGGCGCCGGCGATCAGCAGCCGCTCTCCGGCGGCCACCGCGAGCCAGTCCAGCGTCTGCCAGGCCGTCAGGCCGGGAAGTGGCAGGGTGGCGGCCTCGATCAGGCTGACCGCCTGCGGCGCGACGGCTACCGCCTGCGCCGGAAGCGCGACCAGATCGGACCAGGTACCCCGAGTGGAGCCGAGTTGATGCGACATCGCGATGACGCGTTCCCCGGCGCGCAGGCCGCTGCTGCCGCCGTCGACCACGATGCCGGCCAGGTCCCAACCGAGCGTCATCGGCAGCGGTGGCGTTCCCTCGCCGATGGCTCCCTCCCGCGTCTTGTCGTCAACGGGATTGATGCTGGTCGCAACGGTCCGGATCAATACCTCCCCGGGTCCCGGTTCAGGATCGGGGGCCTCGACGAGGGTGAGAACGTCGGGTGTGCCGAACCGGTCGATCTGTATGGCGCGCACGAAGAGCCCTTCAAACGACTACTGCTGACCCGCGCTGCAACGCTTGCGACAATCACCAGATTCCGCCGCCGCCTCGGCAGGCCGGCTCGCGACCTCACAGGTCACGATGACACCGGCGGGGGTTCGGCGGTCATACGGCCTCGACGGCGCCCACCCGGCGCACTAACACGCAGGCGACCAGCGACACGGACCGCGACCCGGAGGACGATGTTCGGGGCGACGTAGACGCAGGCCCGCCCCGGCGGGCGAGGTATGACGGCTGGAGGTCGGGGACGGTGTCGGAGGAGGGGAGCGGGTGGAGCATGCTTCGGTACGCGGTGATCGGCGGCGGGATCGTGGGAGCGGCCCTGGCGGATCGGCTGGCCGGGGAGGGGGCTTCGGTGACCCTCCTGGAGCAGGACCGGCCCGGCCGGGCGACCAGCAGGTGGAGCCTCGCCTGGCTCAACGCCGCCGCCAAGACTCCGGAGGCCTACCACCGGCTCAACGCCGACGGCATGCGCGCCTGGGCGCGGCTGGCCGCGGAACTGGACGGCGCCGCCTGGCACCGGCCGGTCGGGAACCTGCAGGTCGCCGACGCCGCGCGACGGGAGCAGGTCGAGGCCACGGTGGCCCGGGCGCGCGCGTGGGGGTACGCGGCACGCCTGGTCGACCGGGACGAGGCGGCCGGGATCGAACCCACGCTACGTCTGCCGGACGCGCCGGCGCAGGACCTGTCCCTCGCCTGGTTCCCGGAGGAGGGCTACCTGCTGACCGAGCCGCTGGTGGAGCGGCTGGTGGCGCGAGCCCGCCGGCACGGGGCCCGGGTGCGCACCGGCGACGCCGGGCGGGTCACCGAAATCGAGCGCTCCGGCGGGCGGGTCGCGGCGGTGCGCACCGCCGCGGGTGAACCCGTTCCCGCCGACGTCGTCGTCTGCTGCGCCGGGCGCTGGACCTCACGGGTCGCCGCGATGGCGGGGCTCCGCGTCCCGCTGGTCGATCCGGAGCCGCCGGGCTCGACAGCGCCGGGGTTCGTGGTGCGGGTCGGCCCGGTCGAGCACCCGCCGACGCGGGTCCTGCACACGCCCCGCGTGCACCTGCGCCCGCACGGCCCGGACACGGTGCACCTGGAGGCCGGGGACGTCACGGCCGACCTTCACACGCCCGACGCCGTTCAGCGGGAGCTGGCGGACACCCTCCTGGACCGGGCCCGGCTCGTCGTGCCGAGCCTCCGCGAGGCACGCGTCCAGGAGTACCGGGTGTGCGTGCGGCCGATGCCGGCCGACGGGATGCCGGTGGTGGGGGCGGTCGGAGCCGCCCCCGGCCTGTACGTCGTGGTGACGCACAGCGGCGTCACCCTCGCCGCGCGCCTCGCCGAACTCGCGGCCCGGGAGCTGCTGGAGGAGGTCCGGCTGCCGGAGCTGGAGCCCTACCGGAACGAGCGCTTCGCCGAGCAGGTCGGCTGAGCATCGCGGTCAGTGGCCGCGGGCGATCCACTCCTCCAGGTGCGGGGACTCCGCGCCGATCGTCGTGTCGTCGCCGTGACCGGTGTGGACGACCGTCTCCGGCGACAGGGTCAGCAGACGGCCGCGGATCGAGTCGATGATGGTCGGGAAGTCGGAGAACGACCGGCCGGTCGCGCCCGGGCCGCCCTGGAACAGGGTGTCGCCGGAGAACACCGCGCCCAGGGCCGGGGCGTGCAGGCAGACCGCGCCGGGGCTGTGGCCCGGCGTGTGCAGGACGGTCAGCTCGACGTCGGCGACCCGGATCGTCTCCCCGTCGGCCAGGTCCGCGTCGGGCGCGCGGTCGGGATGGGTGAGATCCCAGAGCGGCCGGTCGGCCGGGTGCAGCAGGATCGGTGCTCCGGTGCGGGCGGCCAGGGCCGGGGCCGCGTCGACGTGGTCGTCGTGGGCGTGGGTGCAGACGATGGCGACCAGGCGGCGGTCGCCGACCGCCTCGGCGATCGCGTCGGCGTCGTGCGCCGCGTCGATGACCAGGGCCTCGGCGTCGTCGCCGATGATCCAGACGTTGTTGTCGACGTCCCAGGTGCCGCCGTCGAGCGAGAAGGTGCCCGAGGTGACGAGGTGGTCGAGGCGCGCGGTGGTCACAGCGTCACCACCGAACGCAGGACGTCGCCCCGCCCCATGCGCTCGAAGGCGCCCTCGACGTCGTCCAGCGGGATCGTCTCGGAGACGAAGGCGTCCAGGTCGAGCCGGCCCTGGAGGTACAGGTCGATCAGCATCGGGAAGTCCCGCGAGGGCAGGCAGTCGCCGTACCAGGAGGACTTCAGCGCGCCGCCGCGCCCGAACACGTCCAGGAGCGGCAGCTCGAGGCGCATCTCGGGCGTCGGGACGCCGACGAGGACGACCGTGCCGGCCAGGTCGCGCGCGTAGAAGGCCTGCTCGTACGTCTCGGGGCGGCCGACGGCGTCGATGACGACGTCGGCGCCGAAGCCGCCGGTCAGGTCGCGGATGGCCGCGACGGCGTCCGCGTCGCGGGAGTTGACGGTGTGCGTGGCCCCGAGCTTCTTGGCCTGGTCGAGCTTCCGGTCGTCCAGGTCCACGGCGATGATCTTCGCGGCACCGGCCAGCCGGGCGCCCGCGACGGCCGCGTTCCCCACGCCGCCGCAGCCGATCACGGCGACCGAGTCGCCGCGGCCCACTCCCCCGGTGTTGATCGCGGCGCCGAGACCCGCCATCACGCCACAGCCGAGCAGCCCCGCCGCGGCCGGTGCGGCGGCCGGGTCGACCTTCGTGCACTGGCCCGCGGCGACCAGGGTCTTGTCGGCGAACGCGCCGATGCCCAGGGCGGGTGAGAGCTCGGTACCGTCGGTCAGGGTCATCTTCTGCGCGGCGTTGTGCGTGTTGAAGCAGTACCACGGGCGGCCGCGCAGGCAGGCCCGGCACTGGCCGCAGACCGCGCGCCAGTTGAGGATGACGAAGTCACCGGGCGCGACATCGGTGACGCCCGCGCCGACCGACTCCACGATGCCCGCGGCCTCGTGGCCGAGCAGGAACGGGAACTCGTCGTTGATCCCGCCTTCGCGGTAGTGCAGGTCCGTGTGGCAGACCCCGCAGGCCTGCACCTTCACGACCGCCTCACCGGGGCCCGGGTCGGGCACGAGGATCGTCGTCGTCTCCACCGGTGCGCCTTTGGCCCGGGCGATGACTCCGCGTACTTCCTGTGCCATGCGTGCGTGTCCTTCCGGTACGGGGCCTGGTGCGGCCCGGTCGGCCTCGGGGGCTGTGCGCCGATCGTACGCGCGCCCGCCCCTCTTCCGGGCAGAGGGTTCCGCTGGCTGGAACGCCGTTGCCGGGGTGTCTGGTGATTTCAGGGGTAATGGGGTGGCATGACCCATCACCAGCGACACGGCAGCGACGAGGATCTCGTCGAGGAGCAGGGCGTCAACGCGGACCCGGCCACCGACGAGGAGACCGACACGGCTCCTGGCCACGGCACTCCCGGCAAGGCCGCACCGCCCGAGCCCGTCGACCTGCTCGCCGCGGAACCGGACCGCCGGGTCGGCCTCCCGGAGCAGCTACCCGGCTATCCGGGTCAGCAGCGATCGGTCGAGACGAGCTGACCCCCGGCCGTCACGGGCCGAAGATCGCCTCGGCGGTCTCGGTACGCAGTCCCTCCACGGTGTCGGCCTGACGGCGAGCGCGGGCGAGGAGCTCGTCGAGCTCCTCGGCGCTCAGCCGGTCATCGTGCTCGGCGACCGCCCGGAGCGTACGCCATCCCGAGGCCTTGCCCTCGATGCCGAGCCGCATGATCTCCAGCTCCAGCAGGTCGCTCAGCGGCGACCGGCCGGTCAGGTGCCCATTCGGCTTCAACCGCCCGATCTTCTCGGCGATCCAGCCCGCGCAGACCTTGTACTGCTGCGCCGACACGCCGAGGGCCCGCATGATCCGCAACAGCGCCGCACGGTCCTCGGCGATCTCCTCGGCGAGTTGCCGGAACATCACCCCGCTCTTCTTTCCCTTGTGCGCGCCGGCGCCCCGGCGGGCGAGCTCGACACCGGCGGTGGCGCCGGCCAGGTGATCGTTGAGATAGATGCCCAGAAGGTCCATGCCGGGTCTTGTGCCACGTGAACGGCCGTTTCATGCGTCCGCCGCCCGGGGCTCGCCGCCGCATGAGACGTCACGGGCCGCCCCTGCGGACACCGGCGGCGCTCACCCGGCGGCGCTCACCCGGCGGCACGGGGCGGTGACGCAGCAGGATTGAGCGGCGCTCGGTGGGTAAGGAGGGGGTCACTCACCGGCACGGAAACGAAGAGGAAGAGCGCATGGCCGACGTCGTCGAACTCATCACGCAGGATCACCGCACGTTGGAGGAGCTGTTCGACGAGCTGCAGAAGGACACCGAGCGACGCCCCGAGCTGCTCGACAAAGTGGCGGCGCTGCTGACCGCGCACTCGCGCGCCGAGGAGGAGCGGGTCTATCCGGTGGTGGCGAAGGACGCCGGGGAACGGGACGAGGCGGAGCACGGGACCGAGGAGCACCACGAGGCCGAGGACATGCTCGAGCGACTCCGCGCGATGCCTCCGGAGGGCAGGGAGTTCGAGGAGAGGCTCAAGGAGTTCATCGACGCGGTCAAGCATCATGTCGAGGAGGAGGAGAGCGACATCCTCCCCGCGCTCCGCGAGGCGGTCTCCGCCGAGCGCCTCCAGGAACTCGGCGCCGCCTTCGCCGAGCGTCGCCGGGAGGAGCTGACCGGCACCACGGCCGCTCGACGATGAACGAGGACGAGTTGGTCAAAGCGGTCGACGAGAAGCGCCAGGCCACCGCGCACAGCGATCACGGAGTCACCGGGAGCCGCCTACGGGAGGAACTCCGGACATAACCGCAGGTCAGTGGCTATTGAGGATTTTCTGCCCTCAAACCGGGTACATGGCTAGTCCCGACACAACGGCGCTGACTGCCGGTCAACCTGTCAGTTGGTGGCGTCGTCCCCGTTCCCGGCCAGCCGTGAGGTGGAATCTCGATGCGACATCTGTCCACGGTCGATCTCAAGGTGGAGCAGGTCTCCGGAGTGACCATCGTCCATTTCCCGCAAGAGGTCGACGCGGTCAACGCCGCGGCGATCCGGGAGCGCGTACTCCGGCTCCTCAACAACGGGGTGACGGAGATGCTCCTGGACCTGACCGGCACGAGGTTCCTCGACTCGGCGGGCGTCCACATCATCGTGCGGGCCCACGGCCGCAGCACCGCCCTGCGCGTTCCCCTGTCCGCCGCGATTCCGGAGGAGGGCACCGTACGGCGGGTCTTCGAGCTGACGGGGCTGTCGCGGCTCGTTCCGACCACCATCGGCCTGCCCCGCTCGGCGGGCCCGGCGGCGTCCCGGTCGTGCTCGACCGCCAGGGCCCGCGGACGCGGCCGTAAGCCGCGGCGGTGACCCGGCCGCCGGTCCCGGCCGGCCCGCCCCGGCCGGGACCGGCGGCCGGGGGCGGTGCGCCGCCCGAGCGGGCGGCCCGGGTCACTTCCGCCGGCGCCTCACTTCCGCGGACGCTTCTCCCGGATCTTCATGCTGATCTCGATCGGAGTGCCTTCGAAGCCGAAGTCCTCCCGCAGCCGCCGCTCGACGAAGCGGCGGTAGCCGACCTCCAGGAACCCGCTCGTGAACAGCACGAACTTCGGCGGCTGCACACTCGCCTGCGTGGCGAACAGGATCTTCGGCTGCTTGCCGCCGCGTACGGGGTGCGGCCGGGCGGCGACCAGGTCGGACATGAAGGAGTTGAGCCGGGCCGTCGGCACCCGCTCGCCCCAGCCCGCCAG
Organism: Actinoallomurus liliacearum; assembly: GCF_039542035.1. NCBI lineage: Bacteria > Bacillati > Actinomycetota > Actinomycetes > Streptosporangiales > Thermomonosporaceae > Actinoallomurus > Actinoallomurus liliacearum. The sequence goes on from NZ_BAABHJ010000027.1 coordinate 390,350, forward strand.
CGCCGTGTCGATGGCCGGGACCAGCTTCTCCACGTGCCGGCCCGTACGAGCCGAGATGTTGACGCGCGGGGCCCAGCGGGCGTGGTGCAACTGCCGGTCGATCTCGCGGTCGAGGAAGTGCCGGCGCTCCTCGTCCACCAGGTCCCACTTGTTGTACGCCAGGACGAGCGCGCGGCCGGACTCGATCACCATGGAGATGATCCGCAGATCCTGCTCCGTGAGCGGCTCGCTGGCGTCCACGAGCACGACCGCGACCTCGGACCGCTCCAGCGCCGAGCGAGTGCGCAGTGTCGCGTAGAAGTCGGCGCCCTGGGACTCGCGGGCGCGGCGGCGGATGCCGGCGGTGTCGATGAACCGCCAGGTCTCGCCGCCCAGCTCGATGAGCTCGTCGACCGGGTCGCGGGTCGTGCCGGCGACCGAGTCGACGACGACGCGGTTCTCTCCCGCCAGCTTGTTGAGCAGGCTGGACTTGCCGACGTTCGGCCGGCCGAGCAGCGCGATGCGCCGCGGGCCGCCTGCGGCGCCGTACGTCTCCGGCGGCGCCTCCTCGGGCAGTGCCTCCAGAACGGCGTCGAGCAGGTCGCCGCTCCCCCGCCCGTGCAGGGCGGAGACGGGCAGCGGCTCGCCGAGGCCGAGCGACCACAGGACGGTCGCGTCCGCCTCGGCCCGGGCGTCGTCGACCTTGTTGGCGGCCAGGATGACCGGTTTCTTGGCCCGCCGCAGGACGTCGGCGACGGCCTCGTCGGTGTCGGTGGAGCCGACCGTGGCGTCCACGACGAACAGGACCGCGTCGGCGGCGTCGACGGCTAGCCGCGCCTGGTCGGCGACGGCGGCCGCGAGGCCCTCGGCGTTCGGCTCCCAGCCGCCCGTGTCGACGACGGTGAAGCGCCGTCCGCTCCAGGCGGCGTCGTACGCCACCCGGTCCCGGGTCACACCGGGAACGTCCTCCACGACCGCCTCACGGCGGCCCAGGATGCGGTTGACCAGCGTGGACTTGCCGACATTCGGCCGGCCGACGACGGCCACGACCGGCGGCGGCGCGACGTCGTGCTCGACGGCGACGTCGATCGCCTCGGCGTGCTGGAATTCACTCACTCGTCTCGCTCCTCGTGCGGCGGCTCACCCGTACGGGAGCGCGCCTGTGACGCCGAATCGCCGTCGGCGGCGGCGAGGTGCTTACGCGCGATGCGCAGCACCTCCTCGATGACCTCGTCGAGGCCGAGGCTGGTGGTGTCGACCTCGACCGCGTCCGCCGCCTGCGCGAGCGGGTCGACCTTGCGGGTGGAGTCGAGGCGGTCGCGGCGGGCCAGATCGGCCTGGGTCGCGGTGATCGTGACCCCGGTGAGCTCGGCGTTGCGGCGCTGCGCCCGCGCCTCGGCACTCGCGGTCAGGTAGATCTTGACCTGGGCGTCGGGGGCGACGACGTTGCCGATGTCGCGGCCCTCCACGACGATGCCGCCCGCACCGATGATCTCCCGCTGCAGGGCGACGAGACGCTCACGGACGGCGGGTACGGCGGCGACGGCGCTGACCGCACCGGTGACCTCCGAGCCCCGGATCGGGCCGGACACGTCGACGCCGTCGACCGTGATCGTCGGCGCGTCCGGGTCCGTACCGGAGGCCAGCACGGGCTCGGCGGCCCGGGCCGCGACCGCGGCGGGGTCCTCGACCGGGACGCCCTCGCGCAGCATCCACCAGGTCATGGCGCGGTACATCGCGCCCGTGTCGAGATAGCGCAGCCCGAGGGCGCGCGCCACGCCTTTGGAGACGCTGGACTTACCCGACCCGGAGGGACCGTCCATGGCGATGACGAGCGTCACGTTCGCTTCCTTATCTGCCTTTTTCGCATAACCGACCGGCCAACGTCTGAGGCTACCGGTCTCGGGCCCCCGTCGTGGCCGCCCGGCCCACTCGCGACGGCCCGGCGGCCGCCGCGTTCCCATCGCATACGGCCGCACGCGCGCCGGGCACCGGGTGGGGCCTCGCCCCGGACAGGGGCCCCTGCGAGCTTGTATGTAACATAGATACAAGATGACCTCAGCCACCTCCCGGGCCTACGACCACGTCAAGCAGGCCATCCTCGACCGCGCTTACCCGGGTGGCGCGCTGCTCAGCGAGGGTGAGATCGCGTCCGCGGTCGGGGTGTCCCGTACGCCCGTGCGCGAGGCGCTGCTCCGCCTGGAGACCGAGGGGCTGGTCCGGCTCTATCCCAAGCGCGGCGCGCTGGTGCTGCCGGTCTCCGCCCAGGAGATCTCCGACGTCTTCGAGACCCGCGAGCTCGTGGAGACCTTCGCCGCCGGCAAGGCGACCCTCGGCCCGGACCGGATCGACGAGCTGGCCGGGTGGCTCGAGGCGATGCGCACCCACGCCGCCGGCGGGGACGCCCGGGAATTCGCGCGCGCGGACCGTTGTTTCCACCGAACAATGGTCGCTGCGGCGGGTAACGAGATCATTACCCAGCTCTACGACGCGCTGCGCGACCGTCAGCTGCGCATGGCGCGGTTGACGGCCGACGATCCGGACCGTACGGCGACCGCGATCCAGGACCACGCCGAGATCCTCGAGGCCGTGCGAACCGGCGACCGCGAGCGGATCCGCGCCGCGGTCCACCGTCACCTCCACACCGCGGTGACGGCCTTGCGCGGGCACGCGTGAGCGCCATATCGATCAAGGCACCACCGAAAGGCTCCCCCCGTTGAAACCCGCGGTTCTGACCGTCCCCGCCGAAGCGTCCGCACCGCGGCCTCCCTCCCACCCGCTCGGCGGACGCCGCGCCTGGACCGTCTGGGGCGTCGCCGCGCTGGCCTACCTGATCGCCTTCTTTCACCGGACCAGCCTCGGCGTCGCCTCGCTCGCCGCCCAGCAGCGCTTCGGCGTCGGCGCGACCGCGCTGTCGATGTTCGTGATCCTGCAGCTCGGCGTGTACCTGGTGATGCAGATCCCGGGCGGGCTGATGGCCGACCGGTTCGGACCACGCCGCATGATCGGCGCGGCCCTCGTCATCATGGCGCTCGGTGAGGCGGTGTTCGCGTTCGCGAGCTCGATGCCGCTGGCGATCACCGGCCGGGTGCTGGTCGGACTGGGCGACGCGATGACGTTCCTCAACCTCATCCGCCTGATCGCCGCCTGGTTCCCCCGCCGTCGGTTCGCGTTGCTCACCGCGATGACCGCGATGATCGGGTCGCTCGGCCAGGTCGTCGGCACGGTGCCGCTGTCCGCCGGGCTGCACGCGTACGGGTGGACGAAGACGTTCCTCGGGATCTCGGTGATCAGTGCCGCGATGGCGGTCGTCGTGTGGCTGTGGGTGCGCAACCACCCGGGCGCTCCCGTGGAACGCTCCATCTCCCTCTCCGAGTCCGGCGCGGAATCGAAGAAGGGCTCGGCGCTGGCCGACATCCGGGCGGTGTTCGGCACGCGCGGCACCCGCACGGGTCTGTGGACGCACTTCACCCTGTCGTCGTTCACCGTGCTGGCCACCCTGTGGGGCTACCCCTACCTGGTCAAGGGGCTCGGCATGGCGCCCGGAGCGGCCCGGCTCATCCTCACGCTCGGCGCGGCGACGCCCATGGTGGCCGCCCCGCTCCTCGGCTGGTTCGCCGGCCGCCGTCCCGACCTGCGCGGCCGGTTGATCATCTCGACCGTCATCACTCTCGCGGTCGCCTGGCTCGTCGCGATCACCTGGCCGGGCGGTCACCTGCCCGTTCCGCTGGCCCTGCTCCTCTTCCTGATCAACGCGGTCGGCAGCGCGGCCTCCATGCTCGCGTTCGACCTCGCGCGGGACGCGAACCCACCGGAGCGCGGCGGCCTCGCCTCGGGCATCGTCAACCTCGGCGGGTTCTCCCTGACCATCACCGGTCTGCTGACCGCCGGGGTCCTGCTGGACGCCACCGGCGGCGGTGGCTACGGCCCCGTCGCGTTCCAGGTGGCGTTCATCCCGATCACCGGCCTGGTCGTGATCGGCGCCATCCGCGTGACCCTGCTCCTGCGCCGGTCACGGCACAGCCGCTAGGGGTGTCCCACTGACCGGCGGCCTGGGCCGCCGGGTCGGGGGCAGCGCGGGGCGCCGGTCAGCCGGGAACGGACCAGCCGCGGGCCCGGAGCTCCTCGGCGAGCCGCTCGGCCGCCGCGGGATCGACGCTCAGCTCGACCACACCGACCGGACGGCCCGGCGAGTGCTCGATCGTGACGTCCTCGATGTTCACCCCGGCGACGCCCGCCGCCTGGAACAGCAGCGCCAGCTCACCGGGCCGGTCGGGGATGAGAACGGAGACGACGGTGTACGCGCCCGGCCGCCCGCCGTGCTTGCCGGGCAGCCGCCTGCGGCCCGCCCCACCGCGCTCCAGCAGGTCGGAGACGCCCGGCCCGGCCCCTTCGCGCAGCGCGGCGGCCACGGCCGTGAGGTCGGCGGCGACCTCGTCGATCACCTCCGCCACCGGCAGGGCGTTCGACCCGAGGATGCCGATCCACAGCTCCGGGTCGCCGGCCGCGATGCGGGTCACGTCGCGTACACCCTGGCCGGCGAGGCCGAGCGCGACCTTCGGTGCGCGCCGCAGACGGGCGGCGACCGCGGCGGACACGACGTGCGGCGCGTGGGAGACCAGCGCGACGGCCTGGTCGTGCTCCTCGGCGTCCACGACGACGGTCTGCGCCCCGCACTCCCGCGCCAGGGCCGTCACGGTCTCGACGGCGGCCGGGTCGGTGCCGTCCGTCGGGCACAGCGCCCACGGCCGGCCGAGGAACAGGTCGGCCCGCGCGGCGGCGGGCCCGGACCGCTCGCTGCCGGCCAGCGGGTGCCCGGCGACGTAGCAGGCCAGGTCGCAGCCCAGCTCGGCGGCCTCCCGCAGGGGCCGGGCCTTGACGCTCGCCACGTCCGTGTAGAAGCGGGCCAGGTTCCGTTTCTGCGCGTCCAGGAGGGTGGCCGCGACCGCCGCGGGAGGGACCGCCAGGACCGCCACGTCGGCCGGTCCGTCACCGTCGCGCAGCGGCGTCCCGGCGCCGAGCTCGGCCGCCAGGCGTACGGAGGCCGGGTCGCGGTCGGCGAGCGACACGTCGACGCCGCGCTCCCGCAGCGCGAGGGCCACGGACGTGCCGATCAGTCCGGTACCGATAACGACGATCCGCCGCAATCCGCCGATCAGTCTCACCTCCACACGAGCTACCAGCGTATCGACTCCGCCGCCCGCCCGACCCGGTGATCAAGCACGTCGAGGCGTCCCCCGCCCGCCTCCGGGAACCCCGGAGGCGCGGAGTACGCCTCGCCGTGACACGCCGATCCCGGCCCGGTCCGCCGGGAGCCGAGCGCTATTGGACGATGTCGAGCCGCAGGGCCACGGCCCCGCGCAGGTAGACGTGCTGGATCTCCGAGCGCGGCCGGTCCGTCTCGACGTAGGCCATCAGCCGGATCACGCGCGGCAGCGCGTGCGGTACGTCGATCTCGGTCGCGCACAGCAGCGGGACCTCGTTGAACCCCAACTTGCGCGCCGCCAGCGCCGGGAACTCCGCGGTGAGGTCCGGGGTGGCGGTGAAGATGACGCTGATGACGTCGTCGGTCGTCAGGGAGTTCCGGGTCATCACCTCGGCGACCAGCTCGCCCGTCGCCTCGAGGATCTGATCCCGGTCGTTGTCGTCGATCTGCGTGGCACCGCGTACCGCACGTACTGCTCGTCCCATGAAACCTCTCTCGAAATCCGCGCCGGTGAACGGTACGCGCTACAGCTCGACGGCGGCGTACAGCTCGCCGATCTCCTTGGTGGTCAGCGCGCGGATCGTGCCGGACTTGAGCCGACCGAGCTTGATCGGGCCGAACTCCGTTCGCGCCAGCTGCTGGACCGGGTAGCCGACCTCCGCCAGCAGACGCCGGACGATGTGCTTGCGCCCCTCGTGGAGCGTCACCTCGACCAGTACGCGCTTGCCGACCTGGTCGAAGATCCGGAACGCGTCCGCCTTGGCGAACCCGTCCGCGAGCTCGACGCCCTTCTTCAGCTTGCGGCCGAGGTCGCGCTCGATCGGGCCGTGCACCTCGGCGAGGTAGGTCTTGCTGACGCCGTACCGCGGGTGCATCAGCCGGTTGGCCAGCTCCCCGTCGTTGGTGAGCAGGATCAGGCCCTCGGTGTCGGTGTCGAGCCGTCCGACGTGGTAGAGACGCTCGGGAACGTCCCCGACGTACTCGGCGAGGGTCTTACGCCCGCGCGGGTCCGACATCGTGCTGACGATGCCCCTGGGCTTGTTCAGGGCGTAGTACCGCAGCTCGGTGCGGGTCGGGATCCGCTTGCCGTCGACGTGGATCACGGCGGTCTCCGGATCGACGCGAGCGCCGAACCACGTCACCTTCTCACCGTCCACGCTGACCCGGCCCGCGGCGATCAGGTCCTCACAGGCGCGCCGGCTGGCGATGCCCGCGTCGGCGAGCACCTTCTGGAGTCGCACGCCCTCATTCGTCTGGTTCACTGCTGGAGTTCCTCTATGCCTTCCACGTCGTCAGGTAGGTACGGGGCGAGATCGGGCAGCTCCTCCAGGCTGTTGAGACCCAGCCGCTCGAGGAAGTAACCGGTCGTACGGTAGAGCACCGCCTGGTGCTCCGGGTCGTGGCCGGCCTCCTCGATGAGGCCCCGCAGGGTCAGCGTGCGGATCACACCGTCGCTGTTGACCCCGCGGATGGCCGAGACCCGTGCCCGGCTCACCGGCTGGCGGTACGCGACCACGGCGAGCGTCTCCAGTGCGGCCTGGGTCAGGCGGGCCTGCTGGCCGTCCCGGACGAACCGCTCGACGAGCGGCGCGCAGACGTCACGCGTGTAGAAGCGCCATCCACCGGCGATCTCTCTCAGGTCGAACCCGCGTTCCTGGGCGGTGTATTCCGCCGCCAGCTCGCGTAGTGTCGCGGCGACCTCGTGGCGGGGCCGTTCGAGGATCTGGGCGAGCGTGACCTCGGGCACCGGCTCGTCGACGACCAGCAGGATCGCCTCCAGCCCCGCCCGCAGCGACGGCTCGGCCTGCTGCGGGTCCTCGCCGTACGGCTCCGCCGGGTCCTGAGTCCCGTCGTACGGGATCTCGTCGTGCGGCCCGCCCGGCGTCGTCTCGGGCTCGTGGGGCGGCGTGTCAGTCATCGTCGTCGGACTCCGTCGGTCGGCCGGTGTAGTCGTCGCCGACCTTGATCTCACCGTCGGCGGCTCCGGTCCACGTGACGTGCAGCTCGCCGAGAGGCTCGTCCTGCTCGAAGGCGACGGCCTTCTCACGGTAGAGCTCCAGGAGGGCCAGGAACCGGGCGACGACCTCGAAAGTGCCCGCGCAGTCGGCGGTCAGGACCTGGAAGGTCGCGCGCTCCAGCTTACGCAACCGCTCCACGAGGATGCTCGCCTGCTCCCGCACACTGGCCTGAGGCGCGTACATGTGCTCGATGGACACGGTCGGCGGGCGCTTCGGCGCGAGGGTACGGGCGGCCAGGCCCGCGAACGCCTCCGGACCCAGGCCGAGCAGCACCTCGGGCAGCAGGTTGGCGAACTTCGGCTCCATCGGGACCATGCGCGGGAAGCGCCGCGACTCGGCCGCGATCCGCCCGGCGAACAGCCCGGCGATCTCCTTGTAGGCGCGGTACTGCAGGAGCCGCGCGAACAGCAGGTCGCGGGCCTCGAGCAGCGCCAGGTCCTCTTCGTCCTCGACCTCGCCGGACGGGAGGAGCCGGGCTGCCTTGAGGTCCAGGAGCGTGGCGGCGACGAGCAGGAAGTGGCTGGCCTGGTCCAGGTCCCAGTCGCGGCCGTGCGACCGGATGTAGGCGATGAACTCGTCGGTGACCTTGTGCAGCGACACCTCGGTGATGTCGAGCTTGTGCTTGGAGATCAACCCGAGCAGCAGGTCGAACGGCCCCTCGAAGTTGTCCAGGTGGACCCGGAAACCACCGTCCTGCTCTTCGGTCGCCGGCTCGTCCACCTCGTCAACGGTAGTCGAGGTCACGGACTCCCCCGCGACGCCGTCGCGGCGCGTGCGGCTCGGGACGGGGCACCTCGACGACCGGCCGCGGGCGGTCGACGGCCGCGGCCGAGCGGTTCCTCCGGCGGGCGGCCGCGCGGGAGTGAGCGCCCGGGCGGGCGGCCGCGGAGGACGGCGTCACTCGGCGTGCTGCCACCTCTGCAGCACCTCCTTGGCCAGCTCCCGGTAGGCGTTCGCGCCCATGGACGACGGGTCGAACCGGGTGATGGGCTCGCCGACGACCGTCGCGTCCGGGAATCGGACCGTGCGGTTGATGACCGTGTGGAAGACCTTCTCGCCGAACGCCTCCACGATCCGGCCGAGCACCTCGCGGGTGTGCAGGGTGCGCGAGTCGTACATGGTGGCCAGGAAGCCGTCGATGCTCAGCTCGGGGTTGAGCCGGGCCTTGACCTTCTCGATCGTCTCCATGAGCAGCGCGACGCCGCGCATGGCGAAGTACTCGCACTCCAGGGGCACGAGGACGCCCTCGCTGGCGGCGAGCGCGTTGACGGTCAGCAGGCCGAGCGACGGCTGACAGTCGATCATGATGTAGTCGTAGTCGTCGGTGACCGGCTTGAGCAGGCCGCCGAGGATGTACTCCCGGCCGACCTCGTGGACGAGCTGGACCTCCGCGCCGGACAGGTCGATGTTGCTGGGCAGCAGGTCCATGCCCTCGACGCTGGTCGGCAGGATGACCTCTTCGGTCTCCACGCCCTGCTCCATGAGCAGGTTGTAGATCGTCAGGTCGAGCTGGCGCGGGTCGCCCTTGCCCAGGCCGACCGACAGCGCCCCCTGCGGGTCGAAGTCGACGAGCAGCACCCGGCGGCCCTGCTCCGCGAGTGAGGCACCGAGGTTGATCGTGGTCGTCGTCTTGCCGACGCCGCCCTTCTGGTTGCAGACCGAGACGATCCGGGCCGGCCCGTGCTCCTGCAGCGGCGGCGGATCGGGGAATGACGGAATGGGACGCTGCGTAGGGCCGAGTGGCGCTGCGTCACGCGGATCGGTCGCGATGGCGGTCGAGAGCGCCAACTCCGAACGTGCTCTCTCGTGCTCGCTGGGTTCAGTCACCAGCTCCTCGAACCTCCCCGGCGGCTGTGGTTTGCCGTAGATGGGGACTCTAGGGCCTGTCAATCAGGGCGGCAAGGCGGCGCACCGCGAACGCCGCCGTGTCGCGGACCTGCGGGACGCCGTCGAACGCCGCCCTTTCGGCCTGCTCACGCCAGTGCGCGCGGATGCGCCGACGCATAGACCTCGCGGAGCCGGTCGACGGTGACCAGGGTGTAGACCTGGGTCGTGGTCACTGACGCGTGGCCCAGCAACTCCTGCACCACCCTAACGTCGGCGCCGCCGTCGAGCAGGTGGGTCGCGAAAGAATGCCGCAGCGTGTGCGGGGAGACGTCCCTCAGCCCGGCGCGGCCCGCCGCCGACCGCAGCGTCGACCAGGCGCTCTGGCGCGACAGCCGTCCGCCACGGGCGTTGAGGAACAGCGCGGGTCCGCCCTGGCCCCGGACGTTGAGCGTCGGCCGGGCCCGTACGAGGTAGGCCTCCAGGGCCTCACGGGCGTACCGGCCGACCGGGACGACGCGGTCCTTGTCGCCCTTGCCGCGCAGCAGGACCACGGCGTCGTCCAGGTCGACGTCGTCCACGGCCAGGCCGACCGCCTCGGAGATGCGGGCGCCGGTGCCGTACAGCAACTCGAGCAGCGCGCGGTCGCGCATCCCCCGCGGCGTGTCCGACGGGCCGGCCGCCGCGAGGAGCCGCTCGACCTCCGCGATGCCGATGGCCTTCGGCAGCCGGCGCGGCGGCACGGGCGGCCGGACGTCCCGTGCCGGGTCGGCCGCCGACATGCCCTCGCGCACCGCGAACCGGTGCAGGCCGCGCACGGCGACGACGGCGCGGGCCGCGGAGCCGGCCGCGAGCGGCGGGTGCGCCTCGTCGCCCTCCCGCAGCGCCGCCAGGAAGGACACGACGTCGTCCTCCCCGACCTGGCCGATCGCCGTACGGCCGCGGGCGGTCAGGGCGTCGACGTAGCGGCGCAGGTCACGCCGGTATGAGCTCAACGTGTTGGCGGCCAGGCCGCGCTCGACCGCGAGATGGTCGAGGTAGGCCCGGACCTGCGCCTGCAACGATCGTCCGACCTCTTCACCGGCGGCGGATATCAGCGCGGCACCTCATCCCGACGAGTCGTGGCGGACGCGGGTCACCACTCGGGGGCGTCGGGTGCGCGTAGGTCGCGGAAGCCCGTGGCCCGGGCGGCGTAGACCGACAAGATACCCATGACGGCGAGGGGATTGTGGACCTGTCCCCGGCGTACCGCGGCGACCGCCTCGTCGAGGGGCACCCACGCGACCGGCATGTCCGCCTCCTCGTGGACCCGCTCGAAGTCGTTCTCCCCCTCGGGGATCTCGCTGAGCCCACGGGCGAGGAAGAGCCGCGTCCGCTCGTTCGTCATGCCCGGTGACGTGCACGCGTCCAGGAGCGTGTGCCACTCGCGGGCGCGGTAGCCGGCCTCCTCGGCCAGCTCGCGCTCCGCCGTGCGCCACAGCGGCTCGCCCTCGACGTCGCGCAGCCCGGCCGGCGGCTCCCACAGCAGGTACCCGACGGGGTGGCGGTACTGCCGCAGCAGCAGGATCCGCTCCTTCTCGTCCAGGCAGATCACGCCCACGGATCCCGGGTGCACGACGATGTCGCGCTCGACCACCTCGGAGTCGTCGCCCTTCGGCATCCGGACCCGGTCGGTGCGCACCTCGATGATCGCGCCTGTGAACCGTGACTCGCCGCCCACGGTCTCCCAGCGGCACGGCTCGTCGGCGACGCCGCCGTCCGCGCCGGTCGCACCGCCGGTCACCGGTCCGCCGCCTCGCCGAGCGCGGCCGCGACGAGGCCGGCGAACAGCGGGTGCGCCCGGGTCGGCCGGGACCGGAACTCCGGGTGGGCCTGGGTGGCGACGTAGAACGGGTGCCGGTCGCGCGGCAGCTCGGCGTACTCCACGAGGCGCCCGTCCGGGGAGAGGCCGGAGAAGACGACCCCCGCCGCCGTCAGCTCCTCGCGGTAGGCGTTGTTGACCTCGTAGCGGTGCCGGTGGCGCTCCTCGACCTTGGCCGCGCCGTACAGCCCGCGGACCAGCGAGCCCTCGGCGAGGTCGGCCGGGTACAGGCCGAGCCGCATCGTGCCGCCCATGTCGCGTTCGCCGGCGACGACGTCGACCTGGTCGGCCATCGTGGCGATCACCGGGTCGGCGGCCTTCTCGTCGAACTCGGCGCTGTTGGCGCCGTCGATGCCGGCCAGGGAGCGCGCCGCCTCGATGACCATGCACTGCAGGCCGAGGCAGATGCCCAGCGTGGGGATGCGGTTCTCGCGGGCGTAGCGGGCGGCCGCGACCTTGCCCTCGATGCCGCGCACGCCGAAGCCGCCGGGGATCAGGACGCCGTCGACGCCGCCGAGCTCGCGCGCCGCGCCCTGCGGCGTCTCGCAGTCGTCGCTCTTGACCCAGCGGATCTTCACCCGGGTGTCGTTGGCGAACCCGCCGTGCCGCAGCGCCTCGGTCACCGACAGGTACGCGTCGGGCAGGTCGATGTACTTGCCGACCAGCGCGATCGTGACCTCATGGGCGGGGTGGTGGACGCGGTGCAGCAGGTCGTCCCACTGCTTCCAGTCCACGTCGCGGAACGGCAGGCCGAGACGGCGCACGACGTACGCGTCGAGGCCCTCGGTGTGCAGGACCTTGGGGATGTCGTAGATGCTGGGCGCGTCGACCGCCGAGACCACGGCGTCGGCGTCCACGTCGCACATCAGACTGATCTTGTTCTTCAGCCCCTGGGTGATCGGCCGGTCCGAGCGGCACACGATCGCGTCGGGCTGGATGCCGATGCTGCGCAGCGCGGCGACCGAGTGCTGCGTCGGCTTGGTCTTCAGCTCGCCGGACGGGCCGATGTACGGCAGCAGCGAGACGTGCAGGAAGAAGCAGTTGTCCCGGCCGATCTCGTGCCGGATCTGGCGCACGGCCTCCAGGAACGGCAGCGACTCGATATCGCCGACCGTGCCGCCGACCTCGGTGATGACCACGTCGATGTCGGGCCCGGCCATGCCGCGGATCCGGTCCTTGATCTCGTTGGTGATGTGCGGGATCACCTGCACGGTGTCGCCGAGGTACTCCCCGCGCCGCTCCTTGGCGATCACGTTGGAGTAGACCTGGCCGGTGGTGACGTTGGCCGAGCCGTGCAGCTCCGTGTCGAGGAACCGCTCGTAGTGGCCGACGTCGAGGTCGGTCTCGGCCCCGTCGTCTGTGACGAAGACCTCACCGTGCTGGAACGGGTTCATCGTCCCGGGGTCGACGTTGAGGTAGGGGTCGAGCTTCTGCATGGTGACGCGCAGACCGCGAAGGGTCAGCAGCCGCCCGAGGCTGGAGGCCGTCAGGCCTTTGCCGAGGCTCGAGGCGACACCGCCGGTGACGAAGAGATGCTTGGTGGCCCGGACGGACCCACCAATGACTGCCGAAGGCAAGAAAGACGCTCCCGTGGTCGTTGTCGCGGCGTTCACCGGCGTGGCGAACAACCGAATGTCCACGGGCCACCAGGATAACAGGCGACTCTCCTGGTGGCGTCCGCCGATCCGGCGTCGAAGAGACGTCAGCGGTAGCCGGTCGCGTAGCTCCCGGTGGTGTTCGGCGTGCCGCCCTGGATCTGGCCGCTGAGCTCGTCGATGATCTTCCGGGCCTGGTCGGCGGCGGTGCGCGCCTGGTCCCGCTCGGTGGAGAGGGCGGCCAGGGCGTCGCGCTGCTGGGTGACGGCCTCGGCGAGCTGGTCGACCCACTCCTCGCGTTCCTTCAGCTTCTGGGCGAGGGCGTCGCGCTCGGTGGCCGCCTGCCGGGCCGACGCGAGGGCCTGGTCGCGGTCGGAGGTGGCCTGCCGGGCGGACACGAGGGCCTGGTCGCGTTCGCGGGCGGCGTCATCGGCGCGACGCTGGGCCTGGTCACGGTCGCGCACGGCGTCCTCGGCGCGGCGCTGGGTCTGAGCCAGCTCCGACTGGGCCCGCGCCTGTCCCCGCTCGGCGAGATCCCGGCCGCTCTCGGCCTTGGTCGCCTGGTCCACCGCCCGGCGGCGCTCGACGTCGAGCTCCTGGGCGCGGCGGCGGGCGTCCTCGGCCTCCTTCGCCGACGCCGCCGCCGTCTGCTGCAGGGTCAGTGCCGCCGCCTCGAGCTCGGCGACCTTGGCCCGCAGGCCGGCCACCTCGATCTGCGCGGCCTCCAGGGTCTGGGACAGCTCGGCCGCGTGCTTGGAGATACGGTCGCGCTCGCCCTCGACGGCCTTGCGCACCGTCTGGGCCTCACCGGCGGAGCGGTGCGCCTCGTCGCGGTCCTCGCGCATCTGGTCGCGTTCGGTGAACGCCTGCCGGGCGGTGGCCTCCGCCTGCTCGGCCATCGCCCTGGCCTGGTCGGCGACCGCCTGAGCCTGTTCGGCGCCGGCCCGCGCCTGGTCGCGCTCGGTGAACGCCTGCCGCATCGCGGCCTCGGCCTGTTCGGTGGAGACCCGCAGCCGCTCGACCTCCTGCCAGGCCGACCCGGCCTCGCGCTGGGCGGCCTCCCGCTCGGCCATGAGCTGGCGCACGGCGGCCTCGGCCTGCTCGGCGCGCTGCTCGGCCTGGCGCGCCTGCGCCATGGCCTGGTCGGTCTCCTGGCGGGCGGTGACGGTCTCCCGCTGCGCCTGGTCACGCTCGGTCAGGGCCTGGCGCATCGCGGCCTCGGACTGCTCGGCCTGGGCGCGCGCCCGCAGCCCCTCCTGCCAGGCGGTCTGCGCCTCCTGCTGAGCCGTGTCCCGCTCGGAGATCGCCTGCCGCATCGCGGCCTCGGACTGCTCGACGCGCTGGCCCATCTCCTCGACCTGGCCGCGCATCCGGTCGACCTCCTGCAGGGCGGCGGCCGCGTCCTGCTTGGCGGCCTCCCGCTCGGCCATGAGGCCACGGGCGGTGGCCTCGGCCTGCTCCTTGGCCTGCCGCTCACCGAGCGTCTCCTGCTGCGCGGCGTCGCGCTCGGCCATGAGGCCACGGGCGGTGGCCTCGGCCTGCTCCTTGAGCTGCCGCTCACCGAGCGTCTCCTGCTGCGCGGCCTCGCGTTCGACCATCAGCTGCCGCGCCGCCGCCTCGGCGGCCTCCTTGGCCTGCCGCTCGGCCTGGGTCTCCTGCCGCGCCGCCGCGGTCTCCTGCCGGGCGCCGGCGGTCTCCTGCCGGGCGGCCGCGGCCTCCTGCTGCGCGGACTCACGCTCGGCCATCATCTGGCGGACGGCGGCCTCGGCCTGCTCGGCGCGCTGTTCCATCTGGTCGTGCGAGGCGCGGATGCGCTCGACCTCCTGCAGCGCGGAGGCGGCGTCCTGTTTCGCGGACTCGCGCTCGGCCAGCATCTGGCGCGCGGTGGCCTGCGCCTGCTGCACCTGGGTGCGCAGCCGCTCCACCTCCTGCCAGGCGGACGCGGCCTCCTGCTTGGCCGACTCGTGCTCGGCGCGCACGGCGGCGATCTGCGTCGCGGCGTCCTGCTTGGCCTCGGTGACCTTCTGCTCGCCCTGCGCGAGTGCGCCGGCGAGCATGTCGGCCATCTGCCTCAGCCGGTCGACCACCTCGGCCGGTTGGTCGGTGTCGTCAGGACGCGCCGGTGGGTTGGTGTTGTTCGGCGCCCACGACGACCCGGCGCCCTCCGCGGCATAGGAACCGCCCGAACCGTTGAGATCGCTCACATAGGGAACTCTAAGGGCGTCTCACCAAGCTGTCTGCCATGTCACGCAAGGTGTGGCGCATAACTCGTGATGATTTCGAGATCTACGCGAATCGATGCGTCACCCGTGACCAGCGGTTACGCACCGTGAGGCGGTTCGCGGTCACTCTGTGCGGTCGTCGGCGTGTCGGATGCGAGAATTCCCACCATGAGGACGCTCTACCCGCCGATCGAGCCGTACGACTCCGGACTGCTCGACGTCGGCGACGACGATCAGATCTACTGGGAGGTCTGCGGCAACCCCGACGGCAAGCCCGCGGTGATGCTGCACGGCGGGCCGGGCGGCGGCTGCACGCCGGGGCACCGGCGGCAGTTCGACCCGGAGGCGTACCGCATCGTGCTGTTCGACCAGCGCAACTGCGGGCGCAGCCGGCCGCACGCGAGCGACCCCGCCGTCTCCCTGGAGCACAACACCACCGCGAACCTCGTCGCCGACCTCGAGCGGCTCCGCGAGCACCTGGGCATCGACCGGTGGCTGGTGTTCGGCGGCTCCTGGGGAAGCGCGCTGGCGCTGGCCTACGCCGAGACGCATCCGGACCGGGTGACCGAGCTGGTCCTGCGGGGGATCTTCACGCTGCGGCCGTTCGAGCTGTACTGGTACTACCAGGAGGGCGCCTCGCTGCTCTTCCCCGACCTGTGGGAGAAGTACGTCGCCCCGATCCCCGAGGACGAGCGGGACGACCTGATCGCCGCGTTCGCCGCGCGGCTGAACGACCCCGACCCGGACGTACGGATCCCGGCGGCGCGGGCGTGGAGCGTCTGGGAGGGCTCGACGATCACACTGCGTCCCGACCCGGAGATCATCGCGCAGCAGGACGACCCCGACTACGCGGTGGCGTTCGCCCGGATCGAGAACCACTACTTCGTCAACGACGGTTTCTTCGAGGACGGGCAGCTCATCCGGGACGTCGACAAGATCCGGCACATCCCGGCCGTGATCGTGCAGGGCCGCTACGACATCGCGACCCCGGCGGCGACCGCGTGGGACCTGCACAAGGCCTGGCCGGAGGCGGACTTCCACCTCGTCGACGACGCGGGACACGCCTACAGCGAGCCGGGCATCCTGCACCACCTCATCGAGGCCACCGACCGCTTCGCCCGTTGACGCGGCGGATCGATCGCCGCCAGGATGGCACCACCGTAACGACTTAGGTGGTGTGCCCATGGCCCTCGTTCAGCGGTCGATCGCCGTACTGGACGCTCCGTCGAACCTCGGGCTCCGGCCGCCGCGCGAGGGCCACGAGCCCGGGGTCCGCGGCCTCGCGGCCGCGTTGCGCGGGCACGGCGTCGTCGACCGGCTCGGCGCGGCCGACGCGGGCCGGGTCGAGCCCCCGCCGTACTCCTTCGCCGCCGAGCCGGTCACCGGCTTCCTGAACGGACCGGCGATCGCGGAGTTCTCCGTGCGGCTCGCGGACCGCGTCGGGGACCTCCTCGACGCGAGACGGTTCCCGCTCGTGCTGGGCGGCGACTGCGGCATCGCGCTGGGGCCGGCCCTGGCGCTGCGGCGGCGCGGCTCGTACGGGTTCGTCTACCTCGACGGGCACGACGACTACTCCCCGCTGCGCGACCCGGCGAGCCGGCACGGCCGGTTCACCGCCGGGGGCACGGCGCTCGCGCTCGTCACCGGGCACGGCCCGGCCGCGCTGACCGACATCGAGGGCCTCGGTCCGTACATCGCCGAGGAGCACGCCGCGCACATCGGCGTGCAGTACGAGCCGGAGGACCTCGAGCTGTTCGACCACGAGCCGTTCCGCACCTCGCCGATCCACCGGTACCCGATCGAGTACGTCCGCGAGCACGGCGCCGCGGCGGCCGCCGAGGCCGCGCGCCGGGACCTGGCGGCGGCGCCCGTCGAGGGTCACTGGATCCACATCGACGCGGACGTGCTGGACAAGAGCGTGATGTCGGCGGTCGACTCCCCCAACCCGGACGGCCTGTCTCTCCCGGAGTTCACCGAGGTCCTGGCGACCCTTCTCGGCGACCCGCGCGCGGTCGGCATGCACGTGGGCATCTACGACCCGGAGCTCGACCCGTCGGGCGAGGCGGGCGGCGCCCTGGTCGACGCCCTCGTCACCGCGCTCACGCGCTGAACGCCTCTCCCCATAACCGAACATGATTCGGTACGGTGGGAGGCGAACGCGCACGAGAGTGAGGCGGCGACGGTGAGCCATGGCTGAGACCGCGATCGCCGGGCTGGGCATGACCGAGCTCGGCAAGGTGTACGGCCACAGTCCGCGCCGCCTGGCGGCGCAGGCCGTGCGGGCGGCGGCGGCCGACGCCGGACTGGCCCTCACCGACCTGGACGGCCTGATCGTCGCGCCGGGCATGTCGGGCGGTCCCGGCGTGGAGCTGGCCCGCACGCTCGGCCTGCGCGACCTCCGGCTGCTCACGACGATGAACGCGTTCGGCGCCTCCGCCGGCGCGATGGTGGCCTACGCCACGTCGATGATCTCTGCGGGCTCGGCGAGCGCCGTCGCCTGCGTGTTCGCCGACGCGCCGCTGCGGCCCGAACGCCCGGCGGGCGCGGCGTACGACCGGACCGCGCCCGAGTGGCACGGCCTGGACGGCCTCCGCGCGGCCCTCGGGTTCCGCAGCGTCAACGCCTACTACGCGCTGGCCGCCCGGCGGCACATGGCCCGCTACGGCACGACCAGCGAGCAGTTCGGCGCGATCGCGGTCGGTACGCGAGCCTGGGCGACCGGCAATCCCCTCGCCCAGATGCGCGAGCCGATCTCGCTGCGCGACCACCAGGAGTCCCGCTGGGTCGTCGAGCCGCTGCACCTCCTCGACTGCTGCCTCGTCTCCAACGGCGGCGTCGCGGTCATCGTCACCGGCGCCGAGCGCGCCCGCGACCTCGCGCGGCCACCGGTGTACGTCTGGGGCTGGGGGCAGGGCCATCCCGGGCACCGGCTGGAACGCGGCAGTGAGTTCGGGCTGACGACCGGCGCCGCGATCTCCGGCCCGGCGGCGATGAAGATGGCCGGCGTCACCACCGGCGACATCACCATGTGCCAGCTGTACGACTGCTACACCTACACCGTGCTGGTGTCCCTGGAGGACTACGGCTTCTGCGCCAAGGGCGAGGGCGGCCCGTTCGCCGCGAGCGGCACGCTCGGCCCCGGCGGGGCGCTGCCGACCAACACCGGCGGCGGGCAGCTGTCCGCGTACTACATGTGGGGGATGACGCCGCTGTCGGAGGCGGTCATCCAGGCCCGCGGCGACGGCGGCGAGCGCCAGGCGGCCCGTAACGACCTGATCCTGGTCAGCGGCAACGGCGGCATCATCGACCACCACTCGACCCTGATCGTCGGCCCGCACCCGAAGGGGCATCGATGAACGTGGACGGCGTCGTGCGGCGGGACGCCCGCTCCGGTCCGTTCTTCGACGGCGCGGCGCGGGACCGGCTGATGATCCGCCGCTGCGCGCCCTGCGACCGCTGGTACGCCCCGGACGCCGGCGGCTGCCCCGAGTGCGGCGCCGAGGAGCTCGACTGGGCGGAGGCCAGCGGCCGGGCGGTCCTCGTGTCCTGGGCGGTCGCGCACCTGCGCGGTGGCGACCCCGCGCCGCTGGCGCTGGTCGAGCTCGCCGAGGGACCGTGGATGTACGGGCGGCTGCACGGGGTCACCGCCCCGCGCGAGGGGCTGCCGCTGCGTGCGCGCTTCGTCCATCCGGACGAGGGCGAGAGCCATCCCGTTTTCGAGGAGGACCGTGAAGACCGAGGTCTGTGACAGGTTCGGGATCGAGTTCCCGCTGTTCGCCTTCAGCCATTGCCGTGACGTCGTCGCGGCGGTCACGAACGCGGGCGGCTTCGGCGTGCTCGGCGCGGTCGCCTACAGTCCCGACCGCCTCGAGGAGGAGCTGCGCTGGATCGACGAGCACGTCGGCGGCCGCCCGTACGGCGTCGACGTCCTCGTCCCCGGCAAGATCGCCAAGGAGGCGGCGGACGGCCGCGGCTCGCTGCTGTCCGCGGTCCCGCCGGAACACTGGGACTTCCTGAAGGGGCTGTTCGAGAAGTACGGCGTCCCGGCGCCGCCACCGGAGGCGCGCAGCGACCCGCGGGTCGACGGCGTGGGACGGCAGGTGACGCAGCAGGGCGCGACCGAGCTGATCGACGTGGCGCTGGCCCATCCGATCCGGCTGATCGCCAGCGCGCTCGGCCCGCCCCCTCCGATCATGGTCGAGCGGGCCCGCGCCGCCGGAGTGCCCGTGGCGGCGCTGGTCGGCACGGTCGAGCACGCCCGGCGCCAGGTCGAGGCCGGGGTCGACCTCATCGTGGCGCAGGGCGGTGAGGCCGGCGGCCACACCGGCGAGATCTCCACGATGGTGTTGGTCCCGGAGGTCGTCGACGCCGTCGCGCCGCTCCCGGTCCTCGCCGCGGGCGGCATCGCGACCGGGCGGCAGATGGCGGCCGCGCTGGCCCTGGGCGCGTCGGGCGTCTGGTGCGGCTCGGTCTGGCTGACGACTGAGGAGGCCGAGACCCTGCCCGCGGTCAAGGCCAAGATGCTCGCCGCCACGTCCCGGGACACCGTCCGCTCACGGTCGCGCACGGGCAAGCCGGCCCGGCAGCTCCGGTCTGCCTGGACCGACGAGTGGGACTCCGCGGACAGCCCCGGCCCGCTGCCGATGCCCCTGCAGATGATCGTCGCCGAGGGCGCGATGGCGCCCATCGGCAAGGCCGCCGAGGCCGGCAACGAGGGCGCCCGGGAGCTGGCCAACTACTTCGTCGGCCAGGTCGTCGGGCTGATGAACACCGTCAAGCCCGCGCGTCAGGTCGTCTACGACATGATCGAGGAGTTCGCCGACGCCCTCGAGCGGCTCAACCGCATCACCGGCGAGTGAAGGCCCCGCTCCGCGCCGGTCCGGGACCGGGCCGGCGCGGAGCCCATCAATCGGGCATGTCCCCATCCCGGGTTGTGGTCGGGACGCATCCCCAGGTGACGTGAAAACGCCAGATCCGCCTCGTACGCTGCATTCACGACGGTCCGTCACCGTCGTACGGTGCGATTTCGCGGGGGTGCGGCGTGAGTGTCCCGGAACCCGCCGAGCCGGTCGGCGAGGACGTCCTCAGCACCCAGGTCGGCCGCGAGCTCCTCGAGCTGCTGGACGAGCGCACCACGGCCCATCCGTGGCGGCTCGGCGGCCAGGCGTTCCCGCTGATGGTGCTGGAGGCGGCCGACCCGGGTGTGGACGCCGGCGCGTACATCGACGCCCTGGCCCAGGCCGCCGCCGCGGCGGACATCCCGCACATCGTCCTGTCGCCTCCGGACGCCCCGGAGGGCGCCGCCGGCCCCGGAGATCGGGGGGCCGCGATCCCCGGTGGGACGCCGCCGGAGACCGCCGTCGGTCGCGACGGCCAGGGTGGCGCGGCTCCCGGCGGGACGCCGCCGGAGGTCACCCTGCTCGACTCGCTGACCAAGCCCGGCGCGTGGCCCGGGGACCGCCCCGCAGCCGGCCGCTACCGGTTCCCCCGGTCCGACCTCGTGCGGTCCCTCGAAGAGGCGGTCAGGAGCGCCGCCGCCAAGAACCGGACGCAGCCGTCCTCGACCACGCCCGCCGAGGAGTGGTACGACGCGGCCGTCCTGCTGCCGTGGACCCGCCGGCCGCTGACCGCGCCGGTGTGGTGGTCGACCGTCATCGTGCTGGTCGCCGCGATCTTCGGCGGCGTCGCCCAGGGCGTCGCCGACCAGACGCGCGTCGGCACCCTGCTGGCCATGTGCGTCGCCCTGCTGGCGGCCGTCGCGCTCGCCGCCGGCCTGATGAACCGCAGGATCTGGCTGCCCGTCCTGTCCCGCGTCGGGTTCGGCACGCGGTACCGCTGGCTGGCCGCCTCGTCGTTCTTCGCCGTGCAGGGCAGCCGCGGGTTCGGCGGCCGGCTGAAGTCCCAGCTCGGTCACGTCCACCAGGCCCTCGCCGCCGGATCGCCCGCCTCGGCGGAGTCCTGGCTGCAGACGAAGACCTTCGCGTTCCTGGAGGACCTGCGCGCCCGGCACCGCCGGCTCTCCCCCACCCTCCGGGGGTTCAAGCGGCCCGCCCCGTCCGTGATCTTCCTGAAGGACATCACCCGCCGGAACGGCGGCGTCGGGCTGCTGCTGGCCATGAGCGACGTGCGCAGCCGCCGCAGCGAACTGCACCCCCTCCTCGTCGTGGCCTCCGTCGACCACGGCCACCGCGCCGACATCGACGACCTGCCCGGCGCCCGCGGCGTCCAGGGCTCGCTGTCCCCACGGGGCCGTTACGAACAGTGGATCGAGTCGCTGGCCCGCGCCCAGGGGCCGAGTGCCCAGGTCGCCCTGCCGTGGCTGCTGCGGCTGCCCATCGCCGCCGGCAGCCCGACCCGGGCGGCGCCCCCGGCGCTCAAGCCCCGGACCCGGCCGCGCTGGACCTGGCTGTGGTCGGGCCGGTCGCTGCTGGCCCTCCTCGCCGCCCTCGCCGTCGGCGGGTCGTACCTGCACGCCCAGCTCGCCTCCACCCACTGCAGCGTGCACGCGCTGTTCTTCGCCAACACCGACACCCAGCTGCGGACCGACGCGGCGGGCAGCCGCGAGTGCGTCGGCATCGCCACCAAGGGCGTCCGCTTCGAACGGGACCCTCTCAGCACGGCGCTGGGCGGCACGAGCGTCCGGCCCGACGCCGCCCACACCGCGGGTCAGATCACCCTCGCCGACCTGGAGAACCGCATCGCGGCGGAGAACGCCTGGGTGCTGGGCACCCACCGGCCGTACGTGACGATCCTGTACGTCGGGATGATGACGTCGGCCGACGGCCAGGAGAGCAGCGCGGTGAGCACGATCCGCCAGCTGGCCGGCGCGTACCTCGCGCAGCGCGGCAACAACCGGGCCCAGGCCGGCGGCGGCGACAACCCGCTGAAGATCCGGCTGCTCGCCGTGAACGCCGGGCAGGACATGGCCTTCTCGAAGATCGCCGCGGACCGCATCCTGGCGATGGCCCGGCGGGACCGCACGGTCGTCGGCGTGGTCGGCCTGGGCCGCAACACCGCCGAGTCCCAGAAGGCCATCCGCCGGCTCAACGCCGCCGGCCTCGCGGTGGTCGACCCGGTCAACTCCTCCGACACCCTCCGCGCGCTCCCGCAGTTCTACGGCCTGGCCGCCACCGACAACGACGAGGCCGTGGTCGCCCGCAAGGCCCTGGGGAGCCGGCGCGCCGGCCGCACGCTGGTCGTCTACCGCTCCCCCGGCTCGGAGGGCAGCGACTACGGCGCGGAGCTCGCCGAGGACGCGCGGCGGGCGCTGGCGCTCGGGCCGTCCTCGACCATGCTGCGCTACGACGGCATCGACGACATCGGCGCCAAGGTACGGGCGGCGTGCCGTGGATCGACGGGAGACCCCTACGCCCTGGTGTACTTCGCCGGACGTACCGAGGACCTCGGCGGCCTGATCAACGCGCTCCGCGACGGCGGCTGCGCCGACCGCGAGCTGACCGTGCTCGGCGGGGACGAGGTGTCGCGGTCGCGGTTCGGCACCGGCCGCACCGACGTGCTGCTGCCCCGGTCGATGACCGTCTACTACACGACGTTCACCTACCTGCCGAACCTCCTGGCGGGGGGCCGGGACACCGACAACCCGTTCTTCGTCCTCGCCCGGAACGAGCTCGGGATCGGCCCGGCGGATCGCACGGCCCTGCTGGCGGACGGACAGATGATCATGGCGTACGACTCGGCGTCCGCGCTGGCGCGCGCGGCGGAGAACGCCTTCGGGACCCTGGACCTGGCCGCGCACGGCGTGTCCCGTGCCCCGGGCAGCGCGTCCGTCACCTCGGGCTCGGTCCTGCTGACCCTGCCGAACCTCAGCTACCAGGGAGCCACCGGCCTGATCGACTTCACCCGCGACCAGCACGTCACCGGCGGCTCCGGCCGCCGGGCGCTCACCCTGGTCAAGGTGACCGGGCGGGACCTCGGAGCGACGCCCACCGCCGTCTGCGGCCAACTGGCCGGCGGCACACCGGCCCCCGGCCTGACACCCTGCCGGTAGACCGGCTCGCGCACGCCGGGGCGTCTCCGGTCCGCGGCCGGGAGAAGGCCCGTCACCGGCGGGGAGAGAGCCCGTCAGCCGCCGGAAGAGAGCCCGTCACCGGCCGGGAGAGAGCCCGTCCGCCGCCGGGGGCGGGTCCGTCAGCGGCGGTACTGGTACACCGGCCGGGCCGGGCCGGACTGGATCTGCCGGTCGATGAGCTGCGCGAAGGCGCCGTAACCGAGCTGGTTCGGGTGGAAGCTGCGGGGTTCGGCCGCCAGCGCCCCGAAGTCGATCTTGAGCGGGTTCAGGTACGGCTGCGCCGTCCCGAGCTCGTGCCCGTCGAACGCGGCGTACCCGTCGGCGAACTCCACGGTGCCCGGCCGGCCGGCCGCCGCCAGTCCCCCGTCGGCACGCCGGGCCGCATCGGCGATGACGTCGTCGAGGGCGCGGACGACGCCGTTGAGGTAGACCTGGTCGGCGACGCCGATGTTGTCCACCGAGCGGCCGGGGCGTACGGGGAACGGCCGGGGATAGCCCAGCACGACGATCCGCGCGTTCGGCGCCCGCCGCCCGATCTGCTCGAACACCGAAGCCAGTCCGGCGGGCAGGGCGGCCGTCCGGGCCCGGATGCCGGCGTCCTGGTCACGGCAGGCCGACGACCACGGAAGCCGCACGACACACCGGGTGACGATCTCAGAGAAGCCGATGTCGTTGCCGCCGATGGTGAGCGTCACCAGGCTGGTGTCCGGTCGCAGGCGTTCGACCTGGGCCGGCTCGCCGTACCGGCCGCCGTGCAGGACGTCGTCGATCCGCGCGCCGCTGCAGGCCCACAGCGTTCCGCCGAGGGCGAACCGGAAGCCCCGCAGCACGGTCGAGAAGTACGAGCCCTGGGAGCGGTGACAGTCCTGGGCTCCGCCGCCGGCGTACCCGTGGTCGGCGGTGAGATCCCAGGTGCCCTCCCCCGAGGAGTAGGAGTCGCCGAGGGCGACGTAGCCGCCACGCAGGGCGGCCTGCAACCCGGTCAGCCGGGTCGGCGGAGGGACGAACCGGATGCGCGGGATCCCGCAGCCGGAGCCGAAGAGCCGGCACTGCCCGGTCACGGCCAACGGAACGACCAGCGCGCCGATCAGGACCGCGACGACCGCCGGGACCAGGACGAGCAGGCCACGGCGGGTACGGATGCTTCTCCCCAGTGCCGCGAGCGCGACCATGCACCACCTCCGCCCCGAGATCATGATCTCATCTCCCCGCGCCGGGAGCGAGCCGTGAACTCCGCCGCGAGGGGCCTCCGGGGCGGCGCGATGATCAGCACGCTTGCCGGGGTACCGGGGAGGGGATAGCATCCGAGGTGTTGCAGTCGTAGTTTCCTCGTACGTGTTAAGTTCGACTTGAACGCCCGCGGGAAGTTTTGACGGCGGGCGTTTTCGCTTCTCCGGGATAGTTTTCGCGGACGTAAGCAAAGGTCCGTAACGCAGCCCCGGAACGCCGACCCGGCGTCTCGGTGAGGCTCCCAAGAAGGAGAGAAGAAAGAAAGTGGCAGAAGGTACCGTCAAGTGGTTCAACGCCGACAAGGGCTTCGGATTCATCGCTCCTGACGGCGGCGGCCCGGACGTTTTCGTGCACTACTCGGCGATCACCTCCTCGGGCTTCCGTAGCCTGGAGGAGAACCAGCGAGTCAGCTTCCAGACGACCCAGGGCCCGAAGGGCCCGCAGGCGGAGGACGTGACCCCGCTCTAAGGCTTAGAAGTGCCTCACCGGGCCCGCACCGATCATCGGTGCGGGCCCGGTGTTCTTTCGGCCCGCGATGCGGGCCTGATGCCCTTTCGGCCCGCGGTGCGGGCCGGGCCGGAGGGCGCGGTTACCGGACGCCGGCCTCCTTCATGTCGCGCAGCTCGCGCTTCAGCTCCTTGATCTCGTCGCGGAGCCGGGCCGCCATCTCGAACTGCAGCTCCTCCGCCGCGTGGTGCATCTGCTGCGTCATCTGGTCGATGAGGGCCTCCATCTCCTCGCGCGGCCGCTCGCCCACGAGGTCGGCGGCGTGCCGGCCGGCCCGCTGTTTGGAGGACAGGCCCGGCACCGGGGCCTTGCCCCGGCTCTGCTGCCGCCCGGCACCGCCGATCAGCTCCTCGGTGTCGGCGTCCTCACGGGCCAGCATGTCGAGGATGTCGGCGATCTTCTTGCGCAGCGCCGTCGGCTCGATGCCGTTCGCCTCGTTGTAGGCCGTCTGCTTGGCGCGCCGCCGGTTGGTCTCGTCGATCGCCCGCTCCATCGACGGAGTCACCTTGTCGGCGTACATGTGGACCTGGCCGGAGACGTTTCGCGCGGCACGGCCGATCGTCTGGATCAGCGAGGTCTCCGAGCGGAGGAACCCCTCCTTGTCGGCATCGAGGATGCTGACCAGCGACACCTCCGGCAGGTCGAGGCCCTCGCGGAGCAGGTTGATGCCGACCAGGACGTCGAACTCCCCCAGCCGCAGCTCGCGCAGCAGCTCGACCCGGCGCAGCGTGTCGACCTCGCTGTGGAGGTAGCGCACCCGGATGCCGAGCTCCAGGAGATAGTCGGTGAGGTCCTCGGCCATCTTCTTGGTCAGCGTGGTGACCAGCACCCGCTCGTCGCGCTCGGCGCGCTGGCGGATCTCGTGGACCAGGTCGTCGATCTGCCCCTTGGTCGGCTTGATGACCACCTCGGGGTCGACCAGGCCGGTCGGGCGGATCACCTGCTCGACCACGTCGCCCTTGACCCGGCCCAGCTCGTACGGACCGGGCGTCGCCGACAGGTACACCGTCTGCCCGATGCGCTCCAGGAACTCCTCCCACTTCAGCGGGCGGTTGTCCATCGCGCTCGGCAGCCGGAACCCGTGGTCCACCAGCGTGCGCTTGCGCGACATGTCGCCTTCGTACATCGCGCCGATCTGCGGCGTGGTCTGGTGCGACTCGTCGATGACGAGGAGGAAGTCCTCCGGGAAGTAGTCGAGGAGGGTGTTGGGCGCGGTGCCGGGACCACGGCCGTCGATGTGCCGGGAGTAGTTCTCGATGCCGGAGCAGGTGCCGACCTGCCGCATCATCTCGATGTCGTACGTGGTGCGCATCCGCAGCCGCTGGGCCTCCAGCAGTTTGCCCTGCCGCTCCATCTCGGCGAGCCGCTGCTCCAGCTCCGTCTCGATGCCGTTGATGGCGCGCTCCATGCGCTCCGGGCCCGCGACGTAGTGCGAGGCCGGGAAGATGTACAGCTCCTCGTCCTCGGTGATCACCTCACCGGTCAGCGGGTGCAGCGTGGCGAGCTTCTCGATCTCGTCGCCGAACATCTCGATGCGGATGGCGAGCTCTTCGTACTGCGGGATGATCTCGATCGTGTCGCCGCGCACCCGGAACGTGCCGCGGGTGAACGCCAGGTCGTTACGGGCGTACTGCATCGCGACGAGCCGGCGCAGCAGCTCGTCCCGTTCGATCTCGTCGCCGACGCGCAGCCGCACCATGCGGTCGACGTACTCCTGCGGGGTGCCCAGGCCGTAGATGCAGGACACCGACGCGACCACGATCGTGTCGCGGCGGGTCAGCAGCGAGTTGGTCGCCGAGTGCCGCAGCCGCTCCACCTCGTCGTTGATCGAGGAGTCCTTCTCGATGTAGGTGTCGGTCTGCGGGACGTACGCCTCGGGCTGGTAGTAGTCGTAGTAGGAGACGAAGTACTCGACGGCGTTGTTCGGCAGCATCTCGCGCAGCTCGTTGGCGAACTGCGCGGCGAGCGTCTTGTTCGGCTGCATGACGAGCGTCGGGCGCTGCACCTTCTCGATCAGCCAGGCGACCGTCGCGGTCTTGCCGGTGCCGGTCGCGCCCAGGAGCACCGAGTCCTTGTCGCCGCGATCGACGCGCCGCTCCAGCTCGGCGATCGCGCCCGGCTGGTCACCGGACGGGGTCATCTCGGTGACGACCTCGAAGGGCGCCACCTTCCGCTGAAGATCGGTGACAGGCCGCACGATGCTCCTCCGCTTACTGCGCTCGCTGGCCGCCTCGGCGGCTCCTGGATCGGGCGGGCCGACGGCCACGGTCCCCGGTATGAGATTCAACCTACGCTCCGGCACCGACATTCCGCGCCGCGATCGGCCGGCCCCCAGGAGGTCAGGTCTCCCCGCCGCCGGCTCCGCCCGGGACGATGAGGCCCGTCTCGTAGGCGACGACGATCGCCTGGGCGCGGTCGCGCAGGCCGAGTTTGGACAGGATCCGCGTCACGTGGGTCTTCACGGTGGCGTCGCTGACCTGGAGCCTGCCGGCGAGCTCGGCGTTGCTCAGCCCGCGCGCCAGCAGCCGGAGCACGTCGAGCTCTCGGGGGGTGAGCGTCGACAGGTCGCGGTGCAGGGTCGCGGCCTGGCCGTCGTGGCGGGCGAACCGCTCGATGAGCCGGCGGGTGATGCTCGGGGCGAGCAGCGCGTCGCCGGAGCGCACCAGCCGCACCGCGGCGACCAGGTGCTCGGGCGAGACGTCCTTGAGGAGGAACCCGCTGGCGCCCGCGCTGAGCGCGGCGTAGACGTACCGGTCGAGGTCGAAGGTCGTCAGGATGATGACGCGCGGCACGTACGGTCCGGCGGACAGGATGCGCCGCGTGGCCTCCAGGCCGTCGACCTCGGGCATCCGGATGTCCATGAGCACGACGTCGGGCCGGGTCCTGCGGACCTCGTCGACGGCCTTCACGCCGTCGGCGGCCTCCCCGACAACGTCGATCCCCTCGGCGGCCAGGATCATCGCGAACCCGGTACGGACGAGGGCCTGATCATCGGCGATGACCACCCGCAGCGGTTCCCGCTCGCTCATGCGCCCTCCTACATTCACTGCTCCCCCAGGGGGATCAGGGCGCACACCCGGTAGCCGCCGGCCGGGAGCTCACCGGCCTCGAGCGTGCCCCGGTACACGGCGAGCCGTTCGCGCAGGCCGATCAGTCCCCGGCCACTGCCGGAACGCGCCGCCGGGGTACGCGTGCCGCCGGTGTCGGTGACCTCCACGCGCAGCTCGTCCGGAGCGTACGCGACCGTGATCCGCACGCGGGCGCCGGCGGCGTGCTTGACGGTGTTGGTCAGCGCCTCCTGGATCACGCGGTACGCCGCCAGGTCGACGCCCGCGGGCAGCGGCACCGCGGAGCCGGTCACGGTCAGTTCGACGGGCACACCGGACTCGCGGACCCGGCCGGTGAGCGCCGCCACCTGGTCGAGGCCCGGCGGTGGCGCGAGGTCGTCGGGCGCCTTCTGATCGGGGTCGTCGACGTTCAGGGTGAGCAGGCCCATGACGTGGCGCAGCTCGGTCATCGCGGCGCGCCCGCCGGACTCGACGGCCAGCAGCGCCTGCTCCGCCCGCTCGGGCGCCGTGCTCATCACCTTGCGGGCGGCCCCGGCCTGCACGACCATCATGCTGACATTGTGGGTGACCACGTCGTGCAGCTCCTGCGCGATCCGGGAACGCTCCAGCTCCACCGCGTGCCGTGTGGCGGCCTCCTTCTCCGCCTCCAGGCTCCGTACGCGCTGTTTCCAGGTGTGGATGGCGTTGGCCGCCAGCCCGAACGGGATCAGCAGCAGGAACGTGGCCAGGCCGGGCCTGAGGGCGGGCACGGCCGCGTCGTGGTCGGCCGCGACCAGCGCGGCGCCCGCCAGCGCGCTCGTCATCGCGAGGGCGCGGTACGGGCTGTACACCACGGCGCTGTAGGCCGCGATGACGAAGGCCGTGAACGTGAACCAGGGGTCGAAGCCCGGGCTCTGGTGATAGGCCAGCATCGCGCCGGTCACCACCCAGAAGGCCGCGAGGGGGAACCGCCGCCGCGCCACCAGCGGCGCCGCGGCCAGAACGGCCAGGATGAGCTGCCCGAACGAGGCCGCGGCGAAGTGGTGGGCGAGCTGACCGCCGCCGAGTGGCGCGACCGGCCGGGGCGGAACGGGCGGCCGGTCCGGGGGCATCGGGAAGGGGACCACCGGAACCGGTCTCCCGTCCACGGTGCTGGAGACGGCCTCGGAGTCGCCCCAGCTCAGCGCGTCGTTCAGCGTGCCCACGGTCAGCACGAGAGCGAGGATCGCGTCGGCCGCCCACGCCCAGCGGGACTGGGCCGGCGGCGGGCTCGTGACACGCCGCAGCGCGGCGATCCCGGCGTGCCATCGGGCGGTGATCTCTGCTCCGTACACGTGCCCAAGTGTCGCAAGCGCTCCCCGGCTCCTACATCCGTCCGGATGACGAGCGGCTCCCTACAGGGACGTACATCGCAGTGATGACGCGCCGCCCTGGTCCACCCGGCGGCGGACCGGAGTTCGTCACCGCTGCCGACGCGCCCGGCGCGGGGCCGCTCCTAGCGTCGGGTCCGCCCTGAACCGACCCCATACATGGAGGACCCGTGACCGCGCCGATCATCGAGATCCGCGACGTGAGCAAGAGATACGAGGCGGGACGGCCCGCCCTGGACGGCGTGACCCTGGAGGTGGGCGCCGGTGAGGCCCTGGCCGTGCTCGGCCGGTCGGGCAGCGGCAAGTCGACCCTGCTCAACCTGATCGCCGGGCTGGACCGACCCAGCGAGGGCGCCGTCACCGTGGACGGCCGCCGCGTCGACGGCCTGAGCGAGGCCGCCTCGGCCAGGTACCGACGGGACCGCATCGGCATGATCTTCCAGTTCTTCAACCTCCTGGACGACCTGACCGTGGAGGGCAACGTCCTGCTGCCCGCCCAGCTGGCGGGAACCGCGCGGGAGCGGGCCCGCGCCCGGGCGGCCGAACTGCTGGAGCAGCTCGGCATCGCCCGGCACGCCCGCGCGTACCCCGGCCGGCTGTCCGGTGGAGAACGCCAGCGTGTCGCGGTCGCCCGTGCCCTGATGAACCGGCCCCCGCTCCTGCTGGCCGACGAACCGACCGGCGCGCTGGACAGCGCGTCCGCGGCGAACGTACGGGAACTGCTGGTCGAGCTGAACCGCGACGGTCAGACGATCGTGCTCGTCACCCATGACACCGCGCTGGCCGCCTCGTGCGCCACCCGGACGATCGGGCTGGTCGACGGCAGGATCGCCCGTGACGTACGGGCGGCGGCTCGATGAGCGCCCGGCGAGAGGGCGGTACAGCCCGCACCGGACGGCGACCCGTGCCGACGGGGAGCGCGCCGGGCAGCGGTGATGCGGCCCGCGTCGGGCGGCGACCCGTGCGGGCCGGGAGCGCGCTGGGCAGGGTGGTGCGCGCCGGTGTGGGGCGGCGGCGCGTCCAGACCGTCGTGATGGTCCTGACCACGATGCTGGCGGTCGCCGCGTCCGTCCTGGCCCTCGGTCTCCTCGTCGCGTCGCAGGCGCCGTTCGACCACGCCTTCGCCCGCCAGCGGGGCGCGCACCTCACCGCCCAGTTCGACGGCGCGAAGGTCACCCCCGCGCGGCTGACGGCCACCGCCCACCTTTCGGGAGTGACGGCCGCCGCCGGGCCGTTCCCCGTCCGCTCGCTGCGGCCGCGTATCCAGGGCGCGGAGGCGGCGATGCTGCCGACCGACCGGCTGCCACCGATGACGATCGTCGGCCGCGCCGATCCCGGCGGGCCGGTCGACCGGGTGGACGTCACCGCCGGCCGGTGGGTCTCCGGCCCCGGGGAGATCGTGCTGAGCGACGACGGCCCGCGGTCCGGCGTCGGCGACCGGCTGGACTTCCCCGACCTGCCGGGGGACCCGACGCTGACCGTGGTGGGACTGGCCCGGTCGGTCGGTGCGAGCGCCGAAGCGTGGGTGTCGCCTGCGCGGCTCACGGCGCCGAACGCGCCCGGCACCGGGGCCGCCTACCAGATGCTCTACCGCTTCACCGACTCCGCCACCGACGCCCAGATCACCGCGGACCGCGCCACGGTCGCCGCCGCCGTGCCCCCGGGGTCGATGACCGGAGCGGCGTCCTATCTGAAGGTCAAGCTGGCCGCGAGCCGCGAGTCGGCGACGTTCGTGCCGTTCGTGGCCGCCTTCGGCGTGCTCGGCCTGTGCATGTCGATTCTGATCATCGGCACCGTGGTCAGCGGCACGGTCGGCGCCGCCACCCGGCGCATCGGCGTGCTGAAGTCCCTCGGGTTCACGCCCGCGCAGGTCGTGCGGGCCTACGTGGCGCAGGCCCTGCTCCCCGCGACCGCCGGCAGCGTCCTGGGCGTCGTGCTCGGCGGCCTGCTGTCGGTGCCCGTGCTGGCCCAGGCGGAGAGCGCCTACGGCACCGGGGCGCTCACCGTCGCCCCGTGGATCGACGTCGCGGTACCCGTGGCAGCCCTGATCGCCGTCGCCGCGACGGCGCTGGTGCCGGCACTGCGCGCCGGACGGCTGCGGACCGTCGAGGCGATCGCGGTCGGGCGTACCCCGCGCGCCGGCCGCGGCCGTACGGTCCAGCACCTGCTCGGCCGCCTGCCCCTGCCGCGCCCGGTGAGCCTCGGTCTGGCCATGCCGTTCGCCCGGCCCGCGCGGTCGGCGACGATGGTCGTGGCCGTGGCCTTCGGCACCATCGGGGTGACCTTCGGAATCGGCCTCGCCCTGTCGCTGAACGCCATCGAGGACGGCCTCGACCGCCGGGCCCCCGGCGCGGTCGAGGTCCATGCCTTCGGCCCGCCCGCCCGGGGAATGCCCCAGCCGCAGAAGCCGGCCGACCCGGACGCCATCGCCGCGAGGATCAGCGCCCAGCCGGGGACGCGGAGGTTCTTCCGGACCGGACAGGTCCAGGTCGGCGTCGCCGGGCTCGCGGGCGCCACCACGGTGATCACCTATACCGGGGACTCGTCCTGGGGGTCGTACCAGATGGTCGCCGGCTCCTGGTTCAGCGGCCCCGGCCAGGCGGTCGTTCCCTCCGGCTTCCTTCGGGCCACCGGGACGCGCCTCGGCGGCACGGTCACCCTGACGGCCAACGGCCGTACGGCGCCCGTGCGGATCGTCGGCGAGGCCCTCGACCTGCGCGACGAGGGGATGGTCATCCTGACCGACGCCGCGTCCATCGCCGGCCTGGACGCCGCCGCGCTGCCGGAGTCGGTCACGTTCGCCGTCGACCTGCGACCGGGCGTCGGCGCGCACGCGTACCTCGACTCCCTCAACGCGGCCCTGCGGCCGCTGGGCGTCACCGCCCGGCCCAACTCCGGTGAGGTGAGCGGCACGGTCGTCGCCATGGACACGCTGGCCGCGACGCTCGCCCTCATGCTGGTCGCCGTCGCCGGGCTCGGCGTGCTCAACACGGTCGTGCTCGACACCCGGGAGCGCGTCCACGACCTGTGCGTGCTCAAGGCACTGGGGATGTCACCGCGGCAGACGATCAGCATGGTCCTCACGTCCGTCGCCGGGATCGGCCTGGTCGCCGGCGTGCTGGGCGTCCCGCTCGGCGTCGTCCTGCACGATCAGGTGCTGCCGGTCATGGGCCGGGCGGCGGGCACCCGCTTCCCCCCGGCGGACATCGCGGTGTACGGCGCGCCGGTGCTGATCCCGCTCGTCCTGGGCGGACTGGTCATCGCGACGGCGGGGGCCTTCGTCCCGGCCGGCTGGGCCGCCCGGACCCGTACCGCCACCGCCCTGCGCACCGAATGACCGTGGCGGCGCGTCCGCCTCGCGGCTCTTGAGCGCCGTGGCCGCCGCCCGGCGCGAGCCCGCACGGGTGGCCTCCCGCTCTCTCTGGGGGGAGCGGGAGGCGCGGTGCCGCGCCGAGCCTCGGCCGACGTCACCGACGCGGTGCCGCGCCGGGCTTCGGTCGGCGTTACCGACACGGTGCCGCGCCGGGCTTCGGTCGGCGTTACCGACACGGTGCCGCGCCGGGCTTCGGTCGGCGTTACCGACACGGTGCCGCGCCGGGCTTCGGTCGGCGTTACCGAATGTCAATATGAGCGTCATGTCTGGCTTACACACTGCTCTCCGCCCGGCAGTCCGGTCGGAGCACCGTCATAGCCGAGCCCCCGCCCCCGGCCGTGAAGGACTCCCATGCCCCTGCGCCTCGCCGCCGTCACGCTCGCCTCCGCCCTCCCCCTCGCGCTCACCGGTACCGCCTCCGCCGCCACCACGGTGATGGACGTCGGGCACCGGGGCGCGTCCGCGTACGCGCCGGAGAACACCCTCGCGGCCTTCCAGCAGGCCAAGACCAGGCACGCGGACTACTTCGAGCTCGACGTCCAGCAGACCAAGGACCACCAGCTGATCGTCATGCACGACGAGACGCTCAGCCGCACCACGAACGCCGAGAAGATCTACCCGCACGGCTCGCCGTGGCGGATCCGCGACTACACCCTCAAGCAGATCAAACGGCTCGACGCCGGATCGTGGTTCTCCGCCAAGTACAAGGGCGAGCGGGTGCCGACCCTGGACGAGACGCTGCGCGCCATGGAGGGCAAGGGGATGAAGCTCCTCTTGGAGATCAAGAACCCCTCCCTGTACCCCGGCATGACGAGCCGGATCGCCGCCGAACTGCGCACCGAACCGTACTGGCTGCGCCCGGGCCGGCTGATCGTGCAGAGCTTCGAGTGGTCGTACCTCAAGTCCTTCCACAAGCTGCTGCCGTCCGTGCCGCTCGGCGTCATCGGCAAGCCGACGACGGCCCAGCTGCCCGCCGTCGCCAAGTACGCCCGGTACGTCAACCCGAAGTACACCACCGTCACCAAGAGCTACGTCAGCGGCGTGAAGAAGCGCCACCTCAAGGTCTTCGTGTGGGTGGTCAACGACCGCACGACGATGCGCCGGATGATCGGCGACGGGGTGAACGGCATCATCACCAACCACCCCGACACGCTCCGCTCGGTCCTCAAGGGGTAGCGAACTCGCAGAAGGCCACGGTGGCGTCGTCGTGCGGCTTGTTGCGGGGCCAGCGCCGCCCGTCCGGGTCGGTGCGCTCGGCCTCGCGGACCTGCTCGATCAGCGCCGCGGGCCCCCGCTCGGCCAGGGTGGTCAGGGTCTGCGGCCAGTCGGTCAGCCCGAACTGGTCGACCAGCCGGGTGGCGCCGTCGGTGAGCAGCGCCGCCCGGCGCAGACCCGCGATCGGCACGCTCCCGACGCGCGCCCGCTCGGCCACGCGCGGGTCGGCCGCGGCGAACCCGCTGCCGTCGGCGGTGAGCGCGGTGACCCGCCCGTCCCGGTCGAGCAGCAGCGTGGAGTCCGACAGCACCAGGTAGTCCGCCGCCCGGTCCCGGGCGCGCAGCGCGACGACCGTCGTGGCGGGGGTCCAGGGATGGGAGAGGTCGCAGCGGCCGCCGTGCGCGTCCGCCGTCTCCGCGATCGCCTGGGCCAGGGCCGTGGCCGGGCTCACCCTGTGGTCGAGGAGGCCGGCGAGCAGCCGGGTCGCGAGCTGCCCGACGTACCAGGGACGACCGTGCACGCACCCGGTCTCCACGCTCATGTCGATACTCATGCCGTCCAGCACGACGGCGGCGCCGAGCGCGGTGGCGACGAAGTCCTCGTTCGGCCGGGCGGGACTGCCCTGGTCGGTCGCCCAGGTGATCCGCATCATCGCGCGACACCCCTTTCAGTCGCCCGGATGAGCCGCGTCATCGGGCGCCGCCCAGGTCGGCGCGCCGTTTGAGCTCCGCCCACAGCTCGTCGACCTGTTCGGCGAGCCGCTCCAGTGAGCCGGAGTTGTCGATGACCCGGTCGGCGATCTCCAGCCGCCGCTCCCGGGTGGCCTGCGCGGCGATGCGGGCCCGCGCGTCCGCCTCGGTCATGCCGCGCCGTTCGGTCAGCCGCCGCACCTGCTCCTCGACGGGCGCGTCGACGACGACCACGAGGTCGTACATGCCCGCCAGGCCGTTCTCAGCGATCAGCGGCACGTCGTAGACGACGATCGCGTCCGGCGGCGCCTGCTCGACGAGCTCGCGCATCCGCTCGCCGACGCGCGGGTGGACGATCGCGTTGAGGCGCGCCCGCCGCTCCTCGTCGGCGAACACGATCGACCCGAGCCGCTCTCGGTCCAGCGATCCGTCCGGGCGCAGCACCTCATCGCCGAACTCCGCGACGACCTCGGCCAGGCCCGGCGTGCCCGGCTCGACGACCTCACGCGCCGCGGCGTCGGCGTCGACGACCACCGCGCCGTGCTCCGCCAGCCGCCGGGACACCTCGCTCTTGCCCGACCCGATCCCTCCGGTCAACCCCACACTCAGCACGACCGCGAGCGTACTCACTCCCCCGGCGCGGCCGCCACGAGGGACTTGCGCATGTGCACGAGCGTCAGGTGGTCGGCGACCCGCTCCCGGTGGGTCTCGGCGTACCCGAGCCGGCGGTACAGCCGCAGGTCGGTCTCGCTGAGGTGCCCGGTGAACAGCACGCAGGAGTCGGCCCGCCCGGCCACCTCCGCCTCCAGCGCCCGCATCAGCGCCTCGCCGATCCCCCGCCCCTGCAGGTCGGGCGCGACGACGAGCCGCCCGACCAGGCAGGTGCGCTCGTTGAACCGGCCGCGTACGGAGCCGACGAGCCGGGACCCCACGCTCGCCTTGAGGACCAGCGACTCGGCGATCATCTTCCGGATCTGGTCGAGGGACTCGACCAGCGGCGGCAGGAACGGATCACCGTGCAGCTGCGCCTCGGTGACGTACGCGGCGCGCTGCACGGTGAGGATCTCCCCGGCGTCGGCGACGTCGGCGCGCTCGATCCGGGCCTCTTCCACGGGCGGTCAGCCCACCACGCGGACGGTCGCGGCCACCGGGTAGTGGTCCGAGGCCTTCCGGGAGGAGTCGACCGCGCTGCTGTCGAAGCCGAGGTCGTCGCTGCCCAGGATCCAGTCGGCGCGCGCGCCGCCCGTCGTGGTCGGCGGAGGCGAGTCGATCGGGCTGCGCAGCCCGGTCTGGCTCATCAGCCGGCTCAGCTCCGGGGTGCCCGGGCCCGCGCCCATGTCCCCGGCGATGACCGTACGCGGCGCGCCGCTCCACACCTGCAGCAGCTTCACGATCTCGGTCAGCCGGCTCTGGGTGCGGTCGGCGCCCTGCTGGAGCTGGACGGACCACACGTCGGCGGTGCTCCCGCCGCCGACGTCGACCCGGGCCCAGACGTATCCCGGCGCCTGCGGGCCGGCGCCCACCGGCAGCCGCCCGGTACCGGTGGCCTTGACCCGCAGCCGGGTCAGCACCGCGTTGCCGTCCTGGTGGTCGGCCGCCGGCCCCCACACGAGACGCATCTTCAGCCGCCGCGCCAGCCAGGACGCCACGTCCGCGGTGCCCGACATCGGGCGGCCCCGGCCGACCTCCTGCAGCGCCACGACGTCGGCGTGCTGCGCCTCGATCGCGCGGGCGACCGCCTCGGGGTCCAGCCGTCCCCCGTCTCCCACGGCGTCGTGGACGTTGTACGAGACGAGGCGGAACGTCCCCGGCAGCGCCGCCGCCCGCGTCACCGAGGGCGCGGTCACCGCGTAGATCACCGGGACGACCACGAGGACCAGCGCGCCCGCGCCCGCGCCGAGCGCGCGGACCGCCGAACGGACCGGCAGCGGGCCACCGCGCGCCGCGGCGATCGCCGACAGCAGGCCCAGCGCGATGCCCGCCAGGCCCGGGAGGACCTTGTTCGGCAGCGGCAGCGGGTGGGTGTAGTGCAGTTGGTAGGGAAGGATCACGACCAGGACGCCCAGCCCGCCGAGGGCCGCGCCCAGGTCGATGCGCCACGCCCGGCCCCCGGTGTCGGAGACCTTGACGTTCGGCGGCGGGCCGCCCCGCTCGGCGGGCCGGCCGCGGTATCCGCCGCGCCGCAGCGGCACCCGTGAGGCGACCGCCAGCAGCCACGCCGACAGCACCTGCCCGATCACGACCACGGCGATCGCCGCCGCGCCGGTCAGGCCGTACCGGCCGGTGACCGCCCCGGCGCCCACGCCGAGGAGCGTGCCGCCGAACACGCACACCCCGCCGGGCACGGCCGCCACGGCCAGACCCGAGGACAGGAACGCCAGGGCCAGCGCCTGACCGACCAGGACGACCGTCCCGGCGACGGCCAGGGGCAGGCCGCCGCTGGAGGACGCGAACGCCGGGCTGGACAGCACGAGGATCTGCAGGGCCAGGAACGGCCCCAGCGCCGCGGCGCCGAGCGCGTCACGCCAGCCGATCACCGGAGCCTCGACCGGCGGTGTGCGCAGCCAGCGCGCCAGCGCGGCGGCGCCGCCGGCGACGACCAGCAGGGTGACGATCCAGGCCGCGACGCCCGAACGCGCGGGCGGGTCCCAGGTGCCGAAGGCGAGCCGCAGCGCGGTGTCGCCGGTGAGCCCGGCGGTCGCCGCGACCGCGAACCCGGTGCCGGACAGGCCGCGCGCCGCCTCGTACAGCGCCGTGACGGCGAGCATCCCGAACACGGCGCCCGCGAAGGCCGGCCACAGCGCCGGTGAGAACGCCTGCATGGCGAGCCGGACGAGCAGCAGCCCGCCGATCGCGACGGCCGCCAGGCCGCGCGGCCCGGCGACCGCGCGGACGCCGGGCGCGAGGAAGCCCGCGAGGCAGGCCACCAGGATCACCAGCGTGGCGGTGACCGCCCCGCCGCTCTCGGTGTAGTGCCCGAACGCGGGGAACGCCGCCCGCAGCACCTCCGCGAGCACCGCCAGGGTGATCGCGATCAGCGAGATCCGCGACAGTTCCTGGGGAACGACCGGGGGCCCCGCCGTAGCGACGGGACCCCCAGATCGGACGCGTGAGTCAGAATCGACCATATCGGTGGTCTTCTACTCCTCGCCGGTATGCGGTTGTTTGTCCTACTCCTGGCCGCCGGACAGCTTCTCGCGAAGCGCCGCGAGGGCCTCGTCGGAGGCGAGAGCGCCGCCCGTGTCGCCGCCCTGCGACTCCTCGGTCGCGTAGGACTGCGGACCGGCCGCCTCGGCCTCGGCCCGACGGGCCTCCTCGACCTGCCGCTTGTGGGCGTCGAAGCGGGACCGGGCCTCGGCGTACTGCCGCTCCCAGGCCTCGCGCTGCTCGTCGTAGCCCTCGAGCCAGTCGCCGGTCTCCGAGTCGAAGCCCTCGGGGTACTTGTAGTTCCCCTGCTCGTCGTACTCGGCGGGCATGCCGTAGAGCGTCGGGTCGAACTCCTCGTCGGTGAACGTCCCGCCGGTCTCGTTGGCCTGCTTCAGCGAGAGGCTGATGCGGCGCCGGTCGAGGTCGATGTCGATGATCTTGACGAAGATCTCGTCGCCGACCTGCACGACCTGCTCGGGGATCTCCACGTGGCGCTCGGCCAGCTCGGAGATGTGCACCAGACCCTCGATGCCCTCCTCGACCCGCACGAACGCGCCGAACGGCACCAGCTTGGTGACCCGGCCCGGAACGACCTGGCCGATCTGGTGGGTGCGGGCGAACTGCTGCCAGGGGTCCTCCTGCGTCGCCTTGAGCGACAGCGAGACCCGCTCGCGCTCCATGTCGACGTCGAGGACCTCGACCGTGACCTCCTGGCCGACCTCGACGACCTCGGAGGGGTGGTCGATGTGCTTCCAGGACAGCTCGGACACGTGGACCAGACCGTCCACGCCGCCGAGGTCGACGAACGCACCGAAGTTGACGATGCTGGAAACGACGCCCTTGCGGACCTGGCCCTTCTGGAGGGTGTTGAGGAAGGTCTGGCGGACCTCGCTCTGCGTCTGCTCGAGCCAGGCACGGCGGGACAGGACCACGTTGTTGCGGTTCTTGTCCAGCTCGATGATCTTGGCTTCGAGCTCACGGCCGACGTACGGCTGGAGGTCGCGGACCCGGCGCATCTCCACCAGCGATGCCGGCAGGAAGCCGCGCAGGCCGATGTCGAGGATGAGGCCGCCCTTGACGACCTCGATGACGGTACCGGTGACGATGCCGTCCTCGTCCTTGATCTTCTCGATCGTGCCCCAGGCGCGCTCGTACTGGGCGCGCTTCTTGGACAGGATCAGGCGACCTTCCTTGTCCTCCTTCTGGAGGACGAGGGCCTCGACGTGGTCTCCGACCTTGACGACCTCGTTCGGGTCGACATCGTGCTTGATCGAGAGCTCACGCGAGGGGATGACACCCTCGGTCTTGTAGCCGATGTCGAGCAAGACCTCGTCTCGATCGACCTTGACGACAGTGCCTTCGACAATGTCGCCGTCGTTGAAGTACTTGATGGTCTCGTCGATCGCCGCGAGGAAGGCTTCCTCGGACCCGATGTCATTGACCGCTACCTGCGGGGTACTCGAGGTGGCCTCGGTGCTGCTCGTCATGTGTGGGATGGCTCCGGATACGGACATGCGTAGTTGCCTGTGCTGCGCGGAGGGCCAGTTATCCGTCCCTGCCGATGAACCGGCGGCGTGACCATACCGATGTCGACGTGACCGAGCGCGAGCCTGCTCTGTCCGAGGCGCGCGCAGGCCCACAGCGCAGCGATCAGAATATGGGACGCCGACCGGTACGGTCAATCTCTTGCATGATCAGTACGGGCACGCGCGGGCGCGAAAGCCCTCGGCGAGGTAGATCATCTTAGCCTGCGGGAAGGCCACCGTGGCCGGATCTCCGTCGGACGTGTAGCGCTTGTCCGGGTGCTGGGCCAGCCAGTCGAGCCAGGCGATCGAGCAGAACCGCCGGCAATCGTCCTGGCGAACCCTGCCGTCATCGCGGATCCGCGGGATCTGCCGAGGATCATAGTCCTTCTCGAACGGCGAGTCGGCCGGACGCCAACCCGCCAGGAACATTCCCTGGAAGTCCCACCGGGCTCCGGCGGCCGCCCCGTGATCGGCCCACGACAGGCGCGCCGGGGCGCCGAAAGGAAACGCGAACGTCACCGGCGGGATACCCGTCGCACCCGTGATCATCTTCTGGTCGGTGCCGATCTCCTTCGCCACGGCACCGTGTCCCATCCCGGTCAGATCCGGATGGTGGGTCGTGTGGTTGGCGACCTCGAAGCCGTGCTGGGCCAGCCAGCGCATCGCGGCCGCCGCCCGGTCCCCCAGCGCGAACGGGTCCGCGTTCACGAAGAACGTCGCGACCGGGCGGAACCCCGGATTCTCCCGGGCCACCCGCTCGATCACCCCGACCGCGGTGTCCGGCTCCGGGGCGCCCGCGGCGTCGAACGCCAGATGTGTCGGCGAGCCGTCGTCGAAGGTCAGTACGACCGGATGCCGGCCCGCCGGGACGTTCATCGTCCCCGTGACGAACTCCGCGGCCGTCACCGGCACGTACCCCTCCCGCGCCAGCCGGGTGAACTCCGCGTACAACTGCGCCGGCGTACGGTCCAGCGACACCTTGGGCTTGGCCAGCACCCGGTGGACCATCAGGATCGGGACCTGGCCGAGCTCGTTGGCGCCCGCGGCGCGCGCCGCCGCGGCCGCCTTCGCCGGGTCGAAGCCCGACGGGGACGGTGCGGCCGTCCGCGCCGGAGCGACCGCCCGCCGGCCGCGCCCGGTCCCCCGCGCCGTCGTCCC
>NZ_BAABHJ010000028.1:0-71513 GCF_039542035.1 Actinoallomurus liliacearum
CGGTGATGGAGCGGTTGTGCATCGACGCCGAGCCCGCCACCCGCATCCGCGACACCCTCGGCTCGATCCTTCGCGACCTCTGACACGAGTCGCCGCCGGAAGGCGCGGGAAACGAACGCGACGAGCGCGTTGAAGCGCGCGCGGACTCCGTCCGCCGTGCGGGATCGATCTCAGAGTTCGCGCCTGATCTTGCTGATCAGGTCCATGGACTCATCCGGCGAGGCGCTCTGCACGCACAGGCGCTCCATCGCCGCCGTGTAGTGGTCCATGTCGTCGTCCTTCTCCAGGTACATCGCACCCGTGAGCTGCTCGATGTAGGCGATGTCGGGGAGTTCCGGCTCGGGGAACCGCAGGATCGTGAACGCCCCGGCCTCACCGGCGTGACCGCCGACCCGGAACGGCATGACCTGCACCGTGATGTTCTCCCGCCGGGCGGCCTCGTGCAGCGCGCGGAGCTGGGCCCGGGTCACCTCGACGCTGCCGATCGGCCGCCACAGCGCCGCCTCGTCGATCACGGCCCACAGACGCGGCGGGTGCGGCTGGTAGAGGAGCCGCTGCCGGCGCATCCGCAGCTCGACCCGGCGTTCGATCTCGGCCGACGACGGATCGGACATGCCCTGCCGGACGACCGCCCGCGCGTAGTCCGGGGTCTGCAGCAGGCCGGGGATGAACTGCACCTCGTAGGTCCGGATGACCTGCGCCGCCTCCTCCAGGTCGACGTAGGGGCGGAACCAGGCGGGCATCGCGTTGTTGTAGGCCTGCAGCCAGCCCGGTCGGCTGGCCTCGCGTACGACGGTCAGCAGGGCGTCGCGCTCGCCGCGGTCGTCGATGCCGTACAGCTTGAGCAGCGCGACGACGTCGTCCTCGTCGAGGCCGGCCCGGCCCTGCTCGAGGCGGCCGATCCGGCTCTCCGTCGTGTTGATGGCCTCGGCCGCGTCCTTGCGGCTCACCCCGGCCGCCTCCCGCAGGCGCCGCAGCTGCGCGCCCACGATCCTGCGGCGTACGGTGGGCCTGCTCACCGAATGCACCGCGACGGCCACGGGTACCCACCTCCGATCACCATAATGCGGGCAGAGTCTGCCATCGATGACCACTGGTGAACAGACCTGACGGCCCTCTCTGACCGAAATAGCCCTTGAAAACCTTCTTTTATGGCGGATCGGTCCAATGGAGCGGGTCGCCGGCCGGATCCACCCGGTCTTCTCTGGGCGGCTCAGGTGGTCGCGGTGGCCTCTTCCTCCTCGATCCGGCGGTTCCACTCCGCCTTGCTCGCCCGCCAGCCCTCATCGTCCGCGCCACGGCGCCAGTAACCGGAGATGGACAGCTGGTCCATCGACAGGCCCCGCTCGATTCGCAGGTGCCGCCGCAGCCGCTTGACGAACTCCGCCTCACCGTGCACGAACGCGTGGACCTCGCCCGGCGGGAACTCCAGGTCCCGTACGGCCTCGACGAGCGCGGCACCGACCTCGGCGGTGTCGCGGTGCAGCCACACGATCCGGGCGTCGCCCGGCGAGGCGAGCGGCACCTCGTCCTCCGCGTCGGCCACCTCGACGAAGACCCGGGCGGTCGCGTCCTCCGGGAGCCTCTCCAGCGAGGCGGCGATGGCCGGCAGCGCGCTCTCGTCACCCACGAGCAGGTGCCAGTCGGCCGTCTCGCTCGGCGCGTACCCTCCGCCGGGCCCCAGGAACAGGACCTCCTCGCCCGGCTTGACCCCGGCGGCCCACGGGCCGGCCAGGCCGTGGTCCCCGTGGTACACGAAGTCGATGGCCAGCTCCCGGGTCTCCGCGTCCCAGGAGCGGACCGTGTACGTGCGCTGCCGCGGCCACTGGTCGCGCGGCAGGTCGCGGCGTACGGCCTCCATGTCGAACGGCTCGGGGTACTCCACGCCGGGCACCGGGAAGAGGATCTTCACGTAGTGGTCGGTGTAGGCGCCGGCGGAGAATCCGGCCAGCTCCTCTCCGCCGATCACCACCCGGATCAGGTGCGGCGTGATCCGCTCGACGCGCTCGACGCGCCCGCGGTTCACCCGCCGGCCCCGCCGGGCGGGCCTGTCGTCAGTCATAGGGATCTCCTTGTTTAGGTAAGCCTAACTTTATGCCGCGATGGCTCTCACACCGCAAGGGCGTGAGCGGGATCACGGCCGGGACGCCTACCCCGGGGCGGACCCCGGCTCCGGAACGACCGGGCCGGCGGGGACCGCTCCGAGGGCGGGCCGGTGGACGGCTCCCGTGACATCTGTCATGGGAAAGTCGGTGATAGCGCGCTCTGTAGGGACGACGAGGGCTCTGCGAGGATCGGCGTCGTGGAGGGAACCGAAATGCGGCTGCGGCCGCCACGTCACCTGGTCAGCAGGAAGGCCATCGGCTACTGGACCCTGCGCGCGCTGGGCGGCTGGCTGCCCATCGCCGCCGTGCAGGTCATCTGGATGCTCGACGACCGGGGCCACGTCCCATGGCATCTCGCGGGACTCATCCTGACCGGGGTGCTCGGCGCGGCGCACGTCATCGTGATGCCGCAGTGGCGATTCCGTGTGCACCGCTGGGAGGTGACGCCGGAGGCCGTCTACACACAGTCCGGCTGGTTCGACCAGGAACGGCGCATCGCCCCGATCTCCCGGATCCAGACCGTCGACAGCGAGCGCGGACCGTTCGAGCGACTGTTCGGCCTCGCCAACGTCACCGTGACGACGGCCTCGGCGGCCGGCCCGTTGAAGATCCGCGGGCTCGACCTGGAGGCGGCGGAACGGCTCGTCGACCGCCTCACCGAGGGCACCGCGGCCGACCGGAGCGACGCCACATGAGTGCCACCGAACCAGGTCTCACCCAGACGGGTGCCGGTGACTGGCGGCGGCTGTCCACCCGGATGCTCCTCGTTCACCCGGTGCAGGAGCTCCTGCGGGCCTGGCCGGTCCTCGTCGGCGCCGTGGTCGTCGGCAGCACCGGAGGGCACGGGTCCTGGTGGAGCCTCGGCGCCACGGGCCTCGTCATCCTCGGCGGGCTGCTGCGCTGGTTCACCACCTCCTACCGCGTCACCGCCGAACAGCTCCAGGTCCGCAAGGGCCTCCTGCGGCGGCAGGTCCTGACCGTCCCCCGCGACCGGATCCGTACGGTCGACGTCACGGCCCACGCCCTGCACCGCTCGCTCGGCCTGGCCAAGGTGGAGGTGGGCACCGGCCGTACCGACCGCAAGAACGACGGCGTGAAGCTGGACGCGA
This sequence comes from Actinoallomurus liliacearum, assembly GCF_039542035.1. NCBI lineage: Bacteria > Bacillati > Actinomycetota > Actinomycetes > Streptosporangiales > Thermomonosporaceae > Actinoallomurus > Actinoallomurus liliacearum. The sequence goes on from NZ_BAABHJ010000028.1 coordinate 3,215, forward strand.
TGACGGCCACCGAGGCCGCCCGGCTGCGGGAGGAGCTCCTGCACCGCGCGGCGGCCCCTGACGCGCGGCCGGCCGAGCGGCCCCGTGAGACGCTCCTGGCCCGGATGCGCCCGGACTGGGTGCGGTACGGCCCGTTCACGCTGACGGGGTTCGTCACGGTCGGCGTCGTGGCCGGCGTCGTGTGGCGTTCGCTCAACGAGGCGCACGTCGACCCCCGGCGCATCGAGGTGCTGAGCGCGCTGCTGGACCGGTTCGGGCGGACCTCGCCGGCCGTGGACGTCCTGGTCGTCGTGGTCGCGCTGCTCGTGGTCGTGACGGTGGCCTCCACCCTCGGGTACGTCCTGTCCTTCCACGGCTTCCGGCTCACCCGTAACGACGCCGGCACGCTCCATGTCACCCGCGGCCTCATCACGACCCGCGCGATCACCATCGAGGAGCGGAGGCTGCGCGGAGTCGAGTTCAGCGAGCCGCTGCTGCTGCGGGCCGTCGGCGGGGCCCGGTGCATCGCCATCACCACCGGGCTGCGGGTCGGGCGCGGCGCCGAACGCGGCGGGTCACTGCTGCTGCCGCCCGCGCCGCGCGCCGAGGCCCTCCGGGTGGCCGCCGCGGTCCTGCGGGACGACGTCCCCTTCACCCGTACGCTGACCGGGCACGGGCCGCGCGCGGCCCGCCGCCGGTTCTCCCGCGCCGTCGGCACCGCCCTCCTCCTCGTGGCCGCCGTCCTCGCCCTGTGGGCCCTCGGGGCGGTGCCCGCATGGACGTGGCAGGTCGCGCTCGTCCTCGTGCCGCTCGCCGCCCTGCTGGCGACCGACCGCGCGCACGCCCTCGGGCACACCGTCGTGGACGGCACCCTCGTCAGCCGCCGCGGCTCGCTCGTACGACGCCGGAGCGCGCTGTCCTGCGAGGGGATCATCGGCTGGAACCTGCGACGCTCCTTCTTCCAGCGGCGGAGCGGCCTGGCCACCCTGGTCGCGACGACCGCCGCCGGACGTCAGCGGGTGGAGGTCCAGGACGTACCCCTGCCGCAGGCCCTGCGGATCGCCGAGGAGGCCCTGCCGGGCCTGCTGACGCCCTTCCTGGAGCGCTGAGCGCCGCTCAGGATTCGGTCGCGTCCGGGCGTTCGCGGAGGGCTCCGGCGGGCAGGGCGATGAGGGCGGTCATGACCGCGACCAGCGCGAGCGCGGTGGTGAGCGAGGTCGCCTGCGCCACGAACCCGATGACGGGTGGGGCGATCATCCATCCGCCGTACCCGACGGTGCCGACGGCGGCCACCGCCGTGCCCGGGTCCCGGCCGGGGGTACGGCCCGCGGCGCTGAAGGTCAGGGGGACGACCGTCGCCATGCCGAGTCCGAGCAGGACGAACGCGACGACGACCACCGGCGTGACCGGTACGAGCAGCCCCACGGCCAGGCCGACGGCGCCGATCAGGGCCGCCGTGCGCACCACGAGGGGCGCGCCGAGCCGTTCCACGACACGGTCCCCGACGAGACGGGCGGCGGCCATGGACAGGGAGAACCCGGCGTAACCCCACGCGGCGACGCCGGGCGTCGCGTGCGCGGCGGTGCGGAGGTACACCGCGCTCCAGTCGGCCGCGGCGGCCTCCCCGAACAGGCTGCCGAAGGTGATGACGCCGAGGAGGAGCAGGGCGCGGTCCGGCCGGGCGAACACCTTCCCGGCGGCCGTCGGCGGCGCGGGCGTGAGGCGGGTGCCGCACAGGGTGCCGACCACCGCGATGATCACACCGACGGTCAGCAGGTGCGCCGGTGCCGCGACGCCGGCATGGGCGACGAGTCCGGCGCTCGCCGAGCCGATCAGACCGCCGACGCTCCACAGACCGTGCAGCCCCGACATGATCGACCGGCCGTAGCGCTCCTGGACCTTGACGCCCTGGGCGTTCATCGCCACATCGAGGACGCCGCTGACGGCACCGAAGAGGACCAGCGAAACGAAGATCACCGGCAGGACCGGCGCGAAGGCCGGGAGCGGCAGGGCGACTCCGACGGCGATCACCAGTACGCGGGTCAGGGTGCGGCTGTCGACCCGCGCGCTCAGCCACGCGGCGACCGGCATGGCCGTGAGCCCGCCGATCGCCGCGCCCATCAGCGCCAGCCCCAGGTCGGCGGAGGTGAGGTGCCGTGCCTCCTTCACCCAGGGGATGCGGGCGGCCCAGCTTCCCGCCGCGATGCCGTGCAGGGCGAAGACGGCGGCGACGGCGAGGCGGGCCAGGCGGTCCCGGCGGGTCGGACCGGTCGAGACGGAGGTCAAAGTCACCCGACCATGATCACCCACGCGCGCGGGTCGGGGATCCCCGTCAACGGCGGTGCCGGCCCTGCGCGGGGGCCGCGTGGCCCTCGAGGGTGTGCCGCAGGCGGCTGTTGGTCCGCCCGTACAGCAGGTAGACGATCAGCCCGAACGCCATCCAGATCCCGAAGTACTCCCACGTGCGCAGGTGCAGGTTGAGCATGAGCCAGCCGGTGGCGCCGATCGCCAGGATCGGCGTCACGGGCACGCCGGGCACGCGGAACCCGCGCGGCAGGTCCGGGCGGCTGCGGCGGAGCACCGGCACGCCCGCCGACACGAAGAGGAAGGCGAACAGCGTCCCAATGACGATCATCTGCTGGAGCGTGAGGACGCTGACCTTCCCGAACGTCCAGACGTCGACCTGGGACAGCGCGATGGCCGTGCCCCCGACCAGGAGCGCGGCGCGGGTCGGCACCTTGTACCGGCCGCTGATCGCGGCGAGCGGCGCGGGCAGCAGGCCGTCCCGCGCCATCGCGAAGATCACGCGGGTCTGGGCGACCATGACGACGAGGATGACGGTGGCCAGGCCGATCACGGCGCCCACGTCGATGACCAGGCCCATCCCGCTCGACCCGACGGCGGTGAACGCACTGGCCAGCGGCGTCGCCGGGTCCAGCCTGCCGTACGGGACCATGCCCACCATGGCGACCGCGACGCCGATGTAGAGGGCGATCGCGATGAGCAGGCTGACGATCATCCCGGCCGGCACCCGGCGCGGTGCGTCCTGGGTCTCCTCGGCGGCCGTGGCGATGAGGTCGAAGCCGATGTAGGCGAAGGCGATCGCCGACGTGGCGGCGAAGATGCCGAACAGGCCGAACGCGTGCGGCGCGCCGCCCGTGATCAGGTCCAGGACGGTCCGGTCGCCGCCGGTGGGCACGGGCCGGGCGGGCGGCACGAACGGCTTGAGGTTGGCGGGGTGGAAGAAGAGGAGGCCGCCGGCGATCACCAGCCCGATCGCGATGACCTTCGCCAGCACCATGAACCACAGCGTGTAGAGGCTGAGCCGCGCGCCGATGGCCACCACCACGGCCAGCAGGGCGAGGATGAGCAGGGAGAACAGGTCGAAGCCCGTCTCGTGCCCGACGACGCCCGCGATCGCCCTGGGCACGTGGATGGCGGAGACACCGGAGATGGTGCCGACGTCGGTGATGAGCTGCGTCGCGTACAGGGACCAGGCCCGGCCGACGACCGCGGCGGCGAGCTGCAGTTCGAGCAGGAGCGCCCAGCCGATCACCCAGGCCCAGATCTCGCCGAAGGCGACGTAGGTGAACGAGTAGGCGCTGCCCGCGACCGGCATCGTGGACGACAGCTCCGCGTAGGAGAGCGCGGACAGCAGACAGGCGAGGCCCGCGATGACGAAGGACACGATCACGGCGGGACCCGCCGTCGTCGCGGCCTGCTGGCCGGCGATCTTGAAGATGCCGGCGCCCACCATCACGCCGAGGCCCAGAACGATCAGGTCGCGTGTCTTGTAGATGAGGGCCAGCCGATGGCGGCCCCCGTAGTGCGGGCTGACGGTCTCCTCGATCGGCAGCCGGCGGAGCAGGTTGTTGCGGAACGGCGCCTGGACGCTCAACTCCTGTTGTCCCCCAAAGGTTCTCGGCCGGTCGAGCCCCCACCGCCTACGTGTCCTAGGGTCACCAAGGATGTCCAAGTTCCTGATGGATAACAAGGTCACAACCGCTTAATGGGTTTTCGGAAGGTACGCGACACTTCGACCGTGTTCGGCCGATGTTCTGGAAAGCAGGAGCGGTCGGGTGGCATGGTGGGGGCGAGCGTTCACCCTGGGTCAGGAGAGATCTCCATGCGCCGCAGAACCGCCGTCCTCGGGCTCGCCGCCCTCGCCCTGGCGACCCTCACCGTGCCCGCCCAGGCACGGAGCCTGCCCGGCCGGTCCCCGGGCCTCGCTCCGCCACAGGGCAAACAGGCGGTCGCGGTCGGATACGGCGGCGCCGTCTCCAGCGTCGACCTGGACGCGACCCGGGCCGGCATCGAGGTGCTCCGGAACGGCGGCAACGCGGTCGACGCGGCGGTCGCCGCGGCCGCCACCCTCGGCGTGACCGAGCCGTACGTCGCCGCGATCGGCGGTGGCGGCTTCTTCACGTACTACGACGCGCGGACCCACAAGGTCTCCACCATCGACGGCCGCGAGACCGGCCCGGCGCGGATGACCAAGGACATCTTCATCGACCCGAAGACCGGCAAGCCGCTGTCGTTCGACGAGGCCGTGACCAGCGGGCTGTCGATCGGCGTGCCCGGCACGCTCGCGACGTGGGACAAGGCCCTGCGCAGCTTCGGCACCCGCCGCCTCGGCACCCTCCTCCAGCCGGCGATCAGGGTGGCCGACCACGGCTTCACGGTGGACCAGGAGTTCTACGACCAGACCGCGGTCAACGCCGAACGGTTCAAGGACATCGTGCCGACGCGCGAGCTGTTCCTGCCGGGCGGGCAGCCGCCGGCCGTCGGGTCGACCTTCCGCAACCCCGACCTGGCCGACACCTACCGCCAGATCGCCCGGCGCGGCCTCGACTGGTTCTACGGGGGCGGGCTCGGCGCCGAGATCGCCCAGACGGTGAGCAAGCCGCCCGTCGACCCGAAGGCCACCCGGAACATCCGGCCCGGCGTGATGCGGACCTCGGACCTCGCCGCCTACCGCGCCGTGGGCCGCGCCCCGACGCACGTCGACTACCGCGGGCTGGACGTCTACGGCATGGCCCCGCCCTCCTCGGGCGGCTCCACCGTGGGCGAGGCGCTGAACATCATGAAGAACTTCCACTTCAGCGACCCCGTCCAGGCCGTGCACACCTACCTCGAGGCGTCCCGGCTCGCCTACGCCGACCGCAACGCCTACGTCGGCGACCCGGCGTACGTCGACGTGCCGCTGAAGACGCTCCTGTCGGACGGCTTCGCGAGTTCGCGGGCGTGCCTCATCAAACCGGACGAGGCGGCCAAGAGCCCGGTGGCCCCGGGCGACCTGAAGGCGCACGGCTGCGCGACCCCGCAGGGCCAGGGCCAGGACCTGCCGTACGAGGGGCCGCAGACGACGCACCTGGTGACCGCGGACCGCTGGGGCAACGTCGTGTCGTACACGCTGACGATCGAGCAGTTCGGCGGCAGCGGGATCACCGTGCCGCACCGCGGGTTCCTGCTCAACAACGAGATGACGGACTTCGACTTCACGTCCTCGACGCCGGCGGGCTACCCCGACCCGAACCTGCCCGCGGCGGGCAAGCGCCCGCGCAGCAGCATGGCGCCCACGATCGTGCTGCGGAACGGACGGCCGTACCTCGCCGTGGGCTCCCCGGGCGGCTCCACCATCATCACCACGGTCCTGCAGATCCTGCTGAACCGCGTGGACCTCGGCATGACGCTGCCCCAGGCGGTGGCGGCGCCGCGCGCCACCCAGCGCAACACGCCGCAGACCTTCGCCGAGCAGGCGTTCATCGACCAGTACGGCGCCGCGCTCAAGGCGAAGGGCCATGACCTGGCGCTGTTCCCCGGACCGCCGGCGGGCGTGATCGGCGCGGCGGCCGGGGTGGAGTTCCTCGGCGGCGGCAGGCTACAGGCCGTCGCCGAACCGGTCCGCCGGCACGGTGGCAGCGCGATGGTGGTCCTGCCCAGCCGGTAACGCGCGGTTCGCCCCCCGCCGCGGCCGCGGCTCCTCCGCCGGCCGCGGCGGAACGCCGTCCCGGCCGCCCGCGAGCTCCGGACGCGCGGGCCGCCGGCCCGTGGGCGACCCGGCCCGCCACGCCATCGTTCCGGAATGATTACGCGATCACTAGGCGAGGTCGGCGCAGGTCAGGGCTACCATCGAGCGGGGGAGGGAGCGCCCATGGCCGAGGCGTACGTCCAGGTGACGACGAGCACCGACTCACGCCATGAGGCGGCCGAGATCGCCCGGTCCGCGGTCACCGAGCGCCTCGCCGCGGCCGCCCAGCTCGTCGGCCCCATCGCCAGCACCTACTGGTGGGAGGGCGAGATCGAGACGGCCGAGGAGTGGATGGTCGTCTTCAAGACCACCGCCGAGCGCTTCGAGGCCCTGGCCGGCCGGATCGCCGAGCGGCACTCCTACGACACCCCGGAGATCATCGCCACCCCCGTCGTCGCGGGGAGCGCCGACTACCTCGCCTGGGTCCGCGAGCAGACCACCCTGTGACGCCGTATCAGCGTGTCATCTGCTCATATGCGGGCAATAATCACTTACTTGCGCCGTGGCGTGTCCTCCTGCGCGCCCGAGACGATCTCTCAAGGCGGTGACGGATGAGCGAGGATTACGGGCTGTTCGGCCCCGGATCCGTGACCTGGAAAGTGATGGGGGAGCCCGTCCTGTTGGTGGGCGGCCTCCGCGCGCTCATCCTGCAGGCGCTGCACCCGCCGTCCATGTGGGGCACCGCGCAGAACTCCGAGCTCATGGACCCGCGGGCGGCCTGGGACCGGCTCGCCCGCACGGTCGAGTTCGTGCGCGTCCGGACGTACGGCACCCTGGACGAGGTCGAGCGGGTCGGCCGCCGGGTCCGCCGGATCCACTCCCGGCTGACCGGCTTCCACCCCCACACCGGCGAGATCTTCAGGATCGACGAGCCCGAGAACCTCCTGTGGGTGCACATGGGCGAGGTCGACTCCTACCTCGACGTCGCGTGGCGCTCCGGCGTGCCGCTCACCCCTGAGGAGGCCGACGCGTTCGTCGACGAGCAGCGCCGGGCGGGCGCGGTCGTCGGGCTGGACCCGGCCGACATCCCCGCCTCGGTGGCCGAGATGCGGGACTACTACGCGCGGATCCGTCCGGAGCTCTTCGCCTGCCGGGAGGCCAAGCAGGGCCTGTGGCGCCTGTACAACCCGGCGATCCCGCGCCGGATGCTGCCGCTGAAGCTCGCCGCGCCGAGCATCGCGACGCTCGTCGTGGCGACCCTGCCCCGCTGGGCGCGCCGGATGTACGGCCTGCCGGCCACGCCGCTGGAGGACCTGTGGGCCACGACGACGCTGAAGGCGCTGTACCGCGGCACCCGGATCGTCCCCGAGCAGTGGCGTTACTCGCCCGACGCCCGCCGCGCCCGCCGCCTGACCCGCGAGACGACGTCGGACCTCGCCGCCGTGTCCTGACCGGGGCCTGAACCTACCGGGCGGGGACGTTCCAGGAGCCGATGACGGGACGGTCGTGCTCGGTGCCGAGGGCGGAGACGGTCCCGGTGTCGAGCCGGAACAGCCGGCCGTCGGCGGGCGGCAGGCCCAGCCACCGCGCGGTGAGCACGCGGAGCACGTGCCCGTGCGCGACGAGCGCCACGTTCCCCTCGGCGAGGTACGGCCGGACGCGTTCTATGACGGCGTCGGTGCGCGCGCCGACCTGCTCGGCGGTCTCGCCCTCGGGCACGCCGTCGCTCCAGAGGTACCAGCCGGGCCGGTCGCGGCGGATGTCCGGCGTCGTACGCCCCTCGTACGCGCCGTAGTCCCACTCCCAGAGACGGTCGTCGACGTCGCCCTCGGTCAGTCCGGCCAGTTCGGCCGTGCGGCGGGCGCGCTGAGCGGGGCTGGTCAGGGTGCGCGTGACGTCGCGGGCGGCGATGATCGGAGCGAGCGCCTTGGCCTGCTCCTCGCCGTGCGAGGTCAGAGGGACATCGGTACGGCCGGTGTGCCTGCCCGTGCGGGCCCATTCGGTCTCACCATGCCGCAGCAGTATCAATTCCCCCATGAGGGCACAATACGGGAGACCTGCACGGCGCTCCCCACCGCCCCGGGGACGGGAGGAGCGCCGAATGGGACCCGCGACCGCGGTCAGGCGAGGACGCCGTCCAGCACGGTGGCCTCAAGGCCGTGCGCCTCGGCGACCGGCTCGCTGACCAGGGCGCCGTCGTAGGTGCTGAGGCCGAGCGCCAGCGCGCGGTCGTCGCGCAGCGCCGCGCGCCAGCCCTTGTCGGCGAGCGCGACGGCGTACGGCAGCGTGACGTTCGTCAGCGCGTACGTCGAGGTGTTCGGCACCGAGCCGGGCATGTTGGCGACGCAGTAGAAGACCGAGCCGTGCACCTGGTACGTCGGGTCGGCGTGCGTCGTCGGGTGGGAGTCCTCGAAGCAGCCGCCCTGGTCGATGGCGATGTCCACGAGCACCGAGCCCGCCTTCATCCGGGACACCAGCTCGTTGGAGATCAGCGTGGGCGCCTTGGCACCGGGGATCAGCACGGCGCCGATGACCAGGTCGGCGTCGAGCGCCTCCCGCTCGATGGCGTACGCGCTGGACACCAGCGTCTTCAACCGGCCCTGGTAGATGGCGTCGATGTACCGGAGCCGGTCGACGTTGACGTCCATCACCGTGACGTCCGCGCCCATCCCGACCGCGATCTGCGCGGCGTTCAGCCCGGAGACGCCGCCGCCGACCACGACCACCTTGGCCGGGGCGACGCCGGGCACGCCGCCCGGAAGGACGCCGCGACCGCCGTTGAAACGCATCAGGTTGTAGGCGCCGACCTGCGGAGCGAGCCGCCCTGCGACCTCCGACATCGGGGCCAGCAGCGGCAGGGACCGGTTCGGCAACTGCACGGTCTCGTACGCGATGGAGGTGACGCCGTTCTCGAGCAGCGCGTCCGTGCACGGGCGCGAGGCCGCCAGATGCAGGTAGGTGAAGAGCGTCTGGCCCTTCCGCATCCGGGGGTACTCCTCGGCGATCGGCTCCTTGACCTTCAGGATCAGGTCGCCGGCCGCCCACACGTCGTCGGCGGACTCCAAGATCTTGGCCCCGGCGCCGATGTAGTCCTCGTCGGGGATGGACGAGCCCGCGCCGGCCCCGCGCTCGATCAGGACGTCGTGGCCGTGCCGGACCAGCTCATGCACGCCCGCGGGCGTGATCGCCACACGGTATTCATGGTTCTTGATCTCGCGGGGTACGCCGACCTTCACGTTTCCTCCTAGTGGTGCTTACACCCCAAGAGTGGCCGCGGAACGCCCGCAGCGGCGGCGGCAACATGTATCCGCCTCGCCGCGCTTGCTGACATGCTGTCAGCCGGCCGGGGGACCCTCCCGCCGGCGGGTGAACACCGCCTCCAGCTCCGGGCCCTCAGTGGCCAGCACCAGCACCTCATCCCCCGCCCGCAACAGCGTGTCCCCGCGCACCGGCATCAGGCGCCCGTCGCGGATGACGAAGCTGATCCAGACGTCCTCGCCGCACGGCAGGTCGTCCACGCTCATGCCGTCGGCGGCCGAACCCTCCCGCACCTGGTACCGGTGCAGCCCCTCGGGCTCCTCCTGGAACCGCACGCCCAGGCTCCACGGTTCGGGCTCGACGACGCGCAGCGGGATGCGCAGGCGGCGGGCGAACTCCGGCACGAGGCTGCCCTGCACGACCACCGAGAACGCCACGACGACGAAGATGATCTCGTAGGCACGCCGGGCCCCGGGCAGCCCCGCCTGCAGGATGAACAGGCCGAGCAGGATCGGGACCGCCCCCTTCAGCCCCGTCCACAGCACGAAGATCCGCTCGGCGCGCCGCAGGCGCACCGGCCACAGCAGCAGCCCGACGAACAGCGGGCGGATGACGAAGGCCAGCGCGGCGGCGAGGACCAGCCCGATCCACCACGCGCCGCCATCGCCCAGGCCGCGCAGGCTGATCGTGAGGCCGAGCATGGTGAAGGCGACGATCTCGGCGAGGCTCGCCAGCGAGGAGTGGAACCGCTCGATCTCCCGCTTGTACGGCGCGCGTTCGTCGCCGAGCACGATGCCGGCCACCAGGACGGCCAGGAAGCCCGAGCCGTGCGCGATCGTCGCCAGCCCGTAGACCACCAGCGCCCCGAAGAGCACCCGCAGCGCGTACAGGCCCTCGCTGGGCAGCGGGACGCGTCGCATGAAGACCAGCAGGGCCATCCCGCCGGCGACGCCGATGGCGGCGCCGACGACCATCTGCTCGACGAACGTGACGGTGACGTCGCCGATCGCCGACGCGCCGCCGCCGGTGGCGCCCAGGACCGCGACCAGGAGGGCGATGCCGACCGGATCGTTCGCCCCGGACTCGCCCTCCAGGAGGGTGCCGGTGCGTCCGGCGATCTCCCGGCGGCCCAGCACGGAGAACACCACGGCCGGGTCGGTGGGCGAGAGGGCCGTGCCGAGCAGCATCGCCAGCCGCCAGTCGATGCCGAGCCCGTAGTGGGCGAGCAGGGCGACCGCCGCGCCGGTGACGAGGGTTCCGGCGACGCCGATCCAGATCGTCGCGCCGGCCGCGGCCCGGAACCTGCGCCGGCCGATGTGCATCCCGCCGTCGAACAGGATCACCGCGAGCGCCACCGTGACGATCTTCTCGATCGTCGGGATCGAGACCGCGCCGAGGCGGGGCCACAGGTCCGAGGCGATCGCCGCGCACACCAGGAAGATGGCCGGTGCCGGGATCCGCGTGCGCTCGCTGAATCGGTTGGACAGCACCGCGACCGTGCCGATGAGCGCGATCAGCAGTATCGCGAGCCCGAACTCCTCGGTGTCCGACAAGGCCACTGCCCTTCTACGGGGACGACGAAGACAGAGCCGACCAGACTTCCCGGCACACCTTGGGTTCTAACGGTATCTACACGCGGCGCATCAGGTGACCACGAGCGGCGACGTCCGCACGCCCGCCGCGCTCCTCGAGGCGGGCGGCGATCGCGTAGCGGTGCTCGACCTCCTTGTTGCCGCCGTATTTGAATTTCGCGCGGACGTCGGTGACGGTGAGCTCGACGCCGCGGATGCCGGGCAGCAGCCGGCGGTCCGGGTCCTCCTCGGCGGACACCGGAAGCCGCCCGGAGCCGGGCTCGAAGTGGCCGAGCTGGCGGTTCAGCAGTTCGGCCTTCTCCGCCGGGTCGTCGACGATCCGGACGTCGCAGGCGAGCTGCGCGGTCGCGTAGTAGGAGGTCGGCACGCCGCGGCCGTCGGGAGTGGCGGCGCCGGCGTTCCACTCCGACCGCACGTAGGCGTAGTCGTCGATGACCGTGAGGAGCGCCCGGGGGTTCTCGTCCAGGGCCGCCCAGACCGGGTTGGGCCGGGCCAGGTGGAGCCAGGCGGTCCGTACGCCGTCGAAGGTGAAGTGGGTGGGCACGACGATCGGCACGTCGCGCCCGCGCCCGGCGGCGATCAGCTGACCGAAGTCGTGGTCGCCGAGCCAGGTACGCCACTCCTCCTCGTCGGCCGCGTCCCAGGGATGGATGAGCATGGCTCCACCTCTTCTCGTCCGAGCTGCCGGAACTCGTCGGGAGCTGCCGGATCTCGTCAGGAGATGCCGAAGATCCGTTCGATGACGGTGATGCCGAAGTAGGCGACGAAGACCACCGAGATCAGCCACAGCAGCCAGCCGGCCCAGCGGCCGCGGGCGGTCTGGATCACGGTGTAGGCGATGACGCCCGCGCCGACGCCGTTGGTGATGGAGTACGTGAAGGGCATGGTCACGATGGCGAGGAACGCCGGGATCGCGATGTCCAGGTCGGACCAGGCGATCTTGGCGACCTGGGTCATCATGAGCGCGCCGACGATCACCAGGGCGGGCGCGGCCGCCTGCGCCGGAACGACGGCCGCGATCGGGGTGAGGAACAGCGTCGCGGCGAAGAGGATTCCGGTGACGATGTTGGCCAGGCCGGTCCGGGCGCCCTCACCGATGCCCGCCGCGGACTCGACGAACACGGTGCCGGCGGAGGAGCTGGTGAGCCCGCCGGTGATCGCCGACAGGCCGTCCACGGCGAGGATGCGGCCCAGTCGGGGGACCCGGCCCTCCTCGTCGAGCAGGCCGGCCTCCTCGGTCAGGCCGAGGATCGTGCCCATCGCGTCGAAGAAGCCGCTCAGCACGAGGGTGAACAGCACGACGAGGGCGGTCAGCACGCCCGCCCGGCCGAAGCCGCCGAAGAGATCGACCTTGCCGAACAGCCCGAAGTCCGGCGTCGAGACGAGCTTGGAGGGCAGCTTCGGCACGACCGTGCCCCACGACTCGGCCGCGATCTTGGTGTTGCCGTTGATGACGACGGCGAGCACCGTGGCGACGGCGATGCTCAGCAGGATCGCGCCGGGGACGCGGCGGACGTACAGCACGATCATCAGCAGCAGGCCGATGACGAACACGAGCACCGGCCAGCCCGTGAGGTGGCCTCCGGTCCCGAGATTCAGCGGAGTGCCCTCGCCCTTGCTGACGAAGCCGGAGTCGACCATGCCGATCAGCGCGATGAAGGCGCCGATGCCGGCGGCGATGGCGTGCTTGATGGCCAGCGGGATGGCGTTCATGATGCGTTCGCGCAGCCCGGTCAGGGCCAGGATGACGATGATGACGCCCTCGAGCACCACCAGGCCCATGGCCTGCGGCCAGGTCATGTGCGGCGCGGCCTGGTAGGCGACGACCGCGTTGATCCCCAGCCCGGACGCGAGGGCGAGCGGCACGTTGCCGACCAGGCCCATGATGAGCGTGGAGATCGTCGCCGACAGCGCGGTCATCGTCGTGAGCTGCGGGATCGACAGCTTCGCGTGGGTGACGTCGGTCGCCCCGCCGAGGATGATGGGGTTCAGCAGGATGATGTAGGCCATCGCCACGAACGTCGTGACGCCGCCGCGGACCTCGCGTGCGACCGTCGTCCGGCGCGCGGTCAGGTCGAAGAATCGGTCCAGGGGACCTCCGGCCTCCAGCCGCGTCGTCATTCGGGGGCTCCGTTTCGCAGGACTGGGCGTACGGCCTCCGACGAATCGATCGGGCGAGGGGATCGTCAGGGTCTCGGGCCGCAAGGGGGACGTCGGAAGACTAGCCGCCCAGGCGGCGTTCCGGACCACCCGGTACGGACGTTACACATCCGTCGTATCCAGGTAACACGTCCGTTGTCCGGCATCGGGCGGGGCGGCGTGCGGCCTCGCGGGCGCCACCGCCCCGGCCCGGCGTCGGCGGTGAAGGGTGTGGTTCCGGGATACGTGGGTAATGGGGTGAATCGCGCTCCGGCTTTGCGGAGATCGGCCGCGAAGCGCGCGTCCGCACGCGGTGATCCCGCGGTGGGCGACGGCGCGGGTTTCGAAATCCTCAAAAAGGTCTTCAGTAAGAAGACGGCGAAAACTATCCTTTCTGGTACAAGTATTGTCAGCGACGGGGGACGGTCGGCCGGGGGTGGCCGGTTCGCCGCTGATGAGAGGCGTGATCGTTGAACTGTCCTGGTTCACGGGGGAACCGCACCCAGGTCGAAGGCCGTGCCGTACGGGCCTTCGTGAGCCATGACCCGGAGTCGACCACTCCTCCTGATTCTCTGTTGATTGTTTCGGTAAAAGTGGGTCAATGTGGACAGTCACCAATCGCTCGGGCAACGGATCCGCTGGGCACGGATGCGTAAGGGCCTTTCGCAGGCGCAACTGGCTCTCCCTGAGCTGTCCGACAGCTACGTCTCCCTGATCGAGAGTGGAAAGCGCACCCCCACCCCGGAGGTCGTACGGCTCCTGGCCCGCAAGCTCGGCTGCTCGGCGTCCTACCTCTCCAGCGGCATCGACGAGGCCACCCAGGACCGGCTGCAGACGACGCTCGACCAGGCCGAGACCGCGCTGCGGGGCGGCCGGGCGACCGAGGCGCGGGATCGCTTCGCGGAGCTGCTCGCCGACCCGGCGCTCAGCAGCCTGCCCGAGCCGGCGCGCCGGGCGCGCTGGGGACACGCTCTCGCCCTCGAGGCGGCCGGCGCGATCGAGGAGGCCCTCCGCGAGTTCGCCGCCCTCGGGTCGGCCCTCTCGCCGGAGTACGACACCGACGAGTGGATCCGCGTGAACGTCGCGGCCGCCCGCTGCCATTGGGACCACGGCGACCTGACGGAGAGCGCGGCCGTGGCCGAGCGCGCGTTCGCGCGGGTCACCACGAAACAGGGGCCGTGGAGCGACGAGACGGTCAAGCTCGGCGCCACCCTCGTCGGCGTCTACCTCGAACGGGGCGACCTGGTCAGCGCGCGGCAGCTCACCGACCGGCTGGTCGAGCGCGCCGAGGCGACGGGCAGCCCGGTCGCCCGGATGGCCGCCTACTGGGAGGCCGCCCTGGTGGCCCAGCACAAGGCGGACTTCGAAGGGGCCGTGACGTACGGGGAGCGGGCGCTCGCCCTCTTGGGCGAGGTCGCCGACCTGCGCGACGCCAGCCGGTTGCGGGGGGAGTACGCGACCCTCATGCTGCTGGCCCGGCCGCAGGACGCGGCGCGCGCCCGTGACGAGCTCGAACGCGCCCTCCACGAGCGGACCGCGACCGGGGCGGCCGACGCCGACATCGCCTGGTGCCTGACCCAGCTCTCCCGCGCGGAGCTGGCGATGGGCGAGCCGCGGCGGGCCGCCGAACGGGCGAACGAGGCGCTCGAGATCCTCGGCACCGAGGCCCGGCCGGCCACCGCCGGCGCCCTGATCGCGCTCGCCGAGGCCACGTTGCGGCTCAGCCGGCGGGAGGAGGCCACGGCGACGGTGGACCGCGCGATGGCGTGCCTCGGAGAGATCGGCCCTTCTCGTGAGGCGGCGCAGGGCTGGTTCCGGCTCGCCGAGCTGCTGTCGGACGCCGGGTCCCCGCAGCAGCGGGCCGACGCGTACCGGCAGGCGCTGGCCTGCGCGGGCCTGTGACGGCGGTCGGGCGCGCCCTCCGAACGCCGATCCGTCCCGCCGTGCCCTGAACGCCGATCCGTCCCGCCGTGCCCCGAACGCCGATCCGCCTCACCGCGCCCCCCGACGGTGAATAAGCTGAGGAGGTCCGGGGAGCGCTCCCGGCGGGCGGGCGGGCGGCCGAGGAGGCCGCAGGCCGTGCCCGCCCGAGTGGTGAGCGACCCCGGGAGACCCACCGACCCGGAGAGACGACCGCCTCGCCATGATGATCCTTTCGTTCGCGCACCGCCCCGGTGCCGCCGACGCCCACGCCGGCGCGCCGCGCGCAGCCGTCCTCCTTCGGCGGTCGGTCTCCCGTGCGTAGGCACCGGCCGTACGCCGCGGCGGCACTCGTCGGCCTCACCAGCCTCGCCGCCCTCCTGATCGCGCTGGTCGCCGGCGGCGCGGTCCGCGAGAAGGTGATCAGTGGGCTCGCGGACGCCGGCGCGCTGACCCGGTGGGGTCTGCCGGTCGCCCGGCTGGCCATGGACCTCGGGGGCGCGCTGACCGTCGGGACCCTGCTGTGCGCCGTCGCCCTGCTGCCCTCGGCCAAGGGCGTCATGGACCCCCAGGCCGTGCGGTACGTGCGGGCGACGTCCTGGATCGCCGCGGTCTGGGCGGCCGGCGCGGCCGCCACGCTGATCTTCACCGTCTCCGACATCCTGGGCGAGCCGGTCGGCACGGTCGCCGGCGGCAACGAACTGTCCAGCTACGTCGGGCAGCTCCCGCAGGGCACCGCGCTGATGATCGTCGTCCTGCTGGCCGCGATGATCGCCCTGCTGACCCGGACCGCGGCCACGCTGGGCAGCGCGGCGGGCCTGCTCGTCGTCGCCCTCGCCGCCCTGCTGCCGCCGCCGCTCACCGGCCACTCGGCGACCTCGCCCAACCACGAGCTGGCGATCAGCGGGCTGGCCATGCACGTCGTCGCGCTCGCGCCCTGGGTCGGCGGCCTGCTGGTCCTCACCTGGCACGCCGTCCACGACGGCGACCATCTCGGCGTGGCCGCCCACCGGTTCAGCCGGATGGCGCTGTGGTGCTTCGTCGCCGTCGGCGTCAGCGGTGTCGCGAACGCCATCTCCCGGCTGCCCACCCCCGCCCAGCTGTTCACCAGCGACTACGGCCGGCTGGTCCTCGCCAAGGTGGTGCTGTTCGTCCTCCTCGGGGCCGCCGGATGGCTCCACCGCGAACGCACGCTGCCCGCCGTCATGGCGCACAACCCCAAGGGGTACACGCGGCCGCCGGTCGGCCGTCCGCCGTGGCCGCTGGTGCGGCTCCTCGCCGCCGAGGCCTTCGTGATGGCCGCCACGATGGGCGTCGCCGTCGCGCTCGCCCGGACCGCTCCGCCCGCGCCGTCCGCCGAAGAGTCGCCGATCCGCAGCCTGCTCGGCTTCGACATGCCGCCGCCGGTCACCATCGGCCGGCTGGCGACCATGTGGCGGCCGGACCTGTTCTTCGGCGTCCTCGTCATCGTGCTGGGCGGCCTGTACCTCGCCGGCGTCTCCCGGCTGCGCCGGCGCGGCGACCGGTGGCCCGTGAGCCGGACCGTCTCCTGGTTCGTCGGCCTGATCACCGTGGTCGCGGTGACGATGACCGGCGCCGCGACCTACGCGCCGGTGCTGTTCAGCGTGCACATGGTGCAGCACATGACGCTGTCCATGCTCACCCCGATCTTCCTCGTGCTCGGCGCCCCGGTGACGCTGGCGCTGCGCGCGCTGAAGCCGGCCGCCATCCGGGGCGACCGCGGCCCGCGCGAGTGGCTGGCGGCGATGCTGAAGAGCCGGGCGGCCAAGTTCATCGGCCATCCGGCCGTCGCCACGGTCATCTTCATGGGCAGCACGTACGCGCTGTACTTCACCCCGCTGTTCGGCTACCTCATGCGCGCCCACGTCGGCCACCTGGCGATGCTCGTGCACTTCATGGCGGCCGGCACCCTGTTCTTCTGGGTGCTGATCGGGGTCGATCCGACGCCGCGCCGGCTGCCGTACATCGCTCGAATCCTCCTGCTGTTCGTCACCATGCCGTTCCACGCCTTCTTCGGCATCGCGCTGATGGAGCTCGGGCAGCCGATCGCCGAGGGCTGGTACAACTCGCTGCACCGGTCGTGGGGGCCGTCGATCCTCGTCGACCAGCAGACCGGCGGGGGGATCGCGTGGGCGTTCGGGGAGATCCCGACGTTCATCGTCCTGCTCGCGATCGTGTTCCAGTGGTTCATGGCGGATCAGCGCGTGGCGCGCCGCGAGGAGCGCCGCGCGGACCGGGCGGCGGCGCGCAAGGAGAACGACGAGCTGGCCGACTACAACGCCTACCTGGCGTCCCTGGACAAGCGGGCGCACAGCCAGGAGTGACGGGTTCGGCGGTTTCGCCGAGCGCGGAGACCCCTATGCCCGACGCCGTCGTGAGGGAAGGCTGACCCTCATGGGTGACTTCCGGTTCTCCTTCGTCCTTCTCGGCACGTCGTCGCACGCGGAGCTCGTCGAGCGCTGCCAGGAGGCCGAGCGCCTCGGCTACGACACCGTCTTCGCCGCCGACCACCTCGGGGTGCCCGCGCCCTTCCCGACGCTCGTCGCGGCGGCCGCGGCGACCCGGCGGCTCCGGGTCGGCACCCTCGTGCTGAACGCCCCCTTCTGGAACCCGGCGCTGCTCGCCCGGGAGGTGGCCACCACCGACCTCCTCACCGACGGCCGGCTGGAGGTCGGGCTCGGCGCGGGGTACGTCAAGTGGGAGTTCGACGAGGCCGGCATCGCGTGGGAGCCGTTCGGCGCCCGCGCCGACCGTCTCGAGGCGACCGTCGACGAGCTGACCCGGCTGTTCGCCGCGGGCGGCTACGAGCGGCAGGCCGCGCTGCGCGAGTCCTACGGGTTGCCGGTGCTCGCGCCGGTGCAGCGGCGGGGCTTCGCCGGATCCGGGCCGCCGCTGCTGATCGGCGGCATGGGGGACCGGACCCTGCGGATCGCGGCCGAACGCGCCGACATCGTCGGGATCGCCGGGACGCTGCAGGTCAAGGGGCGGCCGCCGGGCACCTTGCGCCTCGCGACGGCGGCCGAGACGGACGAGCGCGTGCGGTACGCCCGCGAGTGCGCCGGTGCGCGGGCCGACCGGATCGAGTGGCAGACCCTGGTGCAGATGGTGCGCCGGACCGACGACCGCCGGGCCGTGGCCGAGGAGCTCAGCACCCGGTACGACGGGGCGTTGAGCGCCGAGGAGGTCCTCGACACGCCGTTCGTTCTGATCGGCACCGTCGAGGAGATGGCCGAGCGGATCCTGCGCGACCGCGAGCGGTACGGCTTCACCTACTACACGGTGCACGCGCCGTTCATCGAGGAGTTCGCCCCCGTCATCGAGCGCGTACGGGCGCTCACGCGCGGTCGGCACGGTTAGCCGGCCCGGCGGCGGGAACGTCCGTTCCTGTGTCCCGCACGATGATCACCGGGCTGCTGCTGGCCGCCGCGCTGCCGATGGCCGCCGGCTGCGCCGAGACACACGCCCGGCCGACCGCCGACCTGAGCGTCGGGACGCCGGCCGCCTCCGCTCGGGCGCGGGCGTCAGCGGTCGGATCGGCGCCCGGATCGCTGGGCGTGCCCCTTCCGTCGGACACCGACCAGAGCTTCTCGCTGCCCATGCGGGTCATCCGCAACGGCGGCGGCACCCTCGTCTTCGTCCCGATCCGGGTCAACGGCATGGGGCCGTACGAGTTCGTCCTGGACACCGGGTCGTCGAACTCCTCCGTCGACCGCAGCCTCGTCCGGCGCCTGGCGCTGCCGCGCACCGGGCAGGAGCACCGTGTCCAGGGCGTCACGGGCAGCGGGATGGTCCCGATCGTCAAGGTGCGGAGCTGGACGCTCGGCGGTGTTCCGCTCCGGGCGACGTCGCTGGCGGTGGTCGACCTGAACATGGGCGTGGCCGGGCTGCTCGGCTCGGACGAACTCCGCCACTTCAGCAGCGTCACCCTCGACTTCAGCCGCGACCGCATCAACTTCCGGAAATAGGTGGTGGCCGTTACGGCCGGCCGGGCGGCGTCTCGGGGTTCGGCTAGCCGGGCAGCTGGCCGAGCGCGATATTGACGATGGTCTTGCTGCCGTCGGGGTGCTGGACCACCACCGGGACGGTCTGTCCGGGTTTGAGGCCGGCGAGGACGTCGGACAGGTCGGAGGTGCTCGGCGTCTTGGTGCGGTTGACCGACACGATGATGTCGTTGGGCCGGATCCCGGCCCTGTCGGCGGGACCGTCCCTCGTCACCGACACCACGCCGACGCCGACGACGTTGCCCGACAGGTCGGCGACGTCCCGGACCGTGATGCCGAGCGCGGCCCGGCCGGAGTTGGTCACCCGGCCCGATCTGATCAACTGGTCGGCGATCAACTTCACCGTGTTGCTCGGGATCGCGAACCCGATCCCCGCGGCCGCGCCGCCGATCTGCGGGTCGGAGGCGGCCAGCGCCGGGATGCCGATGACCTCGTTCTCCAGCGTCACGAGCGCGCCGCCGCTGTTGCCCGGGTTGATCGGCGCGCTGGTCTGTACGGCGCCCGAGATGGTCGCGCCGGGGAACGCGCCCTCGCGCGGAGAGGAGACCGTGCGGCCCACCGCGGAGATGATGCCGCTGGTCACGCTGCCCGACAGGCCGAGCGGGTTGCCCATCGCCAGCACGATCTCGCCCACCGACAGGCGGCTGGAGTCGCCGAACCGCGCGGGCCGCAGCGACGACGCGTCGTTCACCCGGACGACGGCCAGGTCGTCCGGGGAGTACTGGCCGATGAGCGTCGCGGGGAGCGCCTTCTTGCCGGTCGCGGTGGTCACCCGCAACCGGTTGGCCCCGGCGACGACGTGCGAGTTGGTGACGATGTCACCCTTGTTGTCGTAGATGACCCCGGACCCGAGCCCGGTGTCGGTGTCGATCTGCACGACGGAGGGGAGCACCGCCTTGACGACCCGCTCGTAGTCCTGCTCGAGCCGCAGCCCGCCGCCCTGGCCCGGCGGCGCGGGCGCCGTCGTGGCCGTGTTCGTGTTCTTCGCGTCGCCGCCCCCGCACCCGGCGATCAGGACGAGCGCAGTGATCATGGTGACGCCACATCGCGTCATGTGTCCCACATCACTGCTCTTCCCAGCAGGTCGGCCGGGTAAAGCGCCACGGCCTGCCGGGTACGGGCAAGTACCGCCGGGTCGGCGTCGATCAGCCGCCGTGGTACTCGAGCCAGTGCGCGGCGAAGGACCCGGCGGACGAGCGGACACCGAGGACCACGATGCCGAGCGTGAGCAGCGGCGTGACCACCCACTTCTCCACGGCGCCGTTGGTGTGCCCCACCAGCGGGATCGCGAGCCGCCAGGGGATGGGCCAGAAGACGGGGCAGCCCTGCGGCGTGATGCTGTCGGTGACGACGTGCGCGAGGCAGCCGAGCCCGACCGCGAACCCGGCCCACCCCAGCGTGAACCCGTGCCCGCCGATGCCCGGCCCGGCGAAGTGCATCCCGGCCATCAGGAAGGTCAGGCCGCCGGCGATCGCGGCGTTGAGCAGCGCGTCGAAGTGCTCGCGCTCCGGAACGCGGATCCCGATGCCGCGCAGGCCCAGGCCGATGATCAGGAACAGCATCACCCACCACGCCTGGACGACGTGTTCCGACAGCCAGTCGGCGCCGAGGGCCATGGCGACGCAGAACAGCAGCGAGTGGGTGGCATGCCGGTGCCCGCCGGACACCGCCGAGATGGCGCGGCACAGGGCGCGGGTGACCGGCCCGAACGTGTTGGCGATCGTGCCGTCGTGGTGGTCGAGGTCGGGCAGCAGCGCCGCCCCGGCGCAGACGACCGCTCCGGCCGCGATCTGACCGGGGGTCATCCGCATCCCGTAGTCGGTCAGGAAGGGGACGGTCCCGAGCCAGGCCGCGGCCCCCGCCAGCGCATGCGTATGGCCCATCATGTGAAGATCACCCGCTCTGTTGCCACGCGCGGAATGTAGCCCGCTTCGAGGAGAACGGACGCGCGACGCGCCGAAGCGGTTCCCGTGATCGACGCGACATCGCCGTGGCCCGCGGGCCCGTTCCCCGTACCCGGGAGGCGACGTGGGAGGCCGGCGTCTCGACGCGCGCGGCGGTGCGCGCCCGCGCTACACGGTCCGCGGCGTCAGGGCGGCGATGTCGCGCCCCCGCGGGGAGTCGAGGCGACAGTCCAGGGCGGTCAGGAATCCCGGACCGGGATGAGACGCCAGTCGGCCTTCTCCTGGTCGTACGGCGCGTCGAGACGCTTGGCGACGACGCCCGGCAGGCCCTGCTCGCGAGCCGCGGCCCGTACCGCCTCGCCGTCGTCGAAGCAGGGCGCGGTCTGCCACCGGGGCCCGGCGAGGCCCAGCCCCTCGAGCAGTTCCCGTCGCCGCCGGTACGGCTCGTCGACGAGCGGGCGGCCGTCGAGGTACAGCAGGTCGAAGACCAGGTAGGTCTCGCGCCCCTCGAGGTCGGTGACCTCGCCGTCCAGGACGACCCGGTGGGCGGAGAGCGACTCACCGAGGCCGGACGGGGCCTTGGCGGCCCTTCCGTCGCCGTCGAGGGCGCGCGTCGTACCGCGGTCGGAGAACACGATCGACCGGCGTCCGCCCCACGCGAACTCGAAGCCGTACGCGTCCGCGCGCCGGGGGAGGCGCTCCCGCCGCTCCGGCCGTACCGGGTCGATCCGCTCGGGCATCGGCGCCGCGTCCGGGTCGACCGGCGGATCCATACGGTGGATCATCCAGTTCTCACCGCCGGTCGGAAACAGCACGTACCGGCCCGAGACGCGGTTCCCGCGCAGGACCACCTTGACCTCGCGGTCGGTCCACTTCTCCGTCTCGTACGTGCCGCGGTCCCAGATGGTCACCTGGCCGCCGCCGTACTCGCCCTTCGGGATCTCCCCGGCGAAGGACGCGTACTCCAGCGGATGGTCCTCGGTGTGCACGGCGAGGTGGTTGGTCCGCGGATCGTCCGGCAGGCCCTTCGGCAGCGCCCAGGAGACGAGCACGCCGTCGCGTTCGAGCCGGAAGTCCCAGTGCAGCCGCCGCGCGTGATGCTCCTGGACCACGAACGTGTCGTCGTCGCCCCGGGGGAGCGGCCCCTCGTCCGGAACCGGCTCCGGCGTACGGCCCGCGTCGCGCTTCTGGCGGTAAGTCCCGAGTCTGTCGGCCACGGCGCGGTACGTACCCGCGAGGAACCGGCCTATCTCACGGGAGCGTGAGGATCTCCGTGCCGGTGTCGGTGACGAGGATCGTGTGCTCGAACTGCGCGGTGCGCTTGCGGTCCTTGGTGACGACCGTCCAGCGGTCCGGCCAGATCTCGTAGTCGATCGTGCCCAGCGTCAGCATCGGCTCGATGGTGAACGTCATGCCCGACTCGATGACCGTCGTCGCGTGCGGGTCGTCGTAGTGCGGCACGATCAGCCCGGAGTGGAACGTCGTGCCGATGCCGTGCCCGGTGAAGTCGCGCACCACGCCGTAGCCGAACCTCTTGGCGTAGGACTCGATGACCCGGCCGATGACGTTGAGCTGCCGGCCCGGGCGGACGGCCTTGATGCCGCGCATCATCGCCTCGTGGGTGCGCTCCACCAGCAGGCGGGACTCCTCGTCCACCTCGCCCACCAGGAACGTCGCGTCGGTGTCGCCGTGCACGCCGTCCTTGAACGCGGTGATGTCGATGTTGATGATGTCGCCCTCGCGGACGACCGTGTCGTCGGGGATGCCGTGGCAGATCACCTCGTTCAGCGAGGTGCACAGCGACTTGGGGAACCCGCGGTAGCCCAGCGTCGAGGGGTACGCGCCGTGGTCGAGCATGAACTCGTGCCCGATCCGGTCGAGCTCGTCCGTCGTCACGCCCGGCTGGATGCGCTTGCCGACCTCCTCGAGCGCCTGCGCGGCGATCCGGCCCGCCACCCGCATCCTCTCGATGATCTCGGGCGTCTTGACGTCCGGCTCTCCGGTCCGCGGCACCTTCTTGCCGACGTACTCCGGCCGGGGGATGTCCGACGGCACCTTGCGCATCGGGGAGACGTGACCGGGGCGGAGTTGCGTCGTCATGCTGTTGGAGTGTAGTCAGCAAGCCGGGGCACAGATGACACCATGATCGGAGGTCGCGATGAGTGACGAGGGAAAGTGGTTCTTCTGCCTCAAGCACCAGCGGGTCGAGCACGGGCCCGGCTGCCCGGACCGGGACCGGATGGGCCCCTACGCCAGTGAGGAGGAGGCGGCCCACGCGTTGCAGCGGGCCGCCGAGCGCAACGAGCAGTGGCGGCGCCAGGACGACGACTTCTAGGGCGTCAGGGGACGGCGGGGCCGCTGATCGTCTCCAGGAGCCGTGCCAGGCGGTCGCGCAGGCCGCGCCTGGGCGGCGGCTCCCCGGCGGCGGCGCTGACGAGGTGCTGGGCGGCGTCGAACGACACGAGCCGGTCGTCGGCCGGCACCGTCAGCGCCTCGTGCGCGAGGCCCTCCAGTTCACGGTCGCCGGTGTCCACCGCGAAGATCGTCGCGCCGACGCGGCGGGCGTCGTCCACCCGCTCCAGCAGCGGCGCAGGCGACTCGTCCTCGGACACGACGATCAGCGTCTCCCCGCGCCGGGCCGCCTCCAGGCGCTCCAGCCCGATCCGCAGGTGCGGCGGGGCGCCCGGCGGCGGCTCCCAGCGCACCAGCGTGGGCGCCAGCTCGGGCAGGCCGCCGAGCCGGCTCTCGTCGTCCAGGTGCGCGGCCAGGTGCCACGGCTCGTCGTCGGGCGGGCCGAAGACCAGCAGGCCGCCCGGCGTCCGGGTGGACGACCGCAACGCCCAGGCGAACTCCCGCGTGCGCTCCGGCCAGCCGGTCGTCGCGAGCAGCTCCCGCAGAGCCGCCACCTGACTCGCGTCCATGGTCCTTATCGTGCCGTACGGACCGTGAGATCACGTGCACTTTGTTAGCTACGAAGGATCTCAGGTAGGTATTGCGCCATGGAGATACTCGGGGTCGACATCGGCGGGTCCGGCATCAAGGGCGCGCCGGTCGACGTGGACAAGGGTGAGTTCACCCGGGACCGGTTGCGCCTGCCCACCCCGGAGGGCGCGCCGCCCCAGGAGGTGGCGCGGGTCGTCGGCGAGATCGTCTCGCACTTCGGCTGGACGGGACCGGTGGGCGTCACCTTTCCCGGCGTGGTCACCGACGGCGTCGTCCGTACGGCGGCCAACCTCGGGGACGCGTGGATCGACCTGGCCGCGCGCGACCTGTTCGCGGAGGCGAGCGGGGTGCCCGTGACGCTGCTCAACGACGCCGACGCCGCCGGGGTCGCGGAGATGACCTTCGGCGTGGGACGCGGCCGGGCCGGCACGGTCCTCATGCTGACGCTCGGCACCGGGGTCGGCAGCGCCCTGTTCCTCGACGGGACGCTCGTGCCGAACACCGAGCTCGGGCACATCGAGATCCGCGGCAAGGACGCCGAGCGGCGGGCCTCCGCCCACGCCCGGGAGGTTCACGACTGGAGCTGGCACGACTGGGCGAAGCGGCTGTCGGAGTACCTGGGGCGGATCGAGGACCTGCTGTGGCCGTCGCTGATCATCCTGGGCGGTGGCGTCAGCAAGAAGGCCGACCGCTTCCTGCCCCTCCTGGCCGACGTGCGGACCCCGGTCGTCCCGGCCGAGCTGCACAACGACGCGGGCATCATCGGCGCCGCGATGGCTGCGGTACCCGGCGCGGCGCGGTCCTGAGCCGGCCTGGCAGGATCATCCACTATGAGCACTCAGCAGGCGGATCTGCCGGACGTCAGCGGTCTTTCCATCGGCATCCTCGGCGGCACCGGTGACCAGGGCAAGGGGCTGGCGCGCCGGTTCGCCCTCGCCGGCCATGAGGTGATCATCGGGTCGCGCAAGGCCGAACGCGCCGAGCAGGCGGCCGAGAGCCTCGGGGACGGCCTGCGCGTCCGGGGCGCGGAGAACGCCGTCGTCGCCCGCGAGGCCGACCTCGTCATCGTGGCCGTGCCGTACGACGGCCACAAGGCGCTCCTGGAGTCCCTCCGGGAGGAGCTGGCCGGCAAGATCGTGGTCGACTGCGTCAACCCGCTCGGCTTCGACAAGCAGGGCGCCTACGCGCTGCCCGTCGAGGAGGGCAGCGCCGCCCAGCAGGCCGCGGCCGCCCTGCCCGACAGCACCGTCGTCGCGGCGTTCCACCACGTCTCGGCCGTGACCCTCCTCGACCCGGCCGTCGAGGAGATCGACCTCGACGTCCTCGTCCTGGGCGAGAATCGGGAGGCCACCAACACGGTGCAGGCCCTCGCGGGCCGGATCGGCGGCGTGCGCGGCGTCTACGGCGGGCGGCTCCGCAACGCCCACCAGGTCGAGGCGCTGACCGCCAACCTGATCTCCATCAACCGGCGCTACAAGGCACACGCGGGCCTGCGGGTCACCGACGTATGAGGTTCGTCGTCTACGGCGCGGGCGCGGTCGGCGGCGTCATCGGGGCGCGGCTCTTCCAGCACGGCCACGACGTCACCCTCATCGCCCGCGGCGCGCACCATGAGGCCGTGCGCGACGGGGGCCTGCGCCTCGACACCCCCGACGAGAGCGTCACCCTGCCCATCCCGGTGGCCGACCGGCCGGCGAAGGTGACGTTCCGGCCCGGCGACGTCGTTCTGCTCGCGATGAAGACGCAGGACACCCTGCCGGCACTGACCGAGCTGGCGGCCGTCGCCCCACCGGACATCGTCGTCGCCTCCGCCCAGAACGGCGTGGAGAACGAACGCCTCGCCCTACGGCGGTTCCCCCGCGTGTACGGCGTCTGCGTCCTGCTGCCGTCGGCGTTCCTCGAACCCGGCGTCGTCCAGGCGTACCAGGCCCCCCGGACGGGCGGCCTGGACGTCGGCCGGTATCCCGACGGCGTCGACGGTACGGCGGAGTCGCTCGCGGCGGCCTTCGCGGACGCGACGTTCGCGGCGGAGGCCCGGCCGGACGTCATGCGCTACAAGTACGGCAAGCTCCTCATGAATCTGGGCAACGCCGTCGAGGTGGTCATCGGGCCCGGTGAGCGGGGCGCGGACATCGCCCGGCTCGCCCGGGAAGAGGGCGAGGCGTGCCTGCGCGCGGCCGGCATCGACGCGCTCGGCGGCGGGGGCATGCCGTTCCAGGTCCGTCCGATCCGCGGGCGTGCGCGCGGCGGCGGCTCGTCCTACCAGAGCCTGCGCCGCGGGACCGGCACCATCGAGGCCGACTACCTCAACGGTGAGATCGTCCTGCTGGGCCGGGAGCACGGCGTGCCGACCCCGGTCAACGACCTGCTGCGGCGGCTGGCGAACCGGATGGCCCACGAGGGCCTGCAACCCGGCCTGATGACGCCTGAGGAGTTCATGGCCGCCCTGGACGGGTCCGCGCCCGGATGACCGGACGGCCGCACGGCGCCCCCCTCCAGGCCGATGACCTCGGAGTCCCGTTCCGGCCCGCCCGGGACGTGCGCCGTGTCGTGTCGCTCGTGCCGTCCCTCACCGAGGCGATCGCGCGTACGGCTCCGGGTCTGCTGGTGGGCGCCACCGACTGGTGCGTCCAGCCGCCGGACCTCGGGGTCGTACGCGTCGGCGGCACCAAGAATCCCGACGTGCGCCGGATCACCGGGCTGGCGCCGGACCTGGTCGTCGCCAACTTCGAGGAGAACCGCCCGGCCGACCTCGACGCGCTGCGCGCCGCGGGCGTGCCCGTCTGGGTGACCGTGATCCGCACCCTCCCGGAGGCGCTGACGAGCCTCGGGCGCATGCTCGCCGCCTGCGGGCAGGACCCGCCCGGATGGCTCACCGAGGCCCGTACGGTGTGGGCCGACGTGCTCGGCGGACCCCCGCCGCCCGACGTGACGGCGGTGGTCCCGATCTGGCGGCGGCCCTGGATGGTGCTCGGCCGGGAGACCTTCGCCGGCGACCTCCTCGCGCGGCTCGGCGTCGCCAACGCGTACGGGCGCGCCGACGAGCGGTACCCGAAGGTGTCCGTCGAGGAGATGCTGAACCGGCGGCCGGGGCTGGTCGTCCTGCCGGACGAGCCGTACGCCTTCTCCGCCACGGACGGGCCGGAGATGTTCCCGGACGTGCCGGTGGCCCTGGTGAGCGGCCGGCACCTGGAGTGGTACGGGCCGTCGCTCACCGAGGCGCGGCGGGTCCTCAGCGCGTCGCTGCCGCGCTCCGGCCCCTCCTCCAGTCCACGGCCATGATCGTACGAGCGGCGGCGAGCGGCATCAGGCCGGCGCACACCTTCTTCCGCAGCGCGTTCTCGACCTCGTCCTTGTCGGCGGCGGTGCCCCCACCGGCGTCGTACCGGGGCTCCGGCCACAGGTTGCGCGGATCCCGTGGCGCGCCGCCGAGTTCCAGCGGGACCAGGTGGTCCTCCTCGTAGTGCGCGGGGTTCGTGTCGGCGTAGCCGTACTCGGCGATCTGCCGCACCTTGAGCGCGTTCGTGTACGAAACCGGCGGCCGTACGGTCCTGGTCCACCCGGCCACGCAGATCGTCGAGCCGATCGTCTCCTGCGTGACGTCCGGATTGACCGCGCCGGGCTGACAGGCCGGATCGGACAGCGGCAGGTAGACCCGGGAGCAGGCTCCGGGCACGCCGCCCGGAACGGCCCGGACCGCGGAGACGCGTTCCGCCGCGAAGCCCGGGGACGCGGCCGTGGCCGATACGGCGGTCGCGGTGAGAAGGGTCGTCGTGCACAGGACGGTTTCGAGGACGCGCGGCATGGAAGTGCCCTTCGGAAAGCGGGGGTTCGCCCCCGCCATCCGGGCACTCGTCCCTGACGGCTCGGACCGGTCGTCGGTTGTGGCGTTACACGGGAGTGGTGATCATCTACCCCGACCGGACGATCTTCAAAACGCGCTTGCGACCGGCGACGGCGCGGACGGCGCCGCGGCGTTCCCCTCTAGCGCGGCGAAGGCGTTCAGCACGGCGGCGCGGTCGTGACCGGCGTCCAGCAGCAGGTGCATGAGGACGCGGGCCTTGAGCGGTTCGAGACCGGTGACCGCCATTCCGCCGGGCGTCGCGGTCGGGGAGTGCAGGACGACCGGGATGCGGGCGGCCGTCTCGGCGAGGACCGGGACCAGCGCGGCGAGGGCGGCCTGCCCGGCGCGGGCGGCGACGATCAGGCCGTCGCAGTGGCCGGCGAGCGCCCGCAGCAACGCGCCGTCGTCGCCGAGCGCCACGACGTGGAGCCCGACGCGCGGGGGACGCCCGGCGAAGGGCCCGCGCACCGTGAACCGCTCCGGCGGGCGCCACAGCAGACGCGGGATCCCGCCGATCACCTGGCCCAGTGGCCCCGCCCCCGGGGAGGCGAACGCCGGCGCCGCGATGCCGGTCGCCCTGACGTGCCGGGCCGCGTGGATGTCCCCGTGCGCCACGACCGCGCAGCCGAGCCACCGCGGGCCGGCGGCCGCGACGGCGATGGCGTCCGCCAGCTCGGACGGGCCGCCGGAGGCCGCGACCAGGGCGATGGGCGCGGAACCCTCATGCAGCAGTTCCAGCGCCCAGGCGGTCTCCGCGAGGGTCTCCGCCGGATGGACGACGACGACGCCGCTCGCCCCGCCGGCGACGGCCTCGCCGACCGCGCGGGCCAGCTCACCGACCCCGGCGAAGGTGGAGACGGGACCGGCGGCCGGCCGGCGCTCCACCCTGACCCCGTTCGGCAGCGACGGCATGGCGTCGACCATGGCGCCGGATCCCTCCGGCAGGAACACGACGACGAGCCGGGGCATGATCTCCGGCCCGCCGCCGGGCACGGTCCCGGCCGGAACGTCACCGGTCGCGCCGTCGGCCGGGCCCGCACCGGTCCGGAGAGCCACGGACGCGCCCGGCCCAGGGGAGGGCGAGATCGCGAAGGAGACGTCGTCCGGTACCGGTGTGCCGGACGGGCCCGTGGCCGGCGGCGCGACGGCGGGGTACCCGTCGGAAGGCGCCCCGGCCGCCGGAGCCCCATCAGGCTCGGCGTCCGGCTCGCGTCCCGGGAGCGCGACCTGCCAGGACGGCGGGATCGGCCACGGCGGCGGGCTCACAGAGGCGCTCATGCTCGGCATCCTTCGGCGTCACGCGGCGCCGACGGCGTCCGGCTCGTGATCAGACGACGGACGAAACCTAATGCATCGAGATCATCCGCGGGGGTGAGTTGTCGCGAATACGGGGGTCCGAATGCGGCCCGGCGTGGTCAGGCGGGGAGGTGGTGGGCCTCGCCGGGCCAGGAGCCGTCGAAGCCGTCGTCCCGGTCGGGCAGCTCCAGCTCGCACCAGACGACCTTGCCGTCGCCGGCGGGCCGGGCGCCCCAGCGCTTGGCGAGCCGGTGCACGACCTGCAGGCCGCGTCCGCCCTCGTCGTCGTCGGCGGCCTGGCGGGCCCGGGGGAGCGCGTCGGAGTCGTCGCGCACCTCGCAGACCAGGGTGCGGTCGCGCAGCAGCCGCAGCTCGATGTCGCCCGAGGCGTACCGCAGCGCGTTGGTGACGAGTTCGGACACCACCAGCTCGGTGCTGAAGGACAGCTCCTCGCAGTCCCAGCGTTCGAGCGTCTCGCGGACCCGGACCCGGGCGTCCCGTACGGCGGACGGCAGGGCGGGCAGCCGCCAGGAGACGACGTGACCGGCGGGCAGGCGGCGCAGGCGGGCGATGAGCACGGCGATGTCGTCGCGGTCGTGGTCGGCGTAGGCGCTGTCGAGGGTGGCCTTGGCCAGCTCCTCCAGCGGCCGGAACAGCGCCTCCGCGCCGAACAGCCCCTGCAGCCGGGACAGGCCGTCGTCGATGTCCTGGCCGCGGTTCTCCACGAGCCCGTCGGTGTAGAGCACGAGGACGCTGCCGTCCCCGATAGTGAACGTACGGGTCTCGATCATCCCCTCGCCGACGCCGAGGGGCGGCGCGGGCGGGACGTCGAGGAACTCGCTGGTGCCGTTCGGCCGGAGCAGCAGCGGCGGCAGGTGCCCCGCCGAGGCGATCTCGCAGGTGCCGTCGGTCGCGTCGTACACGGCGTACACGCAGGTGGCGAAGGCGGGCTCCCGCTCGCCGATCTCCCGCATCAGCGCGTCGAGCTGCTGCAGGCCGTCCGCGGGGGAGAGCTCGAGGTTGACGATGGTCCGCAGGGCGGTGCGCAGGCGGCCCATCGTGACGGCGGCGCGTACGCCGTGCCCGGCGACGTCGCCGACGATGAGGGCGACGCGGCCGCCGGGCAGCGCGATCGACTCGTACCAGTCGCCGCCGACCTCGATCAGCTGGTTGCCGGGCAGGTAACGGTGCCGGACCGCGACGCTGGACGGCGCGGTGAGGCCGGTCGGCAGCATGCTGCGCTGGAGGGTGAGGGCGGTCGCTCGCTCGCGGCTGTAGTGCCGGGCGTTGTCGATGTAGAGGGCGGCGCGGGCGGCGAACTCCATCCCGAGCTCGACGTCGTACGCGTCGAAGGCCCGGTGCGCGGAGCTCCGGGTGCAGACGAGGAACCCCAGCGTCGTGCCCCGGGCGATCAGCGGCAGCACGACCATGGAGGTGTCGGCGAGGAGCTTGGCGACGGGCTTGCGCCGCCACAGCCGGGCGGTCCGCTTGGCGACCTTGCCGTCGAGGTGGGGCACCAGCACCGGCTCGCCGGTGGCCATGCAGCGCGTGTACGGGGTGTCGGGCGGGTAGGTGAGGACCTCCCCGGTCGGGAAGGCGGCGTTCCAGCGGGGGTCGGACTCGTCGGAGGCGAGGGCGACCCGGCGCAGCACCGTGGTGCCGTCCGCCGCGACCGAGGGCTGCTCGTCGGCGGCGACGATGGCCTCCTGGATGAGGACGCCGGCGGAGTTGCAGAAGTGCGGCACGATGACGTCGACGAGCTCGCGCGCCATCTGGTCGAGGTCCAGGGTGGCGCCGATCCGTACGAGCGCGTCGTCCAGCATGGCCCGGCGCATCAGGGCCGGGTCGGTGAAGCGCTCGAGGTCGGTGACGGCGACCCGGATCATCATCAGGTCGACCGGGTCGGCGGCGGCGGTGTGCATCGGCTGGACGGTGACGACGCCGTTGCGCGCCTCGCCGTCCGGGGCGCGCAGCCCCAGGACGGCGGTCCGCTCGTGGCGGTCGGCGAGGGCGTCGAGGA
Organism: Actinoallomurus liliacearum; assembly: GCF_039542035.1. Lineage (NCBI taxonomy): Bacteria > Bacillati > Actinomycetota > Actinomycetes > Streptosporangiales > Thermomonosporaceae > Actinoallomurus > Actinoallomurus liliacearum. The sequence continues at coordinate 34,103 of NZ_BAABHJ010000028.1, forward strand.
GCCCGGTCAGGGCCTCCTTGCTCTCGTCGGTGAACAGGCCGGACACGTTCGTGCCGACGATCTCTTCGGGGGCATTGCCGAGCACGCCGGAGGAGTTCTGCCCGCACTGGAGGATCTGGCCGGCCCGGCCGATGCCGAGCACCAGAGTTCTCGCCGAAGAGTCGGCCATCCGCCGGAGTCCTTCCTGTGACCCGTCATCCCCCGTTGTAAAAGTATGACCAAATGTGATCGGCGGAGGAAGATCATCACAACTCCGGGTTCAGCGTGGCGCGAGTCCCGTCATGAGGGCGTCGACGACCCGCTCCGCGTAGTCCTCCGGGACCGGACCGGCGCCGGCGGCCCGCGTCCGGTGGGCGACGGCTCCCGTGAGGATCCACAGGGTCAGCTCGACGTCCAGGTCGGGGCGCAGCTCTCCGGAGGCGACGCCCCGCCGCAGCACCTCCCGGATGACCTCGCGCCGGGGCTCGACGATCTCGCGGGTGAAGCGGTCCATCAGCTCCGGGTAGCGCTCCGAACTGCCGAGGACGCTCCAGTAGCAGTCGACCCGCTTCTTGTCGCTCTTGTCGGCGACGAACGCCTTGGCAAGGGCGTAGAGGTCCTCGCGAAGCGACTCGCCGCGCGGCTCGGGCAGCGGCCCCTTCAACGCGGCGAGCGCGTCGATGATGAGCGCCTCCTTGTTGGGCCAGCGGCGGTAGATCGTCGTCTTGCCGACCCCCGCGCGTGCGGCGACGGCCTCGATGGAGACGCCCGCCACCCCGCCCTCCTCGGCGAGGAGGTCCAGGGTGGCGTCGACGATCGCCTTGGCGGCGCGCTCGCTGCGCGGTCGTCCCGGCGGCCGCGCAGCACACTGGTCAGTGGTGTGCGTCATCACGCTTCACCGTCTCACACCTCCACGGGTTCGCGCTGTTCGACGTGGGGAATGTCGGGCTCGACCGCGGGCCTGCCCGGCATCCACTTCAGGACGACGAGCGCTCCGAGGAAGGCGACGGCGGCCGAGATGGCGGAGGTGATGTGCATGGCGTGGACGAAGGAGTCGTGCGCCGGCGACAGGAGCGCCCGGCCCGCCGGTCCGAGCTTCTCGGCCACTCCCGTGGTCGCGCCGATGTCCGACCCGGCGACGGCGCGCAGGTTCTCGGGCAGCGCGGTCAGGTGCGGCTTCATACCGTTCCGGTAGATCGAGGCCACCAGGGAGCCCAGCAGGGCGGTGCCGAGCGCGACGGCGACCTGACGGGCGATGTTGTTGATGGCCGAGCCGGATCCGGCCTGCTCCCTCGGCAGCACCGACATGACGGAAGTGGTGGCCGGGGTCATCACCAGGGCCATGCCCGCGCCCTGCACGAAGAACGTGATCCCCAGGATCCAGATCGGGCTGTGGACCGCGGCGAAGTGGTAGCTGAGCAGCGCCAGCGCGACCATCGTCAGGCCGGTCGCGGCGACCGGCCTGGCGCCGTACCGGGCGACCAGCCCCGCGCTGCGCGGGGAGAAGATCATCTGGCCGGCGGCCAGCGGCAGCGTGAGCAGGCCCGCCTGCAGCGGGGAGTAGCCGCGGACGTCCTGCAGGTACAGCGAGATGAACAGGAAGACGCCGCCCAGCGCGAAGAACACCAGCGCGATGGCGCCGACGGACGCCGACAGCCGTCCGTCGCGGAACAGCCGGACGTTGAGGGAGGGGTGCTCGATACGGGACTCGTACCAGACGAACGCCGCGAGCAGCGCGATCCCGGCGAGCACGGAGCCGTACACGGTCGGCGCGGTGACGGTCGCCTTCTCGCCGCCTTCGATGATTCCGTAGGTGAGCAGGATCAGGCCGGCGATGGACAGCAGCACACCACCGAAGTCGATCTTGGCGCGAACCGGGTTCCGCGACTCCGGAACGAGGAGCGCGATGCCGATCACGCCGGCGATGACGACCGGGACGTTGATCAGGAAGACCGAGCCCCACCAGAAGTGGTCGAGGAGCAGGCCGCCGGTGATGGGCCCGACGGCGACGCCGATGCCGACGGCACCGGCCCACAAGCCGATGGCGCGGGCGCGCTCCTCGGGTTCGAAGACGTTCGTGATGATCGACAGGGTCTGCGGCATGACCGCCGCGCCGCCGAATCCCATGGCCGCGCGGGCGAGGATGAGCTGGTCGGGCGTCTGCGCGTACGAGGAGAGCAGCGAGGCCAGGCCGAACAGGAGCATGCCGATCATCAGCATGCGCTTGCGGCCGATCCGGTCGCCGAGCACACCGAAGGTGAACAGCAGCCCGGCGAACACGAGCGTGTAGGAGTTGATGGCCCATTCGAGCTGGCCCTGGCTGGCGCCGAGGCCGGCGCGCGGGTCCGCGATCGTCTTCAGGGCGACGTTGAGGACCGTGTTGTCGAGCACGATGACGAGCAGGCTGACGATGAGAACGCCGAGGATGGCCCAGCGTCTCTTCTGGATGGTCTGCGGATCCATGAGGCCCTTCGAGGGGGAATATCGATACGAGTCAGTCTCGTTTCTTAACAACGCACAGCCTAGGCCGGTTCATTCCGATACGCAACCGTACCGTTTTGAAACCTCCTGGGAAGAGGCGGGGGTGTACGAGTCGTTGACCCCGTGGGATCATCGATCCGTCCGGGGACGCCACCGTGGCGCCTCGAGGCAGGAGGTTTCCGATGTCTGTATCGACCAGTCGGCCGACCACCCTGTACGGCGGCCAGACCGGGCGCCGCGTGACCGTCCGCGACATCGCGGCGGCGAAGGAGCGCGGCGAGAAGTGGCCCATGCTCACCGCGTACGACGCGCTCACCGCGCGGGTCTTCGACGACGCCGGGATCCCGGTGCTGCTCGTCGGCGACTCCGCCGGGATGGTGGTGTTCGGCCACGAGTCCACGATCCCCGTCACCGTCGACGACCTCATCCCGCTGACCGCGGCGGTCGTGCGCGGCACCTCCCGCGCCATGATCGTCGCCGACCTGCCGTTCGGTGCCTACCAGGCCGGTGTGGCCGAGGCCCTGCACACCGGCGCGCGGTTCCTCAAGGAGGCCGGCGCACACGCGATCAAGCTCGAAGGCGGCCGGCGGGTGCTGCCGCAGGTGGAGGCGCTCGTCGCGGCGGGCATCCCCGTGATGGCGCACCTCGGCCTCACGCCGCAGTCGGTGAACGCCTTCGGCGGCTACCGCGTCCAGGGGCGTGGTGAGGACGGCGAGCGCCTGATGGCCGACGCCAAGGACCTCGAGGCGGCCGGCGCGTTCTCCGTCGTGCTCGAATGCGTGCCCACCGAACTCGCCGAGCGCGTCACCGCCGCGCTGTCCATCCCGACCATCGGGATCGGGGCCGGCCCCGGCACCGACGCGCAGGTGCTGGTGTGGCAGGACATGGCCGGCCTCACCCCGCACACCGCGAAGTTCGTCAAGCGCTACGCCGAGGTGGGCGGCGTGCTGCGCGGCGCCGCCGAGGAGTTCGCCGCGGACGTCGTCTCGGGCACGTTCCCCGGCCCCGAGCACACCTACCGCTGATCCCCGACCGCCGCCGCCCGCCCCGGACCGCCGGGCCGGGCGGCGGCGTCGCGTTCAGCGGCTCAGGCGTCCTTCGCGGTCTGCCGCTTCGCGACGCGCGCGGGGTCGGCGGTGTGGGGGGCGACGATCTCGCGCCACTTGTTGGTGATGGGGAGCCGGCGGTCGCGGCCGAAGTTCTTCGGGGTGATCTTCGGACCGGGCGGGTACTGGCGGCGCTTGTACTCGGCCGCGTCGACCAGCCGGATCACGCGCTCGACCAGCTCCGGGTCGTGGCCCGCCGCGATGAGGCCGTCGCGGCCCATGTCCTTCTCGACGTAGTCGTCCAGGAGCGCGTCGAGGATGTCGTACGGCGGGAGCGAGTCGGTGTCGAGCTGGCCGGGGCGCAGCTCCGCGGACGGCGGCTTGTCGATGATGTTCTGCGGGATCGGCGGGGTCTCCGACGGAGGCGTGAACGGGTGGGCCCCGTCGATCCGCTCGTTGCGCCACCGGCACAGCGCGAACACCGTGACCTTGGGCACGTCCTTGATCGGCCCGTAGCCGCCCGCCGAGTCGCCGTACAGCGTGGAGTAGCCGGTGGCCAGCTCGCTCTTGTTGCCGGTGGTCAGCACCAGGTGGCCGTGCTCGTTGGACAGGCCCATGAGGATGTTGCCGCGGACCCGCGCCTGGAGGTTCTCGGCGGCCAGGCCGTGCAGCTCCAGCTCGGCCTCGTAGGCGTCGACCATGCCGCGGATCGGCACCGTGCGGGAGTGGATGCCCTGCCGCTTGACCAGGTCCTCCGCGTCGGTGATGGAGTGATCGCTGGAGTAGCGGCTCGGCATGAGGACGGTGTGCACGTTGTCCGGGCCGATGGCGTCCGCGGCGATCGTCGCCACCAGCGCGGAGTCGATGCCGCCGGACAGCCCGAGGATGACCGAGCGGAAGCCGTTCTTGCGAACGTAGTCGCGCACGCCGAGCACGAGCGCGCCGTACACCTCGCCGAGGTCGCCCAGCGGCTCGGCGCGGGGCGGCTCCTCCGGGGTGTACGCCGGGACCGGGGCGGACGACAGCAGCACGCGCTCGATCGTGATGGTGGTGCCGTCGTGCCCGTCGGCGGGCGTCTCGCCCGGCGTGAACTCCGCCGGGGCGGTGGGCAGGTCGAGGTCGGCGACGAGCAGGTCCTCCTCGAACTGCGGGCCGCGGGCGATCAGCTCACCCTCGCCGGTGACGATGACGGAGTCGCCGTCGAACGCCAGCTCGTCCTGGCCGCCGACGGAGTTCACGTACGCGAGCGCGCACCCCGCCTCACGGGCCCGGCGCGCGCACAGCTCCAGGCGGACGTCGTCCTTGTTGCGCTCGTACGGCGAGGCGTTCGGGGCGACGAGCAACTGGGCGCCGGCCTCACGGGTCACCGTGACCGGTCCGCCCTCCTGCCACAGGTCCTCGCAGATCGCCACGGCGACGTCGACGCCGTGCAGCCGCAGGACGGGCAGCCGGTCACCGCGGACGAAGTACCGGTACTCGTCGAAGACGCCGTAGTTCGGCAGGTGGTGCTTCGCGGTGCGGACGGCGACCCGGCCCTGGTACAGCACCGCCGCCGCGTCGAGCGGCGCGCCCGCGGGCTGGCCGACGCGGTCCACGACGTCGGCGCGCCGGTCGAGGTAGCCGAGCACGACGGCCAGCTCGCCCAGGCCTTCGTCGGCGAGCCGGCGGGCCGTCGCCTCCAGGGTGGCGATCGACGCGTCCACGAACGACTTGCGCAGCGCGAGGTCCTCCACCGGGTAGCCGGTGAGGAACATCTCGGGAAAGACGACGAGGTGGGCGCCGCGGTCGGCGGCGCGCCGGGTCCATTCGACGGTGCGGTCGGCGTTGCCGGTGAGGTCGCCGACGGTCGCGTTGGCTTGAGCGAGTGCGATACGAAGCTGTGCCACGCTTCGAGACTAGACGGGGCGCGCCGGGTGGTGTCCTCAGGGATCTGATGATCGAGTATCAGGGCCGGCGGTCGCGTGGCGGCGACGGCAGCGTCCGCACCTCGGGGAACAGCAGCGGGATGAGGACGACGAGGACCTGCAGGGCGCCCGCGGTCAAGAGCGTCGTCCGCAGGCCGAAGCAGCCGGCGACGGGCGCCACCAGCGCCAGGCCGAGCGGCTGGCAGGCGAGCGCCCCCGCCCACTCGTAGGCGCAGACCCGCGACAGGGCGGTCGCCGGGACGTGGTGCTGCAGGGCCGTCTCCCAGAGCGTGTTGAAGACCATGAGGACGAGGCCGCCGAAGAACGCCGCGATCGCGATGCCGGGCACCGTGAGCTCGCCTGCCAGGGCGAGGGCCGGGCAGGCGAACAGCACCATCATCGCCAGTCCCGAGCGCAGCGGGAACCGCGGCCGTACGCAGAGCGCGATCGCGCCGCCGCCGAGACAGCCGGCGCCGAACGTCGCCGAGATCAGCGCCCACGCGCCCGCGCCGCCGAACGACCGGGCGCTCAGCGTGGGGCCGAGCACCGAGAACGCCCCGCCGAGCAGGTTGACCAGGGAGGCGGCCACGATGACGCTCCACACCCACCGGCGGGACCGGAACTCCCGCCAGCCGTCGGCCAGCTCGCGGGTGAACCGCTGCGGCTGTTCGTGACCGGTCCGCCGCAGCCGCAGCCGGGACAGGCAGGCGGCGCTGACCGCGAAGGTCGCCGAGTCCGCGGCGAGCGCCCAGCCCGGGCCCGCGCCGACGACCAGGGCGCCGGCCACCGCGGGCCCGGTGAGGAGGGACGTGGACAGCGCCAGGACGCGCAGGGCGTTGGCGGGCTGGCGCTGTTCGGGCCGCGTCGTCGCCTGGACGACTCCGGCGACGGCGGGCCCGGAGAGCGCGGCGGCGATCCCGTGCACCGCCTGGAGGACCAGGAGATGCCAGATCCGCGCGGCGCCGCTGATCAACAGGGCCGCCGCGACGCCCTGGCTGACGGCGCGTACGAGGTCGGTGCCGAGCATCAGCGAGTGGCGCGGCAGCCGGTCGGCGATGACGCCGCCGACCAGGGTGAACATCACCTGCGCGGCAGACCCGGTGGCGAGAACGGCCCCGAGGTCGACGGCGCGCCCGGTCAGGCCGAGGACGGCGAAGGCGAGGGCGGGCGCGACCATGCCGTCGCCGAGCATGGAGGTGCACTGGCCGAGGAAGAACCAGCGGAAGTTCCGCTCCCGGAGAACGGACAGTCCGTGCACCGGGCCACAGGACCTCGGAGCCTGCACCATTCAGCTCGTACGCCGCCTCGGAGGGGGACTAACCACCTGAAGTTAGACATTTTCACAGGAACCGGTCAACCCCTCGGATCCCTCCGGATCAGCCGAGCGCCCGCCGCCGGCGCCGTACCGCGGGGCCGAGCGCCAGCGCGCCGGCCGCGGCGGTCCCGCACAGGGCCGCGCAGACCAGCCACGGTGACCAGGAGGCCAGGCCGAGCAGCCCGCCGCCGATCGGCGGGGCGAGCAGCGAGGCCGCCGAGAACGCCGTGCCGTACAGCCCGCTGTAGCGCCCCCTCAGGTGCGCGGGCGAGAGATCCGCGATGATCGCCGTGGACACCGACGCGAAGAGGATCTCGCCCAGCGTCCACACCAGGACCGTCGCCGCGAACGCCCACGCCGACGCGGCGAACGCGGTCAGCCCGAATCCGGCGCCCACCACGGCCACGCCCGCGGCCAGGACGCGGCTGTGGTCGCGGCGGCCGAGCCAGGCGCCGATCAGCGGCTGCACGATCACGATCCCGACGCCGTTGAGGGCCACCGCGAAGCCGTACGCCGACGCCGGAAGCCCCGCCTGCCGCATCGCCAGCGGGAGCGTCGAGTAGGACTGCATGTAGACGAATCCGTAGCAGAGGACGACGAGCACCGAGCCGACGGCGACGCGGTCCCGCAGGACGTCCACGAGCCCGCCGGGTTCGCGCTCCGCGCGCCGGCCACGGGTCTCGGGCACCGCCCGCCAGACCAGGACGCCGCACACCACGCAGGTGGCCGCGTCGATCCAGAACAACCAGGAGAAGCCCGCCCGCGACAGCGTCCCGCCGAGCACCATCGCGACCGCGAAGCCCAGGTTGATCGCCCAGAACAGCAGCCCGAAGGCGCGGGCGCGCTCGGCCGGCCCGACCAGGTCGGCCAGCAGCGCCTGCGAGGCCGGACGGAACGCGTCGATGGTCAGCCCGAGCACGAACACCAGCACGATCAGCGCCGGGGTCGTGGTGGTGTACCCGAGCGCGAGCATCGCGGCGGCGGTGGCCAGCATCCCGCCGGTCAGCGTGGCCCGCCGTCCGATCCGGTCGGCGAGCACTCCGCCGACGAGCTGGGAGACGATCGAGCCGAGGCCGAACAGCGCCAGCACGAGCCCGGTCGCGCCGACGGACAGGCCGCGCACCCCCGTGAGATAGAAGGCGAGGAACGGCTCGACCATCGTGCCGAGCCGGTTGACGAAGCTGCCGGTCCACAGCGCCCAGAAGCCTCGTGGCAGACCGCCGACCCGCGTGTGGAGGAACGCGGGGAGCCGGGGGGAAGGGGGAGCGGGCATCTCGTCGACGGAGGTCATGGGGGCATGGTCGACAACACCCGGGCCCGGCTGGAACTCTTTTAGCGGTGCCTAAATGATCGAATTCCTCTTCGCCCCGGACGACGTCGCGCGCGTCCGGTTCGCGTTCTCGCCCCTCTGGGAGCTCATGCACAGCCTGCGCGTGCTGGCCGACCCGTCCCGCCGCGCGCTGCACCTGCCGTGGGTCCGCGCCGTACGGCCCCGGCTGCGCGGACTCGACCTGACGCCGTTGCGCGCGCTCGTCCCCGCGAGCGGGTACATGCCCGACTTCCTGACCCCGCCGCCGGAGTCCCCGCTGCCGGACTTCGCCGCCGAACTGGCGCGGGTGCGGGCCACGCCCGCACGCCGGGTCGCCGTGGAGATCCGGGACGTCGGGAAGGGCGCCGAGGGGCCGGCGTTCCACGCTCCTTCTTCGGCCGAGGCGTTCGTGCGGGCGGGCACGGACGCCGCCGGCCTGCGCGCGCGGCGCCGAGCGATGGCCGAGGCGCCCGAGCGCGCCCTCGGCGAGGTCGCCGACCTGATCGCCGCGTACTGGGAGGCGGCGCTCGAGGAGTCCTGGCCGCGGATGCGGGCGCTGCTGGAGGGCGACGTGCTCCGCCGGTCCCGCGCCCTGACCGAGCGCGGGGCCGAGGGGCTCTTCGCCGGGCTGCACGAGGCCGTCCGCTGGCACGGCGACCGGCTCGCCGTCCAGCGCCGGTGGCACCATCACGGCCCGCTGGCCGGGCGCGGGCTGGTGCTGGTGCCGAGCGCGTTCGTCTGGCCGGCCGTCTCGGTGATGACCCCGCCGTACCAGCCGATGCTGAGTTATCCCGCGTACGGCGTCGCGACGCTGTGGGAGACCGCCCCGGCGGCGCCTCCGGACGCCCTCGCGGCACTGATCGGGCGGCGCCGGGCGGCGCTGCTGCTCGCGCTGACGGTCCCGGCGCCGACGACGGAGCTCGCCGGGCGCCTGGCGGTGACCCCCGGTGCGATCAGTCAGCACCTGGGCGTCCTGCGCGCCTGCGGTCTGGTGACGGGCCATCGGGTCGGCCGGCGTGTGCTGTACGCGCGCACGGCGGCCGGCGACGCGCTCGCGGGCGCGGGCGGCGCGGTCGACGAGGACGCGCTCGCGGAGGGCCGGTGACGCGCTCGCGGCGCGGGCACCGCGATCGACATGGACGTGACGGTGCGCAACTGGTTGACTCTTCCGCGTGAGTGGGACGGATGGAGCGTCGTACCCCCCTCGGAGGCACCGTGCACCTGGTCACTCTCTCCCGCGCGTGCGCCGTGCCCGCGGCGGCGATGACCGCCTGCCTGCTGACCGCCTGCGCGCCGGCCGGCCAGACCGTGCGGGGCGTTCACCTGGTCGCCCGCGGCACGCTCACCACCTGCACGCACCTGCCCTACGCCCCGTTCCAGTTCCAGCGGGGCAAGGCGATCGTCGGCTTCGACGTGGACCTGATCGACCTGGTCGCCAGGCGGCTCGGCGTGCGGCAGAAGATCATCGACACGCGGTTCACCGCGATCACCTCGGGGGAGGTGTTCGCGGTCGCGGCGTGCGACCTGGCGGCCGCCGGCATGACCGTCAACCCGCAGCGGGCGGCGGTGGTCGACTTCTCCCGGCCCTACTTCGAATCCGGGCAGGTGCTGATGGTCCGGCGTGACGCGCGCGTCACGCCGGACGCCACAGGCTCCGGCGCGCTGCGCGTCGGCGTGGTCGTCGGCACGACGGGACAGGCGTACGCGCGCCATCAGGGGTGGCAGACGAAGGGGTATGAGAACGCCACCACCGAGTTGGACGCGCTGCGCACCGGTCAGGTCGACGCGCTGATCCAGGACGACCCGGTGGTGCGCTACTGGCTCACCGACGAGGCCAACGCGGACTTCACCCTCCTCCCGGGGCTGCGCACCCGCGAGCAGTACGGCTTCGCCGTGCGCAAGGGCCACAACCCGGCGCTGCTGCGGCTGATCGACGACGTCATCGCGCAGATCCGGCGGGACGGCACCTACCGGCGGACGTACGAGCGGTGGATGGGCCCGATGCCACCCGAGGCCACCGGGTGACGCCACCGGGCTGATCGGCCGGAACCGGCCATGGCGTCGCCGCCGCGTCGGAGACGATGATCGACTTAGGCGTCGCCGACGGGGGAGTCCGATGCGCAGAGTCGTCGTCGCCGCGGCCGGTGTGCTCATCCTCCTGGCGGCGGCCGTCTTCTCGTGCGTCGCCCTGCGAGGACCGCACGGCCCGGCGACGCCGGAGGCGGCCTCGGCCGCGTACTTCCGCGCCTGGAGCGGCGGCGACTTCGCGGCGATGCGGCGGCTGGCCGACGATCCGCCCGGCGACTTCGCCGACCGGCACCGGGCCCTGTCCCGGGCGCTGCGCGTCGACTCGGTGGACTTCACGCCGGGTCCGCCGGTACGGCACGGGGACGAGGCGTCCGTCGACTACGCCGTCACCCGGCACCTGACCGGCGTCGGAGAGTGGAGCTTCCACGCGACCCTGCGGGTCGCGCGCCGGAACGGCGCCTGGCGGGTGGTGTGGTCGCCGGCGACGCTGCACCCCGCCCTGGCCGACGGCGGACGGTGGATCCTCGACCGGACCGAGGCCGGGTCGGGAGCGCCGGTCGCCGCGGACGGCAGGCCCCTTCCCGACGACAACGACGCCCAGCCGTACCTCGCCGACGTCGGTGAGCGGCTCGGCGAGGACGAAGGCGCCCCCGGCTGGGCGGTGCGGATCCAGAACCCGGGGCGGCCGGCGCAGCAGCTCAAGGTCTTCCCCGGCCGTGGCGCGGCGCCCGTCCGCACCACCATCGACCGGCGCGCCCAGGCGGCCGCCGACGCGGCCGTGGGATCGGCGCAGGCCGCCCTCGTCGCGATCCGCCCCTCGACCGGCGAGATCGTGGCGGTCGCCGACCGGCTGCCGCAGGCCGAGAGCGCCTTCACGGGCCTGTACCCGCCGGGGTCGACGTTCAAGGTGGTCGTCGCGGCGACGCTGCTGGGCGGCGGGATGACGCCGGCGAGCCCGGTCGACTGCCCGGCCGTGACGGTGGCCGGGCAGCGCACGATCCACAACCACGGCGGCCTGGCGCTCGGCCGGGTCTCACTCGCCGACGCGTTCGCCGAGTCCTGCAACACGACGTTCGCGGGACTCGGTGTGTCGGCGGGAGCCGGGCGGCTGCGGGAGAGCGCCGCCGCGTTCGGCTTCGGCGCGCACTTCGACACGGGGACGGACACGGCCTACTCCGGGGACCTCCTCGACCCGGGCGGCGACAACGGGCTGGCCGAGGCGTCGATCGGCCAGGGGAAGGTCCAGGCGACCCCGCTCGCGATGGCGGTGGTCGCCGCGGCCGTGGCCGACGGCGCGTACCGTCCGCCGCGTCTGGTGCCCGCGCGCCTCGTCCACGCGGGAACGGCCCGGCCGCTGCCGTCCTCCGTGGTCGCCGGGCTGCGGTCGATGATGCGGGCGGTCGCGACGCGGGGCACCGCGGCCCGGGCCGGACTTCCGGCGGGCACGGCGGGCAAGACGGGGACGGCCGAATATGATGCCCAAGGTCATACGCACGCGTGGTTCATCGGCTACCGGGGCGATCTGGCCTTTGCCGTCTTCGTTCTGCACGGCGGGGACGGCGGGCAGGTGGCCGGACCGGTCGCAGCCCGTTTTCTTGCTGTGATCAAGTCGTGACCCGCTGACGTTCTCGCAGGTGGCGAGCGGTATGACATAGTCGGACAGTTGTTTGTCCTGCTTATGGAGGAATTGTGGCTATTAGTCGTCGGCTTGCCGCCGCCACCGCCGGACTCTGCGCGGCCGCCCTCGCCCTCACCGCCTGCGGCGGCGGCGGGGACGGAGTGACGGTTCAGGGTGCCAAGCTGGTGAAGAAGGGCAAGCTGACCACCTGCACGCACCTGCCGTACCCGCCGTTCCAGTCGGCCCAGGGCGGCAAGGTCGTCGGTTTCGACGTCGACGTCATCGACCTCGTGGCCAAGAAGCTCGGCGTGACCCAGCAGGTCATCGACACCCCGTTTGAGACGATCAAGACGGGGTCCGCGCTGAACGCGGGGAAGTGCGACGTCGCCGCCGCCGGTATGACGATCAAGCCGGAGCGGGCGCGGTTCATCGACTTCACCAAGCCGTACTTCAACGCCACACAGGCGCTCATGGCCAAGAAGGGCATCACCTACGCGTCGCTGGACGACGTCAAGGCCAAAAAGCTCAAGGTCGGCTCCCAGGCGAGCACCACCGGTGAGGACTTCGTCCACTCCAAGGGCATCGACTCGAAGTCCTTCAAGGACTCCGCCAGCCTCCTCAACGGGCTGCGCAGCGGCCAGGTCGACGTGATCATCGAGGACTATCCGGTCGTGCAGGGCTGGCTGAAGGACCCGGCGAACGCCGCGTACGGCGTCGCGGCCAGCCTCAACACCGGCGAGCAGTACGGCTTCGCGGTCCGCAAGGGCAAGAACCCCAAGCTGCTCTCGCTGATCAACCAGACCATCGACGAGGCCCGGCAGAGCGGCGAGTACAAGAAGATCTACGAGAAGTGGATCGGCCCGATGCCGGCGGGCGCCTGAGCCGGCCCTGATCGATTCGAGAGGCCGCAATGACTGAACACGCGGAGGCGGCGCCGCGGCTGACCCGCACGCAGCGCCGTCGGCTGATCCTGGGCGGCGAGTACGGCATCTTCGTCGTCGCCGTCGTCCTGCTCGTGTCCCTGGCGGACTGGGGGGCGCTGAAGACCAACTTCGCCGAATGGCGGGTCGCCAAGACGCTGTTCCCCGACATCATCACGGTCGCGCTGCGCAACACCCTGCTGTTCACGGTCACCGGGTTCGCACTCGGCCTGGTGGCCGGCCTGCTGCTGGCGCTGATGCGGCTGTCCTCGGTGCCGCCGTACCGCTGGTTCGCCATCGCCTACATCGAGGTGTTCCGGGGACTGCCCGCGCTGCTCATCTTCATCTTCGTGGGCACCGGCGTCCCGCTCGCCTTCCCGGGGGTCAACTTCCCCGGGGGCGTGTACGGCCAGGCCGCCGTCGCCCTGGGAGTGGTCTCGGCGGCGTACATGGCCGAGACCATCCGGGCCGGCATCGAGGCCGTGCCGCGCGGTCAGATGGAGGCGGCGCGCACGCTCGGCATGTCGCACGGGCGGGCCATGCGCTCGATCATCATTCCGCAGGCGCTCCGCATCGTGATCCCGCCGCTGACCAACGAACTGGTCCTGCTGTTCAAGGACTCGTCTCTCGTTCTGTTCCTCGGCATCACGCTGCAGCAGCGGGAGCTGTCCAAGCTCGCCCAGGACGCGGCCAGCCAGCAGGGCAACACCACGCCGATCATCGTGGCCGCCATCTGCTACCTGATCATCACGATTCCGCTCGGCCACCTGGCGCGGCGGCTGGAGGCCCGGCAGAAGAGGGGACAGCGGTGACGACCGTCAACACCACCGCGGCGGTCCAGGTGACCGGGCTGCACAAGGCGTTCGGTGACCTGGAGGTGCTGCGCGGCATCGACTTCGAGGTCAGGCGCGGCGAGGTCGTGTGCATCATCGGGCCGTCCGGATCCGGTAAGTCCACGCTGCTGCGCTGCGTGAACCTCCTGGAGGAGCCCACCGCCGGAAAGGTGTACGTCGGCGGCGTGGAGCTGACCGACCCGGACGTGGACATCGACGCGGCCCGCCGCCGCGTCGGCATGGTGTTCCAGCAGTTCAACCTGTTCCCGCACCTGTCGGTGCTCGCGAACGTCACCATCGCGCAGCGCAAGGTGCTGCGGCGCTCCGCCGAGCAGGCCGACCGGATCGCGCGCGACAACCTCGCCCGCGTCGGGTTGGCCGACAAGGTGGACGCCTACCCGGCACAGCTGTCCGGTGGCCAGCAGCAGCGGGTCGCGATCGCCCGCGCCCTGGCCATGGGCCCGGACGTCATGCTGTTCGACGAGCCGACCTCCGCGCTCGACCCCGAGCTCGTCGGCGACGTGCTCGGCGTCATGCGCAAGCTGGCCCTCGAGGGCATGACGATGCTGGTGGTCACGCACGAGATGACCTTCGCCCGAGAGGTCGCCGACCGCGTGGTCTTCATGGACGGCGGCGTCATCGTCGAGGAGGGCCCGCCGTCGAAGGTCATCGGCGAGCCGACCCACGAGCGGACCCGCAGGTTCCTGGCCCGTGTCCTCGACCCGGCCGCCGCCGAGGTCGAGGAGTGACCCGTCGGGGTCCCCGGCGGCACGCCATCGGGGACCCCGACGGGACGGCGGTCACGCTTCGCGACCTTGTAACGTGACCGAAACATGGACACGGCACACTGATAGAACGCCAGAGTTGTCGTAGCAGGTCGTCAAAGGGGATCCGTTTTGGACCGTCAGCAGGAGTTCGTGCTCCGCACGCTCGAGGAGCGCGACATCCGCTTCATCCGGCTGTGGTTCACCGACGTGCTCGGATTCCTCAAGTCCGTCGCGGTCGCCCCGGCCGAGCTGGAGCAGGCGTTCGCCGAGGGCATCGGGTTCGACGGCTCGGCCGTCGAGGGGTTCGCCCGTGTCTACGAGGCCGACATGCTCGCCAAGCCCGATCCGTCGACGTTCCAGGTGCTGCCGTGGCGGGCCGAGTCGCCGGGTACGGCCCGGATGTTCTGCGACATCCTCATGCCGGACGGGTCGCCGAGCTTCGCCGACCCGCGCTACGTCCTCAAGCGCACCCTCAGCCGCGCGGCCGACCTCGGGTTCACCTTCTACACCCACCCTGAGCTGGAGTTCTACCTGCTCGGCGAGCAGCCCGACGACGGCAGCGAGCCGACGCCGGTCGACCTGGGCGGCTACTTCGACCACACGCCGCACCGCGCCGCGCACGACTTCCGGCGCAACGCCATCATGATGCTGGAGTCGATGGGCATCTCCGTCGAGTTCAGCCACCACGAGGGCGGCCCGGGCCAGCAGGAGATCGACCTGCGCTACGCCGACGCGCTCACCACGGCCGACAACATCATGACGTTCCGCCTGGTGATGAAGGAGGTCGCGCTCGAGCAAGGCGTGCACGCCTCCTTCATGCCGAAGCCGTTCACCGAGTACCCGGGCTCGGGGATGCACACCCACATGTCGCTGTTCGAGGGCGATCGCAACGCCTTCTACGAGCCGGGCGCCGAGTACCAGCTCTCCAAGGTCGGGCGCGCGTTCATCGCCGGCCTGCTCCGGCACGCCGCCGAGATCACGGCCGTCACCAACCAGTGGGTCAACTCCTACAAGCGCCTGTGGGGCGGCGTCGGCGCGTCCGCCGGCGCGGGCGGCGAGGCGCCGCCGTACATCTGCTGGGGCCACAACAACCGGTCCGCGCTGGTGCGCGTGCCGATGTACAAGCCGCAGAAGGGTCACGCGACCCGCATCGAGTTCCGCGCGCCGGACACCGCCTGCAACCCCTACCTCGCCTTCGCCGCGATCCTGGGCGCCGGCCTCAGGGGCATCGAGCAGGGCTACGAGCTGCCGCCGGGCGCCGAGGACGACGTGTGGGCGCTCACCGCGGCCGAGCGCCGCGCGATGGGCATCGAGCCGCTGCCGCAGAGCCTGGACGAGGCGATCAGCGCGATGGAGCGCAGCGAGCTGGTCGCCGAGGTCCTCGGCGAGCACGTCTTCGACTTCTTCCTCCGCAACAAGCGCGCGGAGTGGGAGGACTACCGCCGCCAGGTCACCGAGTACGAACGCCGCCGCTACCTCTCGGTGCTCTGAGACGAGGAGATCATCTCCATCGCCACGGTGAGGCCGGTGGTGCGGCGCTCCTCGTCGGTGATGTCGTAGTCGTCGAAGGTGAAGAGGGCGATGTTCAGCCCGAAGATCGCCATCGCCGACTTGAGCTGGTCGGTCAGCGGCGCCTTCCGATCGGCGAGCAGCTCGATCAGGGCCCGGACCCGGCACTTCATCTTCTCGCCGACCGCGAGGTCGCGCATGGTGCCCTGGTTCTCGTGGGCGAAGCGCATGAGCGCCGGCGCCGAGGTGTAGAGGTTGTCGGCGTAGCGGCGCACCAGCTCCTGGCGCGTCTCCAGGGTCGGCGGCTGTGCCTGCCCCCAGGCGATCAGGTCGTCCAACCTGGCGAGGGCATCGTCGAACAGGCTGACGATGATGTCCTCTTTGGTCTTGAAGTGGTAGTACAGCGCCGCCTTGGTGACGTGGAGGCGCTCGGCGATCTCCCGTAGCGAGGTCTTCTCGTAACCGTGCTCGGCGAACAGCTCCAGCGCGACCGCCTGAATCCGCTCCCGGGTGTCGCCGCGGGGCTCGCCCATGATCAATCTCCGTCCAAACTAACTTGACGACCGGCTAGTTCCTAACTTACCGTACGGCAGGTAAAGAAACTAGCCGGTCGACAAGTAAGCGTCCGACCACAGAGAGAGGTTATCGATGTCGGGGACGAACACGGCGGAGTCCGCGCCACCAGGCGCGGCGGAGCCGAGAAGCACGCGATCCATCTACATCGCGATCATCGGCCTGATGCTCGGCATGTTCCTCGCGATGCTCGACAACCTGATCGTCGGCACCGCGCTGCCGACGATCGTCGGCGACCTCGGGGGCCTCAGCCACCTCGCCTGGGTCGTCACCGCCTACACCCTCGCCACGGCGGCCGCGACGCCGATCTGGGGCAAGCTCGGCGACCTGTACGGCCGCAAGGGCATGTTCATGGCGTCCATCGTGATCTTCCTCGCGGGCTCCATGCTGTCCGGGCTGTCGCAGAGCATGGGCCAGCTCATCGGGTTCCGTGCGCTGCAGGGCCTCGGCGCCGGCGGCCTCATGGTCGGCGCCTTCGCGATCATCGGTGACCTCGTCCCGCCGCGCGAGCGCGGCCGCTTCCAGGCGATCATCGGCGGGATGATGCCGATCGCCTTCGTCGGCGGCCCGCTGATCGGCGGCTTCCTCACCGACCACCTGAGCTGGCGCTGGACCTTCTACGTCAACGTGCCGCTCGGCGCGGTCGCCCTGCTCGTCACGGGTGTCGGCATGCGCCTGCACACCCCGCACATCAAGGCGAAGATCGACTTCCTCGGGGCGTTCCTGCTGACGGTCGGCGTCGTCTCCCTCACCCTGGTCGCGAGCTGGGGCGGCAGCGAGTACCCCTGGGGATCCTGGCAGATCATCGGGCTGGCGATCCTGTCGGTCGTGGCCCTGGTCCTGTTCGTCCTCGCCGAGTCCCGCGCCCCCGAGCCGATCCTGCCGCCGCGGCTGTTCCGCAACAAGAACTTCGCGGTCGCCCAGGTCCTGAGCTTCCTCGTCGGCGCGGCGATGTTCGGCGCGGTCAACTTCCTCCCGCAGTACATGCAGGACGTCCAGGGCGCCTCGGCGACGGCGAGCGGCCTGCTCCTCCTGCCGCTGATGTTCGGCATGCTGGTCGTGATGCTGACGACCGGGCAGCTGATCTCCCGCAACGGCCGCTACAAGCTGTACCCGATCATCGGCGGCGCGGTGATGACGGTCGGCATGCTCATGCTGCTCCTGCTCAAGGTCGACACCAGCACGGCGGTCAGCTCGGCGCTCACCGCCGGTGTGGGTCTCGGCATGGGCTTCATCATGCAGAACACCATGCTGATCACCCAGAACAGCGCGGAGCTGCGGGACATGGGCGCGGCGAGCGGCTCGGTCACCCTGTTCCGTACGGTGGGCGGCTCGCTCGGCGTGGCGCTGTTCGGCTCCATCTTCACGAACCGCCTGGAGCACACCATCTCCGACCGGCTCGGCCCGCAGGCCGCCCACAAGATCGCGTCGGGTGGCGCGCACGTGACGCCGGCACTGCTGCACAAGCTGCCCCTGCCGGTGCAGGAGGCGTTCAAGTCCGGCGTCACCAGTGGCCTGCACGGCACGGTGATCGGCGGAGCGGTCGTCGCCTTCCTGGCCTTCCTCCTCGCCTGGTTCGTCCGCGAGGTGCCGCTGCGCGGCTCGGCGGCCAAGGGCCCGAAGGAGCAGCTCGAGGAGACCATCTCCGAACCGGTCATCTGACCCGAAGACACCGAGGCCAGGGGGCTCCCGTCGGGACCCCCTGGCCTCTACTCGTTCAGCGGGGGAGCGTGCCGAAGCGGGCGCCGGCGCCGAAGCCGAAGGTGCTCGCCTTGATCAGCTTGGTGCCCGACGTGCCCAGGCCGGAGGAGGTGCCGGGCGTCACGGCCACCGCCCCGGCGAAGTCGTCGAGCCCGGGGACGCCGGTCACCAGGTCGGCCCGGCCGTCGCCGTTCAGGTCGGTCAGGGCCAGCGAGGATCCGAACGCGTTGTTGTGGTTCGGCGTGATGCCGGCGCCCTGCTCCGTGATCGTGCGGACGCTCGAGGACAGGCCCTTCGCGGAGCCGAGACGCGTCCCGACCACGTCGTCGCCGTCCTCGGGTGACAGGTGCGACGCGACGTCCGCGTACCCGTCGCCGTTGACGTCCCCGGCCGCGACCGGGGAGCTGCCCTCGGTCCCGGAGACGCCGTGCTTCTGGTCCATCCCGCTCTTCGTGCCGGGGTACACCTGGTAACGGTCGCCCTCGTAGCCGCCGATGACGACGTCCGCGCGGCCGTCCTTGTTCAGGTCGCCCACGGCGAGCCCGTTCGTGTCGCCGAGCTCGATCGTGGGACCGACCTTCTTCCCCAGGCCCTTGGCCGATCCGGCGATCACGCTGGTGGTGCCCTGGTCGGCCGGGTCGTCCCAATACCAGCTCACGGCCAAATCGGCGTAACCGTCCCCGGTCACGTCACCGGCGGCGAGGGTGTCGACGTGACCGTCCTTGCCCGGGCTGATCCCGACCGCGCTCGGCTTGGTCGAGGTCGTGCCCCGGACGACCCAGATCTTCGTGCCGTCGAACGCGGCGGTCGCGAAGTCGGTACGGCCGTCCTTGTCGAAGTCACCGGCGGTCAGCGTGGCGCCGCCGACGCCGCCCACCGCGACCGCCTTCGTCGACAATCCCTTCTTGGAACCGAACACGATCGTCAGCGAGCCGGCGTCCTTCTTGCTGCCGATGTCCTCGCCGGGCGCGCCGATCGCCAGATCGGAGTAAGCGTCCCGGTTGAAATCGCCGACGGCCAGCGTCGCGCCGAAGTGGTCGCCCTTTTCCGCGGCGCCCGGGATTCCGGCGCTGTTCTGGCTGATCACCTGGCGTCGCGTCGTGTTGATCCCGCTCTTGGATCCGTACGCCACCGCGACGGCTCCCGCCGTCGTCGCCGAGCCGACCTTGGCGTACGGGGCGCCGATGGCCAGGTCAGGGTAGCCGTCGCCGTTGAAGTCGCCGGGCTTGGCGGCCTTCGCGGCCGCCGACGCGCCGACCCGCGTCACCGGCTGACGCGGTGCCGCCGCGACCGCCGCCGAGGCCAGGCCGACCGCCGCGGCGACCGTGACGACGGCGGTGGTGCCCGTCACGAGAATTCTCACTGACTGACTCCTTACTCACAGTTGCTGTGAAATAGGAGACGCGTCTTCCGCGGCATTGGTTGGCGATTCCGGTCGACCGGATTCTCCTGAGCACACTTCGCCCGGGGCTCGTCGATCTCCGCCTTCAGCGCCGCCGACGCGACCGGCCGGGCTCATCGGGGGCCGCCGTGCCAGTCGGGCATCGCCCGCTCGCCGACGGCGACGTCGTAGGCCGCCCGGGCCAGCAGCCGCGTCGAGTCCAGCGTCGGCAGGGGAGAGACCTCGGGGGTGATCAGCAAGGGGATCTCGGTGCAGACGAGGGCGACCGCGTCGCAGCCCCGCTCGGCCAGCCGCTCGATGACGCGGACGTACTCCCGCCGCGACGCCTCGCTGACCACGCCGTTCACCAGCTCCTTGAAGATGACCTCGTTGACGAGGGCCCGGTCGTCGGCGTCCGGCACCTCCGCGGCGATGCCGCGGGCGGCCAGCGCACGCGGGTACAGCGGACCGTCCATGGTGTACCTGGTGCCCAGCACGCCGACGCGGGCGCGTCCCTCGGCCGCGGCCTGATCCGCGACGACCTCGGCGATGTGCAGCCCCGGCAGCGGGAGGGCCGGGCCCGGCACCTCGAGGGCCAGGTGGGCGGTGTTGTCCGGGCAGACGAAGAAGTCGGCGCCGGCCCGGGCGAGCCGCTGGGCGCTGGTGGCCAGGGTGGCGCGGACCGCCGCGTGGTCACCCGCGTCCCACGCGGCCATGCTGTAGCCGAACGCGATGTAGTCCAGCGTCACGTCCGGATGCTCGTTGCGGCCGGTCCGGTGGAAGCCCTCCTCGCAGAAGGTCAGGAAGCAGAGGGCGGCTCCCCCTGTGCTGTGGGCGAGAACTCCAAGGTGTTTCACGATGGCTCCAGCGTTCCGGGATATCGGGTGAGGGCGCCGGCAGCGCGCCGAGCGGCCCGATCCGAGACTCCCGCGAAGCCCGCCGGGCGCTCATGATTATCTTTGATCGTGAGCGAACGCCGTACGGAGAGCACGACCGCCCGGCTGGCCCGCCTCGGCATCACCGACGTCGCCGAGGCACAACGCCGGCTCGCCGGCCGGGGGCTCGGCGATGACCTGCTCGACGTCCTCGGGACCGCCGCGGACCCGGACCTGGCCCTCACCGGGCTGCTCCGGTTGCTGGAGCGGAGCGACATCCGCGCGGACCTGGCCGGCGACCGGGACGCCCTCGGCCGACTGATCGCGGTCCTCGGCGTCAGCGCCGCGCTCGGCGACCACCTGGCACGGCATCCCGACCACTGGCGGGTCCTCGCCGGGCCCACGGCACTCCAGCGCCCCACGGCCGACGAGCTGCGTACCGCGCTGCTGACCGCCGTCGGCGCCGACCCGGCCGACCCCATGCCCCGCGCGGGAGACCCGGAGCCGATGCTCGCGCTCCGGGCCGCGTACCGGCGGGCGCTGCTGAACCTGGCGGGCCGGGATCTGACGGGGGTGACGGACGTCGAGGACGTCGCGGCCGAACTCGCCGACCTCGCCGCCGCCGCGCTCGAGGCCGGCCTGGCCATCGCCCGTGCCGAACTCGGCGACCAGGCCGGCACCTGCCGCATCGCCGTGATCGGCATGGGCAAGTGCGGCGGACGCGAGCTCAACTACGTCAGCGACGTCGACGTCGTCTTCGTCGCCGAGCCGATGCCCGGCCAGGACGAGACGGCCGCGCTGCGGGCCGCGACCCGGCTGGCGTCCGGGATGATCAAGGCGTGCTCGGCCAGCACCGCCGAGGGCGCGCTGTGGGAGGTGGACGCCGCGCTGCGCCCCGAGGGCAAGGCGGGCCCGCTCGTACGGACGCTCGCCAGCCACCGCGCGTACTACGAGCGCTGGGCCAAGACGTGGGAGTTCCAGGCGCTGCTCAAGGCGCGCCCGGTGGCGGGGGACCGGGAGCTCGGCGAACAGTACGTCGAGGCGCTCGCCCCGCTCGTCTGGCGGGCCGCCGAACGCGACAACTTCGTCGAGGACGTCCAGGCGATGCGCCGCCGGGTCGAGGCGCACATCGACCCGGACCAGGTCGGGCGGCAGCTCAAGCTCGGCCCCGGCGGCCTGCGCGACGTTGAGTTCGCGGTGCAACTGCTGCAGCTCGTGCACGGCCGCACGGACGAGGGCCTGCGCGGCCCCAACACGCTGATCGCCCTGAAGAAGCTGTCGTGGGGCGGGTACGTCGGCCGGGCCGACGCCGCCGCGCTGGCCGGCGCGTACCGGTTCCTGCGCCGCGTCGAGCACCTGATCCAGCTCCACCGGCTGCGCCGGACGCACCTGGTGCCCGAGGACCCCGCCGACCTGCGGCGCCTGGGCCGCGCGCTGGGCTTCCGCACCGACCCGGTCGGGGAGTTCACCGCCGAGTGGCGACGGCACGCCCGGGAGGTCCGGCGTCTGCACGAGAAGCTGTTCTACCGGCCGCTGCTGCTCGCCGTGGCCCGGCTGCCGGGCGAGGAGGCCCGCCTGACCCGCGAGGCGGCCCGTACCCGGCTGGAGGCGCTCGGCTACACCGACCCGGACGGCGCGCTCCGGCACCTGCAGTCGCTCACGGCGGGGGTCTCCCGGCGCGCCTCGATCCAGCGCACGCTGCTGCCCGTCATGCTGGGCTGGTTCGCCGACGGCCCCGACCCCGACGCCGGCCTGCTCGGGTTCCGGCAGGTCAGCGAGGCGCTCGGCACCACGCCGTGGTACCTCCGCCTGCTGCGCGACGACGTCACCGTGGCCGAGCGGATGGCGCACGTGCTGTCCTCGAGCCGCTACGCCACCGACCTGCTGCTGCGCGCGCCGGAGGCCGTCTCCCTGCTGACCGGCGACGCGACACTGACGCCCCGGTCGTCCGACGCGCTGCGCGGGGAGGCGCTGGCCGCGGTGGGCCGGCACATGAGCGTCGTCCCCGCCCGCCTGCAACTCGACCCGGCGGCGGACGCCGTCACCGCCGTACGCGGCATCCGGCGCCGCGAACTGCTGCGCGTCGCGGTCGCGGACCTGCTCGGCCGCCTCGACGTACGCGAGACCGGCGAGGCGCTCACCGCAATCACCCTCGTCACGATCGAGGCGGCGCTGCGGGCCGCCGTCCACAAGATCGAGATGGAACGCCGCGCGCCGTTGCCGACGAGGTTCGCGGTGGTCGCGATGGGCCGCCTCGGCGGGTACGAGCTCGGCTACGGCAGCGACGCGGACGTCATGTTCGTGCACGACCCCGTGCCGGGCGCGGAGCAGGAGGCCGCGCCCGCGGCGCACGCGGTCGCCGAGGAACTGCGCCGCCTGCTCGCCCTGCCGGCGCCCGACCCGCCGCTGGTCATCGACCCGGGCCTGCGGCCGGAGGGACGGCAGGGCCCGCTCGTGCGCACCTTCGACTCGTACGCCTCCTACTACCGGCGCTGGTCCTCGCCGTGGGAGAGCCAGGCGCTGCTGCGCGCGGCGCCCGTGATCGGCGACGAGGAGCTCGGCACGCGCTTCCGGGCACTGATCGACCCGCTGCGGTGGCCGCAGGGCGGGATCGACGACCGCGCCCTGATGGAGATCCGCCGGCTCAAGGCACGGATGGAGGCCGAGCGGCTGCCCCGTGGCGTGGACCGTCGCCTGCACACGAAGCTGGGGCCCGGCGGCCTGTCCGACGTCGAGTGGGTGGCCCAGCTCCTGCAGCTCCGGCACGCGTACGACGTTCCGGAGCTGCGCACCACGCGGACGCTCGCGGCCCTCGACGCCGCGGCGGCGGCCGGCCTGCTGGACCGCGAGGACGCCGTACGGCTCTGCGACGCGTGGCGGCTCGCCACCCGCATCCGCAACGCCGTCATGCTCGTACGGGGGCGGGCCTCGGACACCCTGCCGACCGAGCACCACCGCGAGCGCTCCGCCGTGGCCCGCGTGCTCGGCTACGACGCCTCCGGCGAGATGCTGGAGGACTACCGCCGCCACGCGCGTCACGCCCGCGCCGTCGTCGAGCGCGTCTTCTACGGCGACGACACGAGCGTGTGACGTCGCCTGCGCCATCGAGCCGTGGCGCCGTGGCGGTGCCCTGACCAGCCCGGCCGGCCAGGGCGCCGGCCGGTTCCGGTGCGCGGTCCCGGGCCGACGAGACCCGGGACCGAACGCCGTGCGAAGGTCAACGCGTGGTCATCCCCGCGTCGGCAGGGACGCAGATACGCGACAATCCCAGCTGTGATCATGAACCGCCCCGTCGCCGCTCTCGCTGTCCTCCTCCTGGTCCTCACCGGGTGCGGTGGCGGTGGCGGACATGGCAGGGCCGCGGTCCCGCCCCGGGTGCCCCGGTCCGCGTCGTCGCCCGCGGTGGCCGAGAACACCAGGCCGGGATCCCCGGACTGGAAGGTGCGCAAGACCGGGGGCGAGCACGCCATCGAGGGCTTCGCCGACCGCGTGAGCGTGCTTCCGGGGGAGTCGTTCCGGCTGTTCGTCTCGACCACCGCCAAGGGCTACACCGTCAGCGCCTTCCGCATGGGCTGGTACGGCGGGGCCCAGGCGAGGAAGGTCTGGGTCGCGCCGCACCAGGCCGGCCGGCGACAGGCGGCCGCGAAGACGGCCGGGAAGACGCACACCGTGACCGCGCCGTGGCAGCCCTCGCTCACCGTCTCCACCCGTGACTGGCCCGAGGGCTCCTACCTGCTGCGCCTCGACGCCGACTCCGGGACCCAGCGGTTCGTGCCGATCACCGTCCGGTCGGCGAGCACGGCGGGCAGGGTGGTCGTCCTGAACGGCACGACGACCTGGCAGGCGTACAACATGTGGGGCGGCCGCGACCTGTACCAGGGACCGGGCGGCTTCGACGGCCGGTCCCGCGCGGTCAGCTTCGACCGCCCGTACGACGGGAACGGCGCGGTGAAGTTCCTCGCCTTCGAACAGCCCGCCATCGCGCTGGCCGAGCGGACCGGGCTGCCCCTCGCGTACGAGACCGACAACGACCTGCACCACGACCCGCGGCTGCTCGACGGCGCCCGCGCGCTGGTCACCCTCGGCCACGACGAGTACTGGTCGACCGCGATGCGCGACGAGGCGACGAAGGCCCGCGACGCCGGGATGAACAT
This sequence comes from Actinoallomurus liliacearum, assembly GCF_039542035.1. NCBI lineage: Bacteria > Bacillati > Actinomycetota > Actinomycetes > Streptosporangiales > Thermomonosporaceae > Actinoallomurus > Actinoallomurus liliacearum. Next base: position 58,496 of record NZ_BAABHJ010000028.1, read on the forward strand.
CGCGTTCCTGGGCGCGAACGCGGTGAACCGGCACATCCGGTTCGAGCCGACCTCCCTCGGCCCCGACCGGCTCGTCGTCTGCTACAAGAGCGCCGACGAGGACCCGATCAAGGACCCGGCGGAGAAGACCCAGGACTGGCGTCTGTCGCCCAAGCCGCGCCCGGAGAGCGCCCTGATCGGGATCATGTACACCTGCTTCCCCGCCGACGGCGCCTGGAAGGTCTACCGGCCGGACAACTGGGTGTTCGCCGGTACCGGCGCGCGCAAGGGCGAGGAGTTCCCCGGCGTGATCGGGCCGGAGTCCGACGCGGTGACCGCGGGCGGGCCGACACCGCGACCCATCGAGGTGCTGGCCCACTCGACGATCCAGTGCGGCACCTCCACGACGAGCACCGACGCGACGTACTACACCGCGAAGAGCGGGGCCGGGGTGTTCGCCACCGGGACCATGCGCTGGGTCTGCGCGATGCGCGGCCGGGCCTGCGGCCACGGGGTGACCGGCAAGGCGGCGCCCTTCGTCTCCCGGGTCACCGAGAACGTCCTGCGCGCCTTCGCCGCCGGCCCGGCCGGCCGGGCGCATCCGGTACGGGACAACCTGGCGAAGATCCGGCCGGCCAAGGCCGGCGCGGCGCAGGGCGCGGACCTCGACTGATTCAGCCGGCTCCTTCTGGCCCGTTCCTAGACCGTGACGACGATCTTCCCTCCGGTGTGGAGTCCCTTCTCGCGGTGGCGGTGTGCCTCGACGACGTCGTCGAGGGCGAACACCGTGTCGATGGCGGGCCGCAGTGCACCGAGGCGTACACCGGCGTTCAGGAAGGCCGCCATGCGCTTCACCACGACGGCGTCGAGGGTGTGCTCGAAGCTCTGGTAGCTGAAGATCGTGAGCGGCGTGCTCCTCGGGAAGGGGGTGGGCCGAGGGTCCAGGAAGCCCGCGGCGACCAGTGTTCCGCCGGGGCGGGCCGCCTTCACCAGATCCTGCTGGCCGGGGCCTGTGACAAGGTCGAGGACGATGTCGGCGCCGGTCCCACCGGTGTGGTGGCGGACGGCTTCGACGACGTCCACCTGGTCGGTGGCGATGACCGCGGCGGCGCCGGCGGCGAGCAGGTCGTCCTTCTTCGCAGTGTGCCGAGTGACGGCGATGGGCACGGCGCCGATCTGATCGGCGATCTGGATCGCCGCCCGGCCGACGCCGCCGGACGCGGCAGTGATGAGGACGTGGTCGCCGGGCCGCATTCCCGCCTTCTCGACGAGCGCGCCGTAGGCGGTGGAGTACGCGACCCAGATCGCCGCCGCCTCCGTGATTCCCAGCCCGGCCGGCCGGGCGACGACCCGGCTCGCGGGGACCGTGGTGTATTCGGCGTAGCTGCCCCTGACGGTCGCGTCCGGAACGGCCGTGAGGATGACCGGATCGCCGATCTCCAGCCCGGTGGTCTCGGGGCCCAGCGCGTCGATGACGCCGGTTCCTTCGACGCCGAGGCGAGCGTGTGGCAGGGGGACGGTTACGGGCGAGGCGCCGGAACGCATCATCAGGTCGAGCGGGTTGACGGCGAACGCTTCGATCCTGACCCGTACCTCGCCGGCCGCGGGCTCGACGACCGGCTCCTCGACGACGTGCATGACGTCCGGCCCGCCGAACTCGTCGAACACGACGACTCGTGACATGGTGACTCCTCCGCATTTGGTGCTGGTCTCGTTGCTCGCGGAAGACGTTACGGAGCCGTCGGTTACCTCCTGGTACCTTCGACTTTCATGCAGAACGCGGCCGGACCGACCTTCCTCGCCGACTGCCCCACGCGCCTGGCGGTCGAGATCATCTCCGACAAATGGGCCGTGCTCGTGCTCTACGGGCTCAGCCATCAGCCTCGCAGGCACGGTGAGCTCGTCGACCTCATCGGCGGCATCTCGCGCAAGGTCCTCACCCAGACGCTGCGCCGGCTCCAGCAGTACGGTCTGGTCGAACGCCATGCCGAAGCGCCACGGCGGGTCGAGTACAGCCTCACCGACCTCGGCCGGACCCTCGTCGAGCCCATCGAGGTCCTGACGATCTGGGCGCGGGACCACGGCGGGGCCATCGCCGACTTCCAGGAGGCGGCGGAGGCCGCCACTCCTGCTCGGGCTCGCGCGCAGGGTTGATCTCGGCGACGGGCGTCGACTCGCGGTCAGCGGACGGTCGAGCCGCCCGTCTCGGTGGAGAAGACGCGGGCCATCGGGCCGAGGCGCGGGACCATGACCCGTACGGTCCGGGTCGCGGCGTAGCCGGCGGCCAGGGTGACCACACCGCCGATGGCGTCGAGCAGGTAGTGGTTGGCGGTGCCCAGGATCACGAGCACGGTCGCGGCGGGATAGCAGTACACCAGCCACCGGACCCGGCTGGGCCGCGTCACGTCGGCGATGGCGATCGCGCACCACAACGACCAGCCCGTGTGCAGCGACGGCATGGCGGCGTACTGGTTCGACACCGAGGCGACCGGCGAGGCGCCGGACTCGTACAGGCCGCCGCTGTGGAACGCGTTCGCCGTGTCGACGAACCCGGCGATCATGCGCGGCGGCGCCAGCGGGTACAGCCAGAACCCGATGAGGGCGAGGACCGTCGTCGCGAAGATCAGCCGCCGGTAGAACACATAGCGGTCCGGATGACGGACGTACAGCCAGACCAGCACGCCGATCGTGAGGACGAAGTGGAGGCTCGCGTAGTAGTAGTTCGCGCTCGTCCCGAGCCAGCGCACGTCCGTGAACAGCCGGTTGATCGACAACTCGACGTTCAGGTGCAGCAGGTGCTCGAGGTGGAGGATGTCATGCCCGCGGCTCAGCGCCGCCGTGTGGTTGCGGGGCACGAGATCGCGTACCAGCGAGTAGGCGCCGTAACAGAGGGCGATGAGCAGAATCTCGCGATAGAAGCGGGGGCGCCCGGCGGGTCGCCCGCCCGCCTGCACCCCCGTCAGGTCGCCCGTGGCGACCGGCGCCACGGCCGACCTTGACATGATCCCTATGTTCTCAGATCGAATCGGGTGACCCGTCGGTATTCCTTGTCTTGTTTGTCACTTTGTGATCTTTCACCGGACCGGTCCCCGTCGTCTTCCGGTGCATGAGCCCGCTGGTGACCAGCGCGCCCGCGGTGATCAGGACTCCGGCCGCCGCGTCCAGCACGTAATGATTGGCGGTCGAGAAGATCACCAAAATTGTCACGATCGGGTAAAGGGTGGCGATCGCCCGAACCCACGGACGCCGCGAAAGCGTGACCACCGCGACCGCACACCACAATGCCCATCCCGCGTGCATTGACGGCATTGCCGCGAACTGATTGGTCAGCGAACCGGCCTCGGGCGAGGAATACAGGCCGAAGCTGTGCAACGCCACCACCGGGTCGACGAAGCCCTGGCCGCCGAGGAAACGCGGCGGCGCCAGCGGGTACAGCCAGAAGCCGAGCAGCGCGATCCCGGTGGCGACCATCAGGGCCGTGCGCAGGCGGCGGAAGTGCTGGGGCCGCCGCCGGTAGAGCCACACGAGCACGGTCAGGGTGACCGCGAAGTGAGCGGTGGCGTAGTACCAGTTCGCCGGCCTGGCCAGCGACGGCGCCCGCAGCAGCGCGTGGTTGAGGTCCAGCTCGACGTCGATGCCCAGCGCGTGCTCCAGCCGCAGGATCTGCGACGCGTGCGCGTACGCCGTCGCCTCGTCATGCGGGATCAGCAGCCGGACCAGCGTGTACGCGCAGTAGAAGGCGGCGGCCAGCGCGATCTCGCGCCACAGCCGAGGCGCCGGCGACGGCACGGGCGAGGCGGCGGGCTGCTTCTCGACGGGACGGGGATGGGGGGCGGCTAGCTGGGCCATGATTTCAATCTTCGACGAGTCGCACCCTTTTGTGATCATCTCCAGGAATGGTCTGCGACTCGACCCAGGAGACTACGCGCCTAGTCCTCAGGGGGGATGCCGTCCCCTATCGGTCCCACCGGATCGTGCCCAGGGTACGTCCCCGTTGAGCGTGTCCGCGCCTCGGCGGTCAGGGCAGCGCGGGCAGCACCTGCTCGGACGGGGTGCCCTCGCGGAGCGCGCGGCCGACCGTGCAGTGGTTCTCGTGCACGCGGTGCGCGACCTCGGTGAAGATCTGCTGCGCCTTCTCGTCCCCCTCCGGGAACTCCACGTCGTACGTGACGGTGATCGGCCCCAGTTTCGTGGGCGCGACCTTCTCGGCCGCGACGTTCGCGACGAGCCTCACCAGCCGGTGACCGCGCTTGGCGGTGAGCGGCTCGATCGTCACGATCTCGCAGCCGCCCAGCGCGGCGAGCAGCAGCTCGACGGGCGTGAAGACGCCGTCCTCGTCCGAGCTCCCGACGGCGACCTCCGCGCCGCGGTCGTTCCGGGCGACGAAGCCCCCGTCGTCGGTGCGCTCCACCCGAACCGAAGCCATGGTCCCTCCTTTGTAGGTCGCTCGTCAGTAACCATGGTCCCGGACGAGTTGTTCCAGCCAGGTACGCGCCTGGTCCACATGCGTCTCGGTGAGCCCGTGCAGCGGATCCACCGGGACGATGAGATGCGGGCCCAGCCGGGTCTCCTTGGCGAGCACCTCCGTGACGTCCGGCTCGTCCTCCAGCCAGACGAACGGCCGCTTGCCGACCCAGGCCGCCACGTGCCGGGCCTTCCACGCCCCGAGCGAGAACCGCGGATCGTGCCGGGGGATCGGAACGTGCGGGAGGGAGGGCAGCCCGACCCGGGGGCTGATCCAGTCGTTCGCCGCGTCCGTCCAGTAGCTCGCCCAGACGAGCTCCGCCCCGGTGTCGGCCGCGAGGGCGGTGAGCAGCGGCCCGTGCAGCGGGTTGAGCAGCAGCCGGTAGACCACGCCGTTGGGGGAGGCGCGGTACCGCTGATAGCCGGGGGATCGTTGTAGGGGGTTGAGAACACCGTCCACGTCGAGAAGCACCAGCGGCGTGTCCATCCGACCTTCTTTCCGAGTGGCCACCGGCGTCGGCCGGCGGGGGAATCGAATCCCTAACCTGTGGCGCGAAACGCCCGGCAGGAGACCTGCGGCGGGTGTACAAACGGTGATGCGGTTGTGACCAGAAAGACCTGCCGGATATTGAGTGGTATGTGCGACCTGCAGTTGTAGGTGGCGTGGTGTTCGAAGTGCCGCCGTCCGGTCCTGGACGGGCGCGTCGGGCTCCGCTTCATGGGCTGATCGAGCAGAAGGGCAGCGAGCGCGGGTGGGGGAGTCGTCGTACTTCGCTGTCTCGGTCGGTGCGGTGAGCGCCGAGATGTTGAAGACGTACCTTGACACGCAGTGGGAGCGCCCCTGGAAGAAGGAGGAGGGGCGGGCTTGATACGCGCCTATAAGTTCCTTCTCCGCCCAACGGCCAGACAACAGGACCAGTTTAGGGCGATGCTGGCCGACCACTGCTCGCTCTACAACGCAGCCTTGCAGGAGCGGCGGGACGCCTACCGGCACGCCTCGAAGACCCGCATCACCTACGGCGAGCAGTCCGCACAGCTCAAAGAGATCCGAGCGTTCGACCCACCAGGTCAGGGTCGCTGGTCCTTCTCCAGCCAGCAGGCGACCTTGCGACGGTTGGACAAGGCGTTCGGAGCCTTCTTTCGCCGGATCAAGAACGGCGACAAGCCCGGGTACCCGCGCTTCAAGGGCGGTGGGCACTTCGACACCGTGGCCTTTCCCAAGGACGGCGACGGCTGCCGCTGGGACTCTACGCCGCACGACAAGCAGACCCGCCTGCGTCTGCGAGGCGTCGGGCATGTTCGCGTGCACCAGCACCGGTCCGTGAAAGGCCGGGTCAAGACGATCAGCGTCAAACGCGAAGGAAAGCGTTGGTACGTCATCCTCGCCTGTGACGAGGTTCCCGCCAATCCGCTTGCAGCCACCGGATCCATCGTCGGCATTGACATGGGCACGGTGCATTTCTTCACCGACTCGAACGGCGTGCACGTCGAAAATCCCAGATTCCTCGGCACGATGGCTGCTGAACTGGCCGCCGCCCAGCAGCACCTCGCGACGTTCCCTAAGCGCACCCGGCACCGGACCAAGAAGCATCGGGCTGCCGCCCGGAAGGTGGCCAAGCTGTACGCCAAGATCCGGCGTCAACGTGCCGACCACCACCACAAGCGAGCACTCGCTCTCGTGCGGAAGCACGATGTGATCGCGTACGAGAACCTGAACACGGCGGGCATGACCAAGAAGCCCGCGCCCAAGCCCGATCCCGGCAACGAGGGTGCGTTCCTGCCGAATGGCGCCGCAGCCAAGGCCGGGCTGAACCGGAGCATCCTCGATGCGGGTTGGGGGCAGTTCCTGTCGATCCTGGCGAACAAGGCTGAAAGCGCCGGCCGCCGAGTGATCGCAGTGGACGCCCGCAACACCTCCCGAACCTGCCCCGCATGCGGGCATGTCGCGAAGGAGAACCGCCTCACCCAAGCTAGGTTCAAGTGCGTCAGGTGCGGGATCGCCGACAACGCCGACCACGTGGGCGCACTGAACGTTCTGCATAGGGCCGGGCTGGTCCTCTGCGCGGAGGCTTAGCCGCCGACGCAGGAAACCTGCTGCTTCAGCGGTGGGCGGAGTCACGACTTCGGACGCTATGTCAGCCGGTCCGCTTCGGCCAGTGTCCGGCGGAAGAATGATCGATCAAATTCCACGTCCGGGTCAGAAGCGGCAACCTGTCGGTCAGGACGTTCCGGCGGTGGTGCTGCGTCGTTCGAGAAGGACGACGTCGCGCCAGCGGCCGTGGTGCCGGCCCAGGCGTTCCCGGACTCCGACGGTACGGAAGCCGGCCCTGGCGTGCAGCCGCAGGCTGGCCGCGTTCTCGGGGAAGACGCCCGACTGGATCGTCCAGATCCCGGCGGCCTCCGTCGACTCGATGAGGGCCTGCAGCAGCGCGGCGGCGACGCCGCGGCCGTGGTGGTCGGGGTGGACGTACACGCTGTGCTCGACGACCCCCGCGTAGACGCAGCGGCCGGACACCGCGGTGACCGCGATCCAGCCCAGGACCTGCCCCGTGGCCGTGTCCGCGGCGACGTGCCGGTGCTCCGGTAGCTTCGCCCGGTCGAAGGCGTCCCAGGTCGGAGCCTCGGTCTCGAAGCTGGCCTCGCCGCCGTCGAGCCCCGCCTGATAGATCGCCAGAACGGCGCCGGCGTCGTCGCCGCGCATCGGCCGGATCGTGACGCCGGCCGGGACGGGGGCCCGATCGGCCGGACCGGCGCCGGGGTCGTCGTCCGAGAGGAGTTCGCCGAGCAGGGCGCGGACGCGGCGGTCGATCTCCTCGCGGATCGGGCGGACCTCGTCGACGGACCTGCCCGCCGGATCGGGGAGCCGCCAGTCCAGGTACCGCCGGCCCGGGAAGACCGGGCAGGCGTCACCGCAGCCCATGGTGACCACCACGTCGGCCGCCCGGACCGCCTCGCCGGTCAGCGCCTTGGGGGACTCCGCCGACAGGTCGACACCGAACTCGGCCATGACCTGGACGACGGCGGGGTTGATCTCCGCCGCGGGCGCGGAACCGGCGGAGCGGACGCGTACCCGCCCGGCGGCGTGGTGGTCGAGCAGCGCGGCGGCCATCTGGGAGCGCCCGGCGTTGTGCACACAGACGAACAACACCTCGGGGATCCCGGGCCCGGCGGCCATCACGCCTCCACCGCCGCGAACGCCTGCCGGGGCCGCAGGAGCGCCGACAGCCGCGTGAGCGCGCCGGGCCGGACCCGGTAGTAGACCCAGGTGCCCCGGCGGTCAGAGTCGATCAGCCCGGCCTGTTTGAGGACCTTGAGGTGATGGGAGATCGTCGGCGCCGTCAGGTCGAAGGCCGACGTCAGATCGCACACGCACGCCTCCCCGCCGTCATGGCAGGCGATCAGCGACAACAGGCGCAGCCGGACCGGGTCGGCGATCGCCTTGAACAGCGGAGCGAGCTCCTCGGCCTCACCGGCGGTCAGCGGCTCGCACGCCAGCGGCGCACAGCACGCCTCCGACTCGGTCGGTGCCGCGTCGACCAGTGGCAGTCCACGATTAGACATGCATCTAATTTGACATGTGTCTATATAGCGGCGCAAACTGGCGGCGATCCGCTGATTAGATGAACATCTAATCAGTCTGTCGGTCACCCGAGGAAGGACCGTCCGATGTCCCGTGTCCAGCTTGCCCTGCGCGTCGCCGACCTGGAGGCCTCCGTCACCTTCTACGCCAGGCTCTTCGGCGCCGAACCCGCCAAGCGCCGGCCCGGCTACGCCAACTTCGCCATCGCCGAGCCACCGCTCAAGCTCGTCCTGATCGAGGGCGAGGCGGGCGAGGACACCCGGATGGACCACCTCGGCGTCGAGGTGGAGGACTCCGCCCAGGTCGCCGCCGCGGCCGAGCGGCTCAAGGGGGCCGGCCTGGCGACCTTCGAGGAGACCGACACCTCCTGCTGCTACGCCCTGCAGGACAAGGTCTGGGTGCGCGGGCCCGGCTCCGAGCCGTGGGAGGTCTACGTCGTCAAGGCCGACGCCCACACCCTGGAACGGACCTGCTGTACCCCCACCGCGTAGCGCTCGTCGGCGCGCTGGATCTCCGCTGCTGGAGCGACTGAAAGTCGGGGCACAAGCTGCCTGTGAACGGCGAGGGGCCGCCGACCTGTCGGTCGGCGGCCCCTCGCCATCGGTGGGTCGATCAGACGTCGTAGTACAGCTCGAACTCGTGGGGGTGCGGGCGGAGCCGGATCGGGTCCAGCTCGTTCTCGCGCTTGTAGGAGATCCACGTCTCGATGAGGTCCGGCGTGAACACGCCGCCCTCGAGGAGGTAGTCGTGGTCGGCCTCGAGCGCGTCGAGGACGGCCTCCAGCGAGCCCGGGACCTGCGGGATGTTGCGCGCCTCCTCGGGCGGCAGCTCGTACAGGTCCTTGTCCACCGGCTCCGGCGGCTCGACCTTGTTCTTGATGCCGTCGAGGCCGGCCATCAGCATGGCCGAGAACGCGAGGTACGGGTTGGCGGACGGGTCCGGGACGCGGAACTCCAGGCGCTTGGCCTTCGGGTTCGACCCGGTGATCGGGATGCGGACGCAGGCCGAGCGGTTCCGCTGCGAGTACACCAGGTTGACCGGCGCCTCGTAGCCCGGGACCAGGCGGTGGAAGGAGTTCACCGTCGGGTTGGTGAAGGCCAGCAGCGACGGGGCGTGCTTGAGCAGGCCGCCGATGTAGTACCGGGCGGTGTCGGACAGGCCCGCGTAGCCGACCTCGTCGTAGAAGAGCGGCGAGCCGTCCTTCCACAGCGACTGGTGGCAGTGCATGCCGGAGCCGTTGTCACCGAAGATCGGCTTGGGCATGAAGGTGACGGTCTTGCCGTGCTGCCGGGCGACGCTCTTGATGATGTACTTGTAGAGCATCATCTTGTCGGCCATGGTCAGCAGCGTGTCGAACCTGATGTCGATCTCCGCCTGACCGGCGGTGCCGACCTCGTGGTGCTGCATCTCGGTCTCGATGCCGCACTCGATGAGCTGCCGGACCATCTCCGAGCGCAGGTCGGTGAAGTGGTCCATCGGCGGGACCGGGAAGTAGCCGCCCTTGAACCGCGGCTTGTAGCCGAGGTTGCCGCCGTCCTCCTTGCGGCCGGTGTTCCACGCGCCCTCGATGGAGTCGATGTGGAAGTACGACTCGTGCGCCTTCGTCTCGAAGCGCACGTCGTCGAAGATGTAGAACTCCGCCTCCGGGCCGAAGAACGCCGTGTCCGCGATGCCGGTGCCGCGCAGGTAGTCCTCCGCCTTGCGGGCGACGTTGCGCGGGTCACGGGTGTACGGCTCGCCGGTCAGCGGGTCGTGGACGAAGAAGTTGAGGTTCAGCGTCTTGTGCTGGCGGAACGGGTCGACTACAGCCGTCGACGGGTCCGGCAGCAGCAGCATGTCCGACTCGTGAATCTCCTGGAACCCACGGATGGACGAGCCGTCGAACATCAGCCCGTCGGTGAAGACGTTCTCTCCGAAGTTCTCCACCGGGAACGTGAAGTGCTGCGTGGTGCCGGGCAGGTCCGTGAACCTGCAATCGACGAACTGCACCCCTTCGCTCCTGATGAAGTTCAGGACCTCTTCGGCGTTGTTGAACATCCAACCTCCTTGGGGCGCTCTAGTGCGGTTAGAACGTTAGGTACCCGCCGTTTCCAAGCCATGTCCCATGTGTTTCGCGTGTGTTACGGCCACCCTGGAACCGTTGGACGCGGTTCGGCGGCTAGCTTTGAGGGTATGAGTGAACGTCGCCGCTCGATCGGATCGTGGATCGAAGGGGCTCGCGCGGCAGGTGTGGACCTGGGTCGCCCCGGGGAGCGGATGGGTCTTCCGCGCGAGGGGACCGGCGCCGTGGCCGGGTACGGACGGCGGCTGGGCGCCCTGGTGATCGACTGGCTGATCGCGCTGGCGATCGCCGCCGCCCTGGCGGGCGCCCTGCACGTCGGCCCGCAGACCCGCAGCCTCCTCACGCTCCTGGTGTTCGGCGTGATGGCGTGGCTGCTCACCGGGCTGGTCGGGACGACGCTGGGCAAGCGGCTGTGCGGACTGCGGGTCGTCCGCCTCGACGGCCGCCCGGTCGGGCCGTTCTGGGCCCTGGTGCGCACGGTGCTGCTGGTCCTGGTCGTGCCCGCGCTGATCTGGGACCGCGACTACCGCGGTCTGCACGACCGTGCGGCCAACACCGTCGTCGTACGCCTCTGACCGGAGCCGGTCGGAGCCACCGGATGCGGGGCCGGGCTCAGCGGGTGCGCGGCTTGGGACCCTTCGGCATCCGGACGCCCTTCGGGATCGGGCCCTTCGGCATCTGCATCGCCTGCGGCAGCGCGTTGAGCCGGTCGATCAGCTCGCTGACCTGCTCCTTCTTCAAGTTGCGCGGCAGCTTTGTGAGGTGGCGCTGCAGCTTGCTGATCGGAATCTGGCCCTCTTCGGAGCCGACCTGGATGTCGTAGATCGGCACCTCGGAGGCGGCCCGCGAGATGCGCTTCTTCTCGGCGCCGATCAGCTTGCCGACCCGCGACCGCGGGCCCTCCGACAGCAGGATCACGCCGGGCACGCCGATGACGCGGTGCACGACGTCCATGTTGCGGTTGGCCTGGACGGCCGGGGTGACGACCCAGCGGCCCCGCATGTTCTCCACCAGCGAGGCGGCGGCGCCCGGCCGGCCCTCGAGCATGGCGTACTGCGTGCGCTGCGCCATCTGGCTGAACACGATCATGCCGACCAGGAGGGCGACCAGGACGCCCAGCGGGATCAGGAACAGCTCCTGGCCGAGGACCAGCCCGAGGACCACGAAGACGACGAGAGTGCCGAGCGCGGACGCGAAGACGATCGGCATCGCCTTCGGGTTGGCCTGGTGGACCAACGAGGCGACCATGCGAATCTGCTTGAGGCGACCGGTCCGCTCGTCCTGCGTGCCGTCCTGGGGCTTCTTTGGCATGGATGGAAGGATACGAGGGTTCGGGACCCGAGTCGAAAGCGGGCCAGTGCGGCGTTAACAAATTTCGATCCAGCCACAGGACGTGTAAAGCGTTGACATGATCCGGTTCGCCGTCTTAGCGTCCCGAAGCAGGTTTCCGCTGCTCTTGGAGTCGTCATGGCCTGGTCCGATGTACGTGCTTCGGTATGGAAGGTTCCGCTTCTCGTGTCAGCTGGTCTCGCCACGGTCGTGGCGACCACGGCGCCCGGCTCGGCGGAGGTGACCCCCGCAGAACAGTCGCGCGTCGCCTATCACCAGTGGACGTCGGCGCGCGACTTCGCCGCCGGCTCCTCCGAAGGAGTGCGCCGCCTGGGGTCGGGCGCGCTGACGATCGCCCATCCCGTCGGCACCACCACCTACACGGACCCGTACGGCGCGGGCACCAAGACCTGGGACTACGCCCGCTGGACCTCCCCGAACGTCTCCATCGGGTTCGGGGCCAGCCAGCTCATCGCGTCCTGGAACGCCAGCACGCCGCACGGCAGCTGGCTGCAGGTGGAGATGCGCGGGCACACCGGCACGGGCGCCGAGACGAAGTGGTACGTCATGGGCCGCTGGGCGGCCGACGACCCGGGCGAGGGCGGTGACATCAACCGCACCTCGGTTCCGGGGCAGAAGGACGACAACGGCAACGTCGACATCGACACCTTCGTCGCCAAGAACTCCCTCACGTCGTACCAGCTCCGCGTGACGCTCTACCGGCTGCCCGGCGGGCACGTCCGCCCGGTGCTGCGTTCGGTCGGCGCGATGGCCTCGCTGGTGCCGTCCCGTACGACGGTGCCGGTGAGCCCGCTCGGCGGCGCGGAGGGCATCGAGCTGAAGGTGCCGACGTACTCCCAGGAGATCCACAAGGGGCAGTACCCGCAGTACGACAACGGCGGCGAGGCGTGGTGCAGCCCGACCTCGACCTCCATGGTCGTCTCCTACTGGAAGCGCGGGCCGTCCAAGAAGGACCTGTCCTGGGTCGACCCGTCGTACGCCGACCCGCAGGTCGACTACGCCGCCCGCAACGTCTACGACTACAACTACCAGGGCGCGGGCAACTGGCCGTTCAACCCGGCGTACGCCGCCCGCTTCGGCCTGAACGGGTTCATCACCCGGCTGCGCTCGCTCACCGAGCTGGAGCAGTTCATCAAGGCCGGCATCCCGGTGGTGACCTCGCAGTCGTTCAAGGCCTCGGAGCTGCCGGGCGCCGGCTACAGCACCAACGGCCACCTGTTCGTGGTCGTCGGGTTCACCAAGACCGGCGACCCGATCATCAACGACCCCGCGTCGTCCTCGGACGCGGCCGTGCGGAACGTCTACCCGCGGGCCAACTTCGAGAACGTCTGGCAGCGCAGCTCCTCCAGCGGCGGCATCGCCTACATCATGTACCCGCCCGGCCACCGGCTCCCGGCGAACGTCCCCGGCGTCGAGAAGAACTGGTGAGGGCACCCGCCTGAAGACTTCTGTCCCCCCGGAAGAGAGGAACGCCCCGGCCGCGCGCGGCCGGGGCGTTCCCCTGCGCGTCTCAGTTCTCGCCGCGGGCGGTGATGGCCTGCTGGTAGAGGCGTCCGGCGCGGTAGCTGGAGCGGACCAGGGGC
>NZ_BAABHJ010000029.1:0-21592 GCF_039542035.1 Actinoallomurus liliacearum
ATCAACAAACGGGTCCATTTTCAGCCGCCGACCCTGGTCTCACATTGGAGCGCCGTTGACAAATGCGAGGGTGAACGCGCCCGACTGCGGCCAGGGGTGAGGCTGGCGAGCTCCCGGCGCGTCTGGGCTGGGGCCGGCGAACGCGAGCGCCTGAGCCCCCGCGGGCGGCGCGGATGCTCCACGGGGCGGATCCGGCGGCCTTCCGGCCCTGCCGAGCCGTACGTCGTCCTTTGGGTTCACCGCGAACCCGAGGACCGGATACACCCGCCAGGGGGCCTGAGAATCGCCCGGCACCAGCAGGAAAGGGGACTCAGACAACACCAGCAACCAAGGTCACCTCTTGACCAGCCCGCTCCTTCAGGGATGACCTGCGCTAGCGCGGAGCTTCAGCGTCCGTCGTCTCCGTCGTCGTGGTGCGGTCGAGGACGCGGTAGACGGTGGCGCGTCCGATGGCGTTTCCAGCTCCCACTCCCGCCGCGTCGCCAGGCCGTTCTCCCGATCCACGTAGAAGGTCGGAAGAAACATGATCTGTAACCACACGACTACTGACCGGTTTCGACGAGTGACAGCTACGCAACAACCTTGAGGCGTTACACAGAGCTACTTTTCATCTGGTCTCACCGACCCGAGCGGAGGGCCCACCAGGGGCGACCACTGGTTCGCCCCTGCTCGAACCGCTACGAGACCACCACACCTCATCCTTTGCCCGGGCCGGCGCGGCCGTCCTCGTCCGGACCGATACGGGGGCACGACCGCTCGCCCCCGTTCCGCGCCGGTACGGGCGGCCATGTCTGGTCTCTACCGGGCCGGTGCGGAATGATGCTGGCGTGGACGTACCCGACAAGCCCGTTGAGGTAGACCCGAGCCTGATGCGCGCCTCGGACGCCGACCGTGACCGGATCGCGGACCGGCGGCGCGAGGCCCTCGCCGAGGGCCGGCTCACGGCGGAGGAGCACGCCGAGCGGCTCGACGTCGTCTATCAGGCGAAGACGTACGCCGAGCTGGCACCGATCGTCGCCGATCTCCCGGGTGCCGGCGGCCCCATGCCCGCGGCTTCACAGGTGGTGCGCGACGACCTGCCGGCCCCGCAGGCGAGCTCGCCGAACCTGGTCGCCATCTTGGGCGGCGCCGAGCGCAAGGGCCGCTGGCTGGTCGAGCCGCACACCAACGTGGTCGCCGTGCTCGGCGGCGTCGAGCTCGATCTCCGCCAGGCCGTGCTCGCCCAGCGCGAGGTCACCATCAACATCACGACCATCATGGGCGGCGTGTCCATCACCGTTCCACCCGGCGTGCGCGTGGTGAACTCCGTGACCTCCGTCATGGGCGGCTGCTCACTGCCGTCCGACGACACGGTGGGCCCGGACGCCCCGGTGATCCGGCTCACGGGCATGGCGTTGCTCGGCGGGATCGACGTCAAACGGCTGAACGTCGACCAGAGCGCTGAGCCTGCGGCGGTCGACGGCGGTGACTTCCACGCGCGGCAGCGGAGCCTGCACCGTGAGTTCCGGGAGAAGCAGCGCGCGGTGCACCGGGAGTTCCGTGAGCAGCAACGGGAGCTGCGCCGGCACCGGCGAGCCCGCTGACGCGGCCGTCCTGGGACCTACACCGCATCGGCCGAGCGAGTCGGCCTCCGCGACCTGATCACCGGCGTCCACTGCGTTCTAGTAGCAGCATCCACCAGTGATCACCGCGGACGAGGCCGCCCTGAGTCACCTTGCCGTCGGCGTTGACGGCCGATGACCGGTTCGCCCCGTCCGGCACGTCGATGCCGACGTCGAGGTGACTGATTCGTCCGCCCGATGGGTCGCGGCTCAAGGCAGGCGGCGCTCACGGCCCGTCTCGGTCCGCCCTCGGGGGCACAAAGGCGAACGTCGTGAAGCCCCGCCCAGGGGTCTGGATCGGCCATCCCCTCGTCGCCCTTGGCGACGATCTCCCCCAGCACCTCGCCGAGGACCGTCGGTGCCCTCGGCCTGCAGGGTGAAGGTGACGGTCCTCCTTCGTCGCACGGCCCGTCGTGGCCGCTCGTGTCCCTGGGATGGAGCCGGCGCCACATTCTCGACACTCGAGGCTCATGACTTCTCCACGTCCGGCACCGGCGAGATCGCCGCGCCTGCCGACAGGAGTCTCACAGGGCTCGGCGAAGCCTCGAACGGTCGGCGATTCGTCCCTACACGAGACCCGATTCCGGCGGCTTCGCCGAGCGTTTGGTTCGCGCGCCGGGAGAACGCTCCGAGTTCAGCGGAGCCGTCTCTGCGCGTTTCCGGGAGGTGGGGCGGTAATGCCGCTAGAGGCACTCTGGGGGTCATGCAGCCGGGCGGAGATCCATCGGACGCGACCTGGGCCCGGCCGCCGGCCGGGCCCAGGTCGCGTCCGATAGCCGCGCGCGTGCGCGTGTCAGTCGTCGTCTGGCTGGCAGACCAGGCAGGGGGTGCAGCCGCGCTCCCGGGCCGCCTCCCGCGACAGGCTCTCCAGGTCGTCGGCGTCGTCGGCGATGTCCTCGATCAGCGCGCAGTCCGACCGGTGGTACCGCTTGGTGCCGCTCAGGATGCGCACGGTCGGGCTGCTTGAGGCTCCGGCGTCGTCGGAGTCCTCCGAGTCCTCCGAGTCGTCCGCAGGCGCGGCCTTCGTCGTCTCGTCGCTCGTCGCGGTCTTCTCGGCCTTGTCCCGCTTGTCAGCCTCGTCGGCTTCGTCGGCCTCGTCGACCTCGTCGGTCTGCGCGGTGTCGGCGTCGGCGGCGGGCTCCGGCAACTGCTCGGCGGCGTCGTCATCGGGCTCGGCGTCCGCGTCGTCGGCGGCCTCCGGCGGAGCGGGGGCGGCTGCGGCCTCTTCGCTCGCGGGCTCCTCAGCCGCGGGCTCATCCGCGGCGGGCTCATCCGCGGCGGGCTCCTCGTCCTGCTCGCCGTGCTCATCGGACGGCTCGGGCTCGGGCTCCTCGGCCGCAGGCTCGGGCGCCGCGGCGTCGTCCGTCTCGGTGTCCGGGTGAGCGGAGTCCTGGGGGTCCGTGGCCTCGGCCGCGATGGCCTCCGGCTCGCCGGCCTCCGGCTCTGTGACCTCGTCCGCTGCGGTCTCGGGCTCTGCGGTGTTCCGGTCGGCGGGCTCGGGCTGGGCCGTTTCCCGCGTCGTCGCCGCCTCTGCGGGCTCGACGGTCTCGTCCTGGGGCTCAGCGGGCTCGGGCTCGTCAGCGGAGCGGGCCGTCGTGGGCTCGTCGTCGCGGTGCTCGGTGTCCGAAGCGCCGGTGTCGGTCTTCGCGGCTGCCGCGGCGCCGTCGGCCGTCTCGTCGGCGTCCGTACGGTCCAGGGGTTCGAAGAGGGACCGGCCGTGTCGCCTCGAGCGCTCGGCGAGTGACTCCTCGGGGGCGTCGGCGGTCGTGTGCTCGGCGTCGGCCGGCTCGACCGTGGTGGACTCCGCGTCGCGGACGTCCGTCTCAGGCTGCTCTGTCGCCTCGGTGCCGCCGGTGGTGGCCGGGCCGCCCGTGAGGGCGTCGCTCTCCCTGGACGGCCGCTCGGCGGCGGGGAGGGCTGGGGTGACCGGAATGTCGGTCCGAGTGACCTCAATGGGCTCCAGAGCCGCGCTCTGCGGCCTGGTGTCGGCGACCGTGCCGGTGTCGGCCGACCGCTCCTCGATGGTCTCGGTGAGGGCGGCACGCGCGGCGAGCGCCGTGTCGGGCAGGCAGGCGGTGCAGGGCGTAAAGCCCTCCTCCCGCGCCTCGACGAAGGTGAGCTCCTCCTTGTCGCGGCCCGCGAGCTGACGGCAGGTCTCCAGGTGGTAGCGCTTACGGCCCGGGACCACGTAGACGGTGGTCTCGGCGGGCACATCGGTCGCGGAGGCCGACGTCGCCGGAACGATCGCCGCGTCATCTCCCGCTCCGACCCGTGCCTTGGCCTTGACCGGCCTGGCGGTCGCCCGGCCGACGGACGCCTTGGCGTTCGCCGGGGCCGCGGTGGTGCCGAAGAGTTCCTTGCGCCGGAGGAACACCCCGACGGCGAGGAAGAGGGCGGAAACGATGCTGACGCCGATCGACACGTAGATCAGCTTCAGCCCGTCAAGACCGAGAATCTCATGCCCGGTGTTGCCCGTGACGATGCCCGTAACAAGAAGAGCGATCGCCAGGACGACGAGCACGCCACTCAGGATGATCACACAGGTCTCCCTCTACCAACCGTCGTACCGGAGGTGCGCAGCAACGCTAGCGCAACTTCGGTCGGTTCGGCCGCCTCCAACCCGCTACCACTTGGTTTCGGACATGACCGTCGGTCCGGAACCGCGTGGCCGTGCTCAGCGCCGGTCGTGCGGGTTGTCGGCGGTGTGGAAGCTCCCGGTGGCGCCGTGCTGAGCGTGCTGCGGCTCGGCCTGCGGCTGCTGCGGGAAGGGGTTCGCTCCGGTGTTGCCCGGGCCGATGCCCGGCTGGCCGTTGCGCGGCCCCTCGACGTGCGGCGGCGGCGGCGGGGCGACGGCGGGCTGAGCCGGCTGGGGACCCGTGTTGCCCGGTCCGCCGAACGGCCCGGCGTGGCTGCCGGCCTCCAGCTCGCGCAGCTGACCCTCGAGGTAGGCCTTGAGACGGCTGCGGTACTCGCGCTCGAAGAGGTTCAGGTCCTCGACCATGCGCTCGAGCTCCTCGCGCTGCTGGACGAGGGAGCCCATGGCCTGGCGGTGCCGCTCCTGCGCGTCCCGCTCGAGTGACTCGGCGCGGGCGCGGGCCTCGCTGACGATCTGCTCGGACTGCCGACGGGCCTTGCCGAGGATGTCCTCGGCCTCACGCCGGGCACGCCCCAGCGTCTCGTCGGCCTCGCGGCGGGCGTCGGCGATCGCCTGGTCGGCGGTCTGCTGGGCCAGGGCGAGCACGCGGGCGGCCGTGTCCATGTTGTCCTCGCCGGGCGTGGCCATCGGCGGAGGTGGAGGCGGCGGCGCCTGCGGGGCGGGAGGCAGGCCGAGACCGCCCATCATCGGCTCGTGCTCGGGCTTCGGCTCCGGCGGCTTGGGCGGTTCGGGCAGATGCGTGATCTCCGGCTTGGGTTCGACGATCGGAGCGGCCATCGCCGGCACCTTGCCACGAAGGCACTCGGCCAGCTTGGCGCGCAGCTCCTCGTTCTCCTGGATGAGCCGGTCGAGCTCGGCCTCGACCTCATCGAGGAACGCGTCGACCTCCTCTTCGTCGTAGCCCGGCCGGAGCCGGGTTGTACTGAACTGCTTGTTCCGCACATCCGCGGGTGTCAGCGGCATCTGGTCTCCTTGGCGCGCTTGGAGTCTGTCCCCGAACGGACGGTACCCGATCAGAGCGGCTGGACAATGATGATCAAGAACCAGACCACGAAGAAGAGAACCGTGAAGCTCAGGTCGAGTGCAACGTTACCCAGCCGGACGGACGGGATGAAACGGCGTAGGAGCTTGAGAGGTGGGTCGGTGACGGTGTATGTGGCCTCCGCCAGCACCAGCACCACCCCTCGGGGCCGCCATGACCGGGCGAACGCCTGAAGCGTCTCGAAGACCATCCTGCCGATGAGGAAGAGCAGGAAGAGGTACAGCGGGATGCTCAGGTAATTTCCAAGATTCACGAACACTCTCGCTTGTGGCTGTCAGCTCTGATTGAAGAACCCTCGTTCTGCCATACGGGCCTTGTCCTCGGCGGTCACCTCGACGTTGGCTGGGGACAACAGGAACACCTTGTTCGTAACACGCTCGATGCTTCCGTGCAGGCCGAATATGAGACCAGCCGCGAAGTCGACGAGACGCTTCGCGTCGCTGTCGACCATCTCGGTGAGGTTCATGATCACCGGGGTCCCCTCCCGGAAGTGCTCTCCGATCGTGCGGGCCTCGTTGTAGGTCCTGGGGTGAAGCGTAGTGATACGAGCGAGGTCGGACACCGCTGACTCCCCAACTGGGGGGCGCCGCTCCGGCCCGAACGGCTTCTGCTCCTCCTCGGCGGGCGCCTGGACTCCGGTAGGCTGCCCGGCGGATTCGTCGGAACCGCGCTCGAGCCGACGCCGCTCGACGGCCTCGTCGTCGTAGACGTCGTAATCATCGTAATCGTCGTCGTAGCGGTCGTCCTCCACGAGGCCGAGGTAGACCGCCATCTTGCGCATCGCGCTGGCCATACGCCCCCTCCGTCGTCCGCCGACAGGAGAATCCCTGCGGGAAGCTTCCGCTCGCCGATCGTTACGTTTAAGCGCGGACGCCAAGGTCCACGGTGGGGACATTACCTGACGATTGCCCGTCGTCCTCCGAGCAACGCCGTACCGACTCGGACGTGTGTCGCACCACACGCGACCGCTTCTTCCAGATCCCCGCTCATTCCGGCAGAAATCATGGTCGCTCCGGGGTGAGCGGCGCGTAGCGCGGCGGCGACCTCCGCCAGCCGGCCGAAGGCCGCGGCGGGATCGCCGCCCAGGGGCGCGACCGCCATGACGCCGCCGAGCGTGAGGCCGGGCGCGGAGGCGATCGCGTCGGCCAGCGCCGGCACTCCGCCGGGCCGGACGCCGCCCCGGCCCTCGGCGTCGTCGAGCGCCACCTGGACGAGACAGTGCAGCGACCGGTCCGCCTGGGCGGCCGCGCGCGACAGTGCCGTCACGAGGCGTTCCCGGTCGACCGAGTGCACGACGTCGGAGTAGGAGGCCACCGAGCGGACCTTGTTGGTCTGCAACTGCCCGACGAAGTGCCACCGCAGCGGCAGGTCGCGGCACTCGGCGGCCTTGGCGGACGCCTCCTGGTCGCGGTTCTCCGCGACGTCGGTGACGCCGAGCCCGGCCAGCAGGCGCACGTCCGAGGCGGGGAAGGTCTTCGTCACCGCGATCACGGTGACCTCATCGACGGAGCGGCCGGCCGCGGCGCACGCCTTGGCGACACGCTCACGGACGGCCGCGAGGTTCGCGGTCAGTTGGTCTTCGCGGCTGGACATCACTGGTCGTGCTTCACCGGCTGAGCATCGTTACTTGAGGAAGTCCGGGACGTCCAGGTCGTCGTCCTCGTCGAAGACGACGGGGCGGCGGCGGACCGGGTCGGTGCCGAGGCGCGCCGCGGTCGGCTCGGAGGCCGGCCGCGGCACCTTAGGGCGGACCGCTGTCTCGCCGGAGGCCGGACGCGGCGGCGTCGCTCCGCCGTCGGCCGTGCTCTCCGCCGGCTTGTCGCCCACCGGCTCGGGCTTGGTGTCGGCGTGCTTGGGCGGGTCGGCCTTCGGCGGCTCCTGCTTCGCCTCCGCCGGCTTGGCCACTCCGGCCGCCGAGGACGGGCCGGGCTCCCGGTGCTGCGCGGGAGCGGGCGCCGGTGGAGGGACCGCGGTGACCCGCGGCGGCGCGGGCGGCGGCGCGGCGGGCGGGGTCACCGGGCGGGGCGGCGTCACGGGCGAAGTCGCCATGGCCGGGCGGGGCGGCGCCAGCCGCTTCGGCTCCGCCTGGGGCGCCGGGGCGCTCTGCGGCCGGATCTCGTCGAAGCCCGCGGCGATCACGGTCACCCGGACCTCGTCGCCCAGGGCGTCGTCGATGACCGCGCCGAAGATGATGTTCGCGTCGGGCGCGGCCGCGTTGGACACGAGCTGCGCCGCCTCGTTGATCTCGAAGAGGCCGAGGTCGGACCCGCCGGAGATCGACAGCAGGACGCCGTGGGCGCCGTCGATGCTTGCCTCCAGCAGCGGGCTGGAGATCGCCATCTCGGCGGCGGCGACCGACCGGTCGTCCCCGCGGGCGGAGCCGATGCCCATGAGCGCGGAGCCGGCCCCGGACATCACCGACTTGACGTCGGCGAAGTCGAGGTTGATCAGGCCCGGCGTGGTGATCAGGTCCGTGATGCCCTGAACACCGGAGAGGAGCACCTGGTCGGCCGCCTTGAACGCGTCCAGCACGCTCACCTGGCGGTCGGAGATCGACAGCAGCCGGTCGTTCGGGATGACGATGAGCGTGTCGACCTCGTCGCGGAGCGTCTCTATGCCGGCCTCGGCCTGCATCGCGCGCCGCTTGCCCTCGAAGCTGAAGGGGCGGGTCACCACGCCGATCGTCAGGGCGCCCAGGGAACGGGCGATGTTGGCCACCACCGGAGCGCCTCCGGTGCCGGTGCCGCCGCCCTCTCCGGCCGTGACGAAGACCATGTCGGCCCCCTTGAGGACCTCCTCGATCTCCTCACGGTGGTCCTCGGCCGCCTTGCGCCCGACGTCGGGATTGGCACCCGCGCCGAGACCGCGGGTCAGTTCACGGCCGACGTCGAGCTTGACGTCGGCGTCGCTCATCAGCAGCGCCTGGGCATCCGTGTTGATCGCGATGAACTCGACACCCTTGAGCCCCTCTTCGATCATCCGGTTGACGGCGTTGACGCCGCCGCCGCCAATGCCGACGACCTTGATGACCGCCAGGTAATTCTGCGGTGCTGCCACGACGAGGGGCCCTTCCGCTCGCTCTATCGAACCGGCCGGCGTGCCGCCGCTCCGGTGTTTCTTACTGAATTCACGTACTTTGGTGGGCCGGAACCCTCACCCTCAAGTTGAGACTTACAGTTATGTCAACCTAGGGCTGATACGGACAGTAGGGGCGCCCCACTGCAGGGTCAACTAACCCGGCCCTGAGCACACCGGCGTGTCGCGCGACACCCCAGTCATCCCAATTCATCCGATCCGGTGCGCGCCGTTCCCACCCGCCGCGCGAGGACAAGTGTCCCGCGACCGGGGATCGTTCGCTACTCGAAGGCACCGGTGCGGGCCGGCGGCACCCATCCGGCCCATCCCGCCCGGGCGAATCCGCGTCTCCGGAGCGACCACCTCGGCCGGCCCGAAGGACGGCCCCGTCCCGGCGGACGCCGATCTCGGGTGAGCGCGCCCCATCGTTTCGGCTACCTGGTGGTGACGACCTCCGGGGAGCTCACGTCGATCGTCCTGACCCCGCGCGGCGACCGGTCCAGCAGACCGCGCAGCAGCCGGAGCTTCTCCGGCCCGCGCTCCGCGGCGCCCCATACGACGGTGACGCCGTCCGCCAGCCGCAGGCTCACCGCCTCGGTCGACGGGACGTCCACGCCGACCACCTGACGACCCAGCCAGGAGGGCAGGGCCCGTACGACGGACAGCCCGGTCCGCAGCGCGGGATCGCTCTGCGTGGGGTTCGCCACATCGAGCACCGGGAGCCCGCGCGGCCGGGCGGCGGACGCGACGACGGTCACGCCGTACCGGTCGATCTGGAGGTACCGGTTGTCGTGCTGGGCGACGACGATCGGCGTGCGCTCCCGTACGACGATGTGGACCGTGGTCGGCCACCGGCGTTCGACACGGGCGGTCTCCACCGCCTGCACCGCCTCCACCCGATCGCGGACGACGCCGGTGTCGAGCCTGGCCAGGGGCTCGCCGAGGTGCACCCGCGCCGCGGCGAGCACCTCCTCGCGGGAGACGAGCCGCTCCCCCGTGACGTCGATCCGCCGGACGACGAGCAGCCGCGACCCCAGCAGGACCCACGTGGCCGTGCCGAGGACGCCCGCCACGAAGAGCCCGACGAACAGCACCTTCCAGCGGTTGGGACGACGGCGGGCGGGCCGCTGCGGCCGGTCCGGCGCGTCCTCGCCCGATCCCGGCGCGTCGGAACCCGTCCCCACGGCCCCCGGAACGCCCTCCGCGTCCATCGTCACGCCTCCTCACTCGCTCCGCGGCGCCCGCGCCACCGAGCGGGAGTGCACCCGGATGAACCGGCCGCTCAGCCGCCGAGCAGCCGGAGGATCTCCGGGCCGAGCCTGGTCACGTCGCCGGCGCCCATCGTGATGATGACGTCCCCGGGGGCGGCCATGGCCGCGACACGCCCGGCCACCGCGCTTTCGTCGGGCTCGTACGTCACCCGGCCGTGCGGGACCGCCTTGACGACCAGCTCGCCCGTCACACCGGGGATCGGGTCCTCGCGCGCCGGGTAGACGTCGAGGACGACCGCCTCGTCGGCGAGCCCCAGCGCGGCGCCGAACTCGGCGGCGAAGAACTTGGTGCGGCTGAACAGGTGCGGCTGGAAGACCGCGACGATGCGGCCGCCGCCGAGCTCCTCGACGTAGTCGCGGGTGGCCCGCAGGTCGGCGGCGAGCTCGGTCGGGTGGTGGGCGTAGCTGTCGAACACCTTGACGCCGCCGACCTCGCCCTTCGGCTCGAGACGGCGCCGGGCTCCGCCGAACCCGGCCAGGCCATCGGCGACCGCGCCGGCGTCGACGCCCAGCTCGACGGCCACGGCGTACGCGGCGGCGGCGTTCTGCGCGTTGTGCCGGCCGGGAACGGCCAGCGTGAGCTCCCGGCCCGCCACGGTGAACCGCGAGCCCAGCCCGCGCGGCGTGAAGCCCTCGATGCGGTAGTCGGCCCCGGGCGCCTCGCCGTACGTGCGGACGGTGAGCCCGCGCCGCGTGCCCGTCTCGCCCAGCGCCCGCGCTCCGGGGTCGTCGGCGCAGACGACGAGCAGGCCGCCCGCCTCGATCCGTCCGACGAAGTCGGCGAAGGTCTCCTGGACCTTCTCGAAGCCGCCGTAGTTGTCCAGGTGATCGGCCTCGACGTTGGTGACGATCGCGGCGTGCGGCGCGAACATCAGGAACGACCCGTCGCTCTCGTCCGCCTCCGCGACGAACAGGTCGCCGGACCCCTCACCGGCGCCCAGGCCGGTGGTGACGAGCTGGCCGCCGATGCAGTACGACGGGTCGGCCCCGGCGTGCTGCAGGGCCACGGTCAGCATCGAGGTGGTCGTGGTCTTGCCGTGCGTGCCGGCCACGGCGACGGCGCGGCGGCCCGCCATCAGCGACGCCAGCGCCGCCGCGCGGTGCAGGACCCGCAGGCCGCGCTCGCGGGCGGCGGCCAGCTCCGGGTTGGTCTCGCGGATCGCGGTGGAGACGACGACCGTCGCGGCGTCGCCGACGTGCTCGGCGGCGTGCCCGACGTGCGTCGTCGCGCCGAGGTCGCGCAGCTCGCGCAGCAGGTCGGAGTCCTTGGCGTCGCTGCCGGAGACCGGGATGCCGCGCCCGAGCATGATGCGCGCGATCCCGGACATGCCCGCCCCGCCGACTCCGACGAAGTGCACCTTGCCCAGCCGGTCGGCGGGCACGATCTCAACAGGCGTGACGAGGCTCATGAGGTGGGTCCTTGGGCGACGACGCGGGCGACGAGGCGGGCCAGGGCGACGTCGGCGTCCCGGCGGCCCATGCGCGCGGCGGCCTCGGACATGATCGCGACCCGCTCGGCGTCGCCGAGGATGGGGAGGACGTTCGCCCGGATCCAGTCGGCGGTGAGCTCGCCGTCCTCGATGAGGAGGCCGCCGCCGCCCCGGACGATCGGCTCGGCGTTGAGCCGTTGCTCGCCGTTGCCGATGGGCAGCGGGACGTACGCCGCGGGCAGCCCGACGGCGGTCAGCTCGGCGCAGGTGATGGCGCCGGCCCGGCACATGGCGAAGTCGGCCGCGGCGTACGCGAGGTCCATCCGGTCGCAGTACGGCAGCATGATGTACGCCGGGTCGTCGGGGGTGAACTCCGGCTCGGCGAGGTTCTTCGGGCCGACGATGTGCAGGATCTGGATGCCGGCCTGCCGCAGCTGCGGAACGGCCTCGCCGACCGCGCGGTTCAGCGAGCGGGCGCCCTGCGAGCCGCCGAACACCAGCAGCGTGGGCAGGTCCGAGCGCAGGCCGAAGTGGGCCCGCGCCTTGTCGCCCATGCCGAGCCGGTCCAGGGTGGAGATCTCGCGGCGCAGCGGGATGCCGACGACCTCGGCGTGCGGCAGCGGGGTGTCGGGCGCCGCCACCGCGACGTTGTCGGTGAAGCGGGCGCCGAGGCGGTTGGCCAGGCCCGGCCGCGGGTTCGCCTCGTGCACGACGATGGGGATCTTGCGGCGGCGCGCGGCGAGGTAACCGGGGGTGGCGACGTAGCCGCCGAAGCCGACGAGCACGTCGGCCTGCGTGCGGTCCAGGATGGCCGCCGCGGCGTTGATCGCGCCCGCGAGCCGGCCGGGCACGGTCAGCAGCCGGGGCGTCAGCGTCCGCGGCAGCGGGACCGGCGGGATCATCGCGAGCTCGTAGCCTCGCTGGGGCACGATGCGGGACTCCAGGCCCCGCTCGGTGCCCAGACAGGTCACCTGGACGCCGGGATCCTCCCGGCGCAACGCGTCGGCGAGGGCCAGGGCGGGTTCGATATGTCCGGCTGTGCCGCCACCGGCCAGGACAACCCTCATGCTCGCGCTCCTGCTCAAATCGACTCGCTCCGTCACCGGCTCAACACCCTCAGCGCTTTGCCAGGCCCAGCCAGCTTAGAGCCATCAGGGCCGGTCCCGGACCACGTGCGGCGAGGGCCTGCCGGGCGCCGGGCTCGCGTTTGGCGAACGACAGCAGCATGCCCAGCACGAACAAGGTCGGGATGAGGGCGGACCCACCGTACGACACCAGCGGCAGCGGGATGCCCGTAATGGGCAGGACGCCGATCACCGCGCCGATGTTGATGATGGCCTGACCGATCAGCCAGGCGGTCGCGCCGGACGCCGCGAGCCGCATGAAGGGGTCCTTGACGCGCCTGGCGATCCGCAGGCCGGCGTACGCGAGCACGCCGAACAGGCCGAGCACGACCAGCGTGCCGATCAGGCCGAGCTCCTCACCGATGATGGCGAAGATGAAGTCGGTCTCGGGGTGGGGCAGGTAGTTCCACTTCGCCCGGCCCTCGCCGAGTCCGGTGCCGAGCACGCCGCCCGAGGCGATGGCGTACAGGCCCTGGAGTCCCTGGTAGTTGGTGGTCATCTGGTTGCCGGACTGGTCGAGGAAGCCGGTGAGCCGCGCGAGGCGGTACGGCTCGACGAGGATGAGGATGGAGATCAGGACGCTCGTCACGCCCGCCATGCCGACGAAGAGCCGGCCCGGGGCGCCGACGACCCACAGCAGGGCCAGGAAGATGATCAGCAGCACGATGGTCGTCCCGAGGTCGCTGCCCATCATGATGAGCAGCACGAGGACGCCTGTGCCCGGCAGCAGCGGGATCAGCAGCTGCCGCCAGTCGGTGAGCTGGCGCAGCTTCTCCTTGCGGGCCAGCAGGTCGGCGCCCCACAGCACGAGGGCCAGCTTGGCCGGCTCGGAGGGCTGGAGCTGGAACGGCCCGCCGAAGCTGATCCAGCGCTGCGCGCCGTTGGCGCTCTGCCCCAGGCCGGGGGTGAGCGCGACGATGAGGGCCAGCGCCGACAGCAGCATCAGCGGGTAGGCCGCCGTGCGGAACGTCTTGGCCGGGAGCCGGGCGGCGATCCACATCAGCGGCAGCCCGATGCCGACCCACAGCGCCTGCTTCTCGAAGAGGGTGAACGCCGACCCGGTGTTCTGGTACTGGCGGATGCTCGAGGCCGACAGCACCATGACCATGCCGAGGGCCAGCAGCAGCAGCGAGCTGCCGAGCACCAGGTAGTAGGAGGTGAGCGGGCGGTCGAACAGGCCGGCGACTCCGGACGCCCAGGCCCGCGGCCCCGACCGCGGCTCCTCCTCGTCGACGTAGGCCCCGCTCACGGTCGGCTCCTCCTCCTCACGCGGACCCCGCGGACGCGGGGCTCACTCGGCGAGCCGGCCCACGGCCGCCGCGAACGCCTCTCCTCGCGCCGGATACCCGGTGAACATGTCCATGGAGGCCCCGACGGGGGCCAGCAGCACGGTGTCGCCGGGTCGGGCCAGCCGGGCCGCCTCGGTCACGACGCGGTCCATGGCACCAGTGTCGGTGTCGGCGACGTCCACGACCGGGACATCCGGGGCGTGTCGCGCGAGTGCCTCGGCGAGCCGGGCGCGGTCGGCGCCCATCAGGACGACCCCGCGCAGCCGGTCGGCGCACGAGCGCACGAGCTCGTCCACGTCGGCGCCCTTGAGGAGCCCGCCGGCGATCCACACGATCGAGCGGAAGGCCGCCAGGGAGGCGGCCGCCGCGTGCGGGTTGGTGGCCTTGGAATCGTTGATGTAGTCGACGTCGGCGACCGTGGCGACGTGCTCGATCCGGTGCGGGTCGGGCCGGAACCGGCGCAGGCCCTCCCGTACGGCCTCCGGCGGCGCGTCGAACGCGCGGGCCAGCGCCGCCGCGGCGAGGGCGTTGGCGACGTTGTGCGGCGCGAACGGCCGGACGTCCGTCAGCTCGGCCAGCTCGACCGCCTCGCGCACCGGGTCGCCGGTGAACGCCCGGTCGACGAGGAGCTCCTCGACGACGCCGAGCCGGCCGGGGCTGGGCACGCCGAGCGTGAAGCCGACGGAGCGCTCGGCGCCCTCACCGAGGCGTACGGACCACTCGTCGTCGGCGTTGACCACCGCGAGGGTGCCGGGCGCGAAGATCTTGCCCTTGGCCGCGGCGTACTCCTCGAAGGAGCCGTGCCAGTCGATGTGGTCGGGCGCGACGTTGAGGACGGTCGCGGCGAGCGGCCGGATCGAGCTGGACCAGTGCAGCTGGAAGCTGGACAGCTCGACGGCCAGCACGTCGTACGGCTCGGGGTCCGCGCCGTCGCCGCCGGCGACCACCTCGACGATCGGGGTGCCGACGTTGCCGACCGCGACCGTCCGGTGCCCGGCCGCCTCGAGCATCCGGGCCAGCATCCGCACGACCGTGGTCTTGCCGTCGGTGCCGGTAATGGCCAGCCACGGCGGCGCGTCCGGCCCGCGCAGCCGCCAGGCGAGCTCGACCTCGCCGATGACCTCGACGCCGGCCTCGGCGGCGGCCCGCAGCAGCGGAGCGGTGGGGCGCCAGCCGGGCGAGGTGACGACCAGCTCGGTGCCCGGCGGCAGGCTCTCGCCGTCGCCGAGGCGTACGGTGACGCCGGGAACGGCGGCCTTGGCCAGGAGCGACTCGTCGTCCCGCGCGTCGACGAGCGTGACGTCGGCGCCGCGGGCGGCCAGGACGCGGGCGGCGGCGCGGCCGGACAGGCCGGCGCCCGCCACGCACACCCGCAGGTCCGTCCAGGCGGTCATCAGTTCGGCATCCATTCGATGTAGAACAACGACAGGCCCGCCGCCACGCACAGCAGGGAGATCAGCCAGAACCGCACCACGATCGTCGTCTCGGCCCAGCCGGACAGCTCGAAGTGGTGCTGCAGCGGCGCCATCTTGAAGACCCGTTTTCGGGTCAGCTTGAACGACCCGACCTGGATGATCACCGACAGGGTGATGAGGACCGGCAGCCCGCCGAGGATGATGAACAGCAGCTCGGTGCGGGTCATCACGGCCAGGCCGACGATCACGCCGCCGAGGCCGAGCGAGCCGGTGTCGCCCATGAAGATGCGGGCCGGCGGGGCGTTCCACCACAGGAAGCCGACGAGGGCGCCCAGCACGGCCGCCGCGACGACGGCCAGGTCGAGCGGATCTCGGACCGTGTAACAGGTCGGGCCCAGTCCGACGTAGAAGCAGCTGTTGCGCAGCTGCCAGTTGCCGATGAGGACGTACGCCCCGAGCACCGTGCCGACCGCGCCGCCCGCGAGGCCGTCCAGGCCGTCGGTGAGGTTCACCGCGTTGGACGTGCCCGCGATCATCAGCAGCGCCCAGATCACGAAGAGGTACGGCCCGATCGGCGGGCCGAAGTCGCGCAGGAACGACAGGTACGGGTTGGCCGGGGTGGCCCCGTAGGCGTTCGGGAAGCGCAGCGACAGCAGCGCGAAGATCACGCCGACGATGATGATGCCGATCATCTTGGCCCCGCTGCGCAGACCCAGGCTGCGCTGCTTGAAGACCTTGATGTAGTCGTCGACGAACCCGACCATGCCGAGGCCGGTCATCAGGAACAGCACCAGCGCACCGGACACCGTCGGCTGCGTACCCGTCACCACGTGGGCGACGAAGTACGCGATCAACGACCCGATGATGAACACGGTGCCGCCCATGGTCGGCGTGCCCCGCTTGCTGAGGTGCGCCTCCGGCCCCTCCTCGCGGATCATCTGGCCGTACCCGAGACGGCGGACGACACGGATCCACACCGGCGTGCCGAGCAGTCCGATGATCAGGGAGAGGGCCGACGCGACCAGAATGGTCCTCACGCCTCGTGCCCCCCTTCGGACATCTCCAGCACTGCCTGGGCGACCTTCTCCAGCCCGGCGACGCGTGAGCCCTTCACGAGCACGACGTCACCCGGCCGCAGTCTCTCGCCCAGCGCGGCCACCGCCGCGTCGGCATCCTCGACCCGCACGCCTTCTCCCGTCCATGACCCGACTTGTCCAGCACCCTGCAGCACGGACGCGGCGGTCTCGCCGACGGCGATCAGGCCCGTCACGCCGCCCCGCGCCGCGTGGGTACCGATCCTCTCGTGCTCACTCACCGTCGCCGCACCCAGCTCCGCCATTTCGCCGAGCACGGCGAAGGCCCGCCGGTCACGGGCCATGTGCACCAGGGTGTCGAGCGCCGAGCGTACCGACTCGGGGTTGGCGTTGTAGGCGTCGTTGATCACGGTCACGCCGTCGGGGCGTTCGGTGACCTCCATCCGCCAGCGGCTGGCCGGCGTCGCCTCCGACAGCGCCTCGGCGATGTCGGCGGCCGGCATCCCGAGCTCGTGGGCGACCGTCGCCGCGGCGAGCGCGTTGCTCACCGTGTGCGCGCCGTACAGCCGGAGCGCGACCGCGGCCGATCCCGTCGGGGTGACCAGGGTGAAGCGCGGCCGGCCGGCGTCGTCGAGGGACTCGTCCTCGGCCCGCACGTCCGCCTCCGGCGCCCGCCCGAACAGCGTGATCCGCGCGGAGGTGCGGGCCGCCATCGCCCGTACGAGGGGGTCGTCGGCGTTGAGCACGGCCACGCCCTGCGGGGGCAGCGCCTCCACCAGCTCGCCCTTGGCCTTCGCGACGACCTCCCGGCTGCCGAACTCCCCGATGTGGGCGCTGCCGACGTTCAGCACGACGCCGATGTCGGGGCGCGCGACGCGCGCGAGATGGGCGATGTGCCCGAGTCCCCGGGCGCCCATCTCCAGCACGAGGTAGCGCGTGCCCTCGTCGGCGCGCAGCACGGTGAGCGGGTGGCCGATCTCGTTGTTGAACGACCCGGGCGGGGCCACGGCCGGTCCGAGCCGGCCGGTGAGCCGCGCGAGGAGGTCCTTGGTCGAGGTCTTGCCCGCCGACCCGGTGACGCCGATCACGGTCGTCTCGGGCAGCCGGTCGACCACCGCGCGGGCGAGCGCGCCGAGGGCGGTCAGGACGTCGTCGACGACGATCGCGGGAACGCCGACCGGCCGCTCGGCGAGCACCGCCGCCGCGCCGGCCTCGACCGCCTGGACGGCGAAGTCGTGCCCGTCCGCGCGCTCTCCCCGGAACGCGACGAACAGCGCGCCGGGCCCGGCCTGCCGCGAGTCGATGACGACGGGTCCGCTCACGACCGTCTCAGGGGACGCACCGTCCATCCTGCCCCGGGTGATCTCCGCGATCCTCGCGAGCGAAAGTGGGATCAAGTCTGCTCCTTGCCGGATGTCCGAATGGTCGGTCGGTGCGACGGCACGCCGCGTGCCGTGCGCTCACCGGTCATCGTGTCGCTCCCGGCGTGCGCGCAGGACGCGCCGCATGACCTCGCGGTCGTCGAAGGGGAGGACCGCACCGCCGACATACTGCCCCTGTTCATGCCCCTTGCCGGCGACGACGACGACGTCGCCGTGCCGTGCCCGGCCGGCCGCCAGAGCGATCGCCGCGGCCCGGTCGGGCTCCACGATCACATGCGCGCGCTCGCTCTCCGGCACGGTGAGTATCCCCTCGACCATAGCGGTGAGGACGACCCAGGGGTCCTCGGTGCGCGGGTTGTCGTTGGTGAAGACCGCCACGTCGGCCAGGCGCGCGGCGAGTTCTCCCATGACAGGACGTTTGCCGGTGTCGCGGTCGCCGCCGCAGCCGAGCACGATGATCAGGCGTCCGTCGTCGGCGACGAGCGGCCTGAGGGTCTCCAGGACGGCCTGGACGGCGCCGGGCTTGTGCGCGTAGTCGACGAGCGCGGCGAACTCCTGGCCCTCGTCGACGCGCTCCAGCCGTCCGGGCACCCCCGGCAGGTCGCCGACGCCGCGCACCGCGGTCTGCAGGGAGATCCCCGACTCGACCAGCGCCACGATCGCGCCGAGCGCGTTGGCGACGTTGAACGGGCCGGGCAGCGGCACCCGCGCGTCGGCCTCCACCCCGCCCGGGCCCACCACCCGGAAGTCGCTGCCGTCCGGGCGCAGGCGTACGTCGGCCGCCCGCCAGTCCGCGTCGGCGTCGCCGGCCGCGGAGAACGTCGTGACGGGGACGCCCGCGATCCCGGTCAGCCGCCGGCCCCAGTCGTCGTCCACGTTGACGACGCCGATCCGGCTGTACTCGGGAGTGAACAGCCGGGCCTTCGCGGCGAAGTAGTCCTCCATCGTCGGGTGATGGTCGAGGTGGTCCTGCGACAGGTTCGTGAACACGGCCACCTCGTACCAGGCGCCGCCCACCCGGCCGAAGTCCAGCGCGTGGCTGGAGACCTCCATGGCCGCCGCGGTCACGCCGCGCTCGCGCATCAGCGCGAACAGGCCGTGCAGGTCGGTGGCCTCCGGGGTGGTCAGCGCGCTCGGCAGGACCTCGCCGCCGACGCGGATCTCGATCCCGCCGACCAGGCCCGTCTCGTGCCCGGCGGCCCGCAGGCCCGCCTCCAGCAGGAACGTCGTGGTGGACTTGCCGCTCGTGCCGGTGACGCCCAGCAGGGTCAGGTCGCGCGCCGGGTCGCCGTACACCCAGGACGCCACCCGGCCGAGCACCGCGCGCGGGTCGTCCACGACGAGCACCGGCAACCCCGACTTCTCGGCCCGGATGCGGCCCTCCCGGTCCGTGAGGATCCCGGTGGCGCCCGCGTCGGCGGCCTGCGCCGCGAACACGGCGCCGTGGAAGCGGCTGCCCGGCAGCGCGGCGTACAGGTCGCCCGGCCGGACCTTCCGGGAGTCGTGCGTCACACCGGTGACCATCCCCGGCACCGGCTCACTCCCCTCGGTCAGGCCGAGGAGTGAGACCAGCCCGGACAGCGGGCGGGCGGGGACGGTCTTGGGTCGCATGAGATCGGGATCGGGTCTGTTGGACACGGCGGAGAGGGTACCGCCGGTCACCGCTGGTCTGGGGAGATACGGATCTTCTGTGACCGGCCCGCGCTCGGCGGGACGCGCCGGCTCTGCAGCGCGAAGCTCATCACGTCCTTGAAGACGGGGGCGGCCACCTCACCACCGTAGTAGCCGTTCTGCGGCTTCTGCAGCACGACCTCGACGACGAGCTGCGGGTTCTCGGCGGGAGCGAAGCCGACGAACGTCGCGTTGTAGCCCCCGCCCGTGTAGTTCCCGGTCCTGGGGTTGACGCGCTGCGCGGTGCCGGTCTTGCCCGCGACGCGGTAGCCGGGAATCTGCGCGGCGGGCGCGGTGCCCTCCTTGGAGATGACCCCTTCGAGCATCTTGGTGAGCTCGGCGGCGGTGGTGCCGCTGATCACGCGGCGCTGGGCCGGTTTGGCCGCCGGGGTGAGGTTGCCGTGGTCGTCGGTGGTGCCGGCGATCAGGCTGGGGGTCACGCGAACCCCGTGGTTGGCGATCGTGGCGTAGACGCTGGCGACCTGCAGCGCGTTGACCGAGACCGACTGGCCGAACGCGAGGGGGTAGCGGTCGGTGCCCCACCACTGGTTCGGCGGCTTGAGCGAGCCGGCGTCCTCCCCCGGCAGGCCGATGCCGGTCTCCTGGCCGTATCCGAAGGCCCGCATGTACTGGTAGAGCTGCGCGTTCGTCAGCCTGTCGCTGGCCATGATGGTGCCGACGTTGCTCGACTTGGCGAGCACGCCCCCGAAGGTGAGGGACTCCGTCGGGTGCGTCTCGGAGTCGTGGAACGTCCGGTCGTACTTCGTGATGTGGTCCGGCACGTCGAACACCGTGTCCGGCGTGACGTGCCCGGCCTCCAGCGCCGCCGCGGCGGTGACCACCTTGCTGGTGCTGCCGGGTTCGAAGTCGTCCTGGACCACCCGGTTGCCCCAGTCGCTCTCGGGGTACTTGCCGTAGTTCGCCGGGTCGAAGGTCGGCGCCGTCGCCATCGCCAGGATCTGGCCCGAGCGGGGATCCATCACGATGACGCTGCCGCTCTGCGCCTTGGTCGCCTTGACCTGCTTGGCGATCGCGTCCTGTGCCTTCCACTGGATGTCCTGGTCGAGGGTCAGCCGCAGCCCCTTGCCGGGGATCGGCTTGAGCTGCTGGTCCTCCCCCATGGGGATCCGCTGGCCCTTCTCGCTGACCTCGACCTTCTGCCAGCCGCTGCGGCCCTTGAGCAGCTTGTTCGTGCTGGACTCCAGGCCCGCGGCCCCGTCGCCCGCGGCGTTGACGAAGCCCACGACGTTCGCGGCCAGGGAGCCGCCGGGGTAGATCCGGCGGTACTCCTGCTGCGTGCCGATGCCGGTGAAGTTCATCGCGGTCACCATGCGGGCGCGGTCCGGCTCCACGTGGTGGATCAGCTCCCGGTAGCGGTCCATCTTCGCCCGGGGGGTCAGCTTCTTCAGCAGAGTCGCCGGGTCGAGCCCGAACATCGACGCGAGCGTCGTCGCGATCTTGTTCCGGATGTTCGTGTGGTTCTTCTGCTCGTACTGCTGGATCAGCGTGGGGTCGGCGTAGATCACCCGGGCGTCGACGGTCATGGCGAGGGGCTGGCCCTGCGCGAACGTGATCGCGCCGCGGACCGCGGGCAGGGGGATCCGGTTGAGCCGCTGGCGGATCGCCGCCTCGGCGTACCCCTTGGACTCCAGGCCCTGGAGCTGGACGAGGCGCCCGGCGAACAGCGACAGCACGAACGCCACCAGCAGCAGGCCGACGTTCAGGCGTTTGATCGGGTCGCGCCGGACGATGCGACGCCGCAGCAGCGCCCGTGGCCGTCGCCGCGGCGCGGTGGGCGGGCGGGCGTCCCGATCGCGCCGGGCGGCTCGCTCGGCGCCGCCGGCCCCCCGGACGCCCGAACGCCCGGCAGCGCCCTGACCGCGACCGCTCTGGCCACGGCCGGCCTGGCCACGGCCGGTCTGGCCACGGGTGCTCTGGCCGCGACCGGCCTGCCCGGGACCGCTCGTGCGGCGCGGGCCTCCGGGCGGGGAGGGGGCGGCCGGCCCGCGACCACGCCGGGAGGTCACCGCGTGCCGCCTCCCTGCCGCGGAGCGGCCTTCTGGGTGTTCTGCTTGTTCTGGGTGGTCTGCTTGGTCTGGGTGGTCTGCCGGTTCTTGTCCGGCGCGTTCCGGCGCGGCGCCGGGTCGCCCGCCGGTGGCACGAGCACGCCGGGCGCGCCCGTGACGGCCCCGGCCGCGGCGGCGGCCACGGCCTCGTCGGACACGCCCTGCGGCGGGGCGCCGACCTCGGTCACCCGACCCGTGTGCGCGTCGATGAAGGCGGTGCCCTGCGGGTCGACCATGCCGAGGCTGCGGGCCTTCTGGTGCAGCACCGCCGGGTCGTTCTCCCGGGCGATGTCGGCCTGCAGCGCCTGCTTGCGCTCGGCCAGTTGCCGGTTGTCGCGCTGCAACTCGCTGAGCGTGAAGGCGTCCTGGGCGAGGACGGTGTTGAGCAGCAGGAGGCTGACGAGCGCGCCGCCGAGCAGCCCGACGACGAGCAGGACGAAGGGCGCGCAGGCGCGCGGCGGCGCGGGCCGCCGGGGCGCGCGCGTCGCGGTCCCGGTCCGGGTCGGCGCGGTGCGCGTCCGCGTCGCGGTCCCGGT
>NZ_BAABHJ010000030.1:0-164083 GCF_039542035.1 Actinoallomurus liliacearum
CCGGGCGCGGGCGCCTCGCGGTGGGCGCGGCGGCCGGCGCCCTCGCGGGCGTCGGGGAGTTCGCGGCCGCGCGGATCGCGCCGGGGCCGCGCACCGCCCGCTAGGTCGCCGTGATGACGGTGACGAGCCTGGCCATCCCGCCGGTCGCGACCTGGCACTGGCTGCGCGGCCTCGTCGCGGCCCGGTCGGCCGCCCCCTGGCCGCCGCCGGTGCGGGCGGTGCTGTTCGACCGGGACGGCACGCTGATCCACGACGTCCCCTACAACAAGGATCCCGAGAAGGTCGAGCCGGTGCCCGGCGCGAAGGAGGCCCTGGACCTCGCCCGGCGGGCCGGGCTGCGCGTCGGCGTCGTCACGAACCAGTCCGCGATCGCGCGCGGCCTGGCCACCGAGGCCGAGGTCGCCGCGGTCAACGCGCGGGTGACCGAACTGCTCGGCCCGTTCGACACGTGGCGGCAGTGCCCGCACGGCACGGGCGACGGCTGCGACTGCCGCAAACCGGCCCCCGGCCTGGTGCTCCAGGCGGCGGCCGACCTCGGCGTCGCCCCCGAGGAGTGCCTGGTCGTCGGGGACATCGGCGGCGACGTCGCGGCGGCGCGGGCCGCCGGGGCGCGCGGCGTACTGATCCCGACGCCGCGGACCCGGCCGGGGGAGACGGCCGGCGTGCGGCGCGCCGCCGGGCTCGAGGAGGCCGTCCGGTACGCGCTGGCGGGCGGTACGGGTGCGGTGAGCTGGCATGAGTGAGCGCGGAGGCCGGCGGGTCGGCGGCGAGCGGCGTTCGCTGGTGGTGCGCCTGGACAACGCCGGTGACGTGCTGCTCGCCGGGCCGGCCGTCCGGGCCGTCGCCGCGCGGTCCGCGCACGTCACCATGCTGGTCGGGCCGCGCGGCGAGGCGGCCGCCCGGCTGCTGCCCGGCGTCGACGAGGTCGTCGTGTGGCGCGCGCCCTGGGTCGATCTCCGTCCGCCGCCGGTCCGCCGCGACGAGGTCGACGCGCTCGTGGACCGGCTGGCCGCCGGGCGGTTCGACGACGCGCTGATCCTGACGTCCTTCCACCAGTCGCCGCTGCCGACCGCGCTGCTGCTGCGGCTGGCCGGCGTCGTTCGCACGGCCGCCATCAGCGTCGACTACCCGGGCGCGCTGCTGGACGTACGGCACCGGCTCGACGACGACGTCCCGGAGGCCGAACGCGGGCTCTCGCTGGCCCGCGCGGCCGGTTTCCGGCTCCCGCCCGGCGACGACGGCCGCCTCGCCGTACGGACTCCGCTACCCGACGTGCGGCACCTGACCGGCGGGGACCGGTACGTCGTCCTCCACCCGGGCGCGTCGGTCCCGGCCCGCGCCTGGCCCGCCCGGCGCTGCGCCGAGGCGGTCGCCGAGCTGACCGGGCGCGGATGGCGGACCCTCGTCACCGGCGCCGGCGCCGAGCGCGACCTGACGGCGCGGGTCGCGGGGGAGACCGGCGTCGACCTGGGCGGCCGTACGAGCATGGCCGAGCTCGCCGCGATCCTCGCCGGGGCGGCCGTGGTCGTCGTCGGCAACACCGGTCCGGCGCACCTGGCCGCCGCCGTCCGCACGCCGGTGGTGTCGCTGTTCGCCCCCGTCGTCCCGGCGGCGCGGTGGGCGCCCCATGGCGTGCCGCACGTCCTGCTCGGCGACCAGAACGCCGCCTGCCGCGACACCCGGGCACGCGAGTGCCCCATCGACGGACATCCCTGCCTGTCGGAGGTCACGGCCCAGGAGGTCGCCGACTCCGTCGAGAAACTCGCCATCGAGGTGAGCCGATGAGGGTGCTGATCTGGCACGTCCACGGGTCGTGGGCGACCGCCTTCGTCCAGGGGCCGCACACGTACGTGCTGCCGGTGACGCCGGACCGGGGGCCGGACGGCCTCGGCCGGGCCCGTACCTGGGAGTGGCCCGCGAACGCCGTCGAGGTGCCGCCCGAGCGGCTCCGTGACGAGGAGATCGACGTGGTCGTCCTCCAGCGGCCGCACGAGGAGAGGCTGGCCGAGGAGTGGCTGGGCCGCCGTCCCGGCGTGGACGTGCCCGCCGTGTACGTCGAGCACGACGCGCCCTGGGGCGGCGTGCCGCTGACCCGGCACCCGATGGCCGACCGGCCGGAGATCCTCCTCGTCCACGTCACCCACTTCAACCGGCTGATGTGGGACAACGGGTGCACGCCGACCGCCGTCGTCGAGCACGGCATCGTCGACCCGGGGCTCCGGTGGACCGGCGAGCTCGAGCGGACGGCCGTGGTGGTGAACGAGCCGCTGCGGCGCGGCCGCTGCGTCGGTACCGACCTGCTGCCGTACTTCGCGGAGGGCATGGGGCTGGACGTGTTCGGGATGAAGGTCCGGGACCTGCCCGGCCGGCTCGGCCTGCCCGGCGTCCACGCCTACGAGGACCTGCCGCAGGAGCGCATGCACGAGGAGCTGGCCCGGCGGCGCGTCTACCTGCACCCGATCCGGTGGACCTCCCTGGGCCTGTCGCTGCTCGAGGCCATGCACCTGGGCATGCCGGTGGTGGCGCTGGCCACCACCGAGGTCGTCGAGGCGGTGCCCCGCGAGGCGGGGATCATCTCCACCCGGCCCGACCGGCTCCGCGACGGTCTGCGGCGGCTGCTGGCCGACCGCGAGGAGGCCGCCCGGCTCGGCAAGGCCGCCCGCGCCGCCGCACTCGAGCGCTACGGCCTGCCCCGCTTCCTCGCCGACTGGGAGGAGACCCTGGCCGAGGTGACCCGTTGCCCGCCGTCCTGATGCTGCGCGCCCTCGGCCTGGGCGACTTCCTCACCGGCGTGCCCGCCTACCGGGCGCTGCGCCGCGCCTACCCGGACGCCGAGACGGTCCTGGCCGCCCCAGAGGCGCTGCGGCCCCTGGCGGAACTGACCGGGGCGATCGACCGGCTGCTGCCGACCGGGGAGCTGCGGCCGATCCCGTGGGACGGGCCGCCGCCGGCCGTCGCCGTCGACCTGCACGGCAACGGCCCCGCCAGCCACCGGCCGATCGACGCGACCGGCGCGGCGACCCGCATGATGTACGCGTCCGCGGCCGCCCCGGACGTCGACGGCCCGTGGTGGGACGACGACGAGCACGAGGTCGCCCGGTGGTGCCGCCTCGTCGAGCGGTGGGGGGTCCCGGCCGACCCGGGCGACCTGCTGCTGCGCGCCCCGGCGGCGGAACCGCCGGTCCGCCGGGCGGCCGTCGTGCACCCGGGCGCGGCGTTCCCCGCCCGCCGCTGGCCGGCCGACCGCTTCGCGGCCGTGGCCCGTGCGCTGGCCGCCGAGGGACACCCGGTGGTGATCACCGGGACCGCCGCGGAACGCGACCTCGCGGCGGCCGTCGCCGAGGGCGCCGGGCTGCCCGCCACGGCCGTGCCGGCCGGGACCACCGGGCTCACCGGCCTGGCCGCCCTCGTCGCCGACGCCGCCGTCGTGGTCAGCAATGACACCGGCGTGTCCCACCTGGCCACCGCGTACGGCGTGCCGTCCGTGACGCTGTTCGGCCCGGTCTCCCCGGCGCTGTGGGGACCGCCGGAGGACGGCCCGCACGTCGCCCTGTGGCACGGCACGGGCGGCCGTCCGGGTGACGCGCACGGCGGCGAACCCGACCCCCGCCTGCTCCGGATCACGGTCGACGAGGTCCTCGCCGCCCTCGCCGGTCTCCGCCAGCCGGCGGGCTGACGGTCCGGTCCGGGCAGGTCGCGGGATCGTCAGGGCCGGGAGGCGAGGTGTCAGGCGGGCTGCGCGGCGGCCTCGAGGGTGGGGTAGTCGATGTAGCCCGTCGCGTCGCCGGTGTACATCAGGTGCCGGTCTCTGATCGGGTTGAGCGGGGCACCGACGCGCAGCCGTTCGATGAGGTCGGGGTTGGCCAGGAACGGGCGGCCGAGCGCGATCAGATCGGCGCCCGCCGCCACGAGCCGGGCCGACTCGTGGAGGACGTGACCGGTGGTGACTTCCGGAAGCTTGGGATTGGCGATCAGTGTTCCGGGCCAGAGACGACGGATCGCGCGGAAGACGTCCTGGTCCGGGTCGGCGTACACGACGTGCAGGTAGGCCGGGGAGATCTCGGCCAGGGCCCGGACGAGCGCGGGATAGAGCTCGTCGACGTCGTCCTCGTACATCGC
The DNA here is from genome assembly GCF_039542035.1 of Actinoallomurus liliacearum. Lineage (NCBI taxonomy): Bacteria > Bacillati > Actinomycetota > Actinomycetes > Streptosporangiales > Thermomonosporaceae > Actinoallomurus > Actinoallomurus liliacearum. The sequence continues at coordinate 4,120 of NZ_BAABHJ010000030.1, forward strand.
GTTCGCCGTCACACCGGGAGCGATCCGCACGCCGACGCGGTCGGGACCGATGGCGTCGACGACGGCGCGGGTGACCTCGACCGTGAACCGGATCCGGTTCTCGATCGGGCCGCCGTAGGCGTCGGTGCGGCGGTTGGTGGCGCTGGAGAGGTACTGGTGCAGCAGGTAGCCGTTGGCGGAGTGCACCTCCACACCGTCGAATCCGGCGTCGACGGCGTTGCGGGCGGCGGCTGCGAAGTCGGCGACGGTCCTGTGGACGTCGTCGAGCGTCATCTCGCGGGGTGTGACGGCGGGCTGGAAGCCCGACGGTGTGTAGATCGGGTCGGGGAGCGGGACGGGAGAGGGGGCGATCGGGTGCAGCCCGCTGTTGTCGGGGTGGCCGATGCGGCCGCCGTGCTGGATCTGCAGGAACATCCGCCCGCCCGCGGCGCGGACCGCGTCGGTGACGTCCCGCCAGCCCGCCACGTGCGCCGGACCGTAGATCGCCGGGATGTTCGGGTAGGTCAGCCCGACCGCGTTGGGGGTGGCGGCCTCGGCGACGATCAGTCCGGCGGCGGCGCGCTGGGCGTAGTAGGTCGCCATCAGCGAGCCGGGAACGCCGTCGGCGTCCGCCCGGTTGCGGGTCATGGGCGCCATCACCAGGCGGTTCGGCAGGACGAGGCCGCCGAGACGCGCGGGCTCGAGAAGGGCGTCGGCCGGCTCGGTCGTGGTCGTCATCGAATCCTCATTGCGGCCTTCGTACCTGGTCATGGCCTGCCTCCCTGTGGTGTCGGTGTCGCGGTGCGCTGACGGGAACGACTCTGCCGGGGGCCGCTTCGGAAACGCTGATGATCTGCTGACGGACGGCCACGGCCCCGTGTGTACGGTGCTGGCATGCGGTTCGGTGTGCTCGGTCCGGTGACCGTGTGGGACGGGGACGGGGCGCCCGTGAAGATCCCCGAGGCGAAGGTCCGGGCGCTGCTGGCCGACCTGCTGGCGCATGAGGGACGGCCCGTCTCCGCCGACCGGCTCGTGGCGGACCTGTGGGGCGGACGGCCGCCCGGCCGCCCCGCCAACGCCCTGCAGGCCAAGGTCTCGGTGCTGCGCCGGGCGATCGGCCACGACCGCGTGGTGCGCCAGGCGCCGGGCTATCGACTCGTCCTCGACCGTCCCGGCGACGAGGTGGACGCCGACCGTTTCCGCGCGCTGGCGGCGCGGGCCCGGACGCGGACCGATCCGCGGGCGCGGGCCGCGCTGCTCACCGAGGCGCTGGAGCTGTGGCGGGGACCCGCGTTCGCCGACGTCGCGGACGAGGAGTTCGCGCGCGCGGCGGCCGACCGGCTGGCCGAGCAGCGCCTCGCCGTCCTGGAGGAGCAGGCCGAGGCCCGGCTGGAGGCGGGCGACCACGCGCTGCTCGCCGGGGAGCTCGCCGACCTGGTGACGCGCCACCCGCTCCGGGAGCGGCTGCGCGCGGTCCAGATGCGCGCCCTCTACGCGGCCGGGCGGCAGAGCGAGGCGCTGGCCTCCTACGCCGAGCTGCGGAAGCTGCTGGTGGACGACCTCGGCCTCGATCCGAGCCCGGAGCTCGCGGCCCTGTACGAGGCGATCCTGCGGCAGGACGGGTCGCTGGCTCCGGCCTCGCAGCCGGAGCGGCCCGACGCGGCCGTGCCGGCCGGCCCGGTGCCGCGGTCCAACCTGCCGATCCCGCTCACCGCGCTGGTCGGCCGTGACGGGTCCCTGGACCATCTCGCCCGGCTCGTCCGGACGGCCCGTCTCGTCACGCTCTCGGGGCCGGGTGGGGTCGGCAAGACCCGGCTCGCGGTGGAGGCCGCCACCCGGCTCGCCGCCGAGGACGAGGCCGGTTTCCCGGACGGCGTGTGGCTCATCGAACTCGCCGGGCAGCGCGGGGGCACGGCGGCCCTGGCCCAGGAGATCTCCGCCGTGCTCGGTGTCCGCGACGACCTGCCGTCCGGCGTGCCCGGGACGGGCACGTCCGTGGCGCCCGCGCGACGCCTCGCGGCGGCGCTGCGCGACCGGCGGCTCCTGCTCGTTCTCGACAACTGCGAGCAGGTCGTCGACCTGGCCGCCGAGCTGGCCGAACTGCTGCTGGGCACCGCGGCCGGGCTGCGGATCCTGGTCACCAGCCGCGAGCCGCTGGGCCTGACCGGCGAGGCGGTGCATCTCGTCGAGCCGCTTCAGGAGAACGACGCCGTGCGGCTGTTCGCCGACCGCGCCTCCGCCTCCGCCCCCGGGTTCTCGCTGGAGTCCGACCGCGAGGCCGTCGCCGAGATCTGCCGCCGCCTCGACGGCATCCCGCTCGCCCTCGAACTCGCCGCGACCCGCGTCCGCGCCCTGGGCGTGCGGGAGCTGGCGGCGCGCCTGGACGACCGGTTCCGGGTGCTCACCACCGGGCGGCGCGGTTCGCCGGCGCGCCAGCAGACCCTGCGCGCCGTGATCGACTGGAGCTGGGAGTTGCTCGGCGCACCGGAGCGCATCGTCCTGCGCCGCCTCGCCGTGCCCGTGGACGGCTGCGACCTGGACGCGGCGGAGGCGATCTGCGCGGGCGACGGAGTCCGCCGCGAGGAGGTCCTCGATCTGCTCACCCGGCTGGTGGACCGGTCTCTGGTCGTGGTCGCCGACGGACCGGCGGGGCCCCGCTACCGCCTGCTGGAGTCCGTCGCCGCGTACGCGACGCAGCGGCTCCACGAGATGCGGGACCTCGACGCGACCCGCGACCGGCACCTGCGCCACTACCTCCGGCTCGCCGAGCGCGCCGAGCCGCGGCTGCGCGACGGCGGGCAGCGGGCCTGGCTGGACCGGCTCGACGCCGAGTCCGCCAACATGCGCGCCGCGCTGGAGGAGGCGCTGCGGCGGCCCGCCCTGGACGAGTCAGTGCGGCGGCCCGCCCTGGAGGAGGCGGTGCGGCTCGTCACGGCCCTGAGCCGGTGGTGGCTGCTGCGCGGCCGCCTGCACGAGGCCCGCCGCGCCCTGTCGGCGGTGCTCGACGTCGCGCCGGACGCCGCCGAGGTCCGCGTGCTACGCGCCGCGTTCGCGCTGCTGACCGGGGACCGGTCCGCGGCGGGCGCCGAGCCGGACGGCATCGCGGACCCCGCGCGCCGCGGCCGGGCCTTGTGGCTGTACGCGTACGGGCTGTTCCACTCCGGCGATCCCGTGGCGAGCGAGCGGGCCAACGCGCGGGCGCTCGACCTGTGCACCGAGGCCGGCGACCCGTGGGGTACCGCAGCCGCGTACGGGCTGCGCGCGATGCTCGCGCTCGTCCAGGGCGACCTCGGCACCGTCGAGGAGGCGGGCCCGCACGCCGCGGACCTCTTCGGCGACCTCGGTGACCGCTGGGGCGAACTGCAGACGGTGACACCGCTCGCCGAGCTCGCCGAGATCAGGGGCGACTACGCCGAGGCCGAACGCCGCCAGAACGAGGGCCTGCGCATCGCCCGCGAACTGGGCCTGGAGACGGAGGTCTCCGCGCGCCTCTCGGGCCTGGGCAGGCTCGCGCTGCTCGCCCGCGACTGGGACCGGGCACGCGACCTGCACCGGGAGGCCCTGCGGCTGGCCGCCGAACAGGGCCACCGGTACGGCGAGGTGCACTCGCTGATGGGCCTCGCCCTCGGCGCCCGCCGCTCCGGTGACCTGGACGCGGCGGACCGGCACCTGCGGCGCGTCCGGGACGAGTACGAGTCGTCCGAGATCGGGGAGCACCTGCTGTTCGCGGAGCTCGGCTTCACCGCCGAGGCGCGCGGGGACGCGGCCGGAGCCGCCGCGTGCCATCGCCGCGGGCTGGAGATCGCCGTGGCGCTCGGCGAACCGCGCGCGCTGGCACTGTCCCTGGAGGGAGTGGCGGGCGTGCTCATCCTGTCCGGCGACGCCCGGCGCGCCGCCGTGCTGCTCGGCGCGGCCGATTCGGCCCGCCGTAGCGTGCACGCGCCGCTCCCACCGGCCGAACGCGGTGACGTGGAGCGGATCTCGACCGCCGCCATGGCCGCCCTCGGCGAGGAGGCCTTCGCCGACGCCTTCCAGCGAGGCGTCGAGACCCCACCCGCCGACGCGGCCGCACTGGCCAAGGACGCGATCCGCATCTGAGGTCCGGTCCACCCGGCGACGCGAGCGTGCCGGGGTGCGGATTCCCGTACCACGAATCCGGATGGAAGCACGATCGTGCGGCTCCTCCGACCGGTCCAGGCTTGCGACATGCCCTTTTCGAACCCGCACGGCCGCTTCCCGGCGCACGACGGTCCGGGAACCGGCGCCGCCGCCTCGCCGTACCGACCCGGCGGCGCGCTCGACGCCACCACGCCCTCTCGAGACGGCACGGCGGACGCCGCTCCCGGCGACGGCGCGGTGGCCCGGTGCGATGACCTGCACCGTCGCTACGGGAGGGGCGCGAACGCCGTCCACGCCCTCCGCGGCGTGACCGTCGCCTTCGCACCGGGGACGTTCACGGCCGTGATGGGGCCCTCCGGGTCGGGCAAGACGACCCTGTTGCACTGCGTCGCGGGCATGGACCGGCCGACCTCCGGCACCGTCTGGTGGGGACCGACCGAGGTGTCCCGGCTGCGGGAGCGGCGGCTGGCCGAACTGCGCCGCGCCGAGGTCGGTTTCGTCTTTCAGTCGTTCAATCTGATGCCCGCCATGACGGTCGAGCAGAACGTGACGCTGCCGGGCCGGCTCGCCGGGCGGCCGCCCGAGCGGACGGCGGTGCGCGAGGCGCTGCGGCAGGTGGGGCTCGGCGGGCGCGAGCGGCACCGTCCCGGGCAGCTGTCCGGCGGCCAGCAGCAGCGGGTCGCCATCGCGCGGGCCCTGGTCTCCCGCCCGAGGGTGCTGTTCGCCGACGAGCCCACGGGCGCGCTCGACCGGCGGACCGGCATGGAGATCCTCTCGCTGCTGCGCGCCGGCGTCGAGGAGCAGGGGCAGACCTGCGTCATGGTGACGCACGACCCGGTCGCCGCCGGGTACGCCGACCGCGTCGTGGTGCTGGCCGACGGCGTCATCGTCGATGACCTGGATCGCCCTTCGGCGGCGGCCGTCTCCGCCCGGCTGAGCCGGTTGGGAGGCTGACGTGCTGCGACTGGCCTTCGGGCAGATCCGGACCCGGCCCGCGACGTTCGCCGGGCTCGCCACGGCCCTGTTCATGGCGGTGACCGCGATCACCCTGTTCGGGTCGCTGATCGCTGCGAGCGTCGTCTCTCCCCCGGCGTACGCGGGGCAGCCCGGTCTCGTGATCATCGGCGGGGCGTTCGGGGAGATCGCCGTCCTGGTGGCCCTGTTCGTGGTGGTCAACACCCTCGGCTTCGCGATCCGCCAGCAGCATCGGGATCTGGCGCTCCTGCGCACCGTGGCGGCCACCCCCCGGCAGGTCCGCGGGCTGGTGCGCCGGCAGGTACTGATCGTGGTCCTCCTCGTCAGCCCGGCCGGCTGGGCGGCCGGGGCGCTGGGGGCCCACCGTCTGCTCGGCGCGCTCGTGGACCGGGACCTGGTGCCGGCCGGAAGCCGGATCCCGTTCACTCCGGTACCCGCCGCGGCCGCCTCGGTGATCGCGCTCCTCCTCGGCATGCTGTCGGCCGTGGTCGCCGCCCGCCCGGTCTGCCGCGTCGCCCCGGCCGTCGCGCTCGGGGAGAGCGTCGGCGGCGACCGGCGATTCGGACCGATCCGCACGCCCGCCGGGTTCCTCGCACTCGCCGGCGGAGGCGGTCTCTGCCTCGCCGTCGCCCGGCAGCCCCCGGACAAGGCCGGGCAGGGCGCGCTGCTGGCCACGCTGGTCCTCATGGTGGCGGTCGCGCTCCTCGGACCGCTGTTCACCGTGGCCGTCGTCACGGTCCTCGGCCTGTCCGTACGGGTCGTCGCCCCCCGCTCGGGCCGGCTCGCCGACGCGAACCTGCGCGGGTACGCCGCCCGGCTGTCGTCGGCCGTGGTCCCCCTGGCGCTGCTGACCGCGCTGGCGTGCGCGTTCCTGTCCCTCGGCGATACGGTCAAGGACGCCGCCCACCACCTCTCGGGAACGGAGCTGACCTCGGTGAACTCCGCCGGCGACGTCTGGCTCCGCCAGGTCGAGCTGACCATCCTCGTCTGCTTCGGCGGCGTGTCGACGGTCAACACCCTGGCGGCGCTGACCGCCGCGCGGCGCCGCGAGTTCGCGCTGCTGACTCTGGTCGGCGCGACCCGCCGGCAGCTCGCGTCGATGCTCTGCGCCGAGTGTCTGCTGATCACGGCGGTGGGCACGCTCACCGGCACGGCCGTCGCGGGGGTCAGCGTGAGCTCGTTCAGCGTGACCCTGCCGGGATCCCCGCTCCCGTCGATGCACCCGGCGGGCTATGGATCGATCGCGGCGGGTGTGGCGGCGCTGGCCGCGCTCGGCATCCTCCTCACCGGGCTGCGGGCGACCTCCGGGCCGGCCACGGAGACGGTCGCGGGGCAGCGTGGCTGACCACTCGGGCGGCCCCGCCGGGCTCCGGCGCGCCGCCGACCCGGAGGAGGCCCGACGGGCGGGACGGTTCCGGCCCCGCTTTCCCCGGTTCCGGCCCCGCCTGTCCCGATCCCGGCCCAGCGAGCCCCGGGTCCGGCCTCGCCTGTCCCGGTTCCGGCCCCCTCTGCCTCGGCCCGCCGTGCGGCCCGGCGAGGTCGTTTTCGCCGTCGCGGGGCTGCCGGCGGCCGTCGCCGGTGCCGTCTTCGTCTTCGCCATGCTGTACGCGGGCACGCTTCTGGCGGTGACCCTCATCGGGCTTCCGCTCGTCGCGGCGGGCCTGCGCGGCGCCCGGGTGCTCGGCGGACTGCACCGCCGCGCCGTCGCCGGGCTCCTCGGCGAGGACGTGCCCGGCCCCGAGCCGGTGCCGCCCGCGCCCGGAGTGCTCGGCTGGATCCGCGCCGGGCTCACCGACCCGTCGGGCTGGCGGGCCCTGCTGTACCTGGTCCTCCGCCTCCCGGCCGGCCTGGCGGCCTTCCTGGTCGCGGTCGTGCTGCCGGCCACCGCGGTGTGGCTGATCGGCTTCCCCGTGCTCGTTCATGTGCTCGCCCCGCATGACCGGGCCGTCCCCTGGTGGGCGAGCGTCGCCGGCCCGTCGCTCGGGCTCGTCCTGCTGGCGGCCGTCCCCGCCGCCATTCGCAGGGCGAGCGGGCTGAACCGCCGGCTGGCCCGGCTCCTGCTCGGCCCGACGTCCGGGCAGCGGCGGATGCGCGCGCTCGAACGGTCACGGCACGCGCTGGCCGCCGAGAACACCGAGGCCCTGCGCTCGATCGAACGCGATCTGCACGACGGAACGCAGGCCGAGCTGGTCGCCATCGCCATGACCCTCTCGTTGGCCGACGACGCGCTCGGCGCACGCCCGGATCCGGCGCCGGACCGGCTGTCCGTCCTTCTCGCCCGGGCGCGGACCCAGACCGACGACGCCATCGCGGGGCTGCGGCGGATCACCCGTGGCATCAATCCGGTTCCGCTCGACGCGGGTCTCGGCGCCGCCCTCCGCTCCCTGGCCATGGGCAGCCCGGTCCCCGCCGGCCTGCGCCTGGACCTGCGCGAACGCCCGGATCCGGCGATCGAGCGCGTGGTGTACTTCTGCGCGGCCGAGCTCCTGACCAACGTCGCCAGGCACAGTGGGGCGGACACCGCCACCGTCGAGGTCGTCGCCGCTCACGGCCGGGTCCGGCTGGTCGTGACCGACGACGGACGGGGTGGCGCGTTCCCGGACGGCGGGAGCGGGCTGACCGGCCTGGGCCGGCGGGTGGAGGCCGTGGGCGGAACGATCCGGATCATCAGCCCCGAGGGCGGCCCCACGACCGTCGTCGCCGACCTGCCGAGCACGGTGTGAGCGTCGGTCGCACAGTGTGACCGCGTCACCGGCACGACGTCGGAGCCGCCTGGATCACGCGCCGCTTCCGGTCTCGGTCAGGTAGGTGAGCACCGCCTTGACCCGGCGATTGTCGGTCTCGGTCGGAGGCAGGTCGAACTTCATGAAGATCGCGGCCGCGTGCTTCTCCACCGCGCGCTCCGTGACCACCAGGCGCTGGGCGATAGACCGGTTCGAGTGCCCCTGCGCCATGAGGTCGAGCACCTCCCGCTCCCTCGGCGTGAGCGAGTCGATCCGGTTCCGCCGGGTACCGTCCCGCAGCAGCCCGGTGACGATCTCCGGATCGAGAACCGTTCCGCCCGTGGCCACCCGGTGCAGGGCATCGACCAGCTCGGCGGTGCGGGCCACCCGTTCCTTGAGCAGGTAGCCCACTCCGGCGGCACCGGCCGACAGCAGCCGCTCCGCCAGGATCGCCTCCACATGCTGGGAGAAGACGAGGATGCCGACCTCCGGCCAACGTTTGCGGAGCTCAAGGGCGGCACGGATGCCCTCGTCGGTGTGCGAGGGCGGCATCCGGATGTCCACGACGGCGACGTCGGGGCCGTGCTCGGCGACCGCCGCCAGCAGGTCCTCAGCGGTGCCGACCGCCGCGACGACCACGCATCCCCGCGCGGACAGCAGTTCCGACATGCCGTCACGCAGGACGACCGAGTCCTCGGCCAGCACCACCCGCAGCGAACGTTCCGTCATGCACGTCATCATGCCGCCGTCCGAGCGTTCCCAGCGCCATCGGGACCGCTTCAGCCGACGTAGCGGCGGGCGGGGGAGGTGCGCTGGGGCCTCTCCAGCAGCCGCAGGGCCCGCTCGACGTGATGGGGGACCGGCCGCCGTTCCCGGATCACCCACGGCAGGCCGCCGAGGGCCTCGGCGACCGCCGACACGCTCGTACGGTCCCGGGGCACCGAGCGCAGCACGGTCAGCGTCCTGCGGACGGCCGACCGGACCGGGCGGCGCAGCCAGGTCGTCCAGAGCGTGTTGCGGATGCCGACCCGGCGCCGTTCGCGGGGATCGCGGGCGGCCGACGCGGCGTGGTGCACGACGACGTCCTCGGCCCAGCACATCCACCAGCCCCGGGTCGCCAGGTCCATGCCGAGCAGTTCCTCCTCCCCGCCCAGCACCAGCCGCGGCGAGAACCCGCCGACCTCGCGGAACGCCTCGACCCGGATCATCGACGCGCCCGCCAGGATGCTCATCAGCGCGGGGCCCGGCATCCAGCCGGGGGCGGGCACCGGCGAGTGCCGCAGCTCCGGGGTGATGGGATCCTCCTCCAGCCCCGGCTCGACCAGGATCAGGCCGGTGACCGTCGCCAGCCGGGGATACCGGTCGAGCAGGTCCGCCGCGCGCCCCAGCGCGCCCGGCTCCCACCAGGTGTCGTCGTCGCAGAAGGCGACGTACGGGGTGGACACGTCCTCGACGGCGAGGTTGCGGGCGACGGCGCCCAGGTTGCGCGCCGACCGGATCAGCCGGACCCGCGGGTACGCGTCGGCGACGGTCTCCGAAGTGCCGTCGGACGAGGCGTTGTCGACGACGATGATCTGTGGGCGTTCGGGCAGCCGGGTCATGAGGTCGAGGGTCCGCAGCAGTTCGGGCCGGCGGTCCCGGGTCATGATCACCACGGCGACCCGCGGATCCGGGCTCACCGGGCCTCCCCGGCCAGCCGGCGGATGCCGCCCTCGACGGCCGCCGGGACGGGCCGTCGCGCGACCAGCGCCGACGGCAGGCGCACGGCGGCGCCCGCGAGGGCCGCGCGCGAGTCGCCGTCCCGCAGCGCCCGCGCCCCCAGCCGCGCGGTCTCCCGCACCGCCACCAGGCCGGGACGGCGCATCCAGGTCGTGAGCACCGTGTTGCGCAGCTCGCTGCGACGGCGCCGGCGGGACGGCAGCCGGTCGGCCGACGGCTCGTGCACCGCGACGACCTCCGGGACGTGGCACAGCCCCCAGCCCGCGGCGGCCAGGTCGTAGGACAGCAGGCGCTCCTCGCCGACGAAGAACAGCAGCGGGCTGAACCCGCCGACGTCGAGGAACGCCCGCCGGCGGACGATCGAGGCGCACGCCAGGAACCCCAGGACCGGCGGGCCGGGCAGGTCGGGATCGGGCGGGAGCGGCGACTCGGCCATCGCCGCGTTGATCGGGTCGGGCTCGCGTTCGGGCCCGACGAGGGTGTGCGCCGCGATCAGGCCGAGGCGCGGATGGGCGTCGAACAGGTCGGCGGCGCGGGTCAGCGCCCCCGGCTCCCACCACGAGTCGTCATCGCTGAACGCGACGTACGGGGTGCGGGCCAGATGGACGCCGACGTTGCGGGCCGCGGCCCCCCGGTTGCGGCCCAGCGGCACGATCCGCACGCCGGGGTGATCGGCCGCCACCGCGGTCGCGGTGCCGTCCTCCGAGCCGTTGTCGACCACCGCGATGACCGGCCGGTCCGGCAGGGCCGCCAGCCGGTCGAGGGTGCGCAGCAGCTCCGATCGCCTGTTCCTGGTGGCGATCACGACGGTGACACGGCTCACCGATCGACCTCCCCGTGGTCCGAGTAACCGGTCGACTACCCGCCGACGGAGCGCCGAAATCCTCGGCCCGAGGAGCCCTCGCCGAGCGCCCCGCGGAGCCCACGCCGAGCGGCCCGCGAGGGCCGCGCGAGCGGTACGCCGCCGGGGCGGCCGATGGCGTTTTGAACCACCCGTCGCGGGCAGGGTGGGCGCGTCGGCACCATGGGGAGGGAACCATGCCGAACGTTTTCGACGTACTTAGCAAAGACCACGTAGAGGTCGAACAGGCGCTCGCGGAGCTCGAATCGGGGCCCACGGCGGCGACCGGAGCCGACCCGGAGCAGAAGGAGATCCGCAAGAGGCTGGTCGAGCAGCTGATCATCGAGGAGTCCAAGCACGAGGCCGTCGAGGAGGAGTACTTCTGGCCGGCGGTCCGCGACAAGCTGCCCGACGGCGACCACCTCGCCGACGAGGCCACCGACCAGGAGCAGGCCGCCAAGCACATCCTCAACGATCTGCTGGACCTCGACCCCGACGATCCGAGGTTCGAGGACCGCCTCCGCACGTTCACCGTCGACGGGCGCGAGCACATCGCCTACGAGGAGGAGCGCGTGTGGCCCCGCATGCGGGAGGCGCTCAGCGCGAAGGAGGCCGACGAGCTCGGCACCAAGGTCGAGGAGGGCAAGAAGCTGGCCCCGACGCGGCCGCATCCCAACACGCCGCCCAGGCCCGGCATCCTCAAGACGGTAGGGAAGGCGGCCGCCGTGGCGGACCGGGCCCGGGACGCGGTCACCGGGCTTGGCGATTGAGCGCCCCGGACGCCGCCCGGAGGGTCCCGCGTCATGAGTGACGTCGAGGCCGCACCGGGCGAGCTGCTGAAGACTCTGCGGAAGGCCGCGGCGGCGCTGACCGACGCCGGGATCAAATTCGCGCTGACCGGCGGGTTCGCCGCGTACGCGCGCGGCGCCGCGCCGTCGACCCACGACGTCGACTTCGTGCTGACCGAGGACGAGGTCGAGGGTGCCCTCTCCGCCCTGGAATCCGTGGGGATGCGGCGCGTCGAGATTCCCGAGGCATGGCTCGCCAAGGTCCATGACGACGGCCGTACGGTCGACCTGATCTTCCGGCCGTCGGGGCGGGCCGTGGACGCCGCGCTGCTCGCCCGCGCCGAGGAGCTGAACGTCGAGGCGGTCGCCATGCCGGTGCTGACCGCCACCGACCTGACGGTCCTGCGCCTTCTCGCGTTCGACGAGAAGGCCAGCGACTTCGGGGGATACCTACCGGTGTCGCGGGCGCTGCGCGAGCAGGTGGACTGGCCGCGGGTGATCGCCGCCACGGCGGACTCCCCGTACGCCTACGCCTACCTGACCCTGCTGCACCGCCTGCGCGTGATCGAGTACGGGCCGCCGTACGAAGGGAGTGACGGATGACGCCCAGCGACCCGCCCCACTACCTCGCCGCCCGCATCAAGAGCCGCCTCGCCGAGGACGCCCGCACGGTCGAACTCGGCATCCAGGTCGACGTCCGTGGTGACGTCGTGTTCCTGCGCGGCCAGGTGGCGACTTCCCGGAGGCGGGAACTCATCGAGACGGTCGCCCGTGAGGCGGCCGGCGGAAGACGGATCTCCAACGATGTGACCGTCGTGGAGATTCGGCCCCCGAAAACGGAGGAATCGCCCACATGATTCGTGTGGCCGCGGTCGGCGACATCCACGTCGGCGAGGATGTGCGCGGTCTGTACCGCAACCGACTGACCGGGATCGCCGATGACGCCGACGTCCTACTTGTTGCCGGCGATCTGACCCAGCACGGCACGGCGGAGGAGGGACGGATGGCCGCGGAGGAACTCCGCGACATCGGCGTCCCGGTCATCGCCGTGCTCGGCAACCACGACTACCACTCCGACGCGGAGACCGAGATCACGAAGGCGCTGAAGGACGCGGGGATCACCGTCCTCGAAGGCGAGTCAACGGTGATCGACTGCCATGGCAAGCGCCTCGGCGTCGCCGGCGCCAAGGGCTTCGGCGGCGGCTTCGCGGGCCGCTGCGGCTCCGACTTCGGCGAGCCGGAGATGAAGGCCTTCATTCGCCACACCAAGGCCACCGCGGCCAAGCTCGGCGAGGCACTGGGCGCGCTGGACGCGGACGCGCGCGTGGCCCTGACCCACTACGCGCCGGTCAAGGACACCCTCACCGGCGAACCCCTCGAGATCTTCCCCTTCCTCGGCAGCTACCTGCTCGCCGAGGTGATCGACGGAGCGGGGATCGACCTCGCCGTGCACGGGCACGCCCACCGCGGCGTGGAGAAGGGGATAACGCCGGGCGGGATCCCCGTGCGCAACACCGCCCTGCCGGTCATCGAGCGCGCCTACTCGGTGTACTGCGTCGGCGGCGTCGACGACGTCGAGTGCGCACCCGACGACACCGTCGGCGTGACCGCGTAAGACACGGGCGAGAGGTCCGCGTCCGGTGGGCGCGGACCTCTTCGACGTCCCGGCGCGGCTCAGGCCGGCACGGGGGCGAGATCGCGGTTGTGGTGCCGGTGTGCCGCCACCGCCATGACGAACTGCTCGACGAACTCGCCGGTCACGCCGGACGCCGACTGCATGACGACGCCCTGGTCGGCGGTCAGCGCCTCCCCGTGGTTGTTCACTCCGTTCAGCCGGGCGCTCGACAGCAGGCGGATCCCGTCTCCGATGGCCCCGATCGCCTTGCCGTGCTTGAACGCCTCCGCGACGAACTGAACGGCGCTGCCGTCGGCCTCCAGCGCCGTCACCGACTCCTTCCCGCCGGGGACGATGACCGCGTCGTACAGCACCGAGCCGACGGTCGGCAGCGCGCGCGTCACCTCGACCGGCCCCTCGGAGCCCTCGACCGTGCCGTCCCGCGCGGCCAGCACCTCGGGTATCGCGCCGACGGCCGAGAGCGCCTCCCGCAGCGACCGGACGTCGCCGGTGTCCACGCCGTCGGCGGCCAGGATGGCGATCTTGCGGGTCTCGATCGAGTCATGAGGTGCGTTGGCCTGGCTCAGCGCGGGCGAGGTGCGCCCGTGGTTCGTCGTGGGCTGCGCCGGCGGCTCGACGCCGACACCCTCCGCGACCGCGACGGCCAGGTCGTGGTCGACGTTGTTCAGGTTGGCCACGACTCCCTCCCTGATCGGCCGGTGGTCCACCTTCCCCAGCTCGAAGCGGAACGCCGAGACGATGTGCTCCTTCTCCCAGTCGGACATGCTGTTCCAGAACAGGGTCGCCTGGGAGTAGTGGTCGGCGAAGCTCTCGCTCCGCTTGCGGATCTTGTTCCCGTCGACCCGCTCCTGGTAGTGCGTGAACGCGCCCTCCGCGACGACGGCGGGGCAGCCGCCGCTGAGCGAGTTCGGATGGTAGGCGGCCCGGCTCGTGTGGACCATCGACTGGTGGTAGCCGTCGCGCTGGTGGTTGCGCACGTCGGCGACCGCCCGGTTCACCGGCAACTGGGTGAAGTTCGGGCCGCCGAGGCGGATCAGCTGCGTGTCGAGGTAGGAGAACAACCGGGCCTGTAGCAGCGGATCGTTGGTGAAGTCGATGCCGGGGACCACGTTGCCCAGGTGGAAGGCCACCTGCTCCGTCTCGGCGAAGAAGTTGTCCGGATTGCGGTCGAGCACCAGCCGCCCGACGGGGCGCACGGGTACCTCCTCCTCCGGGATGATCTTCGTGGCGTCGAGCAGGTCGAAGTCGAAGGCGTGCTCGCGGTCCGCCGGTACGAGCTGCACGCCGAGCTCCCACTCGGGGAGGTTCCCGGCCTCGATCGCCTCCCACAGGTCACGGCGGTTGAAGTCCGGGTCCTTGCCGGCGATCTTCTGCGTCTCGTCCCACACCAGCGAGTGCGTGCCGAGCTTCGGCTTCCAGTGGAACTTCACGAACGTGCCGACACCCTCCTCGTTCACGAGACGGAAGGTGTGCACTCCGAAGCCCTGCATCATCCGGAAGCTGCGCGGCAGCGCCCGGTCCGACATCAGCCACATCATCATGTGCGTGGTCTCGGGCTGCAGCTGTACGAAGTCCCACAGGGTGTCATGGGCCGAGGAGGCCTGCGGGATCTCGTTGTTCGGCTCCGGCTTCACCGCGTGCACGAAGTCGGGGAACTTGATCCCGTCCTGGATGAAGAACACCGGCATGTTGTTGCCGACCAGGTCGAAGTTGCCCTGCCGGGTGTAGAACTTGGTCGCGAACCCGCGGACGTCGCGCACCGTGTCGGCCGACCCCCGTGAACCGGCGACGGTCGAGAAGCGCACGAACACCGGCGTGCGCAGCGACGTGTCCCGGAGGAACTCCGCGGCGGTGTACTCGGTGAGCGGATCGGTCACCTCGAAGTACCCGTAGGCGCCCGCGCCCCGGGCGTGTACGACCCGCTCGGGGATCCGCTCGTGGTCGAAGTGGGTGATCTTTTCGCGGAAGTGGAAGTCCTCCATGAGGGTGGGACCCCGCTCTCCCGCTTTCAAGGAGTTGTCGGTGTCGTCGACCGGGATGCCCTGGTCGGTCGTCAGCCGTGAGTCATGGTTCGGATTGACGCGGACCTGGTCGAGCTGGCGGTCCTTGTCGTCCGGCGTTGTCATGGCGTCCCCCTCCGAGATCGAAAACGGCCCTTTACAAGGAGCCATGTCCGGTCGGCGGCGTCCTATGCGTGATCCGGCAGCCCAATGTCCTGCCCCGGCGGGGGTCCTGCTCGTGGGGATGACTCTGCCCCGCCAGGATGACTGGGGCGACGACTCCGGCGTGAACATCAGCAACGAGAACAACGACATTGTCGGCTCTGCGGGTGGCACGATCTTCGGCTGATCATCGGATCGACGCGGGGTGGACGAGACGCCCTGCCCACGACCCTCAGGGGTGCGGAACATGCGTCTCCGCACCCCTGAGCGTTGATGCCGGTCCCGTGGCGAGCCGCGATGAGGGTCGGTCGGGTGGCGCTCAGGCGCCCTCGTCCTCGATGCGCATGGCCTGCTCCTCGGGTGAGAAACCGGCCTGATCGGGTCCGACGTCCTCGGCGACGGCGTCCTTCTCCGTGTCGGCACGGACGCCCTCGTCCGGTTCGACCAGCCGGCCGGCCCGGCGCGGCGTCTCGTTCTCCCGGACAGGGTCGAAGTCGCGCTCCTCGGCGTCCGGCCGGTCCTCGCGCCGGCGGCGGCCGCCGAGCGCCGGATCGGGCTGTTCTCTTCTCAGGCGGGCGTCCAGGGACTCGCCCTCCCGCTGCTCATCGGCGGTGGTCCCGAACTCCTCGACGCCGACAGGCTCGTCCCGGGGGACCGGGGCGCGCTGCGGGTCCTCCGCCCACTGCCGCTCTGGGTAGGAGTCCTCCAGGTCGGGGATCCCCTCCTCCTCCAGCTCCGAGTACGGATCGGGATCCGGATGCGGATGTGTCATCGGTCTCTCCATCGTCCGTCGAATGCGTTCGAACCAGGCCCATGCCCACGAATCGGCCCTCCTCACCTGCGGCGGACGGCTGTGGGCGAGGTTTGAGACGACGCCCGGAGGGCACCCGGACATCTCGTCAGCGACGCGATCGATCAGGAGGGTTGTCATGAACGGGCGCGAAGGCGGACCGACGGCGCACCGTGCTCCGGAGGACCTGAACCAGGAGGGCGCGCCGCGCGCCACCGGGCCGGACCCCGCGTGGGCCGCGCGCGACACCCAGGCGCTGACCCAGGACCAGATGATCGTGTACGAGGCGCTCGCCACCGTACGGCGGCCGATGAGCGCCGGCGACGTCGCCGCGACCACCGGCAAGGACGAGGAGACGGTACGGGCATGCCTCCGCGTCCTCGCGGAGCGGAAGATGATCGTCGACGGTGACGACGGGATCGTCATCGGCGACAACGACTGGGACGTGCGCGGCGCCCACCCGACCGCCTCCCGCCGCGACTGAGCCGTGTTTGAGAACCCTCCGGCCGCGCCCGGCCGGTGTCAGGAGGGGGTGATCAGCCGGAACCGGACGCGCTGCCCCGGGCGGAGCTGCGCGGCCCGGCCGAGGTCCGCGCTCGTCACGACGGCCGCGACCGGATAGCCGCCGGTGGTCGGATGGTCGGCGAGGAAGATGATGGGCAGGCCGTTCGGCGGCACCTGCAGCGCGCCGGTGACCATCCCCTCGCTCGGCAGTTCGCCCTCCCGCCGCCGTACGAGCGGCCGCCCCTCCAGGCGCACCCCGACCCGGTTGCTGTGCGAACTGACCTCATAGCCGCCCCGGGTGAGCGGTTCGAGGCTCTCGAACCAGTCGTCGCGCGGTCCCGGCAGGATCCGCAGGACCGGTTCGTCCTCCGGCTCGTAGCCGGGCGCGTAGTCCACGGTGATCGGCTCGGACGCGCGGCCCACCGCCAGCCGGTCCCCGGCGGTCAGCGGGTCGGGCCCCAGCCCGGACAGCAGGTCCGTCGAGCGGCTGCCGAGGACGGGCGGGACGTCGATCCCGCCCCGGACGGCGACGTACGTGCGGACCCCCGCGGACGGCGTGCCGAACTCCACCGCGGTGCCCGCCGGGACGTGACAGGGGGCGTTCATCGCGCCGGGACTCACCCGTACCGGCGCGCCGGTCACGGCGATCCACGCCGGCGCGTCGAACCGCAGCGCGGCCCCGCCGAAGGTCAGCTCCAGGCCGGCGGCGTCCTCGGGGTTGCCGACCAGGCGGTTGGCCAGCCGCAGGCCGGCGGCGTCCGCCGCGCCCGAGCGCGGCACTCCCAGGTGCGCGTATCCGGGACGGCCCAGGTCCTGCACCGTGCAGAGCGGGCCGGGACGGAGCACCTCGATCGCCACGACACCCCCTAGCCCGCGCGGACCCGGCCGAGGCCGGCACCCCGGACCGTGGCCCGCTCGGCGACGAACCGGACGCGGACGCCGGGCCGCAGCAGCGACGGCGGATCCCGGTCGATGTCCCACAGCGTCATCGTCGTACGCCCCAGCAGCCGCCAGCCTCCCGGCGACGGCGTCGGATACACCGCGCCGTACGGGCCCGCGATGGCGACCGAGCCGGCGGGCACCGCCGTACGCGGGGAGTCCCGGCGGGGCACGTGCAGGGCCTCGTCCAGCCCGGTGAGATACCCGAAGCCCGGGGAGAACCCGAGGTAGGCGACGACGTACTCGGCGCCGGCGTGGCGCGCGACCACCTCGTCCCGGGACAGCCCGGTCAGCCCGGCGACCTCGTCCAGGTCCGCGCCGTCGTAGACGACCGGGAAGCGCACCGGCTCGGCCGAGATCTCGTCGAGCTCCGGGAGCACCAGCTCGGCGAGCAGCGCCCCGAGCCGGCCGACCTCGGCGCCCGGCCGGACCGTGACCAGGACCGTCCGGGCCCCCGGCACGACGTCGACGACCTCCGGCGGCGCGAGCCCGAGCACGGCGGCGTGCACGCGGTGCGGCGCCTCCGTCTCGATCAGCAGCGCCGCGTCGCCGACGCGTCGTACCTTCACGCGAACGACCTCAGGGGAACGGCGGCGTTCTCCAGCGCCTTCCGGACCGCCTGCGCGAGCTCCACGGCGCCCGGCGTGTCGCCGTGCACGCAGATGGACCGGGCGTCGACCCGGATCCGCGTGCCGTCCGTGGCCTCGACCACGCCCTCGACGGCCATCCGCAGCGCCCGGTCGGCCACCTGCGCGAC
The DNA here is from genome assembly GCF_039542035.1 of Actinoallomurus liliacearum. Classification (NCBI taxonomy): domain Bacteria; kingdom Bacillati; phylum Actinomycetota; class Actinomycetes; order Streptosporangiales; family Thermomonosporaceae; genus Actinoallomurus; species Actinoallomurus liliacearum. The sequence continues at coordinate 22,052 of NZ_BAABHJ010000030.1, forward strand.
GTCCTCGATCACCGCGCCGGGCTCACGGCGGGACACGAGCGTGCCGGCGGGCGTGTAGGCGCGGTCGGCGAAGCACTCGTTGACGATCGTCAGGTCCGTCACCTCGTGCAGCTTGGACCCGGGGAGCGTGAGCACCGGCAGCGCCGGGTCGTACGCCTCGACCGCGGCGGCCACCGCCTCGGCCTGCACCGGGTCGCGGACGATCCGGTTGTACAGCGCGCCGTGCGGCTTCACGTAGCGGACCCGGTCGCCCTCGACCCGGGCGATGCCGTCGAGCGCGGCGATCTGGTAGAGCACCTCGGCCGTCAGCTCCTCCGGGGCGACGTCCATCTCCCGGCGGCCGAACCCGGACAGGTCGCGGTAGGACACCTGCGCCCCGATGACGACGCCGCGCTCGACCGCGGCCGCGCACGTACGGCGCATGATCACGGGATCGCCGGCGTGGAAGCCGCACGCCACGTTGGCGCTGCTCACTATGGACAGCAGGGCGAGATCGTCGCCGAGCCGCCAGGGCCCGAGCCCCTCCCCGAGATCGGCGTTGAGGTCGATCATGTAAACAGGCTCTCCTCGGATCTGTCCGTGATCAGCATCCGTCCCGGCGCGTGCGTGATCGCGAACGGCGGAGCGCTCGCCATCACCACCGCCTGCGGGGTCACGCCGCAGGCCCAGAAGACCGGGACGTCGCCGGTCTCGAACTCAACGCTATCGCCGAATTGGGGGAACGCGAGGTCCGCGATGCCGAGTTCTGCGGGGTCGCCGACGTGGACCGGGGCGCCGTGCATCGCCGGGTACCCCGCGGTCACCTCGACCGCGACGTCCACCAGGTCGGCGGGGACCGGCCGCATCGACACGACCAGCGGGCCGGCCAGCCGACCCGCGGGCCGGCACTCCCGCGACGTGACGTACATCGGGACGTTCCGGCCCTGCTCGATGTGGCGCAGCGGCACGCCCGCCGTCGCGAGCGCCGCCTCGAACGTGAAGCTGCACCCGATGAGGAACGCGACCAGGTCGTCCCGCCAGTACTGCGTGACGTCGGGCACCTCGGCGGCGAGCACGCCGTCCTGGTAGATCCGGTAGGCGGGCAGGTCGGTCCGCAGGTCGGCGGCGGCGACCTCGCGGGCGTACGGGTCGCCGGGGTCGGTGACCTCCAGGATCGGGCAGGCCGCCGGATTGCGCACCGCGAACAGCAGCGCGTCGAAGGCCAGGTCGCGGGGGACGGCGAGGAGGTTCGCCTGGACGTAGCCCCGGCACCAGCCGCTCGTGGTCACCGGCGTCTCGCCGGTCCGGAACACCTCACGAGCCTGAGAGGGGGTGAGGATCGCGGGTTGATCCATGGTCGTCATGGCGGGTTCATGCCCACTGGACGCGGTTTACAGCGTGCTCGGCGCGTCCGTCTCGTCGTAGGGGCGCCTCGCGGCCGGAACCGGCCGCGAGGCGGTCCGATCGACCTCGGCCGTGGACTCCGGCCGTCTCGCCGAGGACTCCGGTGGCCGTACCGCGGGCCTCGCCGCCGGCTCCCACGGGCGCGCCGCGGACTCGGGAGGCCGTGCCGTGGATTCCGGCGGCCGTGCCGCGGGTCCGCTCGGGGCCGTCGCCCGGAGGGCGCGCAGCAGCCGCGTGACCGTGTCCACCATCGCCTTGATCGTGCCGGGCCGCGCCTCGACGAGGTCCTGGGCGATCATTCCCTCGACCGTGGCGACGAGGATGTCGACGTCCGCCGGCGAGTGCGGGTAGCCGCCCTCCTTCAGCACCTCGGTGACGGCCTCGTGGCGGACGGCGCTCCAGGTCCGCGCGAGCGGCCGGAACGCGGGCTCGCGGCCCACCTGGAAGTACAGCTCGCACAGGGCGAGGTGGCGGCTGCGCTCCGCCTCGTCGAAGGGGGCCAGGGCCCCGACGACGACGTCGGCGACCGCGGCGGGCCCGGCGCCGGCGACCGGCCGCAGGCGTTCCCGTACCGCCGCCACGCCGCGCGCGACGAGCCGGGTGAACGCCTGCGTCAGCAGGTCCTCACGGGAGCCGAAGTAGTACGTGGTCGCGGCGAGGGGCAGCGCGGCCCGGTCCGCGACGGCCCGGTGGGTCACCTGCGCGGGCCCGCCCCTCTCGAGAAGGTCGACGGCCGCGTCGAGCAGCGCCTCCTTGCGCCGCCGGCCGCGCGCCTGCGCCGGCTCCTGGCGGATCGCCCCGGTCACCGCGACCTCTAGGACAGGTCGGGGGCGTCCCGCAACGCGAGGAGCGCGGCGCGGAGCGCCCGGGGGTCGCCGTCGGTGTCGCGGAGGATGGCCATGAACCGGTGCAGGATGGAGTGGCGGTCGTGCCCGCGGTCGAGCAGGCGCTCCGCCACCGTCCACAGCTGCGGCGGGTCGCCGTCCCAGATGCGGGCGGCGAGCCGGAGGTGGGCCTCGATGTGCGCCGGATCGGCGTCCGGGTGCTCGAACCGCAGGAGCAACCGCCGGTCCGCGTCGACGGACGGGTTCAGGCGGGTCAGGTCGATGTCGGCGTTGCCGCCGGTCAGGAACGGGAACGCGAAGGCACGCCGGGCGAGGGCCTCGAGGTCGCCGTCCGGCAGCAGCCGCTGGACCAGCTCCCGGTCGAGCCCGAACGTCGTCGGGTCGCGGTACGCCTCGGCGAACTTGCCGGTGATGTCCCAGACCTTGTCGAGGGTCTGGCGGACGCCCTCCTCGGGCAGCCCCGTCCGCCGGCTCGCCCAGCGCACCCACGCCGCGAGCACGTGCGGCATCGCCTCCTGCTCCTCCGGCGACAGCATCACCTTGCGCGGCAGCCAGTGCAGCAGGAACATCTCGCACTTGACCGGGCTGACCCGCAGCGGCCGGCCGAAGTCGCGGTCGCAGCCGTAGTCGATGATGCGGTCGACGCAGCGGCTCGCCGCGGAGCGGTCCGACAGCTCCTCGGCCTCGTCCGAGGCGAGGAACTGCGCCGCCATCGTGGCCCGGCGGTCGTGGCCGTAGACGGGCGGGACGGGGGAGCGGCCGCCGGGCGGCAGCGCGCGCACCCGCGCCCGCACGAACGCGTGGTAGTTGCCGAAGGTCTCCTTGACCGGCGGGTCCTCGGTGTCGTCCGCCACCGCGAGGGCCCGCTCCAGCCGTGCGCGGGCGGTCGCCGCGGGGATCGGCTCGAACCGCATCAGGGGGTTCTCCTCGGCCTCCTTGCGGCAGTAGCCGAGCAGCTTCTCCACCTGCGAGGACACCCACGCGTCGACCACCATGCCGCGCTCGTTGTGGTCGATCACCACGACGAGCGCGTGGCGCTCCTCGCCGCCGTAGGTGTAGATGCAGACGATCGAGTCCTGGTCCCCGTAGACGTCGCGGGAGACGTGGCACTCCTCGCAGACGACCATCCCGACGCGGTCGGCCCAGCCGGGCCGCGCGACCCCGGCCTCCATGAGCGGCAGCGCGGCGCGCTCGGCCTTGGCGGCCTGCCGCGGCGTGCCCAGGGCGGAGATGCCGGTGAGCAGCGCGAGGGCCGCCGGCGTACGGGCCGTGGCCGCGTGGTCGACCAGCGCCTCCCCGATGACCTTCTCCACGTCGTCGTGCGCGAGCCGCTTGCCCCACCAGGTGCCGAGCATCTCGCTGACGATCAGCTCGGCGTCCAGCGGGCTGCGGACGGCCAGGAGCTCACGCGCGGCGCGGAGCATCTCGGCGAACACGGCGTCCGGCGGCGGAGCGGGGCGCCGTGTCATGCGGCCTCCCCGGTACCCACCTCGCGCAGGTCGCTCACGGTCTACCTTTTCGGAGTACGTCCCGAAGCGCGCCCGTGACGGGTGCGCGAGGGATTAGTGGTCCAGTGTCCGACCACTCACCCTACTCGCCCGGCAGGGGTTCGGGTCGGCGTCCCGAGGGTGGTTCCGACTTGATCATCGACATCAGGTGCTCGCGCGCGACCGCCTCGACCAGCCTCGGCGTCAGATCGACCCCCAGGTGCCGAGCCCGCAGCCGGACGTCGCGGACACACCGCTCCACGGCGTCCGTGGGGATCGAGGGGAACTCCCGGCGGAGCCGCCCGATCACCGGGTCTCGTACGTCGGCCTGCCAGACCAGCTGCGTCGAGGTCATGCGGACACCTCTCGCACCAGACGATCTCAGTCCACCTGCGTCCCGCTCAGCGCCCAATCTCGATCCTCCCCCGAAGAAGTGTCAAGACCTCCGGGGGGACAGGTCGTCCTTGCCCTCTTCGGTGTTCCCGGAGGGGGCGGTGACCTCACCAGATCCACCGTAATTTCCCCTCGAACGGGGACGGGGCTGGTCAGGGTCGTCCATTCCGGGAGCCTCCGCCGCGCGGGTCTCGTCGAGCCAGGCCGGGTGATGGCGGGCCGCCCACTCCGGCGTGACGCGTCCGGTGAACATTCCGGACAGGGCTCCAGGGTCCCTCAGGGCGTACCAGAGATGGCCGAGGATCACGACGAAGACCGCCAGGGTCAGCCAGTCGTGCACGAACGTCGCGCCGGTGCGGAAGGTGTCCGGCCACGGGTGCGGGAAGGCGAGGATCACCCCGGTGCCCAGCATGACGAGGATCGCGCCGGCGACGAACGCCGCGTTCAGCTTCTGGCCCGCGTTGAACTTGCCGACCGGGTGGATCCCGCGGCCGCCGACCGTCGCGCGCCGGTCCCGGCCCCGGAGCCACCGCCAGTCGTCGGGGGAGAACCGGTCGAGCCGGCGAACGTCGCCCCGGAACGCCCGCGAGGCCCAGCCCAGCAGCGCGGGCACCGGCAGCCCGAACCCGGCGAGCAGGTGGATCATCCGGATGAGGTGGCGGCGGCCGACCGCCTCGGCCAGCGCCGGCACGTACAGCATGGCCGCCGTGACGAGGCAGACGAGCATGAGGAGGGCCGTCACGTGGTGCACCCCCCGTACGGCGCGGGCGAAACGGATCATGAACCCTCCTTTGCCCCGCTCGGTCATGACGTGTACCCGTTCGACCGGCCGACCCAGGCGTCGACGTCGTAGCCGCGCGTCTCCCAGTACCCCGGCTTGACCGTGGGGACCAGGTCGATCCCGCCGAGCCACTTCGTCGACTTGTAGCCGTACATCGGCGCGACGTACATCCGCACCGGGCCGCCGTGTTCGTGGCTCACCGGGCCGCCCAGCATGCTCGTGGCGACGATCACGTCGCGGCGGCGCGCCTGCTCCAGCGTGAGCGTCTCGGTGTACGCGCCGTCGAACGAGGTGAACCGGACGCCCCTCGCCCCCGGCCGTACGCCCACCACGTCCAGGAGGTCGGGCAGGGCCACGCCCGCCCAGGCGACGTCCGGCACGGTCCAGCCGGTGACGCAGTGGAACGTGTCGGTCATCCGGGTCTGCGGCAGCGCCTGCAGGTCGGCGAACCGGAAGGTCCGCGGGTGCTCCACCAGGCCGCCGACGGTGAGGCGGTAGTCCGCCGGGTCGACGCGCCGCACCGAGTCGACCACGGAGTAGAAGCGGAAGCCGCCGGCCGCCGGGATCAGTCCCGAGACCCGGCCGCCGACGGGTCCCACCGCGCGGTTGAGGCCGCTCTGCACGCGCGCGCCGATCACGACGCCCACGGCCCCGATGCCGACCATGCCGAGGACGACGCGTCGGCCGACAGGTGTTCCTTCGCCGGTCATGTCCCTATTCGAGCACCGTCGGCGCCGCGCCGGAACGGCGACGGGCGACACGTTCGCGAACCGTCACATCTACGGCGGGTGGCCACCACGTTGTGACCCCGGGTGACCGGCGGCGCTCGCAGGGTGCAGGATGAGGGGCGAACGCTCCCGGAGGACGCCATGACGATCTCGCTGCCCATCGATCCCGAGGCCAACGCGCTGCTCAACCGCAGTCCGCTGGCCCTGCTGATCGCGATGCTGCTCGACCAGCAGGTGCCCCTGGAACGGGCGTTCGCGGCGCCGTGCGAACTGGCGCGGCGGCTCGGGCGCGACCTCGACGCCGAGGAACTGGCCCGGTACGACCCTGACGCGCTCGTGGCGGTCTTCGGCGAGCGGCCCGCGCTTCATCGGTACCCCAAGGCGATGGCGGGCCGTGTGCAGGCTCTCAGCCGCGCGGTGCTGGAGCGGTACGACGGGGCGGCCGAGCGGGTCTGGACGGAGGCGGCGACCGGCCGGGACCTCCTGGCGCGGGTCGGGGACCTGCCCGGCTTCGGCGATCAGAAGGCCCGCATCTTCGTCGCGCTGCTCGGCAAGCGGCTCGGCGTACGGCCCGAGGGCTGGCGCGCGGCGGCCGGCCACTACGGCGACGAGGGCGCGTACCGCTCGGTGGCCGACATCGTCGACGAGGAGTCCCTGGGCCGGGTCCGCGCCTACAAACAGGAGATGAAGGCCGCGGCGAAGGCGCGGGCCTGAGAGATGTGGCTCACTTCCACGGCGCGGTGCTCGATTTACAAAGCTTGTCAAACAGGGAAATGTGCCGCGAAGACGACGGGCCACCGGAACGGCGCCTCCGTACCGTTCAGCGCCCCGTCCCGGCGACACGGGACTCGCCGAGATCGGGGATGTCGCCCGCCCGATGGCGATCGGCCCCTATCATCATGCTTCCCGCCGGATACGCGGCCTCGTGCCGAGTGCCCGGCGGGTGACCGGAGGGCGCGCCCGCGCGGTCGCCGGAATAACGTTGCCGCACGGGGCTTCCGTCGGCGCCGAAGCATCGAGATGATGAAAACCTGACTCCGAGCGGTGTTGTGATGGAGGCGGGAGCGCTAGCCTGCTCCCATTCACCCATAGTGATGCGGAAATGCCTCGCAGTAGGGCCGAGCGCGCGACGGAGGTGTCGACGGTGAGCACCGATACGTCTGTGCCGCACCCCCGGATCTCTGGCCTCGACGCGTCGGATTCGGCGCTGCTCACCACGTTGCTTCGGGAGGCTCCGATCGGCTTCGCGCTGTTCGACACCGACCTGCGCTTCAAGCGGGCCAACGACACGCTGGCGCGCATGCACGGCGTGAACGTCGCCGACCTGGAGGGCGGCCGGGCCGCCGAGGTCATCCCCGGGGAGCTCGGCGGCGTCATCGAGGCGTCCGCCCGCAAGGCCCTGGAGGAGGACCGCACGGTCGCGGACGTCGACCTGTCCCTCGGCGACCGGCACTGGGCGCACTCCTGGTTCCCCACGCACACGGCCGAGGGCGAGGTGTCCGGGGTCGTGATGGTCGCGGTCGACGTCACCGACCGCGTCCTGGCCGAGCGGTCGATCCGCCGCAAGGAGGAGCGCTACCGCTCCCTCGTCGAGGCCAGCTCCCAGGTGGTCTGGGTGACCACGCCCGCGGGCGAGGTCGTCGACGACGCGCCCGAGTGGCGCGCCATCACCGGCCAGACGCACGAGGAGTACGCCACCGAGGGGTGGCTGGGCGCCGTGCACACGGAGGACCGGCCGCGCATCGAGGAGACCTGGCACGCCTGCGTGGCGAACGACCGGATCTTCGAGGCCACCTACCGCATCCGCACCCGCGCGGGCGGTTACCGCAACTACGACGTGCGGGCCGTGCCGATCCGCCGCGACGGCGAGATCGTCGAGTGGGTCGGCGCGAACACCGACGTCACCGGCAAGCGCGAGGCCGAGGAGATGCGCGGCCGGCTCACCGAGCAGCTGTCGGCCGCCGCGCTGCGCACCGCACGGCTCCAGCAGGCGACGTCCATGCTGGCCGAGGCGCTGACCGTCAACCAGGTCGTCTCGGTGATCACCGAGGTCGGCCGCTCGGCGATCGGCGCCGACCGGTCCGCCGTCGCCCTCCTCGAAGAGGACAAGCTCCGCCTGCGCATGATCACGCCGGGCGGCATCCCGGAGCTCCCCGGCCCCGCCCGGGAGGAGATCGGCATCGACGGCGCCAGCGTGATGTCGATCGCGGTCCGCGAGCGGCGTCCGTTCCTCGCCGAGAACCCGGTCAGCCTGCGGCTCCAGCTCCGCGGCGACGAGATCGCCGACTTCGTCCGGCGCACCGACGAGCGCGCGTGGGTCGGCCTGCCACTGCTGGCCGCCGGCCGTGCGCTCGGCGCGCTGCGGTTCTCCTTCACCCGGCCGCGGGAGATCACCGAGGAGGAGCGCGTCTTCCTCGAGGCCCTGGCCGGTCAGTGCGCGCTAGCCGTCGAGCGGGCGACCCTGTTCGAGCGGGAGCACAAGACGGCGGAGGCGCTGCAGCGCAGCCTCCTGCCGGACCGTCTCCCGCAGCTGCCGCCGATCCGCCTGGCGGCCCGCTACCACCCCGCCACGCGGCACGTTCAGGTCGGTGGCGACTGGTACGACGCCTTCCCGATCGGGGACGGCCGGGTGGCGATCGCGATCGGCGACGTCATGGGCAAGGGCGTCAAGGCCGCCGCGGGCATGGGCCGGGTGCGCAACGCGCTGCGCGCCCTCGCGCTGAACGACCCGCGTCCGTCCGCGGTGATCACCGGCCTGGACCGGCTGTTCGCCGCCACCGAGGGATGGGAGCAGATCACCACCCTGGCGTACGCCGTCATCGACCCCGCGACCGGCGAGGGATCGATCAGCAACGCGGGCCATCTGCCGCCGTTGCGGATCCTGCCGGACGGCCCGCCGCGGGTCAGCACCGCCGAGGCGGGCACCCCGCTCGGCTGGCCCTCCGAGCGAGAAGAGACAAGTTTTTCCGTTCCACCCGGCAACACTGTGGTCTTCTACTCCGATGGACTGGTGGAGAACCGTAGACGGGGGCTCGACGCCGGTCTCGACGAGATCGTGTCGATCGCCGCCGCTGCCCCATCGGAGGTGCTTGCCGATCCTGAGATACTCGTTGACTTCTTGGTCGACCGGATGCTGGCCGGGTACGACCATGATGATGACGTGACAGTACTTGCCCTACATGTTCCGCCGAAGACGGCGTAGCACGTACGAAGGACCGCTCAGTGCCCTCTAAGGTGGGTGTCACCGGGCAGGACTCCACCGCGCGGAATACGCGGGCGTGCCAGACTGCTAAACCGACAGTGAAGCAGGGGTACGCTGCTCAGCGCAAAGGGCCTGCAGGGCCGGCGCCCGACAGAGCACTGGGTAAACATAGCCACACGTTTCGTTCGAGAGGTGTTTGTGTCGCCTGCGAGTTCGACCTCCAAGCCGTCCGAGCTGCACGAGCACGTTGTCAGGCAATTGATCGAGCGTGGGCGTTCCCAGGGCTACCTCGAGGCCGATGACGTGCGCCGTGCGTTCGAGGAGGCCGACATTCCCGTGTCGAAGGCCTCGAGCATCTTGCGGAGTCTTAGCAAGGAGGGTGTGACCGTCATGGTGAGCGCTGCCGACTCCGCGGCGCCTAAGCGCGCGCGCAACAGCAGCAAGCGCGCGACGCCCGCGACCAAGAAGCCCAAGACGACCACCGCCGCCGCAAAGGAACAGGACACGGTCACCGCCGTCGTCGAGGACGACGCCGACGTGCCCGCGCGGCCCGCACGTGCCAAGAAGACCACGGCCAAGCCCAAGAAGGCAACGCCCAAGAAGAAGACCGAGCCCGCGGTCGCCAAGAAGGCGGCCAAGGAGCCGGAGGACTCCGACGAGGTCACCGACGACGCCGAGCTCGAGGTCACCGACCTCGACGACGCGGACCTCGCCGACCTCGAGGACGTCGCCGACGACGCCGACCTGGACACGGGAGACGACGCCGACGCCGCCGTCGAGGCCGAGACGGAGACCGAGGACGCCCCTGCGGCGGCCGCCACCGACAAGAAGCCCACGTCGGAGGACGACTCCTTCGTCATCGGAGACGACGACGAGGACGCCCCGGCACAGCAGATCGCCGCGGCCGGCGCCACCGCCGACCCGGTGAAGGACTACCTCAAGCAGATCGGCAAGGTCCCGCTGCTCAACGCCGAGCAGGAGGTCGAGCTCGCCAAGCGCATCGAGGCCGGCCTGTTCGCGGAGGAGAAGCTCGCCCTCGAGCGGCACACCCTGGAGTTCCAGGTCCTCGAGGACCTCGAGTGGATCGCCGAGGACGGCCGCCGGGCCAAGAACCACCTGCTCGAGGCCAACCTGCGGCTCGTCGTCTCGCTCGCCAAGCGTTACACCGGGCGCGGGATGCTGTTCCTGGATCTCATCCAGGAGGGCAACCTCGGCCTGATCCGCGCGGTCGAGAAGTTCGACTACACCAAGGGTTACAAGTTCTCGACCTACGCCACGTGGTGGATCCGGCAGGCGATCACCCGCGCCATGGCCGACCAGGCGCGCACGATCCGCATACCGGTCCACATGGTGGAGGTCATCAACAAGCTGGCCCGCGTCCAGCGCCAGATGCTCCAGGACCTCGGCCGCGAGCCGACCCCGGAGGAGCTGGCCAAGGAGCTGGACATGACGCCGGAGAAGGTCGTCGAGGTCCAGAAGTACGGCCGGGAGCCGATCTCGCTGCACACCCCGCTCGGCGAGGACGGCGACAGCGAGTTCGGTGACCTCATCGAGGACTCCGAGGCCATCGTGCCCGCCGACGCGGTCAGCTTCACACTGCTGCAGGAGCAGCTGCACTCGGTGCTCGACACGCTGAGCGAGCGGGAGGCCGGCGTGGTCTCGATGCGGTTCGGCCTGACCGACGGCCAGCCGAAGACGCTGGACGAGATCGGCAAGGTCTACGGCGTGACCCGCGAGCGGATCCGTCAGATCGAGTCGAAGACGATGTCGAAGCTGCGTCATCCGTCGCGGTCGCAGGTGCTGCGCGACTATCTCGACTGAGGCGGCTGAGCCACTCCTCGCCTAACGATCGGATAACGAAAGGGTCCGGACGGGAGTTCCCGTCCGGACCCTTTCGTATGCCTCGCGCGTGCCCGCTTTCGTGCGTACGAGGCCGTCTTCGCGCATGTGGGGCCGTCTTCAACGCGTACGGCGTCGTCTTCGGTGCGTACGGGGTCGGCTTCGCGTGCGTACGGGTCGTCTTCGCGCGCGTACGACGGCGGCGCGGTGCTGCCCCGCGTGGGTCGGTGGGATCAGCGGGCGATCACGTCGAGGTCGGTGCCGTTGAGCTCGGCGGTGTACCCGACGTCCCGTACCGTCTTCAGGAGCTCCTCCGGCGTCGCCGGGTCAGCGCCGTTCGCCAGCAGGTCGCGGGCCAGCGCCCCGCGCGTCGCCTTCGCCATGTGACTGACCACCGTGCGCCGGCCCTCGTGCTCCCGGAACACCCGGACCCGGACCGCCGGGGCCTTCCACGCGGCCGCGTACGGCGCCGAGCGCATGTCCACCAGGAGGCCGTCCGCCGGGAGGGTCGCGGTCAGCGCCGGGCGCCATACGGCCGCGAGAGGGCCGAGAGGCGGCAGTTTCACGCTCATGGACAGTCGGTACGGGGGGACGCGGTCCGCGGGCCGCAGCGCGCCCCACAGCGCCGAGAAGATCAGGACGGAGCGGGCGGCACGCTCCGGGTCGAGGGTGGGCAGGCCCAGGTTGTCGTACAGGACGCCGGTGTAGAGCCGCGACGCGGGCAGCGTGGGCGCGGTGCGCAGCGCGCGGTTCCGGTCGATCTCCCCGGCCTGCCCGGCGGACAGTCCGAGGATCTGCCGCGTGTCCTCCGCCGGGCCGTCGCACAGGGCCCCCAGCGCGCCGAGCACCCGCTCACGGGTGTCGGTCAGGCGGGGAAGGCTCAGCGCGGACAGGTCCAGCGGCGGCCCGTCGCCGTCGGCGGCCTTGCCCTCGGACGGGGGCAGCAGGATCAGCATCGTCCTCCTTCGCCGGCGTCGTCTCCGTCGGCTCATCGGCGGCGGGTCACCGGGGGTGACCGTGAGAGCGGTTCCTCGGCAGGATGTCACAGCGGGTGACGGTGCGGTCGCAAGGGTCGTGCCGCGGGAAACGTGAGACGGCGGCCACCCTGGCTGGGTGGCCGCCGTCTCATGGATTATCGGGTCGGCTGGCCTGGCCTACCGCTCGTCCTCCGGTGGGGGTGCAGGGGTCTCAAGCAGCCGGTCGGTTTCGTCGTGAATCTCGGCGCCCTTCGCACGAAGCGTTTCGCCGTACTTACGGCCATGGTGCGCACAGAACAGCAACTCTCCGCCGCCCGCGAGGACCGCGCGGACGTAGGCCTGAGCACCGCAGCGGTCGCAGCGGTCCACGGCCGTCAGCGGCTTGGTTGGGGCAAGAGCTCCAGTCACGTCGCCTTCCTCGTCTCGGGGTCGGTCGCTTAGGACAACATCTAACCTGACGCGGACGTTCCCATGCGGGTTCTGTGTACGCCCAGAGCGGAATACCCCCTCAGGTGACAAAAGTCACGGTCACGCCGATTGTCAGATTTGTTCCCAGCGGAACACCCGAACGGCGATCAGCGTGGCCACAACGGCGAATCCCAGCAGGACGCCCATCTGCGGCAGGACGGACGCCGGCCCCTCCCCGCGTACGAGGACCTTGAGCATTCCGCTGTTCAGATGCCGCAACGGGAAGATCTCCGAGATGATCCGCAGCCACCGGGGCGCGTCGTCGATGTTGAAGAACGACCCGCCCAGGAAGGCCATCGGCAGCACGACGATCTGCGTGACCCCCTGCGCCGCCTCCTGCGTCTTCGCCCAGGCCCCGATCAGCATCCCGAGGGCGAGGAAGGCCAGCACCCCGCACAGCACCATGGGGATCGCCATCCACCAGTAGTGCGCGAGCTTCAGCCCGAAGAACGGCATGGTCGCCACGCCGATGAACAGCACCGTCTGCACCAGGGCCACCCCCAGGCTGACCACGACCCGAGCGGCGAACACGCTGCGGATCGGCACCGGCGACAGGCGCAACCGGCGAAGGAGGCCCTTCGTCCGCCATGTCACGAGTGTGGTGGACGCGCCGAACATGCCGGCCGAGGCGAGGGCCCATCCGAGCAGGCCCGGGGTGATGTACTGGATCGGCTTGAGCGACTGGTCCTCGACCTGCTCGCTCTCCAGCCGATACTTCGGCGCCCTGCCGGACGCCGCCTGGTTCGCGGCCTGCACCAGGCCCTCGAGCTGCCCCTGGGTGGTGCCCGCCTTGACCTGGTCGGCGGCCGAGTAGTGGACCACCACCTGATCCCCGCTCTGCTCGATCGCCGCCGAGTAGTCGCCCTTGCGCACCTTCTCCAGGGCGGCGTTCCGGTCGGAGACCTTGGTGAACTTCAGCGACTTGCCGACCCCTGCCCGCATCTCCGCCGGCATCTGGTCCACGATCGACACCGACCCGATCTCCAGGACCTTCGACTTCGGCGTCGACTGCCGGGCGAAGATTCCGCCGATGACCAGCAGGAACAGCAGGGGCAGGGCGATCGTGAAGAACAGCGCGCCCCGGTCCCGGCGGAATCCGAGGAACATCGCCCGCGCCAGGCTCTTGAAACCGCTCACGCCCGATACTCCCGCCCGGTCAGGTTGAGGAAGACGTCTTCGAGAGTGGCGCCCTTGATCTGGACGCCGTCCAGCGCGCCGCGGCCGGCCAGCGCCGATACGACGGAGGAGGGGTCACGGGTCGCGATGACGAGCGAGACGCCGTCGTCGGTGACGTCGTCGACGCCCGGCAGCGTACGGGCCTCGGCCTCGCTCAGCACGCCGCTCACCACGCCGATCCGCGTCGCGGCGTCCAGGCCGCGGACCAGCGCGGCGGGCGGGCCGCTCCGCAGGATCCGGCCCCGATCGATGATCGCCACCCGGTCGCACAACGTCTCGGCCTCGTCCATGTAGTGCGTCGTGAGGACGACCGTGCGGCCCTCCGTGTTGATCGCCCGCAGGACGTCCCAGAGGTTGCGGCGCGCCTGAGGGTCCAGCGCCGCCGTCGGCTCGTCGAGGAACACCAGTTCCGGCTCGTGCACCAGCGCGCAGGCGATCGACAGCCGCTGCGCCTGGCCGCCGGACAGCTTCTCCACCGGCGTCTCGGCCTTCTCCGTCAGGCCGACCGTCTCCAGCATCGCGTCGGCCTTGCGGTCCGGCACCCCGTACAGCGAACCGAAGGTCCGCAGCTGCTCGCGCGCGGTCAGCCGTTCGAAGAAGGAGGACGCCTGCAGCTGCACCCCGATCCTCGGCAGCAGTTCGGGATCGCGCGGCCACGGCGACCGGCCGAGCACCGACACCTCACCGCCGTCCGCCTGGCGCAATCCCTCGATGATCTCGAGAGTCGTCGTCTTCCCCGCGCCGTTGGGCCCGAGGATGCCGAAGAACTCTCCCTCCTCGACGGACAGGGTCACTCCGTCGACCGCTTTCACGTCGCCGTACCGCTTTCGAAGGTCTTTGGCGACAATCGTGTTGGGCATGCCTGAAGATTAGGAAGGCCTTGATCACCGAACACCCCCCTACCGGTGGATTCCACCGTCTGGACCGTCGTGCGGCCATCTCCGCCTGAGGGTGGAGGCCGTATCGGACCGGCGCGCCGGTCCGCGTAGTGTCGGTCCCGGCGGGTAGCCTGCTGCCCGCACGCCCTACCCCCGAGGAGCACAGCCGTTGACCGCCGCCACCATCACTGCTGAGGACCCGCACGGATACACCGCGCGGCACCTGTCGGTGCTCGAAGGTCTCGAGGCCGTCCGTAAGCGGCCCGGGATGTACATCGGGTCGACCGACAGCCGCGGCCTCATGCACTGCCTATGGGAGATCATCGACAACTCCGTCGATGAGGCGCTCGGCGGTTACTGTTCGCGTATCGACGTCTTCCTGCGGGCCGACGGCTCGATGGAGGTCTGCGACGACGGCCGTGGCATTCCGGTCGATGTCGAGCCCAAGACCGGGCTCACCGGCGTCGAGCTGGTCATGACCCGGCTGCACGCGGGCGGCAAGTTCGGCGGCATCTCCTACACCGCTTCCGGCGGCCTGCACGGCGTCGGCGCGTCCGTGGTCAACGCCCTGTCGGCCCGGCTCGACGTCGAGGTCGACCGTGACGGCCACACCCACGCGATGAGCTTCAAGCGCGGTCTGCCCGGCGACTTCGCCGCCGAGGGGCCCGACGCGAAGTTCACCAAGAAGCCGGCGAAGCAGCGGGGGCTGCACCAGACCAAGCGGGTCGCCAAGGGCGTCACCGGCAACCGCGTGCGCTTCTGGCCCGACCGCCAGATCTTCCTCAAGGACGCCGCGATCGCCGGCGACACCGTCATCGACCGCATGCGGCAGACGGCCTTCCTCGTGCCCGGCCTGACCATCACGGTCCGCGACGAGCGGGGCGAGGAGCCCGTCGAGCACGAGTTCCGGTTCGACGGCGGCATCAGCGAGTTCTGCGACCACCTCGCGAGCGACCCGCCGGTCTGCGACGTGCTGCGCATCCAGGGCCGCGGCCACTTCACCGAGACGGTCCCGGTCCTCGACGAGCAGGGCCACCTCACCCCGACCGACGTCGAGCGCGACATCGACGTCGACGTCGCGATGCGGTGGGGCGGCGGCTACGACACGATCACCCGGTCGTTCGTCAACGTGATCGCCACGCCCAAGCACGGCACGCACGTCACCGGCTTCGACCGCGCCCTGATCAAGATCATCAATGAGCAGCTGCGCGCCACCAAGCTGCTGAAGAACAGCGACGAGCCGGTCATCAAGGACGACATCCTCGAGGGCCTCACCGCCGTCGTCACCGTGCGTCTGCCGGAGCCGCAGTTCGAGGGCCAGACCAAGGAGGTCCTCGGCACCTCGGCCGCCACCCGCATCGTCTCCCAGGTCGTCTCCCGGGAGCTGAAGGAGGCGTTCGACAGCCCGAAGCGCGGCCAGAAGCAGCAGATGCGCGCCGTCCTGGAAAAGATCGTCGCGGCGTCCAAGGCACGCATCGCCGCCCGCCAGCAGCGGGAGAACCAGCGCCGCAAGAGCGCCCTGGAGAACTCCGCGCTCCCCGCCAAGCTGGTCGACTGCCGCACCGCCGACGACCGCAGCGAGCTGTTCATCGTCGAGGGCGACTCGGCGCTCGGCACCGCCAAGCTCGCGCGAGACTCCGAGTTCCAGGCGCTGCTGCCGATCCGCGGCAAGATCCTCAACGTGCAGAAGGCGTCCGTCGCCGACATGCTCAAGAACGCCGAGTGCGCCTCCATCATCCAGGTCATCGGCGCCGGCTCCGGCCGCACCTTCGACCTCGACTCCGCGCGCTACGGCCGCATCATCCTGATGGCCGACGCGGACGTGGACGGCGCGCACATCCGGTGCCTCCTGCTCACGCTGCTCCACCGCTACATGCGGCCGATGCTCGAGGCCGGACGCGTCTTCGCCGCCGTTCCGCCGCTGCACCGGATCGAGCTCGTCAAGCCCAAGAAGGGCCAGGACAAGCACATCTACACCTACTCCGACACCGAGTTGCGCAAGAAGCTCGTCGAGTTCGAGCGACGCAACGTCCGGTGGAAGGAGCCGATCCAGCGCTACAAGGGCCTCGGTGAGATGGACGCCGACCAGCTCGCCGAGACGACCATGGATCCGCGCCACCGGATGCTCCGCCGCGTCCGCATCGAGGACGCCCAGGAGGCGGAGAACATCTTCAACCTGCTGATGGGGTCCGAGGTCGCGCCGCGCCGCCAGTTCATCGCCGCCGGCGCCGCCGAACTCGACGACTCCCGCATCGACATCTGACACCCCCGGCGGGCTGCGACGACGGCCCACTCACCCCGGTCGGGGCGAGCGGGCCGTCGTCGCTTTTCTCCGATGCCCGGGTGATCGGGCGGCCCGGTGTAGTTCTTGCGGGCCTTTGCGGTGGCGTAGCGGTGCGGGTCGTCGCCGAACTATGCGAGCCCCCGGGCGCCGAAGATGGGCCCCAGCGCAGGTTGGACAAGATGATCTCAGCGGCCGGGTGCTGCCCAAAATGGGCTGCTGGCCAAGATGGCCGGCACACAGCGCGGCCCGGAGTGTGGCCGTCTTGCCCGCCACGTTCTTCCGGCGGGCGCGTTTCAACGCGGCGCTGATCTGCGGAATCGTCTGCCGGGCGGCCAGCACGGGGGTGGGGCCTTGCCGAGCAGTTCCAGGGTGCCGGCAGCGTCCAGGTCCTCGAGCGCGGCCAGCGCAGCGGGGAAGTAGTCCCGCAACGCGTGCCGCAGCCGTTGGTCTGCCGGGTCAGTTCCTAGATCAGCGTTTTGTGGGTGCGGGCCACGACCTCGATCGCCTCAGCCCCGGTGCTGTCCCCGGCCACCGGCCGCACCTTCCTCGCCTCGATCGCCGTACGGGGCGGGGCCGTGGCATGCGGGGCAGGGGCAACGCCAGCATCCTTCGCTTTCCACCGTGGTGACATAAAGCGATGATATAGTTACGCATCGTGAAGGTTGTGGCGCAGGTCAAGCTGATGCCGACGCCGGTGCAGGCGGCGGCGCTGAAACACACCCTGCGCACGGTCAACGAGGCCGCATGCTGGGTCTCTGGCGTGGCGTTCGAGCGTGGTGTGCCTCGTGAGTACGAGCTGCGCAGGCACACCTATGCCGAGCTCAGGGAACGTGGTCTGGGGGCGCAGGCCGCGCAGCATGTGATCAAGAAGGTCCGGGAGGCCTACACCAGCCTGCACGCCAACCTGCGGGCCGGGAACCTGGGCAAGAAGGGTTCCAAGCGGCGGATCAAGGCCGAGTCCAAGCCGATCACCTTCCGGCCCCAGGCCGCGCAGCCGTATGACGATCGATGCTTGTCATGGCAGTACGACGCCCAGACCGTTTCGATTTGGACGATGGCGGGCCGGTTGAAGGGCGTGCGTTTCGCCTGCTCGCCGAACGGGCTCAAGCAGCTGATCGCTCACCGCAAGGGCGAGAGTGATCTCATCGAACGCGATGGCGTGTTCTACCTGATCGCGACGTGTGAGGTGCCCGAGGTCGACGCCTCCGATCCGGACGCCTTCATCGGGGTGGATCTGGGCATCGTCAACATCGCCACCACCTCCACCGGTTACCGGGCCGCCGGACGCACGCTGAACCGCTACCGCAGGCGGCAGTTCGCGCTGCGGGCCAAGCTGCAGAAGAAGCGCACGAAGTCCGCCAAACGCCTGTTGAAGAAACAGCGCCGGAATGAATCACGGCGAGCCAAAGACATCAACCACTGCGTATCCAAGACGATCGTGACCGAGGCTGAACGCACCGGGCGCGGCATCTCCCTGGAAGACCTCACGGGGATCCGTGACCGGGTACGGCTCCGCAAGCCCCAACGGGTCGCACTTCACTCCTGGGCCTTCGCCCAACTTGGAGACTTCATCGTCTACAAGGCACGCCGGGCCGGTGTTGCCGTTGTGTTCGTCGACCCGGCGTACTCCTCCAAGCAGTGCGCCGAGTGCGGGCATATCGACCGATGCAACCGAGTGTCTCAAGCCTTGTTCACCTGTCGGGGCTGCGGCGTCGTTGCGCACGCGGACCGGAATGCTTCCCGTGTTCTAGCCCGAAGGGGTCAGGATGCGTGGGATGCGGGGCGGACGTCACACGTCCCGGCCACCAGCCTGCGAAGCTGATGGCCAAGACGCGGCAGACCACCTCACAGCCAGTGAGGCTCTAGCTGCAAGCTCGGTTCTTAGGGACCAGAAGTTGACAGTGCTGCTTAGGGTGTGCTTGTGGTCGACGATGAGATGGTGGTGCATGGCGGTCTCGTTCTGCTGCTCGCGCTGTTGGCCGGTATTGATGTCGGGTCGGCGGCCAGCGGTGCTGGAGCGTTCCGCGCCGGCTGCGACGGCTGCTCCCGGGATCCTCCGGTGGCGCACTGAACAGCAGGGATCTCTGGCGATCGCCGAGCCCTCGTCCCCGCCGGTCACCAGGGATCGCCCGGCACGCGGCTCCGGTGCGGGTGCTCGTCTCCACCCCCGGGTGGAGGGCGCCGGAATCCAACCCGGCTCCGATTCGTCTCGGCCGGGGGGATCCCTACCGTCGAGGTCATGCACGAGCTACTCAACGGGCTGATCGTCGTCGCCGTCGTCGTCTTCGTGATCGTCCGTCGGTTCACGGCACGGCGCGTCGACGAGTCGCGGTTCCTCGTTCTGCCGCTGATCGTCGCCGTCATCGGCCTGACCCGCGGGAACCTCCTCGACACCCACCACCAGATGCTCAGCGCCGGTCTGCTGGCCGGGGAGGTTTTCGCCGCGCTGCTGCTCGGCCTCGGGCTCGGCGCGACCATGCGTGTCTGGCGGGCGTCCGACGGCTCGCTGTGGAACCGGGGCACGTGGGCGACGTTCGGCGTCTTCCTCGCGTCCGTCACCGTGCGGAGCGGCATGGCGGCGGCCGGCTACGCGACCGGAGTCAGGACCGGCAGCGGAGCCATCCTCCTGTCGGTCGCCGCCTGGATGCTGACCCAGAATGCCGTACTGATGTGGCGGGCGCGCACGCTTCCGGCCCGGGTTAGCGTGAATCTGTGATCGGAGAGCGGTTCGGCCGCGACCTGCGCGCCTCGGCGGGTTCGGTGTATGCGGCGATCGGCGGCAGAGAGGGCGGGGAGCGGTCGCTCATCCGGGTCGTCGCGCTTGTGGCGGGGCTCGTCTGGTTCTGCTACGCGATGCTGCACGGACCTAAACGGCCTGGCCTCGGATTGCAGCCGGCGGACCTCGTCCTCACGGCCGGGACGTTCGCCGGGGTCATCACCCTCGTCATGGGCGTCGTGGTCTACCGGCGGGCTTGGCCGTACGGCCACCTCTTCTATACGGCGAGCGCAGTCGCGGGCGTCATGCTGTACCTGATCGGGCCCAACAGACCGGCCAGCGCGTTGTTGTTCGCGGCGTGCGGGTTCGTCTCGTCGCAGTATCCCACCCGCGCCTCACTGCCGACGGTCGTCGTGACCGGGTTCGGAGTCGGCGTCGGCATCGAGCTGCAGCACCGGCCGTTCGGTGACCTCTGGACGATCGTCGGCCTGGTCGGCATGTTCGCGGCGCTTCGCGCGGCCAGGGCTCAGGAGGCGGCGAAGCGGACCGAGCAGCAGAACCTTGTGCTGGCCGAACGCGCCCACATCGCCCGGGAGATCCACGACATCCTGGCGCACGCTCTGTCCGCCCAGCTCGTGCACCTGGAAGGGGCCCGGCTGCTGATCGCGAACGGCCGGACGGAGGAGGCGCTCGACCGGGTCGAGCGCGCCCGCGGCCTGGCCCGCAGCGGGCTGGAGGAGACGCGCCGGGCGCTGGCCACCTTGCGCGGGGACATTCCGCCGACCGACGAAGTCCTCCGTGAGCTCGCTGATGAGCATCGGTCCCTCACCGACGTCCGCTGCCAGGTGACGATCACCGGGCAGCCCCGCGAGCTGGAACCGAAGGCGGCCCTGGCGATCATCCGTACGGCGCAGGAGGCACTGACCAACGCCCGTAAGCACGCTCCGGGCGCGGACGTCGCGATCGACCTGCGCTACCTCGACGACCGGTGCGAGCTGGAGGTCCGGGATACGGGCAGTACGGGGCCCGGGCCGCTCGCCGGGACCGGGGGCGGCTACGGTCTGGTCGGAATGCGGGAGCGTGCCGAGTTGATCGGTGGCACACTCGACGCCAGTCCGGAGGGAAAGGGTTTCCGAGTGCTGCTGAGAGTGCCGCGATGACGCGCGTGCTGGTGGTCGACGACCAGACGGTGGTGCGTGACGGCCTCGTGCTGCTGCTCGGGCTGTTGCCGGGCATCGACGTGGTCGGGTCGGCGGCCGACGGCGAGGAGGCGGTACGCCTGGTCGACGAGCACGAACCGGAGGTCGTGCTGATGGACCTGCGGATGCCGCGCGTGGACGGGGTGGAGGCCACCCGGCGGATCAAGGCGGCCCACCCGGCGGTGCAGGTCGTCGTGCTGACGACGTACAGCGACGACGAGTCGGTGTTCGCCGCCCTGCAGGCGGGCGCGCGCGGCTACCTGACGAAGGACGCCGGCGCGGAGGAGATCGCACGGGCCATCGCGGCCGTCCGGGACGGGGCGGCGCAGCTGGACCCGTCCGTGCAGCGGCGGCTCGTCGACGCACTCGCCGCGGGGGGACAGCCGCAGCGCCGCCGGAAGGGCGACCTGCCGGACGGCCTGACCCAGCGCGAGGCGGAGGTCCTGGCGCTGATCGCCGAGGGGAAGTCGAACGCGGAGATCGCCCGGGAGCTGTTTATCAGCGAGGCCACGGTGAAGACCCACATCAACAACCTGTTCGCCAAGGCGGGGCTGCGCGATCGGGCGCAGGCCGTGACGTACGCCTACCGGAACGGACTCGCATCGCCGAAATGATCCGCCCGGTTGGGGATACAGCGGCAACAGGGGCTTATCGAAAGGCAAGGGGTCGGTGTGTTTCCGGCCGTCGGCTGACATTGGCGGTGACAGTGGGTCCTTTGTCGACTACTGTGCGCGATTGGTCGGACTGAATGCCTTTCCAAGGAGGCCGCATGCGGAATTCCCGCATGATCGCTGAATGCCTGCGTCGTCACGCTTGGTGGCGACTCAACCGAGCCGACGCACGCGACGACGGGCGGAACGCGCGGAGCGCGGTCGCCCTTCTCGACGCCGCGGCGTACGCCGTGGCCCTTCCGGACGACGCGGCGGTCATCACCCGTCTCGCCGCGGCCGGGTGTTTCTCGGGTGACGAGTTCCAGCTGAACGAGGTGGCCGAGCGCATCGTGCGCTTCTGGCACTACGAGGAGGTGATGGGCGGGCCGGCCGACCTGCTGACGGCCATCGCGGAGACCGTGCAACCTCCCAAGATCCCCGCGCAGCGGGACGGCGGCCGCTCGCTGCGCCGCTGAGACCGCGGGCTCGCCCGCCACTCCTCCGCGCCGGGCGGATGATCGGATGTCCGTCTCCACCGTGGCGGCCATGATGGCGGGATACCCATCTCCGTCGCGGGGGCCATGATGGCGGGATGCGCATTCGTGTGGCCCGTGTCGACGAGCTTCCGATCCTCCAGGACATCGAGGTGGCCGCCGGGCGGTGTTTCCGTGACGTCGGCATGCCGGAGGTCGCGGGGGATGAGCCGCTCCCGCTCGCCGAGCTCACCCGGTATCAGGAGGCGGGGACGGCCTGGGTCGCGGTGGACCCGGCGGATCGGCCGGTGGCCTACCTCATCGCCGTCCGCATCGACGCCGGAGTGCACGTCGAGCAGGTGTCGGTCCATCCCGGCAGCGCGCGGCAGGGCGTGGGCCGATCACTCCTGGACCATGCGGCGGCCTGGGCCGAGGCGGAGGGGGCGCCCGCGCTCACCCTGACGACCTTCGAGGACGTTCCGTGGAACGCCCCGTACTACGTGCGGTGCGGATTCCGGCGGCTGGCCGAGGCCGAGCTCAGTCCCGCGCTGCGGGCGATCCGCCGGCGGGAGGCCGCGCACGGCCTCGACCGGTGGCCTCGTGTCTGCATGACGCGCCCCCTCGGCGGCGGCTCCGCGGCACGGGACACCGGCCGGTGAAAGAGAGGGGCGGCCCGTGACGGGCCGCCCCTTCGATGATCCGTGACCTCACTCCGCCGGAGGCTGCTCCGCCTCGTCCGTGGACGTCTCGTCCGGGGACGAGGCGCCCGCCTGGGCGGTCGCGTCCGCGGCGCCGAGGGTGACCGGGCCACCGACCGCGGCGATCGAGGTGGGCAGCTTCTCGCCGGAGCCGTCCCGGCGGCCGAGCTCGGTGGGCAGGTCGATCGACTTGCCGGTCATCCCCGCGGCCTTCGCGGGGACCGGGCCGGCCCAGGCGAACAGCAGCGTGTCCTCGCCCTTCAGGAACCGGTGCGCCCGGACGCCACCGGTCGCGCGGCCCTTCGCCGGGAAGTCGGCGTAGTCGGACACCTTGATCGCGCCGGTCTGGGTGCCGGGCAGCGCGGTGGAGCTGCCGGCGATCGTGACCACCAGCGACTCACGGGCGCCGTCGAGGGTGCCGAACCAGATCACCTTGGCGTCGGTGCCGAGGCGGATGCCGGCCATGCCGCCGGCGGCGCGGCCCTGCGGGCGTACGGACGAGGCGGGGAACCGCAGCAACTGCGCGTCGCTGGTGACGAACACCAGGTCGTCGTCCTCCGATTCCAGGTGAACGGCGCGGACGACGCGGTCGCCGTCCTTGAGGCCGATCACCTCGAACTCGTCGGCGTTCTTCGGATAGTCGGGCGCGACACGCTTCACGACGCCCTGCTCGGTGCCGAGGGTGAGGCCGCCGGAGTCGAGCGAGGCCAGGCCGACGATCGTCTCGTTCTTCTCCAGGGCGACGAACTCGCTGATCGGCGCGCCCCCGGCCAGCGACGGCGCCGTCGCGGTCGGCGGGACGGCGGGGATGTCGATGACGTCCACCTTGATCAGGCGGCCGGCGTCGGTCACCGCGCCGACCTGGCCGCGCGCGGTCGAGGGCACCGCGGAGGCGATCACGTCGTGCGCCGCGCGGGGCCCGTCGGCGGGCAGCGGTTCGGCGGACATCGTACGGGCGAGCAGGCCGGTGGAGGACAGCAGCACGAAGCACGGGTCGTCGGCGACCTCCAGCGGCACCGCGGCGGCCTTCGCCTCCCCGGAGGACTCCAGCAGGACGGTGCGGCGCGGCGTGCCGTACGTCTTGGAGACCTCGGCGAGCTCGTCGGAGACCACCTTGCGCAGCTTCCGCTCCGACTCGAGGATCGCGGTGAGCTGGGCGATCTCCTTGGTGAGCTGCTTCTTCTCCTTCTCCAGCTCCAGCCGGTCGTACTTGGTGAGGCGGCGCAGCGGCGTGTCGAGGATGTACTGCGCCTGGATCTCCGACAGCTCGAAGACCTCCATCAGCCGCGCCTTGGCGGCGGCGGAGTCGTCGCTGCTCCGGATGACCTGGATGACCTCGTCGATGTTGAGCAGCGCGATGACGAGGCCGTCGACCAGGTGCAGCCGGTCCTGACGCTTGGTGCGGCGGAACATGCTGCGGCGGCGTACGACCTCGATGCGGTGGTCGACGTACACCTGGAGCAGGTCCCGCAGGCCCAGCGTGCGCGGCTGGCCGTCGACCAGCGCGACGTTGTTGATGCCGAACGTCTCCTCCATCGGGGTGAGGCGGTACAGCTCCTCCAGCACCGCCTCGGGGTGGAAGCCGTTCTTGATCTCGATGACGAGGCGCAGGCCCTGCTGCCGGTCGGTGAGGTCCTTCAGGTCCGCGATGCCGGCCAGCTTCTTCGCGTTGACGAAGTCCTTGATCTTGGCGACGACGCGCTCGGGGCCGACGGCGTACGGCAGCTCGGTGACGATGATGCCCTTGCGGCGCGGCGTGACCTGCTCGATGTGCGCCGTGGCGCGGGTGCGGAACGTGCCGCGCCCGCTCTCGTACGCGTCGCGGATGCCCTCCAGGCCGACGATCTTGCCGCCGGTGGGCAGGTCGGGGCCGGGCACGAAGCGCATGAGCTCGTCGAGCGACGCGTCGGGGTTGTCGATCAGGTGGCGGGCGGCGGCGATCACTTCGGTGAGGTTGTGCGGCGCCATGTTGGTCGCCATCCCGACCGCGATGCCGGAGGCACCGTTGACCAGGAGGTTCGGGTACGCGGCGGGGAGCACCTCGGGCTCGGTCTCCTGGCCGTCGTAGTTGGGCCGGAACTCGACGGTCTCCTCGTCGATGCTGTCCACCATGAGCATGGCCTCGCGGGCCATGCGGGCCTCGGTGTACCGCATCGCGGCGGGGGAGTCGTCGCCGCCGAGAGAGCCGAAGTTGCCGTGCCCGTCGACGAGGCGCATCCGCATCGCCCACGGCTGGGCGAGGCGGACGAGCGCGTCGTAGATCGCGCTGTCGCCGTGGGGGTGCAGCTTGCCCATCACCTCGCCGACGACGCGGGCGCACTTGACGTGCCCGCGGTCGGGGCGCAGGCCCATCTCGTTCATCGAGTAGAGGATGCGGCGCTGCACGGGCTTGAGCCCGTCGCGCGCGTCCGGAAGCGCCCGCTGGTAGATGACCGAGTAGGCGTACTCGAGATAACTGCCCCGCATCTCCTCGGAGACGTCGACGTCGACGATGTTCTCCTCGAAGTCCGGCGGGGGAGGGGTCTGCGTACCACGTCGTGCCATGAGGACATTCTTGCCGGTCCCGACGACATCTTTGGCCGCTGTCCGTTTCTTTCGGCATGTTCGCGAGCAGACACTTGACCAGAGCAAGTCTTGCAATATGCAATACTTTTCTCGTGACGGACCCCTCACGCGCACCGCTGGACGCGGAGATCGACGTGTTCCAGACCGCCACGAAAGACCTGGTCGGCGTGACCGTCCGCAGCCTGGAGCAGCTGGAAGGACGGGTGTCCCTCGCCCAGTTCCGGATGCTCGTCGTGCTCGCCGACCTGGGCGCGTCGCCTTCGTCGAAGGTCGCACGAGAACTCGGTCTGGGCGCCTCGTCGGTGACCCGGCTCGCTGATCGCCTTCAGGCGAGCGGCCACGTGGTCCGCGGCCACGATCCGGGCAACCGCAGCGTCGTGACGCTGGAGCTCACGCCCTCGGGCCGGCGACTGGTCGATCAGGTCATGCGGTGGCGGCGCGCGGAACTGGCGCGGATCCTCGCTCGGCTCAGTCCGTCCGACCGCGCCGTTCTGACCACCGCGCTGCACCGCTTCCACGAGGCGGTGGGCCGGGACGACGCCGACGGGCCGTACGGGCCCGTACCGCTGTGAGCCGATCCGGCGAACGACGTCACCGGCCCGTCGCCGCGGCACCGGCCGAGCGGGCGGCCTGAGCAGGAGAAGAGTGAGCGACGCCCGCGGGGCGTCGCCGAGTCGCCCGTGTCCGGAACGGGCGGGACAAGGGGAGGACTTCGCGAGCGCACGGTCGACCGGAGCGGTACGCCGGCCGCCGTCCCTCGGTGACTTCACCGTCGGGCGCAGAATGCTGATCGTCACCCTGTGGGCGTTGCCGGTGGGCGGGGTCGCCGCCCTCGCCGCCCTGGGGCTGCTCCGGCTCGTCGCGCTCATCACCGACCTGGTCTTCTACGGGCGTCCGGGTACCGCGCTGCTGGCCCCCGGCCTGCACCCGCACCCCTGGTGGCTGCCCCTGTCCGCGCCGATCGCCGGCGGTCTCATCGTGGGCCTGATGGCGAGGTACGGCTCGGAGAAGATCCGCGGGCACGGCATGCCGGAGGCGATCGAGGCGATCCTGACCGGCGGCAGCGCGTCCTCCGGTGGTGGGGCGACGCCTCGCGCGCCCGGGACCAGGACGGCCGGTCGGCTCTGCGCGACGGCGGACCGCAGGCGGCATGACGATCGGCGCGGAGGCCCGGCGACGCGCCGGCGCCCCCGCGTCCGCCGCGTTCGCCGCAGCGGGGCCTTCCTCCGTACGGAGCCCGATAACGTGATCTCACGTCGTGAGGAGGAGCGCCGCATGTACGCCGACTTCCAGTTCGAGATCTACCTCAACGGCCTGAACGACGTCAGGCCACCGCTGCCGACCGATCTGACCCGTCTCGAGGCGCTGGCCCGCGAGAAACTGCCTCGGGAGGCGTACGACTACGTCGCCGGGTCGGCGGGCACCGGGGACACCGCGGTCGCCAACCGGGAGGCGTTCCGGCGCCGGCGGATCGTCCCGCGCATGCTCCGCGGCGCGGCGGGCGGCGACCTGACCACACAGGTGCTCGGCACGGACCTGCCCGCCCCGGTCCTCCTCGGCCCGGTCGGGGTGCTGAACATCGTCCACCCGGAGGGGGAGCTGGCGGCGGCGCGGGCCGCGCGGGCCCTCGGGGTGCCGGTCGTCCTGAGCACGGCCGCGTCGCACACCCTGGAGGAGGTGGCCGAGGTCGCGGGTCCCCGCTGGTACCAGCTGTACTGGCCGGGCGACCGTGACCTGGCGGTCAGCCTCCTGGGGCGGGCGCGGGCCGCGGGCTACACCGCCCTCGTCGTCACGCTGGACACCTTCACGCTGGCCTGGCGGCCGTACGACCTCGACAACGCCTACCTGCCGTTCCTGCGCCGCATCGGGATCCAGAACTACCTCGCCGACCCGGTGTTCACCGCCAAGGCCGGCGACGACCCGGTCCTCCACTGGGCCGGCGTCTTCGGGAACCCCGGCCTGACCTGGGACGACCTGGCGTTCCTGCGTGAGCACTGGGACGGGCCGATCGCGCTGAAGGGCATCCAGGCGACCGACGACGCCCGCCGCGCGGTGGACGCGGGCATGGACGGCATCGTCGTGTCCAACCACGGCGGCCGCCAGGTCGACGGCGCCGTCGCCGCCCTCGACACGCTGCCGATCATCGCGCACGCGGTCGACGACCAGATCGAGGTGCTGTTCGACAGCGGCGTACGGACCGGCGCGGACGTGTTCAAGGCCCTGGCGCTGGGCGCGAAGGCGGTTCTGCTGGGCCGCCCGTACGTGTACGGCCTGGCGCTCGACGGCGAGGACGGCGTCCGGCACGTGCTGCGCTGCCTGCTCGCCGAGCTCGAGCTCACGCTGCGGCTGTCCGGCCACGACCACGTCGCCACCCTGTCCTCGGACGACCTGCACGAGGTCGGCTGATCCTCCGGGTCCGCGCCGCCGATCCGGCCCAGGTCGTCGGCGGGACCTGGTATGCAGGAGCGCATGGCCGACGAAGCACGCCCCGACCCTTCCGAAGACGCCCTGCGCCAGGACGCCGAGGCGTGCCTGCGATCGCTCGCCGGTGACCACGCCCGGCTGCGCGAGGACCAGTGGGCGGCGATCCGCGCCCTCATCGTCGAGCGGCGGCGCGCGCTGGTCGTGCAGCGCACCGGGTGGGGCAAGTCCGCGGTCTACTTCGTGGCGACCGCCCTGCTGCGGCGGCGCGGCGCGGGCCCGACCGTGATCGTCAGCCCGCTGCTCGCGCTGATGCGCAACCAGATCGCCGCCGCCGAGCGCGCCGGCATCCACGCGGCGACGATCAACTCGGCCAACCTCGAGGACTGGGAGCGCGTCTACGCCGACGTCCGCGCCGGGGCCGTCGACGTGCTGCTGGTCAGCCCGGAGCGGCTGAACAACCCCGACTTCCGCGACCAGGTCCTGCCCGACCTGGCGGCCGGAGCCGGCCTGGTCGTCGTCGACGAGGCGCACTGCATCTCCGACTGGGGGCACGACTTCCGGCCCGACTACCGGCGGCTGCGCACACTGCTGGCCGACCTGCCGGCCGGAATCCCGGTCCTGGCCACCACCGCGACCGCCAACGCACGGGTCACGCGGGACGTCGCCGACCAGCTCACCGGCGGATCCGACGCGGCGGCGGCAGAGGCACTCGTCCTGCGCGGCCCGCTGGAGCGCGAGAGCCTGAGCCTGGCGGTCGTCCAGCTGCGGGGCGCCGAGCAACGGCTGGCCTGGCTCGCCGGGCGACTCGACGCGCTGCCCGGCTCGGGGATCATCTACACGCTCACCGTGGCGGCGGCGCACGAGGTCGCCGGGTTCCTGCGCGACCGCGGGTACGCCGTCGCCGCCTACACCGGGCAGACGGAGCAGGCCGAGCGCCTGCAGGCCGAGCAGGACCTGCTCGACAACAAGGTGAAGGCGCTCGTCGCGACCAGCGCGCTCGGCATGGGCTTCGACAAGCCCGACCTCGGGTTCATCGTGCATCTGGGCGCCCCGCAGTCGCCGGTCGCGTACTACCAGCAGATCGGCCGCGCCGGGCGCGGCGTCCAGCGGGCCGAGGTGATCCTGCTGCCGGGCAGGGAGGATCGCGACATCTGGGCGTACTTCGCCGGCCTGGCCTTCCCGCCCGAACCCGTCGTGCGCCAGGCACTGGGCGCGCTGGAGGAGGCGGGGGGCACGCTGTCCACCGCCGCCCTGGAGACCCGCGTCGACCTGGGGCGCAGCCGCCTGGAGATGATGCTCAAGGTGCTCGACGTCGACGGTGCCGTGCGCCGCGTCAAGGGCGGCTGGACCGCGACCGGCACGCCCTGGGCGTACGACCGGGAGCGCTACGAGCGGGTCGCGGCCGAGCGCTCCCGTGAACAGCGGGCCATGCTCGACTACCTGACCACCGAGTCCTGCCGCATGGAGTTCCTGCGTCGTCAGCTCGACGATCCGCAGGCCGCGCCGTGCGGGCGCTGCGACAACTGCACCGGGCGGCACCTGCCCGCGGAGGTCCCCGAGGAGGAGACCGTACGCGCCCGGGAGCGGCTGAGTCGCCCCGGGGTGGAGCTGACACCACGGCGAATGTGGCCCACCGGCATGAAGGCCGAGGGCATCTCCGGCCGCATCCCCGCCGACCTGCAGGCCGAGCCCGGCCGGGCGCTCGGGCGGCTGACCGACATCGGCTGGGGCAACCGGCTGCGCGACCTGCTGGCCGAGGGCGCCCCCGACGCCCCGGTGCCCGACGAGGTCTTCGGCGCGGTGGTCAAGGTGCTCTCGGCCTGGGACTGGGCGGACCGGCCCGCGGGCGTGCTGGCCATGGCGTCGGCCACCCGGCCGGGGATGATCGCCGACCTGGCCCGCCGCGTCGCCGGGATCGGGCGGCTGCCCTACCTCGGTGAGGTCGCGTACGCCGACGGCGGACCCGGTCCGCGCCGCCACAACAGCGCCCAGCGGGTCCGCGCGCTGTGGAACGCCTTCGCCGTCCCCGACTCCGTGCGCTCCCTGACCGGCCCGGTGCTGCTGGTCGACGATCAGGTCGACACCGGCTGGACCATGACGGTCGTGACCCGGCTCCTCCGCGAGACCGGCGCCCCCGCCGTGCTCCCCCTGGCCCTCGCCACCGTCGCCTGACCACGGCCCCGGCCGCGCGACGGCCGGCGCCGGCGCGTACGGCCGTCGGGCGGATCGGCGGATGGCCGGGCGTTGAGGCGTGGCCGGTCGTACCCGGCTCTGCCGGGCGTGACGGGGGCGGGGAACGGGCGTCGAGGCGCGGTCCGCCGGGGCGTCAGAGGACGGGGCGAGCGCCGAGGTGGCTGATGGCCCGCGCGGCGAGGCGGCAGCCGTTCGCGAGGGCCTCGGCGGGCGGCTTGCCGTCCAGCCAGCCCGGCAGGAACCCGGCGATGAAGGCGTCACCCGCACCGGTGCCGTCGACGATCTCGTCGACCGGCTCGGCGGGCACCCGGACCGGCTCGGCGCCGCGGCCGTTGCTGAACCACAGCGCGCCCTCGGCCTCCATCTTGACGACGACCTGGGCGTACCAGGCGGTCAGGACCTTGGCCGCCTGCTCCGGGTTGTCGCGGCCGGTGAGCACCTCGGCCTGGGAGGCGTTGACGAACAGCAGCCCGGCACCCTGGGTCCACTCGAGGAACGGCTCGGCGCCGGCCCGCTTGAGGTGGGAGTTGGCGCCGCCGTCCACGGTGATGGACATCTGGGCCTTCTGCGCCAGCTTCATGGCGTGCAGGGCGGCCTGCCGGGACCCCTCGTTGAGCAGGGAGTAACCGGAAATGTGCAGATGCGCACCGGGGCCGAAGAGGTCCTGCGGGATGTCGTCGGGGAGCAGCGCGGCGTTCGCCCCGGCGTCGGACAGCATCGTCCGGTCGCCCTTGTGGGTGACCATGACCACGCACGTGCCGGTGGGGCGCTCCGGATCCATGACGAGCCGGGCGTCGACGCCGTAGCCCATCAGCTCCATGTCGCGGTTCCGGCCGGCGATGTCGGCCCCGCGCCGCCCGATGAATCCGGACTCGACGCCCTCGACCGCCAGCCAGGCCGCGACGTTGGCTCCCGAGCCGCCGCCGTGCATCGACACGTTGGCCGGCGTGTCGCCGCCTTTCGCCAGCGGGAAGGCGGCTCGCGCGACGGCATCGGTCATCAGATCGCCGACCACGACCACGCGCGTCATGACGTCACCCACCTTGTTCCCTGCGGCTGCCGCGCCCCGAACGACGGCCTGCCTGCGTGACCCGGAGAAAAACCTAACAGCTCCCGCCACCCGGGTGGGTCCCGAACCGGCGCGAAATCGGGATCTCCCATACTCTCGACGTGTGCCGTACCCCGATCACTGGGAGGCCGACGTCGTCCTCGCCGACGGCGGGACGGCGCACCTGCGCCCGATCAGGGCCGGTGACGCCGAGCTGCTGCGCGAGTTCTACGCCCGGCTCTCGCCCGAATCGATCTACTACCGTTTCTTCTCGCCGCGGCCGCGACTTTCGGACCGTGAGATCGAGCACTTCACGACCGTCGACTACGTCGACCGGGTAGCGCTGATCGCGACCATCGGAGACGCGATGATCGCGGTGGTGCGCTACGACCGCCTCGGCCGCCGGCCGGACGCGCCCGGTGGCGTCGACAGTGGTGCGGCGGGGCCCGACGGGACCGGTGGGGACATCTGGCGCGCGGCCGTCACGGAGTACACCGCCGCGACGACCGAATCCACCGGCACCGCCGAGGTCGCCTTCCTCGTCGAGGACGCCCAGCAGGGCCGCGGCCTGGGCACCGTGCTGCTGGAGCACATCGCGGCCGCGGCCCGCGAACGCGGCATCCGGCGGTTCATCGCGGACGTCCTGCCGGAGAACCGCCGGATGACCACCGTGTTCCGGGCGGCCGGCTACGAGGCCCAGCAGCGCTTCGAGGACGGCGTGATCCGGTTGACCCTCGACCTGGAGCCGACCGAGACGTCCCGTGAGGTCATGGCCGCCCGCGAGCACCGCGCGGAGTCCCGGTCGATCGAGCGGCTCCTGTCCCCCCGCTCGGTCGCGGTGATCGGCGCCAGCCGGGAGGCGCGCAGCGTCGGCCAGACGGTCCTGCGCAACCTGCTCGGCGGCGACTTCACCGGGCCGGTGTTCCCGGTGAACCCGACCGCGCCGGCGGTGGCGGGCGTCCGCGCCCACCCGACGGTCGCGGCGATCCCCGACCCGGTCGACCTGGCCGTCGTCGCGGTGCCCGGCGAGCACGTCAACGAGGTCGTGGCGCAGTGCGCGGCCAAGGGGGTGCACGGGCTGGTCGTCGTCTCCTCCGGGTTCGGCGAGGCCGGGCCCGAGGGCCGCGCCCGCCAGGACGACCTCGTACGCCTCGCGCGGGCGAACGGCATGCGCGTGGTCGGGCCGAACTGCCTCGGCATCGCCAACAGCGACCCGGCCGTGCGGCTTAACGCCACGCTCGCCCCGACCCTGCCGGGGCGCGGACCGGTCGGCTTCTTCTCGCAGTCCGGCGCGCTGGGCATCACGATCCTGCGGTGGGCCGCCGAGCGCGGACTGGGCCTGTCGACGTTCGTCTCGGCGGGCAACCGCGCCGACGTGTCCGGCAACGACCTCATGCAGTACTGGGAGGAGGACCCGGCCACCGAGGTGATCCTCCTCTACCTGGAGTCGATCGGGAACCCGCGCAAGTTCACTCGCCTGGCGCGGCGCATCAGCCGGGCGAAACCGATCGTCGCCGTCAAGAGCGGGCGTACGACCCAGGGCGTGCCGCTCGGCCACGCGGCGCGGGCGCTGAGCCTGCCCGACCACGCCGTCAGTGCACTGTTCGCGCAGGCCGGCGTCGTACGGGTCGACACGCTCGGCGACCTGTTCGACGTCGCGCAGATCCTCGCCTACCAGCCCCTGCCGACCGGCCGCCGCGTCGCCATCGTCGGCAACTCCAACTCCATCGCCCTGCTCGCCCAGGACGCCGCCACCGCCGCCGACCTCGACCCGCTGCCGCCGGTGGAGCTCGGCCCCGCCGCCGGCCCGGCGGAGTTCGAGGCCGCGCTGGCCGGGATCCTGGCCGACGAGGCGGCCGACGCGGTGGTCACGGTGTTCGCCCCGCCGGTACGAGGCGGCCTGGATCCGGAGGTGGCGGCCGCGATCGTCCGGCAGGCGGAGGGCGCCGCCAAGCCGGTCATCGCGACCTATCTCGGCGAGCGGGGCCTGCTGCACGGCAGCGTCCCGTCCTATCCCGCGCCCGAGGACGCCGTCCGCGCCCTGGCGTACGCCGTCCGGTACGCCGAGCGGCGCCGCCGCCCGCCGGGCCGCGTGCCCACCCTGCCCGGCGTCGACCGGGACCGCGCCCGGACGCTGATCGAAGAACTCCTCGCCGCCCCGGCGGGCCCGCCCGCCCCCACCGCGGATCCCGCACCGGTGGACCGGCGAGAACTCGAACCGGAGCGGACCGCCGAACTGCTCGCCTGCTACGGCATCGAGCCCGCCGACGGTGCCGAGGCGGACGGCGCAGGGGTCGTCACGCAGATCAGGACGGCGGAGGACCCGTCGTTCGGGGCGATCGTGTCGTTCGGACTCGCCGATCCGACCGCCGAGCTGCTCGAGGACCGCGCGTACCGGCTGGCGCCGCTGACCGACGTCGAGGCCGCCGGGCTGGTCCGCGCGATCCGGGCCGCGCCGCTGCTCCTGGGACATCGGGGCGCCGAACCCGTCGACGTGGCGGCCCTGGAGCACCTGCTGCTCCGGGCCTCCCGGCTGTCCGACGACCTGCCGGAGGTCGCGCGGCTGGAGCTCGAGGTGGTGGCCCGGATCTCCGGCGCCGTCGTACGCTCCGCGCGCCTGTGGCTGGCCAGACCTCCGGGCCCGCGCATCGACCACGTCCGCCGCCTCAGACCCTCCTGACCGAGACCGCGCGGAAGTAGTCCCCGCCTCTCGCCCTGGTTCCGCCGAGGCCATGACAGGCCGCTGCCCGGCCCGTCATGGCCCGGAACGTGCGGTGGCCCGTGCCGGCGTACCCGGAGATCACGCCGCGGCCGAGTCCGCCGTGGCCCGGGGCGGGGCTCGGGCCGTCGCGGAGAGGGCCGCTCGCGGTCCGGCGGGCAGGCGGCTTCGCGGTCAGGTGGTCTCGGTGGGTTGCGGCGGGGGGATCGGGTCCGGCATCGGCGGGATCGGGCTGGGGTCGGGTTCGGGGATCGGCCGGGGAGTGGGCCGTCCCGGCGGTGGCTCCGGCGGGGGGACCGGCGGCTCGGGGGTCGGTATCGGCGGCTGGGGCGTGGGCGGTTCCGGCTGGGGCGGAGGGGTGGGCGGTCGAGTCATGGTTCCTCCTCCATCGGGCGAGCACCGGGGTGCTGTGCTCCACGATTCCCTCGCTCCGGTCGGTCATGCACAGATCGCGACCCGTGGGTGTGCGTGTGACGCCCGAGCAGTGCAGGATGGGAGCCATGAGGGAAACCCGAGCGATGGCTCAGGGGCTGCGCACCGCGATCGAGCGGAGCGGCTACTACCCGGCGCTCGTCGCGGACGCGGTCGAGTCGCTTCTGGGCACTGAGACCGTCATCTCCTATGTCGTCCACCATGAGGCGACGTTCGACCCGGCGATGGAGGTCCGGCGGCACGTCACCGTGCTGGTGCTGTCGCCGACGCGCCTGCTGGTCTGTCACACCGACGAGCACCCGCCGACCGAGTCGGTGCCGCACCCGCACGCCTCCACGACGACGGAGGCGGTGCGCCTGGGCCGGGTCCAGTCGGTCGCGGTGACGCGTGTCGTGCCGGAGCCCGCGTCGTACGTCCCCGGTGTGCCGCCGACCGAGGTGATGCTGACCATCGGCTGGGGCGTGATCGCCCACATCGATCTCGAGCCGGCGTCCTGCGGTGACGAGTCCTGCGAGGCCGACCACGGCTACACCGGCACGCTCACGGCCGACGACCTGTCGCTGCGGGTGAGCGAGGCGGCGGACGGCGCCGACGCCGTCGAGCAGGTCCTCGCGTTCGCGCAGGCGCTGTCGGAGGTCACGTCCGCGCAGGGCCGATGAGACTGCCCGTTCCGGCGTACGGCCGGGAGTCGTTGGCCGACCTGGGGCCCTCCGTGCTGGCCGCGCTGGGCGTGCCGGGCGAGGCGAACGTCCTGGGCCTGCCCGACCTGCCGCGCGCCTGTGTCCTCCTGATCGACGGCCTCGGCTGGGAGCTGCTGCGCGCGCACCCGGACGCCGCGCCGTACCTCTCCGCACTGCCGGGCCGGCCGCTGACCGCCGGCTTCCCGGCGACGACCGCGACCAGCGTCACGTCGCTGGGCACGGGCCGGCCGCCGGGCGGGCACGGCATGTTCGGCTACCAGGTGGCCGTCCCGGGAGAGGGGCGGCTGCACAACTGCCTGCGCTGGAGCGACGGGATCGACCCGCTGACCTGGCAGCCCGCGCCCACGATCTACGACCGGGCCGCGGCCGCCGGCGTGGTGACCGGGCACGTCTCGGCGAGCGCCTTCCAGAACAGCGGGCTGACCCGTTCGGCCTACCGCGGGGCGCGATATCTCCCCGCGGACCTGCTCGGCCAGCTCGTCGCCCGCGCTGAGCAGGCCGTCCGCGAGGGCGAGCGCGCCCTCGTCACCGTCTACCACGGTGACCTCGACGCCATCGGGCACATCAACGGGTCACGATCGGCGGCCTGGCGCCACCACCTGGGCTTCGTCGACCTGCTGGCGCGGCGGCTGGCCGAGGTGATGCCGCCGGACGCCGCCTTCTACGTCACCGCGGACCACGGCATGACCGATCCCACGGACCGGGTCGACGTCGACGCCGAGACCGGCCTGAGGGCGGGCGTGGCCCTGCTGGGCGGTGAGGCACGGGCCCGGCACGTGTACACCGAGCCCGGGGCCGCCGCCGACGTGCTCGCCGCCTGGCGCGAGCGCCTCGCGGGTCAGGCGTGGGTGCTGT
This sequence comes from Actinoallomurus liliacearum, assembly GCF_039542035.1. NCBI lineage: Bacteria > Bacillati > Actinomycetota > Actinomycetes > Streptosporangiales > Thermomonosporaceae > Actinoallomurus > Actinoallomurus liliacearum. Next base: position 57,166 of record NZ_BAABHJ010000030.1, read on the forward strand.
CGCGGGAGGAGGCGATCGCCGAGGGCCTGTTCGGGCCGGTCGAGGCGGCCCTGGCCCCGCGCATCGGCGACGTCCTCGCCATCCCGTACGCCGACGTCGCCATCGTCGCGACCGAGGCGGAGCCGCTGGAGTCCACCATCGTCGGCATGCACGGGTCGCTGGTCGCCGCCGAACAGCTCGTTCCGCTGCTGTCCCACGAGGATCCGGGATGAACGCCGAACGGCCTCTCGCAGACGGCGGGATTAACGGTCAGACTGGCGGCGTGCAACCTCTCATCGACGTCCAGTCACTCGTCCGCGAACTCCGTGGTGACGTCGTCCTGCTCGACGTCCGCTGGCGACTCGGCGGCCCACCCGGCATCGAGGCGTACCGGCGGGGCCACCTGCCGGGAGCGGTCTTCGTCGACCTCGATGTCGACCTCGCGGGGCCGCCCGGCCCGGCCGGTCGGCACCCTCTCCCGGAGCGGCAGGCATTCCAGGACGCGATGCGGCGGGCGGGAGTGCGCGACGACGGCCTCGTCGTGGTCTACGACGACGCGGACTCCACCGCCGCGGCACGCGCCTGGTGGACCCTCCGCTACTTCGGGCACCAGCGCGTCCGTGTCCTCGACGGCGGCCACCACGCCTGGGTCGAGGCCGGCCGGCCCGTCACCACCGAATCACCGAAGGTGGCGCCGGGGGACTTCACGGCCCGGCCGGGCGGTCTGCCGACGCTCGACGCGGACGGCGCCGCCGCCCTGGCCAAGGGCGGTGTCCTGCTGGACGCCCGCGCGCCGGAGCGGTACCGCGGTGAGGTCGAGCCCATCGACCCGGTCGCCGGGCACATCCCGGGCGCCGTCAGCGCCCCGACCACCGGGAACGTCGGGGTCGACGGCCGCTTCCTGCCCGCCGACCTGCTCCGCGAGCGGTTCGCCGAGCTGGGCGCCACGGACGCCGCCGAGGTCGGCGCCTACTGCGGCTCCGGGGTGACGGCCGCCCACGAGATCCTCGCGCTGACGGTGGCCGGAGTGCCCGCCGCCCTGTACGTCGGCTCGTGGTCCAACTGGGTCGCCGACGGCACCCGTTCCGTCGAGACCGGCGACCAGGCCGGATCGTAGCCCTTCCGGCCGGGGTCCCGCGCCCGCGCGGGACCCCGGATCGCGGCCCGGCGCGCCCCGGCTACGTCAGGGGACGTCGCCCGGCGAAGCCGAGGTCGGCGCGGTGATACCAGGTGAGCGCGGACTCGGTCTCCAGCAGGCACAGCCGGATCGACTCCCCGCGTAGGAAGGCGGGGAAGTCCACGAGGACCGGCGTGACTCCCTTCACCTCGATGCCCTGGATGGTGAACCACCCGATCGCCTCGTCGATGCGCGCCTCGTACGCCTTCAGCTCCGGCGTGCCGCCCAGCGGCGACGGCCGGCCCGACCGCAGGTCGAAGGCCAGCTCGGCGAGGTCGGCGCGGGCGGCGACGATCACGTCGATGTGCGCGCGCACCTCGGGAAGCAGCGCTCGAGCCTCCCCGAGCGTGAAGACGCGTTCGGTCACGGACCGTACGCTACCGCCGCGAAGCGGCCCTCGCTCGGATCCGCCGCACTGACGGGCGAGCCATCGCGCCGATTTCGGCCCGCCCGCCTCCGACGTCGCCGGCGAGGCGTGCCGATTGCTCGGTGAAAGCCTGGGCTGAGGTCGCGAGATGGGCGGTTCGTTCCGGATTGGGAAGGCGGTCCCGAGTGTTCGGTCCGTGGCGGCCGGGAGGGGAGCGGCGTGGAGCGTTCTCAGGGCGCTCGCGGCGGGATGCCGAAGGGCGCGAGCGCGGCGTCGACGTACGCGTGGGTGTCCTCCGGCGAGATGTCGACGCGCCGCAGCGCGGCGGCCCCCAAGAACGCGGAGTAACTCACCATCGCGTAGTGGCGTGCGAGGTCGGACGGATGTCCCAGCTCGGCGAACGCCGCCTCGATCACGTCGAGCCGCCGGCGGGTGACCCGCGAGACGACGGCTCGTACGGCGGGCTCGTCGGAGGCGGTCAGCAGCCGCAGCGCGAGATCGCCCGCGCCCGTCGCCGCGAACGCCCCATGGACCAGGCGGCGCAGGCGTTCCGCGGGATCGGGGATCTCGGCCAGCCCGGCCACGACCGCCGCGGTCTGCCGCCGTTCCCAGCGCTCGAGCGCGGCCTCCAGCAGGGCCTGCCGGTTCTCGAACAACCAGTAGAAGCTCGACTTCGACGCGTTCAGGCGTGCGGCCACCGGTTCGACGGCCACCGCGTTCGGCCCGCCTTCGGCGAGGGCGTCGAGCGCCGCGGCGGCCCAGTCGTCGCGGGTCAGGCGGGCGGTACGCGGCATCGGGTCACCTTGGGAGAGCCAGTTCTGTACGGTGCCGTACAGTATAGTTCTGTACGGCGGCGTACAGAACGCCTCCCTTCTCGCAAGGAGCGACCGGATGGACTGGATCCTGGATCGGCTGGTCCCGACGTACGACTTCCGCAGCCGGTACACCCGCCGGATCGCGGCGTCCCCGGAGGCCGTCTGGGCGGCGCTCCACGCCGTCACCGCGGCCGAGCTCCCCGTCACCCGGCTGCTGATGGGCGTCCGCTCGGCCGGCCGCAGCCGCATGTCCGGGCCCATGGCAGAGGTCCTGTCCACGAACGAGCTGGGGCGCCAGGAGGGGCGCGAGGCCGTGGGCGGAATCGTCGCGAAGTTCTGGCGGCTCCGCCCGGCGTACGGCCCGGAGGAGACGGCCGATCCCGCCGGGTTCGCGTCCTTCGCCGAACCCGGTTGGGCCAAGGCCGCGATGGCGTTCCAGCTCAGCCCCGCGGGGGAGGACACTCTGCTGGCGACCGAGACCCGTATCCGGGCCACGGACGGGGCCAGCCGGCGTGCCTTCGGCCGGTACTGGCTGCTCATCCGTGCCGGAAGCGGCGTCATCCGCTTCGAGTTCCTTCGCGCGATCGCCCGCCGCGCCGAGAGCACCCGCTGATCGCTTACCGCCGGGCGTCCTGGCAGCCGAAAGTCCTGGCACTGACGGGAAGCCCTGCTCGGGTGTGGCCCGCGCCGAAGCAGACGAAGCCGAGTGCGGACGAGGGCCGGGGCGCCGCGGCGAGGGCCTCGGCGGGGGACAGGCCCGCGGTGAGACGCGTGTGAAAGCCGGTCATCAGGTCGCGGGCGGCGGCGTCGCCGACGGGGGTCACGGCGGCGACGACCGTCTCCGTGCCGTAGCCGAGGGCGGCGGTGACCATGCCGATGACCGCCTCGCCCTCGTAGATCTCCGCGCGGCCCGCGTCGCAGGCGGACAGCACCAGCAGGCGTGGTGCCCGCTCCAGGTGCTCCAGGTCGTAGGTGAACAACGGCCCGTCGGCCAGGCGGAGGCCGGAGAACAGGGCGTTCCCGGAACGGAAGACTCCGTGCGCGGCGACGTGGGCGACGGAGGCGCCGTCGAGGACCGACCGGGCCGCCTCAGCGGTCGCGGCCGCTCCGGCGCGGACCCGTGCCTCCGGATACCGCGCGCGTACGGCTCCGATCTCCTCGTCCGCGTGCGCGAGGCCCGGACCGGCGACCAACGCCACATGCCCGCCGGACGAAGGCGTCCGCATCGCGCGCAACCAGCCCGCGGCGGACGGCGCGACGGTGCACGGACGGCCCCGCAGGGACGGCAACGCGGGCCACGGCAGGCCGTGCAGCGCCCCGACCGGGGCGAGGACCAACGGCCGCTCCCCGGCGGACGGCGGTCCGATCAGCCGGGCGTCGAGGCGGCCGGCGGTGGCCTCGAGCGAGGCGCGCGCCGCCGCGTTCTCGGGATCGCGGGCCAGCCGGGAGACGGCGAAGCGCAGCAGCCGCACGTCGTCCCGGACCCGGTCGTACGGGCCCAGCGACCGGCGGCGGCAGCGCCCGTTCGCCAGGGTCACCGCGACGAGGTCCGCGCCCACGCGGACGTACTCGACGAGCATCCGGTCGCCCAGCGTCTCGGCGAGGGCGGGGACGAGCCAGCCCCATCCGGCGACCGCGTCACGGCTGGACGGCAGGCGGCGGCACCGGGCGCGGACGGCGTCCTCCAGACGGGCCTGGGCGGTGAGCAGCTCCGGGCGGTCGGGCACCTCGGCGCTCACGCGGCGGAGCTCGGCCAGAAGCCCGGCGAGCCGCCGGTCACGGGGTGGACGGATGGCCGGCGGGCGGTCGGCGATCGCCCGCGCCCGCTCGGCCGCGACCAGCAGGGCGCGGGAGCCGGTCGCGAGCCGCAACCCCAGCTCGGCCAGCTCCACCGCCCAGCCCGCCGCGCGTCCGCGCAGCTCGACCGCGCCGAGCACGGCGGCGTGCTCGTCGACCGCGCGCAGCCCGGCGCCGACGGCGGCCGCCGCGCCCGGCCGGTCACCGCGCGCCAGTCGTAGCAGCGCGGTGGCGTGCAGGCCCGCGACCCGGGCGCTCACGGTGTCACCGCCGACCCGGTGGAGGAGGCGTTCGGCGTGCTCCCGGTCGCCGTGCGCGAGGGCGACCAGGCCCGCCAGCGTACGGGCGTCGGCCGCGGCGGACGCCCAGCCGTGGCCCGCCAGCCGTTCGGCGGCCTGCTCGGCGGCCGCGAGCAGGGCGGCGGACCGGTCACCGGCCGCCCAGCGGGCGCGCAGACCGACCTGCCCGGCCAGCAGGGCGAATCCGGCGCGGTCCGCGAAATCCGCCTGGGCCCGCCGGGCGGTCGCCGCGGCGGCGCCGGGGTCGCCGTCGGCCAGCTCGGCGTGCGCGAGGAGCAGCAGCGCGTCGGCGGTGTCGCATCGGTAGCCGCCGGCCGTCGACCGTTCGAGCGTGTCCGCCAGGACGACGCGGGCCTCGCCGGGCAGCCGGGCGGTGATGAGCGCCTCCGCCCGGTCGATGCGCAGCTGGCAGAGGCGCTCTTCCGCGCCGACGAGCGCCGGCTCGACCGCGTCGTACAGGGCGAGCGCGCGGGGCAGGTCGCCGCGCCGCATGGCGACGAACGCGAGGTTGTGCCGGACCATCGCCGCCTGGTGCCGCAGGCCCGCCCGCTCGGCCACCGCGAGCGCCGCGCGAAGGTCGGCCTCCCCGCCCCCGAGCCGCCCGGCGTACGCCTTGGCCAGCCCGGTGTTGATGCGCAGGCCCACGAGGACCTCCGGGTCGGCGCAGGTCCGGGCGACGCGGGCGACCTCCCGGATTCGGCCGCTCCGGGCGAGGAGGTACGCGCGATTGGCGCGCAGCCGGTCGGCGTCGGCGCCGGTCAGCACCGGCGCGGCGGCGTCGGCGGCGGCGAGCGCGCCCTCGATGTCCCCGCCGGTGGCCAGGAGGCCGACCAGGTTCATCCGCACCTGGGCGGCGGCGTAGTCGAGGCGCGCGGACTCGGCGACGTCCAGCGCCTCGCGCAGGTGCGCGATGCCCTCCCCGAGCCGGCCGAGCTCCTTGTCGGCCAGGCCGAGGGCGCGCAGTGCCAGCACGCGCTGTCCGGGGTCGCCGGTGTCCCGCAGCGCCGACGCGGTGGCGTACGCGCCGCGCGGATCGGCGGCCGCGCGCGCCAGGAGGTCAGACATGGATCCAGCTCGTCACGATCGAGGTGCCGTCGGCCGGCCGGAACAGAAGGCTGATCAGGCCGGCCGGGACCTCGGACAGCACGAACCCGCCCGACTCGTCGGTGCGGGTGCCGCGCTCACCGCGAGGCGATCGGAGGATCACCTCCGCGGCCGCGCCGGGGGCCAGCTGCCCGACGATCTCCCGGCCGTGGACCTCGATCTCCACCCGGACGCCCGGCCCGGCGAACGTCAGCGTCCGCGGCTCGCCGCCGCGCACCCCGGCCGGCGTGTCCGCCGCGTCGTAGGCGAGCGTCGCCAGCGTCGCGTTCGGGGCCAGCCAGTCGAACGCGGCCAGCCCCAGGGCGAACAGGCGGCCCGGTACCGGCGGGAACACCCCGCGCAGGCGCTCGATCAGCTCGTCGTCGGTCACGTCACCCCCAGCCGGCGCCGCAGGTGGAGCAGGCAGCGGGTGCGGGTCGGGCCGACGCTGCCCAGCGGAACGCCCAGCGCCGTCGAGATCTCCGCGTAGCTGAGGCGCGGAGAGGCGATGGACAGCTCGAGCAGCGCCCGGCAGCGGGGCGGCACGGCGTCGAGCGCGGCCGCGACCGAACCGGCGAGCTCCCGTCCGAACACCACGTGGTGCGGCCCGGTCACCACCGGGGTGTGGCCGGTGAGAGGGCGTTCGCGCCCGCGTCGCCGCAGCACGGCCTGGCTCTCCCGGCGGGCGGTGACGGCCAGCCAGGCGCCCGCCCGCGCCGGGTCGCGCAGCCGGGGCAGCCGCTCGACGAGCCGCAGCCACGTCGTCTGCACCACGTCGTCGATGTCCGCGCCGCTCAGCCCGTACGATCGCGCGATCGCGCAGAGCAGCCGTGAGTAACGGGCGACGAGCGCCCGCCAGGCCGCCGGATCGCCCGCCCGGGCCCGCCTCACCAGTTCGCCGGTCTCTTGACACTCCACGCGCCGGAATATTAGCGGAAAGTGTTCGACTGATTACAATCGGTTGAAGAAGGGGGGCGCCTCGAAGGCGGCGAAGGCGCCGCCCCTCCGACGGACCGGCGGTCAGCCGATGCTGTACGAGAAGTTGTTCACGGCGAGGCCGACGCCGCCGACCCACGGCTCGAAGCCCGCTTGGACGCTGGTGATGTACCAGGAGCGCTGCGCGTAGCCGCGCCGCACCATGTCGTCGTAGAAGGTGTGCACCGGGAAGGAGATCGAGGAGGTCGGGGAGGTGCGCACGTACGACACGACGTTCCAGCCGCTGTTGCCGTACCAGACGTCCCAGGTGCCGCCCGCGAGGCTGACGGTGGCGACCTTGGAGCCGACGGGCTGGACCGAGCCGGTGTGGTTCAGCCAGACCATGAGCTCCGCGCCGGTGTTCTGGCCGTTCGTGCGGGCCGTCGGGTCGAACCAGATGTCGTACGAGGCGTCGTACACCCCGGAGCCGGGGTAGGACATGCTCACGCTCGTCTGGATCGTGGTGAACCGGCCGTCGTCGGTCCGCAGGGGCAGGCCGCTGCCGGTGGAGCAGTTCCCGTAGTGGCAGCCGGCGTAGATCGACGGGTACGAGCCGGGCGCGCCGTTCTGCGGCTTGTTGTGGCTGGCGGTGGTGACCGAGAACCCGGTGCCGGTGACGTTGATGCACTGCGTCGTGCTGTCGCCCCAGTTGTTGTTCTGGACGACGTACCGGCCACTCTGGATCTTGGTCGAGCCGTACTGCGCGCAAATCTGGGTGTCGGCGTGCGCCGGGGTGCCGGCCATCGCGGGGATGAGGACCGACCCGGCCAGCGCCAGGGCGGCCGAGAGGGCTCGACGTCTCATGGGGAACCTCCGGGGTTCGCGAGCGGGTACGGGGACCCGTACGGCCGCCGGGCGGCCGTACGGGCTGAGAGCGCTCTCAAACGTCGGGATGCTAACCCGGCACCCACGGAGGCCGCACGGCCCGCGGCCCCGGCGCCGCGCGGACGACCGCGCCGCAGCGGGCCGACGAGGCACGATCGCGCCGCGTGTCCGCGGAGCGGGTGAAAGTCCTTTCATGGCGGACCGGGCCGGGGCGGCGACGCGATCGCCGGCGAGGCTCACGCTGCCGGTGACCCCCGCCGGGGCAGGCGCGGCCTCCGCGCCCGGTCAGATGACGGGTACGCCGAGGTCGGGGTGGGTGGGATGGGTGGCGGGGTCGAGGAGGCGGTCGGCGGCGGCCGGGGCGGGCAGATCCTCGGCGGCGGCGAGCCCGGCGATGGCGCCCGCGACGGCGGGGGTCGCGAAGGACGTGCCGCTCCAGTAGGCGTAGCCGGTGAAGTCGTCCGGGTCGGTCCCTCCGACGCGCGGCCGGGGGCCGTCGAAGCGGACGAAGCAGCTGTGGACGTCGACGCCGGGCGCGCAGGCGTCCACCCACCAGCCGTAGTCGGAGAACGCCGCGCGCTCGTCGCCGTCCAGGGCGGCCACCGCGATGACGTTCTTGAGGGCGGCCGGCCAGAACGGCCGGTCGCTCGCGTGGTTGCCCGCGCACGCCACGACGACCGTACGTCGGCCGAGGGCGGCGATGGCGCGGGAGACCAGGGGAGAGGGGCGGTCGTCGTACGTGTGGCAGCCGAAGGACAGGTTGACGACGTCCGCGCGTCCCCAGCCGGCCAGCCAGGCCAGGGCGTGCAGGACGCCGAACTCGTCGCCCACGCCGTCGCCGCCGATCACGCGCTTGGCGCGGATCCGCGCCGACGGCGCGCGGCGCAGCAGCACGCCGGCGATGAACGTGCCGTGTCCGGCCTGCGCGTCGAGCGTGTGGTCCAGGTCGGCGTCCAGGACCTCGGTGACCTCCGCGCGCTGCTCGGCGTACCAGGGGGTGGCGGAGTACCAGGGGTGCGATGACAGGCCCGTGTCGAGGACGGCGACCGTGACCGTACGGCGGGCCGCCCCGTCGGCGGCGGGCGCGTCGAACGCCGGCGCGGGACGGGGCGCTCCGGCGGGGCCGCTCCACCACATCGGCTGGCCGTGGACGAGGTGGTTGGGCGCGACGGCCAGCCGTCGGTGCGGCGCGTCCCCGGCCAGCCGGGCGGACAGGTCGCAGACGTCCACGTTCGCGCCGGCGCGGAGTAGCAGCCGGGCCACTCCCGGCCCGTCGTGCCGCGCGTCGTGCCAGCGGCGCACGGCGTCCTCGACGGCCGGCACGTCGCGGGCCGCGACGAGGATCTGGTCGCGGCGGACGAGCGCCGGGCGGCCGGGAAGCGCCTCGACCACGGTCGCGTCGCGGTGGCGGGCGAGGAGGCGTTCGAGTCGTGCGTCCTGATCCGTCATCTGTCACCTTCTCGGCGTGTCCGTGTGATTACACATCGTCGTCGGATGGTTCCGTGTTTCCCGGACGGGGTGGTGTCTCCGGACGAGCCCGGCCGGGAGGCGGGTTCTTGCCGCCGGGTCGCCCCGGGGTCACCCTGATGGGATGAGAACGGCGGCGGAGCGCACCGGCTCGAGCGATCCCGCGCCGGACGAACGTCCGCCCGCTCCCAAGGGGGCACGCGCCCGGCCACGGCTCGCCGCGCTGGCCGCCGGGGCGCTTCCGGTCCTCGCGTTCCCCCGCGCGGGGCTCGACTGGTTCGCGTGGGTCGCGCTCGTGCCCGGCCTGCTGGTCGTACGGTCCGCGGCGACCGGTCGGGAGGCCGCCGTACGCGGCTGGTGGTTCGGCGCCGGGTTCCTCGCCGCCGCGCTGTACTGGCTGATCCCCAACATCGGTCCGGCGCTGGCCTTGGTGGCCACGGGCGCCGGCGTCCTGTGGGCCGGGTGGGGCTTCGCCGCGTGGGCGCTGCTGCGGCCGGGCCGTCTCCTCGCGGCGCTGGTCGTGGTGCCGAGCGTCTGGGTCGCGGGGGAGTGGGCGCGTTCGTGGCACGCCCTGGGCGGACCGTGGGCGCTGTACGGCGCGACGCAGTGGCGGCACCCGGCGGTGCTGAGCCTGGCCTCGCTGGGCGGCGTCTGGCTGGTGACCTTCGCTCTCGTGGCGGTCAACACCGCGGTGGCGATGGTCCTCGTCACCCGGTCGGCGCCCGTGGCGGTCCTGGCCACGCTGATCGCGCTGTCCGGACCGGCCCTGTACACCCCCTCGTCCGAGGCCGTGGGCCGGCCGATGCGGATCGCGCTCGTGCAGCCCGGCGTCGTGGACGGCCCGGACCGCCGGTTCGCCGACGGCGAGCGGATCACGTCCGCGCTGCCGGCCGCCGACCTGGTCGTCTGGGGGGAGAGTAGCGTGGGCTTCGACCTGGACCGGCGCCCCGACCTGGTCGCGCGGCTGACGGCGCTCGCCCGGGCGCACGGCCCGCTGCTGGTCAACGAGGACGCGCGGGACGCGTCCGGGCGCATCGCCAAGAGCGCGGTGTTCATCGGTCCGGACGGCGTCCAGGGCCGGTACGTCAAGAACCGGCTCGTGCCGTTCGGGGAGTACATCCCGCTGCGCAGGGAGCTCGGATGGGTCGCCCGCATCAGCGAGGCGGCGAAGGAGGACCGGCTGCCCGGCACGGGCCTGGTGCTGATGCGCGCGGGCGGCGGCCCGGACGCCGTGACCTTCGCACCCCTCGTCTGCTTCGAGTCGGCGTTCCCGGACCTGAGCCGGGCGGTCGCCCGCCGTGGCGCGCGGCTCATCGTGTACGAGTCGGCGACGTCGACCTTCCAGGACAGCTGGGCTCCGGCGCAGCACGCGTCGCTCGGCGCGGTGCGCGCGGCCGAGACCGGGCGTCCCGTCGTTCAGGCCGCGCTCACCGGGGTGTCGGCCGCGTTCGACGCGAAGGGGCGCCGGCTCGCCTGGTCGGACACGTCCCGCCGGGGGTCGGTGCTGGTGGAGGTGGTGCCCGCCGGAGGCCGTACGCCGTATGACCGGTTCGGCGACTACGTGGCCTGGCTCGCGGTGGGCGTGGTGCTCGTCAGCGGGGCGTTCGCTGTACGGACGCGACGCGGCAGGTGATCTTCCCGTTGTAGGTCTGCACGCCGCTGGCGGAGAACTTCACGTTCGCGCCCGGCGCGACCTCCGTCTCGGCGTGCAGCGCGGTGTCGACCGGGTTGCCGCCGCCGTCGATGATGTCGATCTGGACGACGTATCCCGCCGCACGGCCGGCCGTGTTGGTGATCACACCGTGGACGACCCCGGCGTGCAGTTTCCGGCTGAGCACACAAGAGGTGAGCCGGACGTCCTTTTCCGGTGGCCCGGCGGCGGAACCGCGATGCTGACCACCACACCCGGCGAGGAGCCCCGCGGTCGCGGCCAGGATCAGGGCTCTTCGCATACGGCAATCTCCTCGACTGTCATCACCGAACCACGTAGTGGCGCCTGTTGATCGCGCACGACGGCCGAGCCTACCAACGAGTAGGAAACGCTCGAGGCGCACCCGCGACCGGGATCCCGGGCTGGTGCGACTGGTGATGATGAGGCACAATAACCAGGCGGTCATCTACCTGGAGCGCCGAGGACGTAGGGGAAGACGAACCTCGCGACGTTCCCAGGAGGTCCGGTGTCCGCACGTGGCGTTTTCTACGTCCACTCAGCGCCACCTGCGCTGTGCCCGCATGTGGAGTGGGCCGCCGCAGGTGTACTCGGCGTGCCCGTGTCACTGCCGTGGAGCGATCAGCCCGCGGCGCCCGGCACGATGCGCGCCGAGCTGTGCTGGGAGGGCCAGCCGGGCACGGCGGCCGGCATCGTCTCCGCGCTGCGCCAGTGGCGGTTGCTGCGCTTCGAGGCGACCGAGGACGCCAGTCCGGGCTGCGACGGTGTCCGCTACAGCTCCACGCCGTCCCTCGGCGTGTTCACGGCGGTCATCGGCGCCAACGGGGACATCCACGTGCCCGAGGACCGCCTCCGCGCCGCCATGGCCAACGCGCTCGCCGGCAAGGCCACGTTCGAGCATGAGGTCGACCGCCTCCTCGGCAAGCCCTGGGACGACGAGCTCGAGCCCTTCCGCCGGGCCGGCGACGGCGCGCCCGTCCGCTGGCTGCACGCGGCGGGCTGAGGTCCTCACCAGGAGTCCTCGCCGGTCGGGAACACGGCGAGGACTCCTCGCCCGATCCTCGATCCGGCGCGGGAGGAACGCCGGCATGCCGCAGGAACCACGGCCCCGGCCCGGGTTGGGGTCCCTGTAGCGAACGCGGAAAATCCAACGGACCAACGTCTGAACTGGGGTTATTCGGGTTCTGAGGACAGGCGTTGATCTCTGCCGCTACGGTTCGTGTCGGTTCCGATACATCCGTTGGGGGTTGGTGGGGTCGGCCACATCCGGCGGCGAGACTCGGGCTGGCCGTTCAGCTGTGCACGCTGCCGTGGCTGGGGTTCGTGCCCGATGACATCTGGTCGGTTCCGCAGGCTGCGGTGTTGCGGTTGGCGAATCAGTTGGCGGTGTTCCCAGGGTCGCTGGAGCAGTACGGGCGGCGGGGCGCAGACCCGTAGTGACCATCTGCGGCTGGTGCAGGCCTATCTGGACTGGAGCCCGGCATCCAGCGGCGGGGAGTCGTTGAAGGAGCTGGAGCAGTTCCTGCTGGACCGGGCGATGGAGCACGACACCCCGTCGCTGCTGTTCCACCAGGCCGCGGAGTTCCTGGTCAGCGCTAGGGTGACGCGGCTGGCGTGGCTGAGCACGCCGGCGGTGGAGGCGAGCGCCGCGGCGGTCAAGCTGGCGATCGACAAACTGCTGTTCCTGCGCGGGATGGACGCCCACCTGCTGGATCTGTCGATGCTGCCGCGCGAGCGCCGCAGGTGCCTGGCGACGCTGGGCCGCCGTTCGACGGTGCAGGGGCTGCGGCGGCGCGAGGAACGGCGCTTCCCGATTCTGCTGGCGCTGGTCGCCCAGTCGGCCGGCGACCAGTTGGACGAGGCGATCGCGCTGTTCGACCAGGCGGTGTCGGCACGCGAGTCGCGGGCGAAGGCCAAGACCAACGAGGCGCTGGCCGAGCGGGCCAAGAAGGGCGAGGCCCGGCAACTGCTGATGGAGGTGATCCTTCCGGTGCTGGCCGACCCGTCGATCCCGGACGAGGACGTCGGCGGGATCTCGCGGGAGCAGGTGGGGATGCGGGCGCTGCGTGAGGTGTCGGCGATGGGCTGGAAGCCGCTGCCCCGCGACCAGGGGCGCCTGTCTGCGCTGGAGGCCTCCTACTCCTACCTGCGGGTTCACCCCGCAGGTGCTGGAGACGATCGACTTCCACGGCGGACCCGGAATCGCGGACCTGATGAGCGCGGTGGCGATGCTGAAGGAGCTGAACACCGTCACGGTGACGATCGGCCGGCTCCGCCGCAAGCTGGGCGAGCCGCCCGTCATCGCCGCCACCCCGGGTGTGGGGTACCGCGTCGTCGACGAGGCCCCGACAATCCGCTTCAGGGACGGGTGAGCAGGCCGCGTTCGAGGGCCACGACCACGGCGTGGGTGCGGTCGCCGACGTCGAGCTTGGCGAAGATGCGCAGCAGGTGGGTCTTCACCGTCGCCTCGGCGATGACCAGCCGGTTGCCGATGTCGGCGTTGGAGAGGCCGTCGGCCACGGCGCGCAGGACGTCGATCTCGCGGGCGGTCAGCGCGACGGGGGCGGGTCGGCGCATGCGGGCCACGAGCTTCTGAGCGACCTTGGGGGCGAGGACGGTCTCGCCTCGGGCGGCGGCCTGGACGGCGTCGATGAGCTGGTCGCGGGTGGTGTCCTTGAGCAGGTAGCCGACGGCCCCGGCCTCGACGGCGCGTTCGATGTCGGTGTCGGTGTCGTAGGTGGTGAGGATCAGCACCCGGGTGCGGGTGGGGCCCGCGACGATCGTGGCGGTGGCCTCGACGCCGTCCAAGACGGGCATGCGCAGGTCGAGCAGGGCCACGTCGGGGGCGTGCCGTTCGACGAGGGCGAGGGCCTCGCGCCCGTCGGAGGCCTCGCCGACGACGGCGATGGCGGGGTCGGCGGCGAGCAGGGCGAGAACGCCCGCGCGCATGGCCGGGTGGTCGTCGGCCACGATGACGCGCAGCGGGGTCATGGTCGGTCCTCCACGGGGAGCACGGCGAGAACACGGGTGCCGTCGCCGATCGAACTGGTAACGGTGAGCTCGCCGCCCAGATCCTCCAGCCGACGGCGCATTCCGGCCAGGCCGAAGCCGCTGCTGTCCTCGACCGCGAAGCCGCGTCCGTCGTCGGTGACCTCCAACTCGACGCGCTGCGGATGCCCCTCCAGGACGACGCCGACGGTTGACGCGGCGGCGTGCTTGCGGATGTTGGCCAGCGACTCCTGCGTGCAGCGCAGCAGCGCGATCCGAGTGGGCTGGTCACAGTCGAGATCGGCCAGTTCGGCGTGGACGGTGAGGCCGGTGTCCTCGGCGAAGCGGTCCACGGTGCGACGCAGGGTACGGGCGATCGAGCCGGGTGCGATCATCTCCTTCGGGGATGAGCCGACCAGCACGCGTGCCTCGGCCAGGTTCTCGCGCGCGATGCGCTCGATCGACAGCAGCCGGGAGGCCGTGTCCGCGTGGACGTCCGAACGCGCGGCCTCGGCGAGGACGACGATGGACGCGAGCCCTTGGGCGAGGGTGTCGTGGATCTCCCGGGCCATGCGTTCACGTTCCTCCGCCGCGCCCTGCCGCCGGTGGGCCTCGGCGAGTTCCGATCGGGCGTCGGCGAGTTGTTCCCCGAGGCGTTCGGCGCGCTGCTCGGCACGTTCGAGCCACCGGCGGATGGTCAGCGCGAGGATCGTTCCGACCCCGTAAGCGAACAGCGTCACGACCGCGTTGCCGCTGACCGGTTCCCCGCCCCGCAGGATGGCACCGACCAGGGCGGCGCCTGCGGCGAGGCCACTGAGCCCGATCGACTGCAGGACCGTCCGCGCGGTGAGCCAGAAGAGCGGAAACGAGACGATGTAGAGGGAGGCCGCTCCGTACTGCAGATAGGACACCGCGCCGATCCCTGCGGCGAGCACCCACAGGAACCAGGGGACGCGACGGCCCGGCAGGCGCAGTGACACCGCGTAGGCCGCCCCGAGCATCGCCGGCACGCCCAACGCCCAGTTCCGCAGGCCCGCCGGGACGTCGTGGGCGGCGACGAGTTCGGGCCCCAGCCCGAACAGGACCCACAGGACGGCATTCCAGCGCAGTATGCGGGACTGGTCGTCGGGGAGTCGCACGATTGATCAGCCTACGGTCTGCATCGAGCGTCCTTCGCGGCCGGTGTCCGCCGTACGGCGGCGCGACGGCCACCAGGCGGCCTCGCCGAGCAGCAGCATCAGCGCGGGCAGGAGCACCAGCCGGATCACGAAGGCGTCCAGGAGTACCGCGAACGCCAGGCTGAACCCGATCTGTTTCATCTCGATCAGGTGCAGCGGGACGAAGCTGGCGAAGACCGTCACCATCACCACCGCCGCGCTGGTCACCACGCCCGCCGACGAACCGATGCCGTCGAGCACGGCTCGGCGGGCGGGCACGCCACGCCGCACCGCCTCCTGGATCCGGCTGAGCGTGAACACCTGGTAGTCCATCGACAGCCCGAACAGGATCACGAACAGGAACAGCGGCACCCGGGACCCGATCGACCCCATCGAGGTGAAGCCGAGCAGCCCCTCGGCCCAGCGGTACTGGAACACCGCCGTGAGCACGCCCAGGGATGCCGCGGCTGACAGCAGGTTCAGCACGACACCGACCAGCCCGAGCACGACCGAGCGGAACGCCAGCACGGTGATGACGAAGGTGACCAGCAGGAGCGCACCCAGGATCGTCGGCAGCCGCTGCTTCTGATGGTCGGGGTAGTCGGCGGAGCGGGCGACGTTTCCGGTCACCGCTGCCTCTGCCCCGTCCAATTTCCCCACGGTCGCCGGGACGTACTCCGCCCGCAGACGCTTAAGTGACTCCTGCGCCCGCTTCTCACTCGGGTAGGCGGGAACCGACACTTCCAGCACGGTGATTCGGCGGTCGGCCGAGACCCGGATCCGGGTCTGCCCGCCGAACAACGGGTCGGTCTTCACTCGTCCGGCCAGGGCTTCCAGTGACACGCGCACCTGCGCCCGCCGGGACGCGTCAGCCCGGACGACGACTTGGTTGGTCGACTTCAGCTCCGGGAACGCCGCGGTGATTCTGTCGCCGGCCCGCATGGCGGCCAACTGGCGCGAGAAGGTCTCCTGCCCGACATCGGTCAGCTTCAGGCCCACCAGCGGCGCCGCCAGGGCGAGCATCGCGGCCACCGCGACGCCCAGCGTGAACATCGGGCGCCTGGCGACCGAGTCCAGAACGGACGAGGTGAGTGCTGGGCCTCGCGTGTGCGCTGGGCCCCGCGTGTGCCGCCGGGACGCGCGAGCGCCGAGCTTGGCCAGCAGCGCGGGCAGGATGGTCAGTGAGCTGACCACAGCGGCGACGGTGACCACAATGGCACCGGTAGCCAGCGAGTCGAAGATCACGTCGCCCGACAGGTACAGCGTCGCGCTGGACGCGGCGACCGCCAGCCCCGACACCACCACCGCGCGCCCCGAGGTCGCCGCCGCCAGCTCCACCACGGTCGCCGACGACAGCGTCCCACCCGACCGGGCGTGTTCCTCGCGATCCCGCTTGAGATAGAACAGCGTGTAGTCCACCCCTACCGCCATGCCGATGAGCAGGATGACGTTGGTGCCGACGCCCGCGTCCGGGAACACGTGCGAGGCCAGCTTCGACAGCCCCACTCCCGCGATGATCGAGGACACCGCCAGCAGCAGCGGCACGACCGCCATCACCACCGACCGGAACACCAACAACAGCACGATCAGGGTCACCGGCAGTGCGAACATCTCGGTGCGGGACAGGTCTTCGCCGCGCTGCCCATCGACGTCCTTGTCGATGGACGGGCTGCCGGACTCATCCACTCGCAGATCGGGATTGGCCTTCTGCACCTGGCCGGTCTGCGCGAGCAGCGCGTCAACGTGTTCCGTGCCCTCCAGTTCGGGGCCCGTCATCGTCACGTCCACCCGGACGGCCCGCCGGTCGGCCGACCACACCGGCGCGCCCACCGACTCGACCTCCGCGAGCCGCGACATCCGCTCGCGTATGTCCCGGGCGACCGCCTCGCCTCGAGCCGCGTCCAGGCTTCCCGGCCCCCGCATCGATATCAGGACACGTTCGAGTGGCTTCTGTTGGAGGCCGCCCTGCGTGGCCAGCGCCTCGGCACGTCCGGCCTCGCCGACCCGGTAGTCCTCGGTCGTGGCCGCCTTCCCGCCGACGGCCATCCCGGCGCCGAGACAGACCATCACGAACAGGATCCGTCCGGCGATCGCACGCCAGGGATGGTGGGCGCTCCATCGCGCCACTCGCACTGAGGGGTTCGTCATGCGATCAAGCCTGGTCGCGGGCCCCCTTCCCCCGACAGCATCGACCGGCTGAACCTGCCGTCCACCGATCGGTGGACAAGATCAGGCGGGGATGCTGGCCGGATGAACGATCCGGCCTGGAAGATCCGGCCCTTCGCGGGCATCAGCGGGTTCGGCGTGGAGGTCGACTTCGGCGCACGGCGCGACGAGGTCACCGCCGCCTTCGCGGAGCGGTTCGGCGACGACCTCGGTACGGTCCGCCCCTTCCGCAAAGCCTCCTGGGACGTCGGATCTGCGACTAGCACGTCGCGGGCGACCTCATCCTCTTCTACGACGACCACGATCGGCTGTACTACATCGAGTTCGGCTCCCGCGCGCCGGTCCGCTTCGACGGGATCGCGTTCGCCGGCCGCCCGTACGACGACGTCGTGGCGGAGCTGACCGCCCACGAGCACGATCCGGTCGAGACCGACGCGGGGCACACGGCGTACGCGGTCGGCATCGCGCTGACCAAGGGCGGAGACGGTGAGGTCGGCACGGTGGGCGTCTTCCCCGAGCGTCCCCGGCTGTCCGCACCCCCGCCGACCAGCCCGTTGCCCCTTTCAGGCTTATCTTGGAACCGGCGCGGATTGCATCCGTTGCGAATACGTACCGCAGTGCGGTCCTTGCGTCGGCTTGCTGTGCTCGGGGCCTGTGAGCTGGCCGTTCGTGGCTATGCGCAGGGGTGTCGAGAATGGCGATGCGCTTGTGGCCGGTGTGGCTGGTTGGCCGGGTCCGGCCGATTGACCTGCATGCCATTCGCCGGGTCGCGTCTGGTGCGAGCATCTCGCATCAGATGCGATCGACGGAGCGTGACGAGATGGGGACGGATCTTCCGGGTTCGGCTCGGTTGCAGCTGGCGGCCGGGGTGCCGCTGCTGCGGCCCGAGGAGCAGGTGTTCGAGGCGATGCTGACCGGCTGGCGGAACCAGCAGCTGGCCCGCAACCTGGCGTTCTCCACGATTGAGGGCCGGGAGAAGCGGGTGCGGGCCTTCGCCCGGCATTGCGAGGCGTTCCCATGGGAGTGGAGTCATCAGCTCGCGGATGAGTGGTTCACCGACATCCGGGCGGTGCGCGGCAACGCCCGTTCCACGCTGCGGTCCTACCAGGAGGCGCTGCGCTCGTTCTGCACCTACCTGGTCGACCCGGCCTACGGCTGGGCCGACCAGTGCCAGACCCGGTTCGGCACGCACCCGGTGCAGGTCGTCACCGAGGTCAACACCGCCGTCCACGTCCAGGAGTACGAGGGCGAGCCGACGAAGCGGGCCTTCACCATCGATGAGCTGGAGGCGTTCTTCGACCACGCCGACCAGCAGGTCACCCGGATCCGAGGCCGGGGCCGCAAGGGCTGGCTGCCGGCGTTCCGCGACGCGACGTTGTTCAAGGTCGCGTACGCGTTCGGGCTGCGCCGCAACGAGACCCGCATGCTGGACGTCGCCGACTTTAGCGCCAACCCGCAGGGGCCGGAGTTCGGCGAGTACGGCGTGCTGGACGTCCGCCACGGCAAGGCCAAGAAGGGCGCCACCCAAGCGCCGCGGCGTGCTGACGGTCTGGCCCTGGTCGGCGGAGATCGTCGAGCAGTGGGTGACCGAGGCCCGGCCGCTCATGGCCGCCGAAGGCAACCCCGCTCTTTGGCCGTCCGAGCGCGGGCGGCGGATCGGAGTGAAACGCCTGGACTCCCGGTTCGCCGCCTACCGCGACGAGCTCGGCCTGGATCCCGGCGTCGACTTCCACAGTCTTCGCAGGTCATACGCCACGCACCTGATCGAATCAGGCATGGACGCGCTGTTCGTCCAAGCTCAACTCGGCCACGAGGTCGCCAGCACCACCGCTCTTTACACCTGCGTGTCATCGGACTTCCGCACCCGCACACTGCGGCGGGCCCTGGACCAGACCCTGGACGCCGCACTACGAGAGCGGAGCGCCCGATGACCGCAAAACGCCAGGTCAGCTACCGATGGCGGCTGCGGGAACTCATGGCCACCCGCGGCATGTTTTCCACCACCGAGCTGGTCCCGCTGCTGACCGACCGCGGAATCAAGCTGTCGGCCTCCCAGGTCCACCGCCTGGTCACCGGCACCCCCGAACGATTGTCACTACCCGTGCTGGCCGCGCTGTGTGACATCCTCGAGGTCACCCCCGCCGACCTCATCGCCACCAAGGCCGAGAACCGCGACGTCCGCCGCACCGGCACCACCGGCGACCTGCGCGCCGTCGATACCACGGCGATCCGGCCCAAGCGGGCCCGCCTGCGGCCCGACCCGTGACCCGCCCGGCCACCGACGAGGTTCACGGCGACCGGCCGCGGTGCGTTCGCTGCGGCCGGCTTCCCGGCTGGCTGCATCGCTGGCCCGAGGGCGTCGTCTGCTCCACCTGCTGCAACGACGCGCTGGAGGTCCAGGGCCGGTGCGCCGACTGCGGCGCTGAGCGGATGACGCCTGGAATCGCCGCCGGCGGCGGGCGGCTCTGCGTCGACTGCGCCGGGATTCCGGGCAACTTCTTCTGCATCCGGTGCGGGCACGAAGGGCTCCGTCAACGCGACCACGTCTGCCGCCGCTGCATCCTCACCGAGATGCTTCGCGACGTCCTGGACGATGGCACCGGCCAGGTCAGCTCGGCGCTGCTGCCACTGTTCGACGGGCTCCGGCAGGTCGGGCGCCCACTGGGCTGCCAGACCTGGCTGCGCACCGAACACGTCCAGCGGATGCTGCGGAGCCTGGCCCGCGGCCGCACGCCTCTCACCCACGAGGGCCTCAGCATGCTCGGTGCTCCGCGGACGGTTGCCTATCTGCGTGACCTGTTGATGAAGTACGGCCTGCTCCCGGTCCGTGACCGGCACCTGCTGATGTTCGAATCATGGCTGGTCGGCCACCTGGCCGCCGTCGACGACGCTGACCAACGCACGCTGCTCAACCAGTACGCCACCTGGGATGTCCTGCGCAAACTCCGCGAGTCCGCCGCCCGCGGACCGCTCGGCCCATCACGTGACAGCACCGCCCGCGACAAGATCCGCAAGGCCACCGAGTTTCTGAGGTTCCTCTCCGACCGGGGCCGCACCGCCGCCCAGTGCACGCAGGCCGACCTGGACGCATGGCACGCCGAGCACCGCCTCGCCCGGCGCCACGCACAACAGTTCCTGCGCTGGTGCATGCGAACCGGGAACATGCCCCGCCTGACCATCCCGAACATCTCCACGCGCAACCCGGCGCCGCTCGACCAGCACCGCCGGATCACGTTGATCCGACGAGCCGTCACCGACGAGCAGATCCCGGCGATGGACCGGGTCACAGCGATACTCCTACTGCTCTACGCCCAGCCCATCACCAAGATCGTCCAACTCACCCTCGACGACATCACCAGCCACGACGGCCAGATCCTGCTCCGGCTCGGTGACCCACCCACCCCGGTGCCCGAACCCTTCGCTCAGATCCTGCTCGCCCACACAGCGGCCCGCCCGAACACCAAGACCGCGACCAACCCCGACAGCCGCTGG
Organism: Actinoallomurus liliacearum; assembly: GCF_039542035.1. Lineage (NCBI taxonomy): Bacteria > Bacillati > Actinomycetota > Actinomycetes > Streptosporangiales > Thermomonosporaceae > Actinoallomurus > Actinoallomurus liliacearum. The sequence goes on from NZ_BAABHJ010000030.1 coordinate 77,422, forward strand.
CTGTTCCCCGGACGACGTGCCGGCCAGCCCGTCCACCCCAGCACCATCGAGCAACGGCTCCGCGACCTCGGCTTCACACCGGGCCGGGCCCGCACCTCAGCGATCCGCCACCTCGTCCTGCAAGCCCCAGCCCCCGTCGTCGCCAGCATGCTCGGCTACAACAACGAAAGCCTCACCATCATCGCCGCCGAAGCCGCCGGCCCCTGGAGCCGCTACGCCCCCGGCGATCATTGAATGAACTCGAGCCTCATACGGTGATGCCCGAGATTGATGTCGCTGATGCGGACCGTCAGTTCCTCGCCCTCGGCAGGCAACTGCTCATCCGGGAACTCGGAGATGTGGACCAAGCCTTCGATGCCGTCAGCCACAGCAACGAAGGCACCGAATGGAACGAGCCTGGTCACAGGCCCGCTCAGCACCTCACCGAGCTGAGTCCGGGCGATCTCCTTCCACGGGTCCTCCTGCAGCGCCTTCAATGACAGCGACATCCGCTCCCGCTCGAGATCGACATCCAGAACCATGACGGTGACGTCTTGGCCGACCTGCACTACCTCCGATACATCAGTGAAACGGCGCCACGACAGCTCGGTCACGTTCACCAGGCCTTTAGCCCCACCAAGATCCACGAACGCACCAAATCGTTCAATGGACGCAACCACTCCCCGACGGACCTGCCCCTGCTCCAGAGTCCTCAGGAACTCTAGAACGGCCTCGACCTTCCGATCTTCGCCCATATCGCCCCGACACTACGGGCGGATGACCACGGACAGCAATCTCCGCCGCGGATTCTCACGAACACGTCCTCTTCGAGCGCGCACTTCCGGGCGAGAAGACCTCGCCCTCACCGCCGAAGAAGCCGCCGAACCCCTTGGCGCCGCTACTCCTCGGCGACCACACACCGTGACCGATCAGGCCCTCCATCCAACGAATACAAGCCAGACGGTTACGAGACTTCACCAGTTCTGCCCCCCACCACACCTTCGCCACCCGGCTCCGCCAAGGCGGCGCGGACCCCGCCCGGGTCCAAGCCCTGCTCGGTCACTCATCTCTGGACACCTCGACGCGGTACTTCCGAGCCGGCCAGACCGAACAAGCCGAAATCGTCGACCGCGTCTTCGAATAACCCCAGATCAGACACAGGTTCGCTGGATTTTCCGCGTTCGCTACGGCTACCCCGAGTTGTCGACGGCGCTCGTGTCGTTCGCGGCCGCCGACCCGGGCGGCTGGGACCCCATGTTCCGCGCCGCGCGCCTGCTCGACCAGGCGGGGTTCGATCGTCTGGTCGTCTCCGACCATGTCGTCCTCGGCGAGCGTCTCGACGAGTACGGCAGGCCGGAGATCGGCGGGCGGCAGGGCGGCCGGCAGCCCACCGGTCCCGACGGTCACTGGCTGGAACCGCTGACCACGCTCTCGGTGCCGGCCGGGATGACCCCGCGGATCCGGCTCGGCACCAACATTCTGATCGCCGCGCTCCGCGAGGCCGGCCGTGACCCGTCCGGTCTTCAGGTCGTCGGGCGACCGCCCGTCCACCACCACACCGACGGCACCCTCGACATCCCGAGCACGATGGCCGAGGTCCCCCCGCTGCCGGCCCCGCCGGGATCACCGACGTGCGACTCGCCGTCGGCGTGCCGGAAGACGACTCGGCGGCGCTCGACCACCTGTCCGCCATCGCCGCGCACTTCCGCGCCACGGTGCAGAACCACGCCTAACCGGGCTCGTGGTGCTCCTGCCGGCGCAGCCGAGCGCCGTCCTCGACGTATCTGAGCAGCAGCCGGGCGAACTGGAGCCGCTCTTCCGCGGGCCAGTCACGGGTGATCTCTTCGAACGCCAGGCGTTGAGCCTTCGCGAAACCGTCCCGCGCGGCGGCGCCTTCCGGGGTGACCTTGAGGACGGTCCGCCGGCCGTCCTGCTGCGAGGCCGCACGGAGTAGGTGCCCGGCCGCTATGCAGTCGGAGACCATGCGGCTCGCCACCGACTGGTCCACGCCTAGCTCCTCCGCGACGCCGCCGACGGTCATCTCACCGTCCCCGGCGGTGACGATGTTGAGGATGAGATTGCGGGAGGCGTCCCTGCGTGAGGTGGGCACACGCCGCCGCAACCGGGAGAAGGCCGGTCCGATGCCGTCGAGGATGGCGTCGTCCTCCGATTCCGCACCGCTCGTCATGCGGACATCATAGAGCGCATGCATGCGGTTGAGAATATGTATGCTGTAAGTCATGCTCCTGCATGAGAGCATGTTCTGGGGAAAGAAGCGAGGGACAGTGACCACTACAGCCATCACCGGCGCGCGTGTCTTCGACGGGGAACGGGTGCTGCCGCAGACCACCGTCCTGATCGGCGAGGGCCGGATCATCGCCGTCGGCGGCGACGTGCCCGCGGGCGCGCACGTCGTGGACGCGAGGGGCGGGACCCTGCTGCCCGGCCTGTTCGACGCCCATGTCCACACCTCTGAGCAGGCGCTGGCGTGCGCACTGAGGTTCGGGGTCACGACCGAGCTGGAGATGCAGGGGCGATGGACGAAGCACAACCGGACGGCCATCAGTGAGGACGACTCCCTGGCGGACGTCCGCTCCGCGGGGTTCGGTCTCACCCCGCCCGGCGGACACCCCAGCGAGCTCTTCCCCGAGGGCTTCCGCCCGGGAGGGGACGATCGCTCCGCCTTCGGCAACGTCGTGATGCCGTTCTCCACCACCCCGGAGGAGGCGGTGAGTCACATCCCGAAGCTCGTGGCGGCGGGCTCGGACTACATCAAGTTCATGGTCGACGACGGCACGGTCGAGGGCCACCCGGGCCTGCCGATGCTCGACCAGGCCACGTTGAACGCCGGTGTCGCCGAAGCGCACCGGCACGGGATGCTGACCGTCGCGCACACGCTCACCGTCGACGCGACCCGTATGGCGATCGAGGCCGGTATCGACGGCCTCGTCCACCTGTTCATGGACCGGCCGCACGACAAAGAGATCATCGAGCTCATCGCGGGATCGGGAGCGTTCGTCGTGCCCTGCGTCGTCCTCGACGCCTCGATGATGGGCATCACCGGCGCGGCCCTCGCGGACGACCCGCGCGTCAGCACGCGTCTGGACGAGGCGTGGCTCACGACGCTGCGCAGCAGCTTCGACCGGTACCCGCAGGGTCGCATCGCGGACGTGCTGGACTCGGTGCGCGCGCTCCACGCCGCCGGCGTCGACCTCATCGTCGGAACCGACGCCTCCTTCCCGCTGCCCTTCCTCGGCGGCCTCGCCCACGGCGCCAGCGTCCACCAGGAGCTGGGCTACCTGGTCCAGGCGGGCCTGACCCCCATCGCGGCCCTGCGGGCCGCGACGAGCACCCCCGCACACCGCTTCGGCCTCGACGACCGGGGCCGCATCGCTGCCGGTCGCCGCGCCGACCTGCTCCTCGTCGAAGGCGACCCCACGACCGACATCTCAGACACGCTGAACATCCGCGCCGTATGGCGTCGCGGCGTACGGCTCGCCGACGGCTGACCGGCCCCGCGCGGGTGGCTCAGTGCACGCGTTCACCACAGACCGCGGGATACAGCACCGCACCCGCGCGGACGCGGTCTACCGGCACGCCGATGAGGCGTAGGCATGCCTCGTCCGAGTCGGCATTCGGAGGGATCTCAAGCGTCACCGCCGCGAGCTGAATGATCCGGCGTCCATCGTGCAGCTCTGCCGCATGCGCGCCGTCCGGGAAGGTGCCGCCGAGAAGGCCGAAGACGGCAGTGGCCTCGTACTCGGCGGCGACGTCGCGGACCTCGAACCGCCAGTGCTCCGCCGTGTCCGCGAGCAGTGACCTGGCTCCATGCCCCTGTGCGCCGAGGGCGTCGTCCCGGGCGCGAATCTGCTCCGCTATCGCACAACAGAGCGGGACCCCCTTCACGGAAGGTGTGTCGACTCTGGTGTAGCCGGCGAAGGGCTCGTGGGTGAGGGAACAGCTAAGGAGGTCCAAGGCGGCGCCCTGCGCCTTGGGGCGGCCGTGCTCGAGGATGTCGAGGAGGAAGGGAGCCGCGACCACCGCCGCGGGGAAGACCGCGCCGCTGTGGTCGTGGATGATCCCACCGCCGGCCAGCCGACTGGCGGCCTTGGCCGCTTCAAGGTTGCTCGTCGCGGAGGCCAGATCACGCAATCCGGCGGCGGCGCACTCTGGGCTGTACCAGCCGGCACGGCCGGGGATGGCAGCCCAGTCCACGGCATTGATGGAATCGAGCACATCGGCATTGTCCAGCATGTGCTGAAGCGGCACCGGTCCGCCATCACCACGCGCCTCCGCGCCACGGTGCGGGACCACGTCGGCTGAGCCCGATCTCGCAGCCGGCAGACGGCAAGCCAGCGAATTTCCGGGCCGATTTGCCGGCGCTCGACGAGGAAGGCCGGGCTCTTGCCGTCAGATCTGGCGGTCCCTACTGTTTGAGCAGTTGCTTGATCCGACCGCTCAATGTCGGGGAGCGGCATGGCCCGAGCAGGTCCGCGGCCCTGTTCGACCGCGCCGGGAAAGTCGCCTCCGTGCTCGACATCTTCCGACGAAAGAAGAGGGCATGACCGGCAACAAGCGTGACTGGCTGATGTTCACCGGCTGGCTCCTGATCGGGGCCTGCTACCTTCTCGGCCTGCTGAGCATCCTGTCGATAGGGATCTTCATCCTGCCCTTCACCGTGGTGGGCACCGTCGCGCTGGCCACGCGCCGGGACACCCAGCGGGGCCTGCCCGGCTTGGTCTCCAGCGCGAGCCTGCCGCTGTTCCTGCTCACGTACCTCAATCGGCACGGCCCCGGCACCCACTGCACTACCTCTGTCAACGGCGGGAGCGACTGCACCGAGGGACTGCTGGACCCGTGGCCCCTGCTGGCCGGCGGCCTGGTCTTCCTGGTCGCCGGGGTCGCGCTGTTCCATCTACTACGGAGGCGGCCGGTGATCGGGCCCGCGCCGGGACGGTTCCGGTAGTCCTCGTGTCGCCACCCCCTGCCCCTCTCGCGCACACCCACCTCGCGTTCCACCTCTGAGTCAGGTCAGGGACCGAAGACGCGCGCCACCAGCTCGGGCGCCCACTCGACGTACTCGACCTCGGCGCCACCGGGGTGGCGGGCGTAGAGGAAGCGCCCGGTGGCGCTGGTGGCCTCCGGGGTGGTGATCCGCGCGCCGGTGCGCCGCAGGGCGGCGGTCACCTCGTCGAGGTCGCGGACGACCACGGTGGCGGTCGCGTGGGCGTACCGGGCGCGTTCCTCAGGCGGTCCGGCGATGACGAGGAAGTCGCCGATCGCGGCGAGTTCCACGCCCTCGAAGCCGAACCGCAGGTGCGGGTCCGCGCCGACGAGGTCGCGGAGGAAGGGCAGGTCGCGGTCCAGGTCGTCCGTCCACAGCCGGGCGTAGGTCTTGAGAATGGTCACGAGGTGCCCCTCCTGAGAAGCGTTCTCACGCACTTTTGGTTACTGGGGAACCGTAGGAAAGTATGGTGTGAGGTGCAAGAACGCACTTTTTCGTGAGAGAGGCACCTCAAGGTGAGCGAGCAGCCTGCGAACCCGGCGGACGACGGCGATGTGACACGTGCCGACTCGCTCGCGCGCGAGATCTTCGCCGACGTCGCCAACAAGTGGGCGTTGCTGATCATCAACGTCTTGGGGGAGCGGACCCTCCGCTTCGGCGAGCTGCACGCCGAGGTGGGCGGCATCAGCCACAAGATGCTGACCCAGACCCTGCGCGTGCTCGAACGCGACGGCCTGGTGGAGCGAACCGTCCACCCCACGGTGCCGCCGAGGGTGGACTACGTCCTCACCGGCCCCGGCCAGGCCTTGCGCGCCATGGTCAACGGCATGTGCGGCTGGACCCGCCGGCACCTGCCCCATATCGAGGAGGCCCGCCGCCGCTTCGACGCGGACCGGTCGGGGAACGCGTAGGTGAGCCCGGTAGCCCGAGATGCGCGCGGTACCGCCACCGAACGGAATGCCTGACGGCCGACGGGCGTACCGAATGCTCGGTGATCGAGGTCGCGTGACCGAACGAACCGGTACGAATCACTCGCCTGCGACCCGCCTTATCCGAGCGTTCGGATCACTCGACGCTCACGCCGCCGTCCGTCAGGCCGGTCCGAGCAGGTCCCAGCGGTTCCCCGCGATGTCAACGAACACGGCGACCCGTCCATAAGCCTCCGCACGTGGTGAGGTGACGAACTCGACCCCAGCGGCCACCATCCGCTGGTAGACGGCGTCGAAGTCATCCACCCGCAGGAAGAATCCCACTCGGCCGGCGACCTGGTTTCCGACGACCATCACCTGCCGCTCCCCGTCCGCACGGGCGAGCAGGATGCCCGTCTCGGCACCCGGCGGCCGGACAACGACCCACCGTTTCGGACGACCGTCATTCGTCAGCGATGGTGAGTCCTCGACCAGATCGAAGCCGAGCACGTCGACGAAGAACTCGATGGCCGGGTCGTAGTCGTCCACGACCAGCGTTAGAAGATCGACGCGCACGCTGCCTGAGCATACGACCTACCCGGATACCTCCAGCCGATTCCGCCGCTCCGCGTGATCGCCGTCCATCCATGCGGAGAGGCAGGCGAGGCCGCGGATGACGAACGCCCCGCCCAGGTCGTCCTGGACGGGGCGCTCGGGTCTTCGCGGGCTACAGGGGGATGTTGCCGTGGGCGCCCCGGGCCGGGGTCGCCTCGGCGATGGCCTGCGCGATCGCGCGCCGGGTCTTGGCCGGCTCGATGATCTCGTCGATCACGCCGAGGTCATGGGCCCGTTCCACGCCACCGGCGATCTTCACGTGCTCGGCGGCGAGCTGCTCCTCCAGCGCGTGCCGCTCCTCCTCCGGGGCGGCCGCCAGCTTGCGGCGGTGCAGGATGCGCACGGCGGCGACCGCGCCCATCACCGCGATCTCGGCGGTCGGCCAGGCGAAGACGCGCGTCGCGCCCAGCGCACGGGAGTTCATCGCGATGTACGCGCCGCCGTACGACTTGCGGGTCACGAGCGTGACGCGCGGCACGACCGCCTCGGCGAACGCGTGCAGCAGCTTCGCGCCGCGGCGTACGACGCCGTCGTGCTCCTGGCCGACGCCCGGCAGGTAGCCGGGCACGTCGACGATGACGACCAGCGGCACCCCGAACGCGTCGCACATCCGCACGAACCGCGACGCCTTCTCCGCCGACGTGGAGTCCAGGCAGCCGCCCAGCCGCATCGGGTTGTTGGCGATGACGCCGACGGTACGGCCGCCGAAACGCCCGAGCGTCGTGACGATGTTCGGCGCCCACTTCGGGTGCAGCTCGATGGCCTCGGACGGGTCGTCGAGCAGCTTGTTGATGATGGGGTGCACGTCGTACGCGCGGCGCGGGTTGTCGGGCAGCACGCCGCCGAGGTCGATCTCCTCGACCTCCTCCGGCCGCATGCGGCCCTGGTGGCCGAGGAGCGACGCGACCCGCCTGGCCTTGACGAGGGCCTCGGTGTCGTCCTTGGCCACGACGTGCACGACGCCGCTGCGCTTGCTGTGCGGCTCGGGCCCGCCGAGCGCCGCCATGTCGACGACCTCGCCGGTGACCGACCGTACGACGTCCGGGCCGGTCACGAAGATGCGGCCGCCCTCGGACAGGATGACGATGTCGGTCAGCGCCGGGCCGTACGCGGCCCCGCCGGCGGCGGCGCCGAGCACGACCGAGATCTGCGGGACCACGCCCGACGCCTTGGTCATGGCCGCGAACACGCGCCCGACCCCGTGCAGGGACTCGACACCCTCGGCGAGGCGCGCCCCGCCGGAGTGCCACAGGCCGATGATCGGCAGCCGCTCGCGTACCGCGTGGTCGTAGGCGTGGACGATGGCCTCGCAGCCTTCCGCGCCCATCGCGCCGCCCTGGACGCGCGGGTCGCTGGCGAACGCCACGACCGGCATGCCCTCGACCCGGCCCACGCCCGCGAGGGCGCCGCTGGTGTCCTCCTCGGAGAGGAGCCGCAGCGACCCCTCGTCGAAGAGCGCCTCCAGCCGTACGCGCGGATCCCGGGGGTCCGGCGCGGTGGGTTCAGGGGGTGCCGTGGGCTCGGGCGCCCGGGTGGCGGACCTGCTGTCGACAACGGTCACGACTCATGCCTCCTCAGCGCGACGGTCACGTTGTGCCCGCCGAATCCGAACGAGTTGTTCAGGGCGGCGGCGGGACCGCCGGGCAGCTTCCGGGGTTCGTCTCGAACGATGTCCAGGTCGACGTCGTCGTCGAGGTTCTCGATGTTGATCGTCGGCGGTACGAGGCCCTCGCGCAGGGCGAGGATCGCGGCGATCGACTCGACCGCTCCCGTGCCGCCGAGCAGGTGGCCGGTCATCGACTTGGTGCTGGTGATGGCGACCTGGTGGGCGACCTCGCCGAGCGCCAGCTTGATCGCCTTGATCTCGCCGGTGTCGCCGACCGGGGTGGACGTGCCGTGCGCGTTGATGTGCACGATGTCCGACGGCTCCAGGCCGGCGTCGGCCAGCGCGCGGAGCATCGCCTTCGACATGCCGTCGGGGTCGTTCGACACGATGTCGACCGCGTCGGCGGAGTAGCCGACACCGGCGGCGACGGCGTAGATCCGGGCGCCGCGGGCCCGCGCGTGCTCCTCCGACTCCAGGATGAGGATCCCGGAGCCCTCGCCGAGCACGAAGCCGTCCCGGTCCTTGTCGTACGGGCGCGAGGCGTGCTCGGGGTCGTCGTTGCGCGTGGACATCGCGCGCATCGAGCCGAACGCGGCGAGGTTGAGCCGGTGGATCGCGGCCTCGGTGCCGCCGGCGATGACGACGTCGGCCCGCCCGGACCGGATCATGTCGATGCCGTAGCCGATGGCCTCCGCGCTGGACGCGCAGGCGCTGGCGAGCGCGTGCGCGCCGGCCTTCGCCCCGAACTCGATGCTGACGACTCCGGCGCCGCCGTTCGGCATCAGCATGGGGACGGCGAACGGCGAGACCCGCTGCCAGCCCTTCTCGTTCAGGATGTCGTAGTTGTCGAGGGTCGTGATGATCCCGCCGATCCCCGACGAGACGACCGCGCCGACCCGGTCGCCGTCGACCTGGAAGCCCGCCTCGTCGCCGAACGCGAAGCCGGCGTCGAGCCAGGCTTCGCGGGCGGCGATGAGGGCGAACTGCTGGCAACGGTCCAGCCGGCGCAGCCGGTGCCGCGGCAGGACCTCCGAGGGTTCCACCGCGATCGGAGCCGCGATCCGCACCGAGAGGCTCTCCGCCCACTCGGCGGTGAGCCGCTTCACGCCGGACCGGCCCGCCAGCAGAGCGGACCAGGTCGATGCCACGTCGCCGCCGAGAGGCGTAGTAGCGCCGAGTCCGGTCACGACGACGGAGGTACTCATATGGTCACGCTCTCCCTTGCTGTTCGACTTCAGGCAGAGACGCCCTTGTTCTGCACGTAGACGACGACGTCCTTGACCGTCTTGAGGTTCTTCAGCTCGTCGTCGGGGATCTCGACGCCGAACTTGTCCTGCGCGGCGACGGCGATCTCGACCATCGACAGGGAGTCGATGTCCAGGTCGTCGACGAAGGACTTGTCGGGGGTCACCTCGGACGGGTCGACGCCCGCGATCTCCTCGACGATCTCGCCGAGGCCTTCGAGGATCTCCTTCTCGGAAAGAGCCATGGGGTATTTCTCCATTTCCTGTGTTGCGATGTGTGCTTCGAAGGGAGTTCAGGGGGACGAACGCGCGCGAGCGGCCCGGCTACGGAATCCGGACCACCTGCGCGGCGTAGGTCATGCCGGCGCCGAAACCGATCAGCAGGGCCGGCGCGCCGGAGGGCACGTCACCGTGCTCGATCATGCGGGACAACGCCAGGGGGATCGAGGCGGCCGAGGTGTTGCCGGCGTTGACGATGTCGTCGGCGACGATGGCGTTCTCGGCCTTGAGCTTACGCGCGATCGCCTCGATGATGCGCAGGTTCGCCTGGTGCGGGATGAAGGCGGCGAGCTCGGAGGGGTCGACGCCCGCGCGCTCGCACGCCTCTCGCGCGATGGGGTGCAGGGCCGTCGTCGCCCACCGGAAGACGGCCTGCCCCTCCTGGAACAGGAAGCTGGTGCGGTCCTTGATGTAGATCCGGTCGGCCATGTCACCGGCGCTGCCCCAGACCACGGGGCCGACGGCGGCCTCCTCCGAACCGGTCACCACCGCGGCGCCGGCGCCGTCGGCGAAGATGATGGAGGTCGAACGGTCCGTCCAGTCCACCCACTGCGACAGCTTCTCCGAGCCGACCACCAGCACGTTGCGCGCCGAGCCGGCGCGGACCGCGTCGGAGGCGTTGGACAGCGCGTAGCAGAAGCCCGCGCACGCCGCGTTCACGTCGTACGCCCCGGGCGCGGCGATGCCGAGCCGGTCGGCCACGCGCGCCGACGCGTTGGGGATCTGCGCCTCCTGCGTGCAGGTGGCGACGATGACCAGGTCGATGTCCTCCGGGGACAGGCCGCTGCTCGCCAGGGCCTTGCCGCCGGCCTGGACGGCCATGTCGACGACCGACTCCTCCGGGCCCGCGATGCGGCGCTGCTTGATGCCGACGCGGCTCTGGATCCACTCGTCGTTGGTGTCCACCGTCTTGGCGAGGTCGTCGTTGGTGACGACGTTCGACGGCTGGTAGTGGCCGAACGCGAGGATGCGCGCCCCGGGGGCGCCGGTGCGAAGCTGGAATGACGTCACGCGTTCTCCAAAGTGTCGTCGCCGGCGCGCGTCTCCTGCTGGACGAGGGCGCGCGCCTTGTCGAGGTCGTCGGGCGTCTTCAGTGCGACCCGCTCCACGTCGGGGAGCGCGCGCCTGGCCAGACCGACGAGAGTACCCGCAGGGGGAAGTTCGATGATCGCCGTGACGCCGAGGTCCGCCATCGTCGCCATGCAGGAGTCCCAGCGCACCGGCGCGCTGACCTGCTCGACGAGACGGGCGACGAAGTCGGGGCCGTGGTCCACGACAGCGCCGTCGCGGTTGGAGAGCAGCCGGGTGACGGGGTCGGCCACCGGCATGCCCGGGGTGATCCGCCGCAGCGTGTCGACCGCGGGGGCCATGTGATGCGTGTGGAAGGCTCCGGCCACCGACAGCGAACGCAGCCGCGCGCCGGCGGGCGGCGCCTCCGCGAACGCGGCCAGCTGCTCCTTCGTGCCGGCCGCGACCACCTGGCCGGCGCCGTTGGCGTTCGCCGGGGTGAGGCCGTGCTTCTCGATCGTCGCGAGGACCTCCTCGGCGTCGCCGCCGAGCACGGCGGTCATGCCGGTCTCGGTGACGGCGGCGGCCTCGGCCATCGCCCGGCCGCGCTCCCGCACGAGCACCATGGCGGACTCGGGGGAGATGACACCGGCGATCGCCGCGGCGGCGAGCTCGCCCACGCTGTGCCCGGCGGTCACGTCCGGCCGCACGCCCAGCGCCTCGTAGGCGACGAGCGCGGAGGCCACCAGGAGAGGCTGCGCGACGGCGGTGTCGCGGATCTCATCGGCGTCGGCGGTGGTGCCGTAGCGGATCAGGTCGAGTCCGGTGACGGCGGACCACCACGCGAGACGGTCGGCGACACCCGGCAGTTCGAGCCAGGCGTTGAGGAATCCCGGGGTCTGGGCGCCCTGCCCGGGCGCGGCGATGACGAGCACGCACTCAACCATGCACTGTAGGACTCCGCCATGTTCATGCGGTGAGGTACGAATCTCCGGCGGCGAGCCTTGTGAGGGTCCTACAAGGCGACGCCGGGGCCGTCACAACGAAAGGGGCCGGTCGGCGAAACGCCCGAGAACCAGGGCGATGCGGAGAGTGAACGCCGCCCGGCCGTCGGCGGGGACGTATCCGGTCAGCTCGGTGACCCGGCGCAGGCGGTACCGCACCGTGTTGGGGTGCACGAACAACAGCCGCGCGGTGGCCTCCAGCGACGAGCCCTGCTCCAGGTAGGTCGTCAGCGTGTCGAGCAGCGGGGCCCCGGCCACGCGCAGCGGTTCGTAGACCTCCTCCACCAGGAACGCCCGCGCGTCCGGGTCGCCGTCGAGGGCACGCTCGGCGAGCAGGTCGCCGGCGAACACCGGCCGGGGCGCGTCCGGCCAGCCCGCCACGGCCCGCAGGCCGGCCAGGGCGGCCCGCGCGGACATCGTCGCGGCGTACAGGTCGTCGACGCGCGGCCCGATCACCACCGCGCCCGGACCGAACTTGGACGTGAACGGCTTGGCCGCGGCGAGGGGGTCGTCCTCGACGCCCCCGACGATGACGATGAGGCGGCTGCCCTGCACCCCGGCGAGCACGTCGACGCGCGCCCGGCGGGACGCGATGCGGATGTCGTCGATGATGGCCTCGGGCTCGTCCTCGGGGGTGTTGCCCGCCATGACGGCCACCGACGTCGACGCCCAGCCGAGCGCGGCGGCCCACGAGTGCAGCGACTCGTCGACCTCGCCGCGTAGCAGCGCGTCGACGATGAGGGCCTCCAGCCGGGCGTCCCACGCGCCGCGGGTCTCCGCCGCCCGCGCGTACACCTGGGCCGCGCCGAAGGCGACCTCTCGGGTGTAGCGCAGGATCGCCTCCCGCAACTGCGTCTCGCCGCTCGGGGCCGCGAGCTCGTTCACCTGCGCCTCGACGACGTCGATGACGACCCGGACGATCTCCACGGTCTGCTGGAGCCGTACGGCCCGCATCAGCTCGCGCGGCGCGGTGCCGAACACCTCGCCGGCGATGGCCGGCCGGATCTTCTCCTCGTGCTTGAACCACTCGACGAACCCGGCGATGCCCGCCTGGGCGACCAGGCCGACCCACGAGCGGTACTCCGCCGACATCGCACGGAACCACGGCAGGCGCTCCTCCATGCTGGCCGTCGCGGCGGTGCCCAGCGCCCCCATCGCCTGTTCGAGCCGCTCGGTGGTCTGCTCGCGGATGTCGAGGTCTTTCTTCACCCGAACAGCCTCCCACCTATCAGTCGTGCCGGCGGCACCGCCTCCGCCCACGTGTCACGCTCGTACCCTCGAACCGCTGGAACACCGCCCGGCACCCGGCCAGCACCGACGCGAACGCCGGCAGCCACGCCATCCGGGCCGGGATCCAGCTCCAGTGGTCGGGGACGTCGTGCAGTCCGGGCAGCCTACCGAAGGGCCTGGTCACGATCGTCACCAGCATGAACGCCGTCTGGTGCCAGCAGAACACCGTCATCGCCGACAGGTTCGCCAGCGCCACCGGCGCCCAGGCGAGAGGCCGCCGCATCCAGCGCGCCAGCCGGTCGTGCAGGAGCAGCGCGGCGCCGACCTGCGCGAGCCCGAACGCCACCGCGACCGCCGTCGGCGGGCTCAGGTTGGACACCCGTGCGCCCGGCAGGCCGACCATGCTCGCCGGATACCCGGCGAACGCCACGAGCGCGACCGCGGCCGCCGCACCGCCGACGAGGAGGGCCACGGCCGTACGCCGCGAGCCGAGCCGGCCCTTCGCCCAGGCGATGCCGAGCAGGTACGGCACCGCCCAGGCGGCGGGCACGTTCAGCCAGCCGAGCCAGGCGGGCCCGTCCAGGCCGAACCTGACCAGGTCGACGCCGCCCACGACGGCCGCCGCGACCGCCGCGGCGTACGGCCCGCAGCGAGCGAGCAGCGGGGTGAGCGCGGTCAGGCCGATGAAGACGCACAGGAACCACAACGGGCTGTACATGAGACGGACCAGCGGCATCGGGTCCGTCCCGGTCGCCGCGAGCAGCAGCGTGAGCGGCACCCAGGCCACCACCAGCACCGCCGGGGGCGTGCCCAGCCGCACCAGCCGGGAGCGGACCCACCCGACGGTGCGCTGGGGGCGGCGCAGGCTCCTCGCCGCCGAGTACCCGCCGACGAAGAAGAACAGCGCCAGCGTCTGCAACGCCCAGGACACCGGGGCCAGCGACGGCATGAAGGACAGCGGGCTGCGCGCACTCCACGTGCGGCCGTCTCCGGGGGCGGCCGAGACGACGAGCGCGGTGACCAGCCAGTGCCCGAGGACGACGCCGAGGATGGCGAACGCCCGCAGCGCGTCCACGGCCCGGTCACGATGCTCCGGTGTCGCGGCGTCGAGGCGCCGGGCCAGCGCGCCGAACGACCCGCGTCGCGGGAGCCCGTCCGGCTCGGGCACCGGGCGTGGACGGAGAGCGGGTTCAACGGTCACGGGACACCTCCGTCGCGGGGCGCGGCGCGAGCCGGCGGCGGCCGATACCGGCGGTCACGGGATGCCGCGTCGCCGGGCGTGGCCGGAGGGCGCGTTCGGCGGTCACGGGGGGCCGCGTCGCCGGGCGTGGGCGGAGGAGGCGTTCAGCGCACACGGGACACCTCCGTGTCGCGGCCGAGGGCGATGAGCGCCAGGTCGCGCAGGGCGATCCCGCCCGGCCGGAGGTAGTCGCCGTGGCCGCCGGCGCCGGCCGCGAAGACGCGGGCGCCGAAACCCCGGCCCGTCGGGTCCGCGCCGAAGCCCAGCCCGAGCACCCGGACCTTCGGCACGTACGCCATCCAGTCGCCGGACGCGCGGCCCGCCCACACCCGCGCGCGGGTGTGCAGCGCCGCCGCGGACGAGACGGCCATCCCGGGACTGCCGAACACCGCGATGTCGGTCGCGTCGACGTGACGGGCGGCCCGGCCGCAGACGACCGAGCCGTAGCTGTGGCACAGCAGGCTCACCGCGACGCCGTGGGCGTTCAGGGTGTTCACGAGCGGCCGCAGGGCGCGGGCGCCCTGGTCGGCGCGGCCGGTGGTCGCGACGTCCAGGCTGATGGTGCGCGGCGCGCCGTAGCCCAGCCAGGCGAGCACGGCCAGCCGGGCGTGCGGGTCGATCCGCAGGGCCTCGGCCAGCACCGCCCGCGCCCCGCCGCCGGGGGAGGCCGTGCCCCGCGAGTCGAAATCGCGCAGCGTGGTGTCCGAGCCGGGGACCAGGATCGCCACCCGCCGGGCCGCGGCCAGGTCGCCGACGACCTCCACGGCCCGGCCGCGCGGGTCGAACGCGATGAACGTACGGCCCGGCGCGGCCAGCGGCGTCAGCCGGGGGTCGCGCCGGGCGGCGGCCTCGATGGCCTGCCGCTCCGCCGCGTACCGCGCGGTGAGCGCGCGGTACGTCAGCGCGGGCAGCGGCTGTACGGGCGGCGACACGGAGGGGCGGCCGCCGGCGGCCCCGGTCGTGAGCATGATGCCGCCGACGGCGATGGCGGCGAGTGCCGCCCGGCGCTTCTTCACGGGCCCGTCCTCCCTGATCAACGAGTGATCAGGAAGCTACGAATCGTCCGTTGTAACCCGCGTCCCCCTGAGGACCGCACTTGCCGCGTACATCCCCGGTAGGGGGAGGATGACGGCCGGACCGGTGACTCATCCGGGCGGGGGTCACTCGCCCGGGCGCACCAGTCCGGTCTCGTACGCGTAGACCACGGCCTGGGTGCGGTCGCGCAGTTCCAGCTTCATCAGGATCCGGCCGACGTGCGTCTTGACCGTCTGCTCGGCGACGACGAGGCGTTCGGCGACCTCGGCGTTGGACAGGCCGCGCGCGACCAGGCCGAGCACCTCGGTCTCCCGGTCCGTCAGGCCCTCCAGCCGTCTGCGGTCCGGTGCCTTCGGCGCGCCCATCCGCGCGAACTCCGCGATCAGCCGCCGGGTCACGGTCGGCGCCAGCAGCGCCTCGCCCGCCGCGACCACGCGCACCGCGTCCGCCAACTCCCCCGCCGAGGCGTCCTTGAGGAGGAACCCGCTGGCCCCGGCGCGCAGGGCCTCGTACACGTAGTCGTCCAGGTCGAACGTCGTCAGCACCAGAATGCCGGGGTGGCCGGGCCGTTCGGTGATCCGGCGGGTGGCCGCGAGACCGTCCAGGACCGGCATCCGCACGTCCATCAGCACCACGTCGGGCCGCAGGTCGGCGGCCTTGCGCACGGCCTCCTCCCCGTTGCAGGCCTCGCCGACGACCTGGATGTCCGGCTGGGCGTTCAGCAAGATCGAGAAGCCGGATCGCACCATTCCCTGGTCGTCGGCGATGACCACACGGATGCTCATGAGTCCCTTTCCTCGGGGGCGTTCG
The DNA here is from genome assembly GCF_039542035.1 of Actinoallomurus liliacearum. NCBI lineage: Bacteria > Bacillati > Actinomycetota > Actinomycetes > Streptosporangiales > Thermomonosporaceae > Actinoallomurus > Actinoallomurus liliacearum. The sequence goes on from NZ_BAABHJ010000030.1 coordinate 93,385, forward strand.
GCTCCAGCGGGAGGGCCGCCGTCACGACGAAGCCGCCGTCGGCGGCCGGGCCCGCGCCGAGCTCACCGCCGAGCATCGTGGCCCGTTCGCGCATGCCGACCAGGCCGTGACCGCCGCCCGCCCGCACCACCCGGACCGGTTCGGTGCCCGGCCCGTTGCGCACCCGGAGCCGTAGCACGTCCGGCTCATAGCCGATCTCCACGCGCACCGACGCGCCCGGCGCGTGCCGCATCGCGTTGCTCAGCGACTCCTGCAGGATCCGGTAGGCCGACAACCCGACTCCGCCCGGCAGGACCGGCGGCTCCCCGGTCACCGCCGTCTCGACGCTGAGCCCGCCGGCGCGCGCCGAGGCGACGACCTCGTCCAGGCGTTCCAGGCCCGGCTGCGGCGCGGTCTGCGCCGAGGGATCGGTGCGCAGCACGCCGAGGATCCGGCGCAGCTCGGTGAGTCCTTCGAGCGCGCTGGCGCGGATGTCGGCGAAGCTCTCGGCCAGCTCCGGCGGCGGGTCGGCGACCTTGTACGGGGCGGCCTCCGCCTGGATGGCGATCACCGACATGTGGTGGGCGACGACGTCGTGCAGCTCACGGGCGATCCGCTGCCGCTCCTGCAGCACGGCCGTCTCCGCCTCGTGCCGGGCCTCCTGCTCGGCGAGCGCCTGCCGGGCCGTACGGCGGAGCCGCACGGTGTAGCCGAGCAGGATCGGAACCGCGCACAGCAGCGCGAGCGCCTTGGTCGGCGGATCGAGGAGGACGCAGCCGAGCGCCGAGACCACCATGGCGCCGGCGGTGACCGTACGCTCGCAGCGCACCGCCAGCGAGTACAGGCACAGCAGGTAGGCGATGCCGAGCGCCGGCAGGTACGGCACGCCGTACCCCGCGCGCGGATGGATGACGACGGCCGTGACGAGCATCATCCCCAGGGCCACCCGCCAGGCGACCAGCGGGCGGCTGCGGCGCATGAGCAGCGGGACCACGCCGCCGAAGGCCACCAGCGTCAGGAAGATCGGAGAGGCCGGACCGCCGGACTCGGGATGCGGCGACTGCAGCTGCGCGTACCCGCTGACGGCCAGGATCAGCGCCAGCGCCGGGTCCACCGCGTCGGCGAGGTGGACCGGGCCGATCCTCAGCCGGCGACGAGGCCTGGGCATCGGTGGATCGGTGCGGCCCCCGACGAAGACGGCGAACATCGGGCCCAGGGCACCGGAGATCCCCGCACGTCGTCCACCGGCCATGGGCCGAGCGTACGGGCCCGCCGGTGTCCGCCTCGTACCCCTGCGGACTGATTCGCGGATGCTACTCAGGTATGGCTGGGTAGCCGGACGCTCGTCTGACACAGCTTCCGAGCGCCAGAGTTGGAAAGATGCTCGAAAGACTCCATACAGAAGGGCATGACGCGGTAGGGTGCGGTGGTATGCAGTTACGATACTCCTACCGTTTGAACCCCACCCCGGCACAGCGGATCGCGCTGGCCAAGGCGTTCGGGTGTGCCCGAGTGGTGTTCAATGACGGACTGCATGCAAGACGTAACGCCCATGCGGCCGGGTCGCTATACATCGGCGACGGGGAGTTGTCCAAGCGGGTGATCACGGAGGCGAAAAAGACGCCTGAGCGGGCGTGGTTGGGTGAGGTGTCGGCCGTGGTGTTGCAGCAGGCACTGGCCGACCTGAACGCCGCTTACCGGAACTTCTTCGCCTCCCTGCTGGGGAAGCGAAAGGGGCCGAAGGTCGCACCTCCCCGGTTCCGGTCGAAGAAGGGTCGGCAGGCGATCCGCTTCACCAAAAATGCCCGTTTCGCGATCACACGGGGCGGGAGGCTGCGCCTGCCAAAGATCGGTGACGTGGTGGTCCGTTGGTCCCGCAGCTTGCCCGCCGAACCATCGTCGGTCACGGTCATCAAGGACGCAGCCGGACGTTACTTCGCCTCGTTCGTGGTTCAGACCGACGAACGACCCCTTGAGCCGGTCGAGGCCGAGGCCGGAATCGACCTGGGGCTGGGACACTTCGCGGTCCTGTCGGACGGGCGGAAGATCGACTCACCGCGGTTCCTCCGCCGTGCGGAAAAGAAGCTCAAATTCCTGCAGCGGGCGCTGGCCCGAAAACAGATCGGATCGAACAACCGTGAGAAAGCCCGCCTAGCGGTTACCCGCCAGCACGCTAAGGTCACCGACGCACGCCGAGAATTCCACCACCAGCTATCCACGAAGCTGATCTGCGACAACCAAGCGATCTACGTGGAGAACCTGGCCATCATGGGATTGGCGCGCTCCCGGCTGGCCAAGAGTATCTACGATGCCGGCTGGTCGTCCTTCCTCGCCATGCTGGAGTACAAAGCTGCTTTGTATGGACGGACCGTCCATCGAATCGACCGGTGGTACCCCTCCTCCAAGCGGTGCTCAGCCTGCGGGACGCTGCAAGCAGCGATGCCGCTTTCGGTCCGGTCGTGGGCCTGTTCTTGTGGGGCGGTCCACGACCGGGATGTGAATGCGGCCAAGAACATTCTCGCCGCCGGACGGGCGGAGAGGCTAAACGCCTGCGGAGGGCAGGTAAGACCACCCACCCCGGTGGCATGCCCGTTGAAGCAGGAAGCCACAGAGGTGCCGCATGACGCGGCACGGACTGAATCCCAGCCCCTCAGGCTGAGGAGCGCGTCAACCAGGTAGGGGGTGGCCTTCGTGGGGCGGGTAGGAGTGGGGGATGGAGCCGATCGAGGCGTTGAAGCGCATCGCGTTCCTGCTGGAGCGGGCGCACGAGGCGACGTACCGGGTGCGGGCGTTCCGGCGGGCCGCCGAGACGGTGGAGCGGACCTCCGCCGACGAGCTGGCCGCCCGGGCGCGGGCCGGGACGCTGGAGGCGCTGCCCGGCGTCGGCACGGTGACGGCGCTGGTCATCGGGGAGGCGCTGCGCGGGGAGACGCCGACGTACCTGCGTCGTCTCGAGGCGACCGAGGGGATCCCGATCGACGAGGCGGCCGCGGCCCTGCGCGCCGCGCTCCGCGGCGACCTGCACACGCACTCGGACTGGTCCGACGGGGGCTCGCCGATCGAGGAGATGGCCGAGGCGGCGATCGGCATCGGCCACGACTACATCGCGCTCACCGACCACTCGCCGCGGCTGAAGGTGGCAGGCGGACTGTCCCCGGAGCGCCTGCGCGAGCAGCTGAAGATCGTCGCCGCGCTGAACGAGCGGCTCACGCCGTTCCGCGTCCTCACCGGCATCGAGGTCGACATCCTCGACGACGGGTCGCTCGACCAGGACCCGGCGCTGCTCGCCGAACTCGACGTCGTCGTGGCCAGCGTCCATTCCAAGCTGCGGATGCCGGGCCCGGACATGACCCGGCGGATGCTCGCCGCCGTCGCTAACCCCCGGGTCAACGTGCTCGGGCACTGCACCGGGCGGATCGTCCAGGGCGGCGGCCGGCGCGGGAACAAGCGGCCGGAGTCGGAGTTCGACGCCGAGCGCGTGTTCGCCGCGTGCGCCGCGAACGAGACCGCGGTCGAGATCAACAGCAGGCCGGAGCGCCTCGACCCGCCGAAGCGCCTGCTGCGGCTGGCGGTCGAGGCGGGCTGCCGGTTCTCCATCGACTCCGACGCGCACGCCCCCGGTCAGCTCGACTGGCAGCCGTACGGATGCGAGCGGGCCGCCCGCTGCGGCGTCGACCCGGCGCGGATCGTGAACACCATGGCCGCCGAGGACCTCCTCGCCTGGGCTAGCAGGTGATGTCCTTGCTCGTGAACCGCGCCCACGCCAGCGAGCCGAAGACCAGCGTGTAGGCGGCGAACGTCAGCAGCCCGCGGGTGATGTGGTCGGTGACGATCGGCGCCCGCAGGAGGTCGTCGTAGCTGTACCACCAGTGGCTGAACAGGTAGGGGTGCGCCCATCCGAGCTGCGGCACCGCGTCGATCACCTGGCTGAACACCGGCAGGACGGCGGTCGTCGTGATCGCGGCGATCGGGCTGTCCGTCACCGTGGACACCGCCAGGCCGATCGCGGCGAGCGTGGCGACGCCCGCGGTGATGTACAGCGCGATGAGGAGCAACCGGAGCGTCCCGGCCCCCAGGGAGACCGTCGAGCCGGACAGCAGCGTCACCGGTCCGACCGGGAACAGCAGCAGCCCCGTGACCAGCGCGGTCGCGGTGAGCGTCGCGACGGCGGCCACGCAGAAGACCACCGACGAGACGTACTTGACCAGCAGCAGCCGGGTGCGCCCCGCCGGGACGGCCAGCAGGTATCGCAGGGTGCCGGTGCCGGCCTCTCCGGCGATCGCGTCTCCGGACACGACCGAGACGGCCAACGGCAGGATCAGCGGCAGCACGAAGAACAGCGAGCCGACCGTCAGGAAGACGCCATTGCCCGTGACCTGGGCGACCAGCCGCGGACCGCCGTCGTCGGGGCGCGGTGTGCTCAGCCTCAGGGCCGTGCCGACCAGCACGGGGATCGCCCCGAGCAGGACGAGCAGCGCCTGGTTGCGCCGTCGCCGGAACACCAGCCCGAGCTCCGAGCCGAACAGCCGCAGCCCGAGCGTGGAGCCGGCGGATCCCGTCCCGGCCTCCGAGCGGGCGGACGCGGGCGTCGGCGGGTCCGTCGTCCCGGCGATCGCCCGCCGGTCGGTCTGCCGTGACAGGTCAGCCGTCGACATCGAAGCCCTCCCCGGTGAGCTCGACGAACATGTCCTCCAGGCTCGGCCGTACCACCGCCAGCCCGCGTACGGCGACGCCCACGCCGACCAGCTCCGCGCACACCCGTTCGGGCGCCATCCCGCCCAGCTCCGCGCTCACCTCGTCGTCCGATCCGCGTACGTCGGTGAGGCCCAGTCCGGTCAGCACGCCGCGCGCCGAGCCGGTGTCCGGCGTCTCCACCCGGATCCGGACGCCGGCGCCCGCCCGCAGCTCGTCGAGGGAGCCCTGCGCGACGAGCCGGCCGGTGCGCATCACCGCGACGTGCGTGCAGACCTGCTCGATCTCGGCGAGCAGGTGCGAGGACACGAACACCGTGGTGCCGTCGGCGGCGATCTCGCGGATGAGGGTGCGGACCTCCCGCGTGCCCTGCGGGTCGAGGCCGTTCGTCGGCTCGTCGAGGATCAGCAGCTCCCGGTGGCGCAGCAGCGCCGCCGCGATCCCCAGCCGCTGCTTCATGCCGAGCGAGTAGGCCTTGTAGCGCTTGCTCGCGGCGGCGGTCAGCCCGACGCGTTCCAGCGCGTCCCCGATCCGACGGCGCGAGGTGCCGGGATCGGCCGTGCGGTCGGCGGCGTCACAGCGGCGCAGGTTCGCCGCGCCCGACAGGTGCGGGTGGAACGCCGGCCCCTCGATCAGCGACCCGACCTTCGGCAACGCGGTCGCCCAGCCGTCCGGCATCGGAACGTCGAGCAGTGTGTGGCTGCCGGACGTCGGTGAGATCAGCCCGAGCAGCATCCGGATCGTGGTGGTCTTTCCCGAGCCGTTGGGGCCCAGGAAACCGAAGACCGACCCGCGGGGGACGGTCAGGTCGAGGTCCGCCACGGCGAGCTGGCCGCCGCGGAACCGCTTGGTCAGGCCACGTGTGGCGATCGCCTGACCCTCGGCGGGGGACGGGGGCGCCGCGACCGGCGCCCCCGCTTCGGTGGCCGCGGTCACTTGTGCGCCGCCGCCTGCTCGAGCACATCGGGGGTGACGGCTCCGACGTACACCCGGCCGTCGTCGGTGAGCAGGGCAGAGACGAGCTTGGTGCGCAGCAGCCGCCCGCTGCCCCAGGATCCGCTGACCGGGGTCGCGGCCTTCTGGAGGGCGGACAGGACCCCGGCCCGCTGGTCCTTCGGGCCGGGCTGCCCGCTGTTCTGCGGGAGCGTCAGCCGCTTCACCGCGGTCCAGCCGCTGCCGATCGTCGACGAGTCGGCCGACCGGCCACCGGGCTGCGCCCTGCCCGGCAGGGTCTTCGCGATCGGACCCTTCCCGTCCGGGATCTTCCCGCCCGGGATCTTCGCACCCGGCGCCGGCTTGGAGGTGTCGGGGCGCACGACCTTCGCGCCGGAGGGCGGCGTGAAGGAGAAGTTCGCCGCGGCCGGCTTGGAGAAGGTCACGGACGTGAACCCGATCTGCGCGGCCGGGCTGTTCGCACCCCGCGCGAACACCTGCACCCGCAGCGGGACGTACGTGTCGCCGTCGAGCGCCAGCCGCACCCGGCCGACCAGCGATCGCCCGTCCTTCGGGGTCAGGACCAGCTCATAGACGTCCCGTCCGGCGACGCGAGCCGTCGGGTCGACCCGTACCTCGGTGGTCTTGTCGATCGCGGCCAGCGCCCGGTCGGCGGCCTGCTGGGGCGTCAGCGGCGTCTCCGTCGGCGCGGCCTTCTCCGGCCTTCCCGGCTTGTCGGCGACCCGCCGGTACGTCGCGGTGTTCGCCTCACTGTTCCACTCCCAGACGTCCTGGTTGTTGCGGATCAGGTCGGTCTCGCTGCCGGTGCCCAGCAGCGCCAGCCGTACGTGCTTCTCGTCGCCGTACCAGACCCGTGCGGTGTTGGACCCGGACAACAGGCTCATCAGCGAGGTGCCGCCGCTACCGATGCCCGGCAGCGCCGGAAGCCCGAGAGACGCGTTCTCGACGACCGTGCCGGAGAACGGCTGGACCTTCCCCGAACGACGCGCCTCCTGGACGGCGGTGAGGAGCTGCGCCGCGGTCTTCGGCGGCAGCGACGGCCTGCCCTGTGCGGCGGCGATGACCGGACCGGCGCCGGCCGCCGCGCCGACGACGGCGATCGCCCCGACGGGCACCGCCCATCGGATGGCGCGCGAATTCTTGAACGTGGATGCCATCGAGACCCCCTGCTCGTTTCCAATGTCCGCAACACTGCCAATCCGTTCCTGTGTGGACGCTGAGAAAGCCGTACGTCTCGGGAGGTATCCCGATTCATCCCTGCGCACGACGTCGTGAGTCGGTGAACCCCGTCATGCTGGGACGGGCCGAAAGGAGGCGGGCGTGCGGGTTCTCGTGGTGGAGGACGAGCGCCGGTTGGCCGACGCGCTGCGCCGCGGGCTGCAGGCCGAGGGGTTCGTCGTCGACTTGGCGCACGACGGCGTCGACGGTCTGCACCTGGCCCGCGAGGGCGGCTACGACGCGATCGTGCTGGACATCATGCTGCCCGGCCTGTCCGGCTACCGCGTGTGCGAACGGCTGCGCCAGGAGCAGAACTGGGTGCCGATTCTCATCCTCTCGGCCAAGGACGGGGAGTACGACCAGGCCGACGGTCTGGACCTCGGTGCCGACGACTACCTCACCAAACCGTTCTCCTACGTCGTCCTGGCCGCCCGGCTCCGCGCCCTGCTGCGCCGTGGCCCGACCCGCAGGCCCACCGTCCTCACCGTCGGTGACCTCCGGCTCGACCCGGCCCGCCGCGAGGTACGCCGCGGAGACGCGGAGATCGAGCTGACGCCGCGCGAGTTCGCCCTGCTGGAGTACCTCATCCGGCGGCCCGACGAGGTGATCTCCAAGACGGAGCTCCTCGAACACGTGTGGGAGGACTACGACGGCACCGACCTCAACACCGTCGAGGTCTACGTCGGTTACCTCCGTCGCAAGATCGACGCGCCGTTCGGCCGGACCGCCCTGCGCACCGTGCGCGGCGCCGGATACCTGCTGGTCGGCGACGGTGGCTGACCCCGCGCCACGGCGCCGCGACCGTCCGGACGGATCGAAGGCCGCGGCCGGTCGCACGCGGCGCCCGACCGAGCGGCGTGGCCCACTCCGGTGGTGGCGTAGACGCGGGATCCGCGCCCGGCTGGTCCTCACCTCCGCCGCCGCCCTGGCGCTCGCGCTGTTCGGCCTGGCGCGCCTCTTCGCCTTCGCGGTGGGGCACTCGATGCTCGCGACGCTGGACTCCTCCACCCGGCGCAGCGCCTCGGACGTCGTCACCCTGATCAACGCGAATCGGCTGCCCGATCCGATCCTGACGGCCGGCGGCACGATGACGATCCAGGTGGTCGACCCGACGGGCCGGATCCGCGCGGCGTCTCCGGGCGCCGACCGTCTCGTCCCGCTCCTGGACGCCCACACCCTGGCCGCGGCGCGTCGCGACGGCCGCGCCCGATTCCTGGACGGGCGCGGTTACGGAATGCCCGCCGTGCTGCGCGTGGTGGCCCTCCCGGCCGACGATGGTGAGACGGTCATCGCCGCGACCTCGTTCGAGCAGGTACAGGACGGCCTCAAGACCGTCTCGCGGATCCTGGTGATCGGCGCGCCGATCCTCCTGGTCCTCCTCGGCACGGCCGGCTGGCTGGTGATCGGGGGAGCGCTGCGCCCGATCACCGAGCTGCGGCGCGGCGCCGAGGAGATCAGCGGCACGGCCCGGTCCCGCCGGCTGCCCGTCCCCGAGGCGCGGGACGAGGTGCACGACCTCGCGGTCACCCTGAACGACATGCTGCACCGGCTCGAACGCGCCGAGGCCCGGCAGCGGGCGCTGGTCTCCGACACCGCCCACGAGCTGCGCAGCCCGCTCGCCAGTATCCGGGCCCAGCTGGAGGTCGCCCTGGACCACCCGGACGGTCAGCGGTGGTCCGAGACGGCGGCCGGCGTGCTCGCCGACACGCTCCGGCTCTCCCGCCTCGCCGACGACCTGCTCGTACTGGCCCGGCTCGACGAGCACGGGGTCCGGCCGGCGGCGCGCGAGGCCGTCGACCTGGCCGCGCTGGCCCGGGCGGCGGGGGAACGCCATCCCGCCGCGCGGGTTCCCGTCACCGTGGACGCCGGTGAACCGGTGATCGTTCACGGCGACGTGAAGGGCCTTACGCGCCTGCTCGACAACCTGGTCGACAACGCGATGCGACACGCGGCCACCGGCGTACGGGTCCGCGTGGCGCGGGCCGGCCGGCGGGCCGAGCTCTGCGTCTGCGACGACGGTCCGGGCATCCCGCCGGCCGACCGCGAACGCGTGTTCGCCCGGTTCACCCGCCTCGACGAGGGCCGGAGCCGCGATGAGGGCGGCGCGGGTCTCGGCCTGGCCATCGTCCGCGAGACCGCCCGCGCCCACGGCGGCGACGCCCACCTCGAGGACGCGTCGCCCGGCCTTCGCGCCGTCGTACGCCTGCCTCTGCGGGGTCCCGCCCGCTGAAACGGACTTCGGGCCGTCGCATGCCCGCCGCCGGAGCGCGCCTGCCGATCCGGATGCGGAGGCCGATATCCGCAGGCAACATGTCTGAAACGTGACTATGGCAGCCTGTTCGTCCAGGAGGTGAGCAGTATGCCGCTTTTGCGGATACGACTCAGGTTGCCGGACCGACCCGGATCGCTCGGTACGGTCGCCCGTACGCTGGGTGCCGCAGGTGCCGACATCGTGCAGGTCGTTGTGTTGGAACGTTCCGGAGGCCGGGCGGTCGACGACATCACCGTCTCGTGGCCCAAGGGCGCGTCACTCGACGTCCTCTGCGACGCCCTCGTCTCGGTCCGCGGTGTCGAGGTCGACGGCGTCTGGCAGACCCACGAGGCGCCCGGCGTCTTCTCCGACGTGGAGGTGGTCGGCCAGATCGCCGCCAACCCGCCGAACGGAGTCGTCGCCCTCGTCGAGGCCGTTCCCAAGATCTTCGGTGGCGACTGGGCCGCGATGCTGAACCAGGACGGGCTCGTCGTGCACGCGAGCTGGCAGGCCCCTGATCCGCTCACACTGCCGGTCGTCCCCGTGTCCGGCGCCCGCGCGTTCACCGGCGTCGACGGGATCCGCTACGCGTTCGTCCCGGTCGGCCGGTCCCGGCAGACGCTGCTGCTCGCGCGCGTGGCCGCCCCGCCGTTCCACCAGACCGAGCTCGAGCGGCTGATCCAGTTGGCCACCGCCGCCGAGGCGGTCCTCGGCGTGGGCTCGTCGGTGATCGGACGTCCGGTTCCGTGACGCGAGTCGGCCCGTGAAACCCTGAGCAGGTGGTCGAGGAACAGGAACAGCAGGAGAGCCGGCTGACCGTCGTCCTCGCGCTCGCGACCAATCTCGGCATCGCGCTCGCGAAGACGGTGGCCGCGGTGATCACCGGCTCGGCGTCGATGGCCTCGGAGGCGGGGCACTCGTTCGCCGACACCGCCAACGAGGTCCTCCTGCTCACCGCGCTGCGCCGGAGCCGGCGACCCGCCGACCGGCGGCACCCGTTCGGGCACGGCACCGAGCGGTACATCTGGTCGCTGCTCGTGGCCGTGTGCATCTTCGGCATGGGCGCGCTGTTCGCCTTCGTCCAGGGCGCGCAGGCGATCCTGGGCGGGGAGGCCGAGCGCAAGAACGCACTGGTCGGCTACCTGGTGCTGGCCGTGTCGGCGGTGCTGGAGTCCATCTCGTGGCGGCAGGCGTTCCGGCAGACCCGGCAGGGGGCCCGCGCGGACGGGCAGTCGCTCCTCGCGTTCCTGCGCAGCACCGACGACCCGACCACCAAGTCGGTGCTCTACGAGGACTCGGCCGCGCTGATCGGCCTCCTCCTCGCCGCCGCCGGCCTCGGCCTGCACCAGGTCACCGGCTCCGCGGTCTGGGACGGCGTCGCCTCGCTGCTCATCGGGGTCGTGCTGACGGTGGCGGCGTTCCTCCTCGGCCGGACCAACCTCGACCTGCTCATCGGCCGGCAGGCCCAGCCGAGGATCCTGGAGGGGGTGAAACGCCTCCTCATGACCGCGCCGGAGATCGAGGCGCTGGTCGACCTGATGACCATGACCGTCGGCACCGGCGAGGTGCTCGTCTGCGCCAGGCTGGACTTCCGCGACGACCTCGGCGCCGCCGACGTCGAGCGCGCCTGCGTACGCCTCAGCGAGGAGCTGCGCGCGAGCCACCCGGACGTCTACGAGGTCTTCCTGGAACCGGTGCCGCGAGACGACCCCGGCCTGCGCCGGCGCGTCATCGAACGGTACGGCCGCCCGCCGTCCTACTGGGCGGCGGGCGAGTGATGACGGCGGAGTCCGGCCGGGCGACGACCGCGCGGGCGCGTTCGTTCCGCCGGGCGCGATCTCCGGCGCGCCGCGGTAGCGCCCGGCGCGGAGGTCAGCCGAGCTGGACGCCGAAGAAGAGGGCGACCAGCGCGCCGAGCGCCCCGAGGGCGCCCCAGATCGCCAGCCCCCGCTTCGAGGTGGCGCGCATGTGCAGGAATGCCGCCACGCCGGACAGCACCACGAAGACCATCTTGACGTTCAGCGTCATCCGGTAGTCGTCGCTCGGGTGGTCGAGCGCGACGATGTTCCAGACGCCGGTGAGGACGAGCACCGCGAACGCGGGCCACGCCACCATGTTGAAACGGCGCGCCGCGACCTTGGTCACGCCCTCGTAGCCGCGCAGGGCGGGGACCAGTGCCCCCAGGGTCAGCTGGCCGCCGACCCAGACGGTCGCCGCCAGAACGTGCAGGAAGACACGCACCGTGTCCATCGAAACCGCGAGCAACGTCCTTCGCCTCTCTCTCGGGGGAACCGGTTCAGATCATTCCGGTACGTCCGGCCGAGTCCGCACCGGGGCCGCCATTGCGCTCCCGAGCGGATCCATGACGCCGTTCCGTACGGCCTTGGCGATACCGTGACCGAACCGGCGCGTCAGCTTGAATCGGCCGACCAATGATCTACGGTCGGTTTCGTGACCCGTACGGACCGCTTGCTCGCCCTGGTCGAGGAGCTTCGTGCGGGCGCCCCCCGATCCTTCAGCGCCGGTGAGCTGGCCGGGCGGCTCAAAGTCGGCGAGCGGACCATCGAGCGGGACGTCGAGGAGCTGCGCGAGGCCGGCGTCCCCATCAAGGCCGACGCGGCCGGAACCGGCTGGTTCCTGGACACCGTCGGGACCCTGCCGCCGGTCGTTCTCTCCCCGGCCGAGGCCGTGGCCCTGGCCACCGCGGTGGGCCGCGACGGCGCGTCGCCCTTCGCCTCCTCCGGCCGTACCGCCCTGCTCAAGATGGTCGCGGCCATGTCCGCGGCGGAGGGCCCGGAGGACCGGCGACTGGCCGAGCGGATCCGCGGGCTGATCCTCGACGGCGCCCCGGAGGTGCCCGCCGCGGCGGTCGTGGAGGAGGCGGTCGCCACCCGCCGGGTCGTCCGGTTCGCCTACACCGGCCGCGACGGCACGCGGACCGAGCGCGAGGTGGAACCGGCCGCGTTCGTCGCAGGCGCCCGTGACTGGCACCTCATCGGCTGGTGCCGGCTCCGCGACGCGCCACGGATCTTCCGGATCGACCGCATCCGGCAGGCCGCGCTGCTGGAGGAGATCGCGCCGCCCCGTGACTACTCCCGCGCGACCCCGCACGTCTCCGACCTCCTGGCCGGCGCCCTCCGCCTCGACTGACCGAACAGGGTCAGCCGGTGAAGTGCGGCTGCTTCTTCACCGGAGACGCCGCGGGAGCCTCGGTCGCCGGAGACGATGTGTCCTCCTCGCTCGGCGTCGTCTCACTCGCCGAGGGCTCCGGTTCCGACGGGGACGGCTCCGGAGCCGAATCCGTCGGCGTGGGCGTCGGTGTCGGCCTCGGGCAGTCCTTCCCGGTGATGTGGCCGTCCACCTTGGGGTACCGGCTGTCCTCCACCATGCGCTCACAGTACGTCCGGTACACCCACCGCCACGGGTCGATGCCGCTCGTGGCAGCGCCGGCGTCCGCCGCGAAGTAGTGCAGCGGCCACTGCGCGGTCGCGGGACCGGCCGTGCCCTCGTAGTGCTCGGTGTCGGCGCACTGCGGTCCGGCGGCACTCGTCACCGTGTAGTCGCCGTCGCCACGGAACGACCCCGTCACCTTCGTCTGGATCGGGTCGCCGCTGTCGGACGTGGTCCCCGGGATCGTCGTGAACTTCCCGCGGTCGCGGATGTGCACCTTCCACGTGCCGTCGGTGTCGCCCGGCTCGAACGTCGTCGTTCGCGTGAAGTCATCGAGCGCCCACGCGGGCGAGGCGTTCTCCGGATGATCCACGAACGTGGCGGTACAGGTCGGCAGCTTGCCGCCGGTCCGGGCGTACGCGACGGCGGGCACGGCGGCGACCGCCGCGGTCACGGCCGTGGCGGCGAGAAGCTTCTTCATGAGTACTACGACGCTCCGGGGCCCCCGAAGGATCGCATCCTGTCCGGTTCAGGACAGGCATGACCGCGGGTCAGGTTCCCCCGAGGGCCGGCCTCGGCTCGTCCGCCTCATCGAGGTCGGCGGCCAGATCATCCGGCGCGCGCATCCGCCACGCGTCGGTCACGAGCTCCCTCAGACGTTCGAAGTCCACCTCTGCCAGGCGCAGCATCACCAAGGGCAGGTTGTCGTAGCCGGGCGCGGTGAAGAAGACGTCGGGCTCACCGAGCAGGAGAGCCTGCTTCTCGGCCTCGTCGCCGACGAAGAGCACCGCGATATCGGTTCGGATCAGGCGCGGCTTCCCAGGCGTGCGCTCGGGGTAGGACCAGACGAACCCTTTGCCGGCCACCCGGAAGTCGAAGCCGTCACTGTCGATCTCCACCACGTGAGGCAGAGCCAGCGCCAACCGGCGCACATCATCGGCGTCAGCCACCGAGATCCCTTCCAGAACGCCCGATCCGCACGTGCAGATGCTACGCGGGCCCGGCGGCCGAGACGTCCCGGCCCGGCGGTCGCCGCGGGCACCAGGCCACGGCCCCAGAGTCGGAAGGTCTCAGGGGCACCGGTCGCCGAGCGAGGTGAGCGCCTTCGCTCGTTCGATGATGAGCAGTCGCCTCTGGTGCTTTCTGCGCGGGTCAGTGTGAAAGTCCTGCGCGGTGGTCTGGTGCGGGTGCTGTCGGTAGAGCATGCTCGGCTCCCCGATGAAGTACCCGTCGGCCACGGCGTTCGCCGCGATGACCAGCCCGGTGTCCTCAGAGGTGTCGAGCGCCATCCACCCGCCGAGCGCGAGCAGGAGGTCACGCCGTATGCAGAGGGTTCCCGGCACCAACGGGAGGATCCACCCCTGCTCTTCCCAGGCGCGCAGGACCGCCCCACGCTCGATGACGCCTTCTGGAAGATCGTTCTCCTCGTGGTTCCTGGTCGTTCCCTCGGGGAGAAGGTCGAGCGCCCGAGACGCGGTCCAGCCGATCTCCGGTCTGTCCGCCAGCAATGCGATGTCCCGGAAGAGCGCGCCGGGGAGCAGGCGGTCATCGGCGTCGAGGTTGCGCACGAGTTCTCCGGTGCCGTGAGCCAGCGCGGTCGTACGGGTCACCGCCGGGCCGCTGGTCGGAGTGGTGCCGAAAGCGATACGCGGGTCCTCGGGAAGCGCGGACTCGATCAGACCGCTTTCGCCGTCCTCCTGGACGACCCACTGCCAATCCCAGCCGCGCGGAAGCACCTGGGCGCATAGTGATTCGTACGCTTCGCTCAAGAACGGCGCGTTCGGCGGATGCGCCGGAGTGACGACGGTGATGGTTCGTGTCATCGTTTCCTCGGCCGCCCCGGCGTATCCGCGGTGTCCCGGACGCGGAGGTGCTGGCTGAGGAACAGGGCCGCGCGATCCAGTGCCTCGTCGGCCTCATCAAGAACGCCGGCGAACGCCTGGAACACGTGGGGCACCTCGGCGGTGATGTCCAGGACGACGTCCACTCCCGCCGCCCTCGCGCGCGCGGCCGTGCGTGTGGAGTCGTCCAGGAGCACTTCGTTGGTGCCCGCTTGCAGCAGCATCGGCGGGAAACCGGCCAGGTCGGCGAGGACGGCCGGGCTGAGCAGGGGCTGGTGCGGGTCCTGTCCCACGAGGTACATGGCCGCGGTCTGTTCCAGCGACTCGCGCGTGAAGAACGGATCGATGCCCGCCTTGGCGTCCATGCTCTCTCCCGTCCGGGTAGCGTCGAGCCCGGGGGAGAACGCCACGAGCGCGGCGGGCATGGGCAGGCCGGCGTCGCGGGCGGCGAGGCAGGTCGTGACGGTGAGTCCACCGCCGGCGGAGTCTCCGGCGAACACGATCATCGAAGGATCTTCACCACTGTCGAGAAGTGCGCGGTAGGCGCTCAGGGCGTCCTCGATCGCGGCCGGGAACGGGTGCTCGGGAGCGAGCCGGTAGTCCAGCGAGAAGGCCCGGTATCCGGTCCGGACCACCAGGTTCCCCGTCAGCGACAGCGCCGTTTCGGGCGAGCCGACCACATAGGAGCCACCGTGGAAGTACAGGATCGTTCCGGCGCGGGGGCCGTCGACCGGCTCGACGAGCAGCGCGGGCCGGTCGCCGAGCGTCGTGGACGAGGTGCGGATCCCGAGCGGGACGATCATCTCGGCCATCATCGCCCTGAATCCGGCTCGGATCTCCTCCACCGACTGATGGCCTTCGGGGCGGGGGCGCCGCAACATCGCGTCGATCTCCGCTCGCTGTTTCCTGCTCATGGTCCCCTCCATCGCAAGTGCATGCCGGTACACTATATGCCGTGGCATACAAGTCAAGCGGGGGCCCGGTCGACCTCCCGGGCTTCTTCAGCGACCTCGTCCGGTGCGAGACGCGTCTCTACAACGCCCTGAACGACCGTCTTCGCGAGCGGCACGGGATCGTCACGTCCCAGTTCGAGTTCCTGCGCTACCTCCGCGACCACCCCGGGTCCCGGGTGGCGGACCTCGCCGCCGAGTTCGCCGCCGGAATCGGGGCGATCAGCAAGGGCGCCGACCGCCTGGAGAGACAGGGATGGATCGTGCGGCAACCGAACCCATCGGATCGCCGGTCATCACTGCTGGCCCTGACGGACGACGGCCTGCGACTCGTCGATGCGGCGGAGGGAACCTTCACCGAGCGGCTGGCCGAACTGATCGGAGGCGTCCTCGGGAGTTCGTCGGCGTCGGCCGCCGCGCAGGCCCTCGCGGAGCTCCGCTCCGTGCTCGAACGCGACCAGATCGGTCTACCGACAGGCTGACGGGCAGGCGCGGGTCGTCCACCCGGCCCACAACGCGAACGACCCCGAACCCAATGAAGGTCCGGGGTCGTTCCGATGTCCTGAGACATGACAGGGTGGGCACAGCTGGATTCGAACCAGCGACTCCTGGTTTGTAAGACCAGTGCTCTAACCACTGAGCTATGCGCCCGCTGCCGGAAGGACCCGGCGCGCCACAGCCTACCGGGATCTTCCCCCTGCTCGCGAAACGGAATCAGGCCACGGGACGCCAGGGGCCGTAGATGCCGGCGGGGCCGCGGGACGTGACGTACAGGAGGCCGTCCTCGGCCAGCGCGAGGGCGTACACCTGGCCGGTCCGGTCGGTGGCGACCATGGGGACGCCGATCGGCGGGAGCGGCAGGGCGGGCGGCGGGACGCGGCTGCCGGTCGGCACCGGAACCTCGCCGGTCTCGTGGAACACCGCCCGCAGCGGAGTGGCGGGGCCGCTCCACGTACGGCCGGTCTCCTTGGCCTGGCGGATCGACGTGGTGCCCGCCTCCTCGTACACGAGGGTCGGGTTGCCGTCGGCGTCACGGGTCGCGGTGATGGGGCCGCCCGGTCGTACGCCGGGGACCGCGCCCGCGTACACGAAGGTGCAGCCCCGGCCCTGCCGCCACTGCAGCACCTGGGTACGGGTCGGCGCGAACAGCTCGATTCCCGCGCTGCCGCCGACGGCGTCCATGCCGTCCTGGACGTCCCGGCCGGGCAGGACGACCCGGGGGCGCTTGCGGGCGGGCGCCGCGGCGGCCGTCTTCCGGGGAACCGCGGTGTGCCGGGGGGAGGCGGGGACGCCGCTGCGCGGGGTCGTCCGCGGGGTCGCCGGTGTGCGGCCGGGCGCCGGGGTGGTGCTCGCGCGGGGCAGCGGGAGGGAGGGCAGGATGGGACGGCGCGCCGACGGCGAGGCGCTCGGCGTCGGGGTCGTGCTCGGGGTGGTCGGCGCCGACGGGGAACCGCGCCGGACGGTCCTGCGGGGCGTGGGGGAGGAGGGCGCCGCGGCACGCCTGCGGGCGGTCCCGGCGGCGGGGCCGCGCAGCTCCTGCCACGAGGTCCACGATCCGTCCGTGACCTGGCACCTCACGCTGACGCCGCCCTTGGCGTTCCGGACGAACAGGGCGGGGCGGCCGGTACGGCCGGGCACGGCCACGGGGGTGCCCGTCGCGGCGCCGAGTCCGGTCCAGGTGGCCGTCCATCTGCCGCCGGTGAAGCGGGGGCGGGCGACGACGATCTGACCGCCCCGGCGGGCGAAGACCTGGCCGTCCGCCGTGGCGATGGAGGGCGCGAGGCCGCTGCCGCCGAGCGAGGCCGGCCCGGACCAGCCGGTGGGCGTCTGCCACCACGTGTACAGCCGGCCGGAGAGGACCGCGAACGCCTGCAGTCGTCCGTCGTCCGCGCGGGTCGTCCAGGAGGCTCCCCGGGGCCAGCGGTAGCGCATGCGCAGCTGCCAGGACGCGAAGTTCTTGGCCTCCGGGTTGATCCGGTAGTCGTCGGCCCGGTAGTCGGCGAAGAAGCGCTGCTTGGCGGTCGACGCGGCCCTGCCGAGGTTCACCGGCGTGTCGCTGAGGTTGTAGTCGCGGTAGTCGACCTGGGCCACGGGCCGGCCGTACGCGGCGACCGCCTCGGTCGCGAACTGAGCCGTCGCCTTGTGATCGGTGTGGTCGGCGGTGTAGCGCCGGTCGGGCGACGGGTCCTGCGTCCGCACGACCGTGGGACGGTACCGCTGGAACAGGGTGACCAGGGCACGGACGACGTCGGCGTGGGTGTAGCAGTGGGCGTACGGCGACAACGGCGGCGTCACGGTCGAGGCGCACTTGGTCGAGCCGCGGTCGGCCTCGAGCTGGGCGACCGCCCGTCTGCCGATGTGGACGCGGGGGTCGCGGCCGTCGGGCAGGCTGAGGAACGCCAGGTGGACGTTCGGGCGCGCCGTCAGCGTGTGCACCTCGATGTTCACGCGACCGGAGCGGACCGTCTCGACCGACCAGCCGTCGGCGACGCCGGCCATGGCGGCGTACGCGGCGTGCAGCCCCTGGCGACGTTGCGCGACGTACGCGAGGGCGTCGTGGGTGTCATTCATCCCGGCGTGGCCCTCGGCCGCGGTGAGCACGACCGTCGTGACGCTCTCGCCGCGGCGGAGGTCGTTCGTCAGGTCCGGGGACATGAAGAGGAGATCGTCGTCCGGGTGGGCGACGACCTGGACGAACCCGGCCCGGACCGGGAGCGTCCGCTGCTGGCCGGCCCCTGCGGGGCCGGCGATGCCGAGAAGTCCGACACATGTCGCCGCAGCCGCCAGACCCGCGATCGTTCGCGCAGGGCTCCCCGCCACGCTCTTCCCCCTCAGCCCTGCGATCGCCCGTCACAGGAGCGGAAGGATCATGCCATACCGCAGGTTGACATTTCGTTAAATGCGGGTGACTGGGGCTTTGATCACATCATCTGATCAAAAGGCGCCTGGTTGATCGCATGGCGGGTCCCGCGCCGGAGGCGTTCGGGATCAGGCGGCGGCCGGCACGGCGACCAGGACGATCGGCCGGCGGCCAGAGTGGATCAGGGGGTGGGGTCGCTCCCCAGCAAGCGGCTGAGCGCGGCGGCGACCTCTTCGGACAGCCCCGGACTGTCGGAGGGGGACACCGGCGTCTCAGGCGCCCGTTCGACGGCCCGTACCTGCCCGCAGGCACGGCACTCGACCTCGCCGAGGCGGCACACCAGCATGGTGGCCCCGCAGGTCGTGCAGTGATCGAGCTCCCGGGCCCAGTCCCGGCCGCGCTGGCAGCCGGGGCAGATCAGGACCTGCCGATCCGCGCGGACTCCCCGTCGCCAGGGACTGGGGCCGCGATCCGGGTCCGTCTGCCGGGCCCCGCAGCGGTAGCAGGGCATGGCGCCTCCGGTGGGATCCGGGACCGGGCCCGTGCGGGCCCGGCCACAGGAGACTAAGCGATGTCGCCGAGCGCCTTGCGGTACTCGTCGAGGTCACGGGCGTCGGGGATGGCGTTCTCCACCTTCCACCGAACGACACCGGTCTTGTCGATGATGTAGGTGCCGCGCGTCGCGACGCCCCGGTCCTCGTCGAAGATCCCGTAGGCCTTGGCCACCGCACCGTGCGGCCAGAAGTCCGACAGCAGCGGGAACTGGTAGTTCTCCTGGTCGGCCCAGGCCCGATGCGAGAACATCGAGTCGACCGACACCGCGAGGACCTGCACGTCGTCGCCGCCCAGAGTGGGCAGCTCGTCGCGGATCGTGCAGAGCTCGCCGGTGCACACGCCGCTGAACGCCAGCGGGTAGAAGACCAGAACGACGGTCTTCTTCCCCTGGAAGTCCGACAGCCGCACGGGGGTCCCGTGCTGATCCTTGAGCTCGAAGTCCGGTGCGGATTCGCCGACCTCAACCGCCATGTGGTGACACCCTTCCTCGCCGAGTCTGGCCGTACGCCAGTCTGCCACCCGGCGCATCGGCGGATCGAGGGAACCCCCGGGGGCTGACACGCCTCACACGTCCGTCAGCCCTCTCTCCGCACGGTCCGTTCCTCGGCGGGAAAGGTCAACGCCGTGCCTTGGGCGACACCAGACGCGTGCCCGACCACTCCTGGGCCGCGCTGATGCTCTTGGTCTGCGACAGTCCGGCCTGCTGGGCGGCCTCGAGGATGTCGCTCGGCTCGACGTGGCCCTCGCGCCCCGCCTTCGGCGTGAGCAGCCAGATGTGGCCGCCGTCCGCCAGTGTGGTGAGTGCGTCGGACAAGGCGTCGAACAGATCGCCGTCGTCCTCGCGCCACCACAGCAGCACGACGTCGACGACGTCGCCGTAGTCCTCGTCGACCAGCTCGCTACCCGAGACCGACTCGATGGAGCTGCGCAGCTCCTGGTCGGTGTCCTCGTCGTAGCCGATCTCCTGCACCACCTGGTTCGGCTTGATGCCGAGCCGTTCGGCCAGGCTGCTCTGCGCCTGACCCGCGGTCGCGCTCACGAACGTCCTCCCTGTGTTGTGGGCCGCGAATGTCAAACATGCCCATGTTGTTTACCGCCCGACCCTCCGGGTGCGGCATTGCCGGACAGTTCACACGGCGGACCGCCCCGTGCGCAAGTGTCTGACCCGCAAGTGAGCGAACCCGGCCACTTCTCTCAACCCCCGGTGATGAAGCTGAGTCGCACCTTGCGCACGACATTGTCCACGTTGAGGTCGACCACAGCCACCGATTGCCAGGTGCCCATCGCCGGTTTCCCGTCGATGACCGGGATCGTGGCGTACGGCGCGATGAACGCCGGCATGACGTGGGAGCGGCCGTGGCCGCGGGATCCGTGTGCGTGTGCCCACCGATCGTCCGCCGGGAGCAATTCGCTCAACGCGGACAAGAGGTCTTGGTCACTGCCGGAGCCGAGCTCTATGAGCGCGAGACCGGCGGTCGCGTGCGGAACGAAGAGGTTGAGCAATCCGTCGGACGCCCCGATGTCTCGCAGGAAACTGAGGCATTCGCCGGTGATGTCGTGCACAGCCTCCTTGCTCCCGGTGGCCACGCTTATCACTTTGCTCATCATGCGTACATGTCTACTCTTCCGGCTCGATCACGGCATCCGGCCCCGGGTACACCAGACCGGTGTGCCCATCGTCAAAGCGGACGAGATAGGGCGGTCCTCCGGAGGTGCCGCGCACTTCAATGATCTTTCCTGTCCGGTCGGCCTGTCCGACGGTGTTGCCGTGGACGTGCAACCGGTCACCAACGGCCGCTTCCATCCTCGTTTCACCTCCCGACCGCGGGTATCCCCTGAGCGGTGGCTCTCCACACAGCCTCGTACGGCTCGAGGCCGATGGGAAGCCGTACCGAACGGTTACCCGGCAGTAGAGATGCGTTAACGGTCCTGACGTACGACGATGGTCGGGACAGCAACGATCCATCACCTGACCTGGGTGGGCACGAAGCGAAGGGGAACCCGTGGCTTCCGGACGCCAGCGCTTTTCGATCATCAGCGACGGCCTCCCCAGTCAGCTTCCGGACATCGACCCTGATGAGACCCGGGAGTGGCTGGAGTCGCTCGACACGGTCATCAAGACCGAGGGCCGCTCGCGCGCCCGCTACCTCATGCTGCGGCTGCTGGAGCGGGCCCGAGAGCAGCAGGTCGGCGTGCCCGGCCTGCGCAGCACGGACTACATCAACACGATTCCGCCGGAACGCGAGCCCTGGTTCCCCGGTGACGAGTACGTCGAACGCCGCATCCGCGCCTATATCCGGTGGAACGCCGCGATCATGGTCTCGCGGGCGAACCGCCCGGAGCTGTCGGTCGGCGGCCACATCGCGACCTACGCCTCCGCCGCGTCGCTGTACGAGGTCGGGTTCAACCACTTCTTCCGCGGCAAGGATCACGGCGAGTCCGGCGACCAGGTCTTCATCCAGGGCCACGCCGCGCCGGGCATCTACGCCCGCGCGTTCCTCGAGGGCCGGCTGCCCGAGGACAAGCTCGACGGATTCCGCCAGGAGATCTCCCACCCGGGCGGCGGGCTCTCGTCCTACCCGCACCCGCGCCTGATGCCGGACTTCTGGGAATTCCCCACGGTCTCCATGGGCCTCACCGCGATCAACTCGATCTATCAGGCCCGGTTCAACCGCTATCTGTACAACCGGAAGATCAAGGACACCTCGCGGTCGCACGTGTGGGCGTTCCTCGGCGACGGCGAGATGGGCGAGCCCGAGTCCCTCGGCGCGATCGGCCTCGCCGCCCGCGAGGAGCTGGACAACCTCACCTTCGTCATCAACTGCAACCTGCAGCAGCTCGACGGGCCGGTCCGCGGCAACGGCAAGATCATTCAGGAGCTGGAGTCGTTCTTCCGCGGCGCCGGCTGGAACGTCATCAAGGTCATCTGGGGCCGCGACTGGGACCCGCTGCTCGCCCAGGACGTCGACGGCGCGCTCGTCAACAAGATGAACACCACGCCGGACGGCCAGTTCCAGACCTACACCGTCGAGACCGGCGAGTACATCCGCGAGCACTTCTTCGGTGACGACCCTCGGCTGCGCAAGATGGTCGAGCACATGTCCGACGACGACATCCGCAAGCTGTCGCGCGGCGGCCACGACTACCGCAAGCTGTACGCCGCGTTCAAGGCGGCCCGTGAGCACGTCGGCCAGCCGACCGTCATCCTCACCCACACGATCAAGGGGTGGACGCTCGGGCCGGACTTCGAGGCGCGCAACGCCACGCACCAGATGAAGAAGCTCACCAAGGCCGAGCTGAAGGAGTTCCGCGACCGGCTCTACCTCGACATCCCCGACTCGGCCCTCGAGGCGGAGCTGCCGCCGTACTACCACCCGGGCGAGGACTCCGACGAGGTGCAGTACATGCGCGAGCGGCGCATGGCCCTCGGCGGCTACCTGCCCAAGCGGCTCAACCGGGCGAAGGCCCTCAAGCTCCCCGGTGACCCGGTCTACGCCGAGCTGAAGAAGGGCTCCGGCAAGCAGAACGTCGCGACGACGATGGCGTTCGTCCGGCTGCTCAAGGACCTGATCAAGGACGAGAACCTCGGCGCCCGCTTCGTGCCGATCGCCCCGGACGAGTACCGCACGTTCGGCATGGACTCGCTCTTCCCGTCGGCGAAGATCTACTCGCCGCACGGGCAGACGTACGAAGCGGTCGACCGCAAGCTGCTGCTGTCCTACAAGGAGTCCGAGCAGGGCCAGATGCTGCACGAGGGCATCAGCGAGGCGGGCGCCGTCGGCTCCGCCATCGCGGCCGGCACGGCGTACGCCACGCACGGCGTGCACATGATCCCCGTCTACATCTTCTACTCGATGTTCGGGTTCCAGCGGACCGGCGACAGCATCTGGGCGATGGCCGACCAGATGAGCCGCGGCTTCCTCCTCGGCGCGACCGCCGGCCGCACCACCCTCACCGGTGAGGGCCTGCAGCACAACGACGGCCACTCGCCGCTGCTCGCCGCGACCAACCCGGCGTGCGTCTACTACGACCCGGCGTGGGCGTTCGAGCTGGCGCACATCATCAAGGACGCGCTGCGGCGCATGTACGGCTCGAGCGAGGAGCACCCGAACGGCGAGGACGTCTTCTACTACCTCACCGTCTACAACGAGCCGTACCAGCAGCCCGCCGAGCCGGCCGACCTCGACGTCGGCGGCCTGCTCAAGGGCCTGTACCGGTACGCCGAGGCGCCGCAGGTCGAGGGCGAGGCGCCGGGCGCGCAGATCCTCGGCTCCGGCGTCGGGCTCCGGTGGGCCCTGGAGGCCCAGCGGATGCTCGCCGAGGAGTGGGGCGTGGCCGCCGACGTCTGGTCCGCCACCTCCTGGACCGAACTGCGTCGGGAGGCCGTCGCCTGCGACGAGTGGAACCTCCTGCACCCCGACGACGAGCAGCGCGTCCCGTACGTCACCCGCACGCTCGACGGGCAGCCCGGCCCGGTCGTCGCGGTGAGCGACTTCATGCGCGCCGTCCCGGACCAGATCGCGCCGTGGGTGCCGGGCGACTGGTCGTCGCTGGGCACCGACGGGTTCGGGTTCTCCGACACCCGGGCCGCCGCCCGCCGCTTCTTCCACGTGGACGCGGCGTCGATCACCCTCGCCGTGCTGACCCGGCTGGCCCGGCGCGGCGAGATCAAGCAGGAGGTCCTGCAGAAGGCGATCGACCGGTACCAGCTCGGCGAGGGCGCCGAGGTGGTCGTCGGCGCCGACAGCACCCCGCCGGAGAGCGAGACCGGCGGCATGAGCGCCGGCTGAGACGCAGAGAGCACGGCGGCCGGGGCATCCCACGGGTGGGGTGCCCCGGCCGCCGTCTTCCGGAGGGTCATCGCCAAAGGAGGTCCGGGGCCCGTGGATCAGGCAGGGCCGGGCACGTGCGGTGCGGTGTTGGTCCAGCCGACCTCGTAGTAGAGCGTCGACGCCCGCTTCGGACTCCTTGCCGTCCCCGCCGTCTCCTGCAGGACGAACGCGGTCTTCGGATCGATGATCAGGTGGAAGGCTCCCCCGATCGTGACCCCTTGCCCGATACGTCCCCGAGCGTCCTTGACCCGGCCTTCGCTCGTGACGTCGGGCCGCTGGGCGAGTGCCCGGAAGGCGGCCGCCCGCACCTTGGGAGACACCGGGACCGCGTACAGCAGCGCGCTCAGCGTGCTGGTGGCCGCATCCTCCATGTCCTTCTTCCGCGCCGAACAGCCAGGGGCGTACGGCGCCCCGCTCCGGGTCGAAGCGGTCGCGTTTGCGGAACGCGGTCAGGAACGTCTCAGCGGCGACGTCGTCGGCGACGTCACGGCCGAGGCGTCCCGCCACATACCGGTAGATCTGCGGGAAGTACCTGTCATAGATCACTTTGAACTGATCGGGCTCATGCCACGACCGCTTGATCACCACGGCGTCGTCCCGTGAGTCGACGACGCCGGCTGCGGCGGTCATCCGTGGCTCCTTGTCATGTCGGGCCTTTCCGAGGCGTTCGGCGGTCACCCGTACTCAGTCGCACGCCGGAATCTTCTTCACGACGCCGTCGGAGGAGTGCCGTCGGGGAGTTGCGCCGGCCCGGGGACAGACGTTGTGAATTTGTGTCAACGCCTGATTCGTCTTGCGACCTGTCCGCGGAGTTAGCGTTGTGACTACCTGGAGACACGCGGACGACCCGTTCAGGATCCATCGTGATCCCGCCTCTCCACATCGCTCTGATCCGCTTCTCCAGGCGACCGAGTGGAGGAGGGAAGGGCCCGGCACGCCGCCGCTGCCGGGCCCTTCCGAATGTCCGGGCACCGAACCTCGCCGTTGCGTTCCCCGGAGGGGACGAAGGGAGATACGGTCTTCGAGCTGACAGTCGAGATCATCCCGATTACGGATCGCAGGGGGGATGAGAGTGTCCGGCCCGACGGACGACAACGTGCCCGAGTCCGATGCCGCCGTGCCCTCCGGCGACGGCTTCGCCCCGGGCCCTGCCGGCCCGCCCGGTACGGACCGGTCCGCGACCGGCGCGGACGCCTCTCCGCCATCGGCGGAAGAGGCCACCGCGGCGGCGGACGGCCCGCAGGGGAACGTTCCCGCCCAAGAGGACGGCGTACGGGACGAGACCCCGGTGGAGGACGACGGCCCCCCGCAGACGGGCTCCGGGCCCGTGACCGGCGGGGAGGACGGGCTGCCCCCTACGGACCACCCGCCAGGGCCGGGCGCCCGCTCGGCGGACGGCCCGCCGGGATCGGGCACCCACGTGGTGGACGGCACGCCGGGGCCGGGCACCCGCCCTGACGGCACACCGGGGACCCAGGAGGCCCTGCCCCCGTTCCAGGACGGGGACGACGCCGGCACGCGCCCCTGTGCCTACTGCGGGCGTCCGATCCCCCAGCCGGGCGAGGCGGGACCCGTCCTGCGGTACTGCGTCGACAACGACGGGGCCTGCGCCCGCGCCGCGGCCGAGCGGCGCCGCCGCGACCAGGACTCCCCGGGCCTCGCCGGACAGGTCGCACGGACCTGGGACATGGTCGAACGCCTGGAGGACGTCGCCGAGCTCCTGGCGATGTCCCTGACGGCGGATCTGAGCGTCGCGGGCGTCGAGCGGCGGATCGCGGAGGCGAGGGCGGAGGCGGCCGCCGCCGTCGCCGAGGCCCAGCGGGACCGCGAGGCGGCCCGGCTGGACGCCGAGCAGGTGCTCGCCCAGCTCGGAGACGTACGGCGCCGCGCCGAGCAGGCCGAGGCCGGCGTCGCCGACCTGACCGCCCGGCTGGAGGCCGCCCGTACGGACCGGGACGCCGCGCGCGACCTCGGCGACCAGGCGACCCGGACGGCGGAGGCGGCGACCGAGGCGGCCACCGCCGTACGCGAGGAACGCGACCGTCTCACGCACCGGACCGCCGAGCTGACCTCGGCGTTGGACCTGGCCCGCGACGAGATCGCGCGATACCGGGCGGAGCTGGCCGAGGCCAAGGAGCTGCAGAAGCGGGCCGTGGCGGTGGAGGAGATGCGCTCGCGGCTCCGGGCCGCCGAGTCCGAGCTGGACAAGATGCGCACCACGGCCGAACTCGCACAGAACTCCCGGGCGGCCGCGGAGCAGGCACGGGCCGCGGCGGATCGCCAGGCCCTGGAGGCACGGGCGCACGCCGATGAGGTGAGCGGCCAGCGGGAGACGGCTCTGGCCGAGCTCGAGGAGCTCCGCGGCGAGCTGGAACGCACCCGTACTGAGCGGGACGAGGCGCATACCGAGCTGGAACGCACTCGCACGGAGCAAGACGCGACGCGTACGGAGCTGGAACAGACACGTACTGAGCGGGACGAAGCCCGTACGGAGCTGGAACAGACACGCACGGAGCGGGACGAAGCCCATACCGAGCTGAAGGGCGTCCGTCCCGAGCTGGAGAGCGCTCGAGGCGAGTTGGAGACGGTCCGGGCCGATCTCGCGACCTCGCGCGGGGAGCTCGACGCGGCGCGGCCTCGGCTGGACGAGGGCGCCCGGCTCACCGAGGAACTCGAGTCCGCCCGCCGTGAGCTGGAGAAGGCACAGGCCCGGCTGGATCAGTACCGGCTGCAGGCCAAGGAGCGCTCGAGCATGCTGGACCAGCTCCGCACCGCGCTCGCCACGATGATCGCCGAGCGTGACGCCGCACGGGCCGACGCCGACGAGGCCAAGGCCCGGGTGGAGCAGTTCGCCAAAGGCCATCTGGGACCCACGATCTCGGCTCGGCACGCGCGGCCGACCGCCGATCCGCAGGCCCAAGCCGAACCGGCGGCCGACTCGTCGGCCGGCCCGCAGGAGCCGAGCGACCCGTCGGCCGACCGGCAGGGAACGGCCGATCCGTTGACCGATCCACGGGGCCCGAGCGTCCCCGCGCCCGCTCCGTGGGGCCCGAGCGTCCCGGTGGGAGATTCGCGGGGTGGGGGCGATCCGCTGTCCGACCCGCGGAGTCCGAGCGTCCCGGTGGCCGACCCGCGGGGTGCGGGTGATCCGTTGACCGACCGGCAGGGGGCGAGCTTCCCGTTGGGCGATCCGCGCCGACCGGGGAGCCCGTCGATCGACCCGCGCTTCCGCCCGCAGGGACCGCTCGATCCGCGGCTGCCCGGCCGGGCGGCGGCCGATCCGCAGGGCCCGCCGTCCGCCGACCCGCTCGGTCCCGCACCATCACCTTCGCCGCCGGGCCAGCGGCCGGTACCCCCGTCTCCGCCGTCGTTCCCCGGCACGGGGCCAGGCGCGGGAGGCTCCCCTCCTCTTCCGGGCGGAGCCCGACCCGGCCCGCCGGCGTACGGCGGGACGTCGTACCCCGCGCCCGGCCAGCCCGGCCAGCCCGGCCAGCCCGGCCAGCCCGGCCAGCCCGGCCGGGCCGCGCCCGGTCAGGCCGGCGCGGCGTCGGACACGGGACCGACGTACCCTGCGCCGGGCTCCACCGGCGGACCGGGCCTCCCCGGCCGGCCGGGCGTCCCCGGCGCCTCGCCCGCCCCTGGCGGAGGGAGCCCCACCGGCGTACCCGGCGGGCCGGGTCTGCCGGGCGTGCCCCGGGGGTCCACACCGGGGCAGGAGAGCGATCCGTCCGCCGACGACCCGGCGAACGACGCCGCGCGTACCCAGTCCCCACCCGAGCACGACTCCGGCTGGGTCGGCCCGTTCGACCGTTTCCGCCGCCGCTTCCCGCCGTCGTCCGGCGATTGACGCCCTCCCCGGCCTGAGGGCCGGGGACGAATCAGGACGGGCGGGTCGGCATGGGGATGGGGGCGGGTCGCCGGACGCGGTTGGCGGCGACCCGCGCGAGCACCGCCGGGGCGAACAGCGACGTCGGTGCGGCCATCAGCGCCAGCACGTGGACCAGGCGCTCGCACACCAGCGGGTCGACGTTGGCGGTGGCGACGACCTCGTCGACGTACGCGTTGATGGCGCGGGTCCGGAGCCGTACGGGCGCGGCGACCGTCTCCCGGTAGCGCAGGTCCTCGCCGGTGGCGACGAGCCACGCTCCGGCGGCGCTCCGGGCGGCGCCGCGCTGGAAGCGACGTTCGAAGCCGGGACGGGCGTCGCGCAGGCAGCGGTCGAGGGTCAGGGCCGCGACGGCGGCCACGCTCATCCCCTGGCCGTAGATGGGGTTGAACGCGCAGGCCGCGTCGCCGGTGACGACGAACCCGCGCGGCCAGGACGGCAGCCGGTCGTAGTGCCGGCGGTGGTTGGCGGTCCGGCGGAACGCGACGATCGGCGTGAGCGGCTCGGCGTCGCGGATGGCCTCGTACAGGACGGGGCTGCGCAGCCCCTTGGCGAACTCCAGGAACGCCGTCTCCTCCGCCGGGCCGTAGTCGCGGCCCGCGCCGGACAGGCTGCAGATCCAGCGGCCGCCCTCCTGGGGGAACAGCCCGCCGGTGCGCCGCGTCGCGGGCGGGTCGGCCTGGATGTACAGCGCCTTCCAGCCGGGGGCGAAGCCGGGCGGTATGGCGTAACAGCGGCTGGCGTACCCGAGGAGCGGGTCCACCCGCGTCTCGGGCGGCGCCGGGTGACCGAGCCGGGCGAGCCATTCCGGTGCCCGCGACCCGCGGCCGGTCGCGTCGACGACCAGGTCGGCGTGCAGTTCGCCCTCGTCGCCGAGGACGACCCCGGCGACGTCCCGGCCGCGGGGGACGAGCCCGGTCACCCGGTGCCCGTCGAGGATGTCGATGGGCTTCCGCGCACCGTCGGGCGGTCCGGTGAGCCGGTTCCGTACGGCCCAGTCGAGGAGCGGGCGGCTGAACGTCAGCAGCCGCGTCACGTCGAAGCGCTCCCGCCAGCCCGCCGAGGTCAGCCAGAGGACGTCGGCGGGCACGCGGACCTCCTCGGCGCCGGCCGTCCGTAGCGTGTCCTCCAGGCCGGGAAGCAGCGCCTCGACGATCTCCCGGCCGCGCGTCCAGAGCACGTGCAGATGCGGGGACTGGGGTACGCCCGGCCGGAACACCGGCTCGGTGGGGAACGGGTCGCGTTCGACGAGGGTGACGCGTTCGAAGTGGGCGGTCAGGACGCGGGCGGCGAGCAGGCCGGCCATGCTTCCGCCGACGACGATGGCGTGTTCGCGTTGCACTCAGGTCTCCGGTGGCGGGGGAGTGAGGTACGGCTTATATGAAAACGCGGATATTGACCCTATGTGAAGGGCGCACGGATACTCGGGTGAACGAGCGAGGAGTCAGATCATGGCGACCACTGTCGGCGACCATTCACAGGTCCCCTCTCGGGCCCGTCATCACCGCATGGTGAAGAGCGAACTCACCGAGACCCCGCATCCCGCATGGGCTCGGTCGATGGTCGATTCGCTCCGGCCGGACTGGACGTCGGTGCTCGAGGCGAAGATCTTCGCCGAGACGGTCCACGGGCCGTTCCCGGGAGAGGCGTGGCGGCGGATCCTCCTTGATTTCTTCTGCGTCGTGGAGGCGTTCCCCAAGTACATGGGCGTCTATCTGGCCAAGACCACATTCGGTCAGATCCCCGGGGACATCCTGGCCCGCGACTGGCTGATCGGGAACATCCGTACCGAGGCCCTGCACGCCCAGTGGTACGCCGACTGGGCGGCCGCGCACGGCATCGGCTTCGAGGAAATCGTCTCGCACCGGCCCTGCCCGGAGGTCGGCGCGCTGTACGACTATCTGTGGTCGGTCTGCTATCGGGGCGGGCTGGCCGAGGCGTTCGGCGCGATCAACTACGCGATCGAGGGGGTCACTGGGGAGTGGACGCGCCTGGTCCTTCCCGCGTTCCGCGAGAGGTACGGCGATGACGTGCCCGCGCTCCGCTGGCTGACCGAGCACGCGGAGTACGACGACGCGCATCCCCGCGAGGCGTTCGAGCTGATCAAGCTGACCGTCCGGGACGAGGCCGAGCAGGCGAAGGTCGAATCGGCCGTCCGCCGGTCGCTGGAGTTGTTCCGGCGAGCCTTCGACGCCAGTTACGAAAATCGGGCAATCCGGGTGAATATCCCGTAATGCACGCCTCAAAAGGGTAAAACCGCCCTAAGCTCCGGAGTAGTGCACTACTCAGAACAGGCAGCGACGTACCATTTTTCCTCCTTGACGCCCCGATGGCGGCCGAAGTGGACTGCATTCTCCCGATCCCCGATGGGTATCTCGTAGTCGATCAATTTTGCCGTCGGCTGGGCCGTTGGAAGGGCTGCACATGCACGTCAATGCCATACGGACGCAATTGGCGCTCGGCGCGGTCACGGGGACCGCCCTGGTCATGACCACGGGTTGCAGTGGCGGCAACCGGGCTGCCGGAGAGAGCGCCGAGAAGATCAAAATGGACGCGGCGGCGGCTCGCGTGCTGATCACGCCGGGCAACGGAACGTCGGCCGTGCGTCCCGACCGATCCGTCGTCGTACGCGCCGCGAGCGGCCGGCTGGCCGACGTGGCACTCGACAGCGGCGGCCGGAACGTCTCCGGGGAGTACAACAAGAGCCGCACCGAGTGGCGATCCCGGTGGGGCCTCGAGCCGGGAGCGAACATCACGGTCCGGGTCGTCGCCCAGAACAGCGACGGGCGAACGGCCACCGCGGTGAGCACCTTCCGTACCGAGGGGACGCCCAGCACGGTGACCGTGTCCCAGGACCCCGTCATGGAAGAGCGCCGGAAGGACACCTACGGCGTCGGGCTGCCGATCATCTTGAACTTCGACAAGGCGATCAAGGATCGTGCGGCGGTCGAGAAGGCGCTCCAGGTGGTCGCCGACAAACCGGTCGAGGGCGCGTGGCACTGGTTCGACGACGACAAGCAGGTGGTCTACCGGCCCAAGTTCTTCTGGCCGGCCCACCAGACGGTGCGGCTCGTCGCCCACCTCACCGGCGTTCCCTTCGGGGACAACACCTACGGCACCAAGGACTTCACCCGGACGTACCGCATCGGCCGGGCACAGGTCTCCCACCTCGACATCGCGGGGCACCACATGCGGGTCGACTGGGACGGCAGGCCGGTGCGCACGATCCCGATCAGCGCGGGTAACGGCGAGACCCACGAGTACACCACGACCAGCGGGATCCATCTCAACATGGAGAAGGACGAGGACGTCACGATGACCTCCCCGGGCCGTGGGCCCGGCGACCCCGGCTACTACAGCGAGCTGATCCACTACGCCGTCCGCGTCTCCAACGCCGGTGAGTACCTCCACCAGACGCCGGGCGATGAGGACTGCCTCGGCAACCGCAACTGCAGCCACGGCTGCATCCGTCAGTCCCGCGATGACGCGATCTGGTACTACAAGCACTCCCAGCCCGGCGACCCGGTCATCGCCACCGGGACGGACCGGCAGGTCGAGCCGGACAACGGCTGGTCGTTCTACCAGATGCCCTGGCGCAAGTGGCTCAAGGGCAGCGCCCTGCACCGCTGACTCCGGCTCGACCGACAGAAGTCAGCAGTTGGTCATCCCCCCGGAAGACGGCCGTTCCGCCGCCTGGGCACCGTGCGAGGGTGAGCATCACCCGCCTGAGCGTGATCGCCGTCATCCTGCTCCCGACCTGTGTCGCGGCCACGGTGGCCACGCCGGCCCGGCGCCCGGGCGCGCGGGCCGTCGGCGCGGTCTTCGAACCGGCCCGGCGCTGCCACGCCGGGGCCGTCCCCGACTTCGACGGGGACGGCGTCCGTGACCTCGTCCTCGGCGCCCCGTACGCGACGAGCGGCGGCCGCCGCAGGGCCGGGGCGGTCGCCGTCCGCTACGGGGGCCGGCCCGCCTGGCTCCGGCCGAGCCCCCCGCAGACCGGCGCGGGGTTCGGCGGCACGCTCGCCGTTGGCGACTTCGACGGCGACCACTGCGCCGACCTGGCCGTGGCAGCCTCCGACCAGGGGCGGACGCGCCCCGGCGCCGACGGCACGGGGGCGGTCGCGGTCTACTTCGGCTCACCCGGCGGGCTGCGCCCGCGGCTGACCCTGAACGCACGGACCCTCGGCCGTACGCCGGCGAGCGACCGTTTCGGCGCCGCCCTCGCCGCGGCGGACCTGGACCACGACGGCCGGGACGACCTCGTGATCGGCATCCCCGGCCTCGCGGGCGGCGGCGGTGTCGCCCTGTTCACCCGCGGTCTGCGCAGCGCCCGTCTGATCACCCAGCACACCTCCTGGGTGGGGCAGCGGTCGAGCCAGACCGACGGTTTCGGCGCGGCCCTGGCCGTCGGTGCGTTCGGTGCCTTCGGCCGCGCGCGGCACCCGCAGATCGCCGTCGGCGCACCCGGCGACGGCACCGAGGCGTCGGGCGCGGTGACGGTCGTCGACCCGGCCGCGCACCGGTCCCGGCGGATCACCGAGGACAGTCCGGGCGTCCGCGGCGTCCCCGAACGCTACGACGAGTTCGGCGCGGCCCTGGCCGCCGGCGACTTCGACCACGACGGCACCGACGACCTCGCCATCGGAGTGCCGGGCGAGGACGACACCGCGATGCCGGAGAACTTCGCCCAGGGCGCCGTGTACGTCGAGTACGGCTCCGGAGGCGAGGACGTGTGGAACCTCCGCCGGCCCGGCCCCGCGGACCGGCTGGGAGCCGCGCTGGCGGCCGCCGACCTGAACGGCGACGGCACGGCCGATCTCGCCGCGGGCGCTCCGGGCGGCGGCGTCGTCCAGGTCCTCGACGGCCGTCGCCGGCGGGGTCTGAGGCGCGGCGCCCTCGTCACCTCCCCGGTCGGGGGCACGGACCAGTTCGGCTGGTCCGTGGCGATCCGCGGCCGGGACCTGCTGATCGGCGCGCCGGGCGCCGGCGGTTTCGGCGGCGCCGCGTTCCTGGCGCGCGGCTCCCGTACGACGACCGTGCAGGCGGGCGCGGCGGGCGAACTGCTCGGCTACGCCGTCTCCTGAGCCGCCCTCCGGCCCGGCACGCGAGCGCCGCCGCCGCCACGGCACCGTACGAAACGCTCGGTGACCGCTGTCGCGAAGCGGGACAAGGGCACCGACGAGCCGCCCGCCTCTAGCTTCCCGCCCGCCATGCCCCAGGGGAATACCACGCGGGTCCGTGTCGGCCCGTCAGGCCGGCCGGTTCTGGGCGATCAGGGATGGCGGGGCGCGCCGGCCGCTGCGGCCTGGGGAGCGCGCGGAGCCGGTACGGCGGAGCGGGAGAGGCGGTGCGCGCCGTCGGTGACGGTGAAGCTCGCGGTGACGGCGCTGGGCGCGTTCCGCTTCGTCACGTACGGCAGCGTGTGGAAGTCGGCCCGCAGTTCCGTGGGCGTCAGCCGGGCGGTGATGAAGCCGCGGCGCTGGTCGGCGTAGGCGATATGCGGGTTCTCGGCCAGTTCGACCGCGCGGGCGGCCGGGGCGTCGTAGCCGTCGCCGTCGCTCGTCACGGAGGTCGTCACCAGTTCGACGCCGACCCGGCGGGAGTCGGGGTCGTCGAAGTCGGCGAGCAGGTCGCTGGCGTAGTGGCAGTGGATGTCGCCGGTCAGGACGACGGGGTTCCGGGCGCCCGAGGCGACGACGTCGCCCAGGACCCGGTCCCGTTCGGCGGTGTAGCCGTCCCAGGTGTCGAGGAGCACCTCTTTGCCCGGCCCGAGGTGGTAGTCGTGCTGGGCCATGAAGATCTGCTGGGCCAGCATGTTCCAGCGGGTACGGGACGCGCGCAGTCCGGCGGCGAGCCAGGCCCGCTGGGCCGCCCCGACCAGCACCCGGCCGGTGGCCAGGCGCGCGGCGCAGTCCGCGCGTACGCCGTCGTCACACGGCTGGTCGTCCCGGAACTGCCGGGTGTCCAGGACATGGAACGTCGTCAGGTCGCCCCAGGCAAGCCGCCGGTAGAGCCGCATGCCGGACCCGCGCGGCAGCGCGGAGCGGCGGAGCGGCAGGTGCTCGTAGTACGCGCGGTAGCCCGCCCTCTTGCGCTGGGCGAAGTCCGGCCGGCCCGACGTGCCCGGATGGACGCCCGCCCAGTTGTTCTCGATCTCGTGGTCGTCGTTCACGGCGATCCACGGGGCCAGGGCGTGCAGCGCGCGCAGGTCCGGATCGGTCTTGTACTGCGCGTGCCGGAGCCGGAACTCGGCGAGCGTCTGGCACCGGTGCTCGGTGTGCGAGCGGACGATCGTTCCGGCCGAGTTCCTGTAGCCGCCCGGCGCGTACTCGTAGATGTAGTCCCCGAGGTGCAGGACGAGGTCGGGCTGCTGCTCGGCGAGACGCCGGTACGCCGTGAAGTAGCCCTGCTCGTAGTTGGAACACGACACCACGCCGAACGCCAGGTCCGGCGTCGTGCCCGGAGCGGGCGCGGTCCGCGTCCGGCCGGTCGGCGAGAGGTGGCCACCGGTGCGGAACCGGTAGAAGTACTCCCGGCCCGGTTGCAGCCCGGCGGGCTCGACGTGCACGCTGTGCGCCCACGAGGGCCGCGCGGTGGCGGTCCCGGAGCGTACGACGCGGGTGAACCTCTCGTCCTCGGCGAGCTGCCACTCGACGGCGACGTCCCGGTCCGGCATGCCCCCGTGCCCGCCGTCGGCGAGCGGCCGGGGCGCCAGGCGGGTCCACAGGACGATGCCGTCGGCCGTGGGGTCGCCCGAGGCCACGCCCAGCGTGAACGGGTC
Organism: Actinoallomurus liliacearum; assembly: GCF_039542035.1. NCBI lineage: Bacteria > Bacillati > Actinomycetota > Actinomycetes > Streptosporangiales > Thermomonosporaceae > Actinoallomurus > Actinoallomurus liliacearum. The sequence goes on from NZ_BAABHJ010000030.1 coordinate 127,574, forward strand.
ACCCGTCCGCCGGGAGGCCAGCGGCAGCCCGGCCGTGCCGATCAGGAAGCTGCGACGTGTCAGATCCACGCCCTCAGTTCAGATCCCGCCGCTGAGGGCGGCGAGACGTGCCGCTGGCCGGGCGGACAACATCCGGTGGACGCCACATGACCCGGGTACCCACCTTTTTGTGGGTACTTGTCGGCTGGATCCGGTGGCCCGAAGCTTGGTCATGGACATTCCGCGCCGTCACGCCGGGCGGAAGCCATTTCGTCCGGCGTGACGGCCGAAAAAGAACATGGAGGGGTGGCGGTGCATCAGGAGAGCGACCGGGACCCGGCCAGCTTCTCCAGGCGCCGGTGGCCCCAGTCGGACAGCGGCGTCAACGCCTCGGACAGGTCGCGGCCGAATTCGGTCAGGGAGTACACGGTCTTCAGGGGCCGTCCGTCGTGCACCTCACGGTGGACGAGACCGTCGGCCTCCATCTCCCGGAGCGTCTGAGTCAGCACCTTCTCGGTGAGGCCGGGCAACTGCCGGCGCAATTCACCGGGACGGTGCGGACGCGATTCCAGCAGCCACAGCAGGATCGTCTTCCATTTGCCGTCGATCACGGCGATCGCGGCGGTGACTCCGCACACATTGGTGTCCTGCGCACGGCTGCGCGTCATCGTCATCCCCCTATCGACCTGACCAGGAGTTCAATCATGCCCTTCAATCCCGAACATTCTGCCGTCACCGTGCTCGGTCTCGGCCCGATGGGCCGGGCGCTGGCCGGCGCCTTTATCGACGCCGGGCTGCGCACGACGGTCTGGAACCGGACGGCGGGCAGGGACCGGGAGCTGACCGGACGGGGCGCGGTCGGCGCCCCGTCACCCGAGACGGCGGTCGCCGCGAGCGGGCTGACCGTCATCTGCGTGGTCGACTACGACGCGGTGGACGCCATCCTGCGGCGCGACGCGGTCACCGACGCGCTGAAGGGGCGCACGGTCGTGAACCTGACCGCGGACACCCCCGATCGCGCACGGAAGACCGCGGCCTGGGCGGCCGAGCACGGCATCGGCTACCTCGACGGCGCGATCATGACACCGGCCACCACGATCGGGACGCCGGCCTCGGCGTTCATCCACAGCGGCCCGGGAGAGCTCTACCAGGAGCACCGGCCCGCGCTGGAGGCTCTGGGCGGCACGCACACCCACCTCGGCGAGGAGATCGGCCGGGCGGCCGCGTACGACATCGCGTTGCTCGACATCTTCTGGACGACGATGGCGGGCTACGCGCACGCGCTGGCGGTGGCGCGGGCGGAGGGGGTGACCGCGGGAGAGCTGGCGCCGTTCGCGATGGGCATCGGCGCGTTCCTCCCGCCGCTCTTCGAGAAGTTCGCGCATGACGTGGACAGCGGCGGCTTCTCCGGCGAGATCAACCCGATCACGTCGGCGGCGTCGTCCATCGCCCACATCGTGCACACGTCCGAGGCCCACGGCATCGAGGCCGGCGTGATGCGCACGGTCCAGGACCTGGCGCGCCGCGTGATCGACCAGGGCCATGGCGCGGACGGGTTCATCAGGATCACCGAGCTGCTGAATCCGCGCTAGGGCGTATCCGACGAATCCGCTGTCCGGCTGTGCGTCGCTCGCTACGGACAAGATCCACCGGAAACCCCTGGGCGAGCGGGTCAGCCGGTGGCGAGCCGCTCGTGGGTCTGCCAGGACGACGTGAGGTTCTTGCCCGAGCGGCGGCAGCGGCCGGCGTTCAGCTGGACCCAGTCCTCGGTCCGTTTCGTCTTGGCCCCGAACCGGACGGTCGGCCCGTTGTCGACGGGCTGCACGCCGCCGCCCTTGGACGAGATCAGCGCGGTGCTGATGAAGCCGCCCGCCGACCCCGTCAGGTGGCCGCGCAGCTGCGCGCAGACCTCCCAGCCGTCCTTCGGCGCCGTGTCGGCCAGGACGAACGTCCCGGAGTAGACCGTCCGGCAGACCGAGCCCCTGAATATCACCGTTCCGGCGCCGGGCAGGCCGTACGTGCGCGTGTAGTCGCGGCAGCCCGGCGCCTTCGGGCCGGCGGAGCTCTTCTTCTTCCTGGTGGGGGTCGGCGTCGGGGTTCGGCCCTGGTGCAGAGCGTCGTCCGGGGAGGTGCTCGCCGAGGACGACGGCTGCGATGACGGCGTCGCGGCGACGGCCACCGTCTTCCCGGGGCTCGCGGAGCCCCCGCCGTCGGGCCACAGCACCACGGCGAGGAGGAGCGCCACCAGGGCCGTCGCGGCGCCGGCGCCGACCGCCCAGCGGGCCGCCGAACGCCGGGGCGCGGGTGGCGCGGCGGCGCGGGAGGCGGTGCCGGCCCCGCTGGTCGTGCCGGGGCGGGACGCCGGGTCCGTCCCGCTCGGCATGGTGGGGGTCGTGCCGGGCGGCGCGGCGGCGGATGATCCCGGGTCGGTCCCGCTCGGCATGGCCGGGGTGGCGCCGGGGCGGGACGCCGGGTCCGTCCCGCTCGGCATGGCCGGGGTCGTGTCGGCGCGCTCGCCGGTCGGGCCCGGCACCGGGGGCCCGAACGAGGACGGGACCGTCAGCGCGTCGACGGGTTCCTGCCCGAGCAGCGCGGCCTGGGCCTGCTGGGCGGTGGGCCGGCGTGCCGAGTCCTTGGCCAGACACGCGGCGACGACGGAGCGCAGCGGCTCCGGCAACGGGTCGAGGTCCGCGTCGCCGCGCACGATGCGCTCCATGACCCTGGGCACCGAGTCGTTGCCGAACGGCGGACGGCCGGTCGCGGCGAACAGGATCGTGGAGCCCCAGGCGAACATGTCGACCGGCGGGCCGATCTCGCCGCCCGCGATCTGCTCCGGTGCCATGTACGCGGGTGTGCCGAGGTTGTTGCTCTCATTGCTGCGGGTGGTCCCGAGGGCGCGGGCGATGCCGAAGTCGATCACCCGTGGCCCGTCCACGCCGAGCAGGACGTTCTGCGGGTTGAAATCGCGGTGCACGATCCCGGCCTTGTGGATCGCGGCGAGGGCGGTCAGCGTGCTGATCGCCAGCCGTTCCAGCGCGCCGCCCGACCGGGGGCCCTCGGTGAGGATCTGCGACCGCAGCGATCGGCCCTCGACGTACTCGCTGACGATGTACGGCTGGTCCCCGGCGAGGTCCGCGTCGAGGACCTGCGCGGTGCAGAACCGCGCGACCTTCTTGGCGGCGTCCAGCTCCCGGACGAACCGGTCGCGCGCGTCCGGATGCGCCGCCGTGCGGGCGTGCAGAAGCTTGATCGCCACGTGGGTGTCGGCGTCGTCCCGGCCGAGGTAGACGACTCCCTGCGTGCCCTCACCGAGGCGCCCCACGAGCCGGTACGCCCCGAGCCGCGTGGGATCTCCCGGCCGCAGCGGATGACCCTCGGGCATCTGGTCGTCCTCCCGGTCTTACCGTCGGTCACGCGAGAGGTAACCATAGCGCCGGTCACGCCGGCCGACACTCCGATGGGCCGAGCCACGGGGCTTCGGCGGTCGGCTCGTGGCGCGGCCGCAGGCTTCCGGCGGCTCAGCTCGTGGCGCGGCCGAGGGCGTACTGGTACAGATGCTCCTGCTGGATGGAGCCGTCGGCCCGCTGCATGGTCGCGAAGTTGGCGATGAAGATCTCGTGCGCCGCGTCGACGCCCATGACGTCGATCGCCCGCTCGACGTTCGGCGAGGTCGTCATGGACTCCCAGGCGCTGTCCAGGGAGGCGAAGTCGTGCCGGTGGTTGACCTCCGCGCTGGCGAAGACGTCGAGTCCCGCCTCCACCATGACCTCGCGCAGCCGGTACAGGTCGTGCACGGGCGGGCCGTCCGTGGGCGGCGTGGGCACCCGGCCCCGTACGGCGCTGAGGAAGGCGCTCGCCTCGCGGCCCGCCCAGTTGTGCCACAGGCCGATGGCGACCACGCCACCTGGCCGGGTGACCCGGGCCAGCTCCGCGATGGCCGCCGCGGGCGACCTGGCGTACTGGATGGCATCGAATGCCATCACCTGGTCGAAGCAGCCCCGGTCATAGGGCAGCTCGGTGACCTCCGCGGCGCGCAGGTCCGCGTCCGGCAGCCGGTCCCGGGCGTACGACAGCAGGTCCGGCGCGGGGTCGAGTCCGGCGAGGTCCGCACCGGTGAACGCCGCGAGGCCCAGCGCCGTACCGGTTCCGCAGCCCACGTGCAGCAGGCGGGTGCCGGGTTGCGGTCCCAGCGCCGCGAGCGTCGCGGCGTACAGGGGGCGGACCTGCTCCTCACGCACGCGCGTGCAGGGGGTACCGCGCTGCTGACGGACCTGCACGGTCCCCATCGTCGCGTCCTCCGTGTCGACTGCCGATGACCCCATGGTCATGATCGGGTTTATCGAGTGCATCAGCATAATTGCTTACTTTTCAACTACATGTACGGCTTATCTACTACATACTCGCCATGTGACAAGGCGGGTTTCGTGTCCCACGCTCATCGGCCGTGCCGCCGAGCTCGACCGACTCGACGCCGCCCTGACCCAGGCGCAGGGCGGTTCGTCCGTCCTGCTCTTCGTCTCAGGGGACGCCGGGATCGGCAAGTCTCGGCTGGTCACGACCTTTACCGACCGCGCGCGGTGGCGTGACGCGCTGGTCTTCACGGGCGGCTGCCTCGACCTGGCCGAGGGGGCCGCGCCGTACGCGCCGTTCGTCGCCGCGCTCCGGCCGCTGGCCGAGGAGCTCACGGCCGAAGAGCTGTCGCACGTCCTCGGCGACGCGCCACGCGAGCTCGGCGCCCTGCTGCCCGAGCTCTGCGGACGGCCGCCGACCCGCCGGGACGGCGCGGAACGCGGACGGCTGTACGAACTCGCCCTGGGCCTGTTCCAGCGGATGGCCGCGTTGCGCCCGGCCGTCCTGGTCCTGGAGGACCTGCACTGGATCGACCCGGCCTCCGCCGACCTGCTGTCGCTGCTCGGCACGAACCTGCGCCGCTCCGGTCTGGTCGTCGTCGGGACGTACCGCAGCGACGAGGTGGTGCGCGGCCACCCCCTGCACGGCACCGTGCTGGAGCTGGAGCGCTCGGGAAACGCCGAGCGCATCGAGCTCAGCAACCTGTCCCGGGACGAGGTGGCCGCCCAGGTGGCCGGCATCCTCGGGACCCGTCCCGCCACCCGCCAGGTCGGCACGCTGTTCGACCGGTCGGAGGGGAACCCGTTCTTCGTCGAGGAGCTGGTCGCGGCCGGTCCGACCACCAGGGAGCTGCCCGCCAGCCTCCGCGAGGTGCTCCTGACCCGCGTCGAACGTCTCGCCCCGGAGACCCGGCGGGTCCTGCGCGCCGTCGCCACCATCGGCCGGGTCGGCGATGAGGAGCTGATCGCCGCGGTGACCGACCTGCCATCCGAGGCGCTGAACGACGCGCTGCACGAGGCGGTCGCCCACCGGCTGCTCGTCGTCACGGACGATGGATATGACGTACGGCACGCGCTGCTGCGCGAGGCGCTGCACACCGAACTGCTGCCCGGCGAACGCAGCCGGCTGCACGTCGCCGTCGCGACGGCCCTGGAGAAGCGGGGCCCGTCCGCCGAGCTCGCCCGCCACTGGCATGCCGCCGGCGACGCGGAACGGGCGCTCACCGGCTTCGTGGCGGCCGCCGCGGCCGCGGCGGCCGGCTACGCCTGGGCCATCGCCCTGGCGCACTACGAGCGCGCCATCCGCCTGTGGCCGGAGGTGCCCGACGCCGAGTCCCGCGCCGGGATGCCGCACGCCGAACTGCTGGGCCGCGCCGCCGAGGTCGCGACGGCGGCGGGGGAGGTGGACCAGGCGGCCCGCCTCGTCGAGGAGGCCATGACCGAGGTCGACCCGGCGGCCGCGCCGACACGCGCGGCGAGCCTGTGGACGCTGATGGGGCGGGTCCGCTGGATGGCCGGGGACATGGCGGCCGCCTGCGAGGCGTACGACCGGGCGATCGCGCTGCTGCCCACCGAGGCGTCGGCCCGCGAACGCGCCCGGGTCCGCGGGCTGCAGGGGCACGCGCTGATGATCCAGTGCCACTTCCGCGAGTCCGTGGCGTCCTGCCGCGAGGCGATCGAGGTCGCCACCGCCGTCGGCGCCCGCGACATCGAAGGGCACGCCCGCAACACCATGGGCGTCAGTCTCGCCATGCTCGGTGAGATGACCGCCGGCCTCGCCGAGCTCGCCGAGGCCCTGCGCAGCGCCAAGGAGCGCGAGGACGCCTGGGAGCTCGGCCGCGCGTACGTCAACTACACCGAAGCGCTGCTGTGGGCGGGGGACTGGGCGAAGGCCGCGGAGCTCGGCATGGAGGGCGTGGGCACCTGCCGGCGCCTCGGGTACGGCCGGACGACCTGCATGTGCGCCGCCGGCAACACGCTCGCCGCGCTGATCCGGCTGGGCCGCTGGTCCGACGCGAACCGGCTCGTCGACGAGGTCATGGACATCGATGCGCCGCCGTGGCAGCGCTGGGGTGTCACGCTCGCCATGGCCGAGCTGCAGCTGCGCCGGGGCGACGCCGACGGCGCGCGGCGTCACCTCGCCACCCTCGCCGAGACCGTCGGCCGGACCGACGACCTGGACCTGGCCAGCGCCTACCACGCCTGCCGGGCGCGCCTGGCGATCCTGGAGCACGACCCGATGGCCGCGCGGAGCCACGTACGGGCGGGGCTCGACGTCATCCGCGGCAGCGAGTTCACCCGGATCGGGCCGGAGCTGTGCGCGTCGGGGATCCGGGTGGAGGCGGGGCTGTACGGCGACCCGACGCCGCTCCTGGAGGAGTGCCGGGCAACGCTCGCGGCGATGCCCAGGATGCCCGAGTCGGAGGCGTACGGCCTGCAGGCCGAGGCGGAGGCGACTCGGCTGACGGGCCCGGATCCGGTCCTCTGGCGCTCCGTGATCGCCCTCTGGGACGACCTCGGCGAGATCTACCGCGCGGCGTACTGCCGGATCCGTGAGGCCGAGGCGATCCTCGCCGTCCGCGGTCCGCGCGAGGCCGCGGTGAAGGCGCTGCGGACGGCGTGGGCGGCCGCCGACGCCCTCGGCGCCGGCGCCCTGCGGCCGGAGATCGAGGACCTGGCCCGGCGGGCGCGGCTCGACCTCGTCCCGGCGGAGGAGCCCGACCCCGCGGAGGAGACGGTGCCGGGGCTCACCGCGCGGGAGGTCGAGGTGCTCGCGCTGCTGAGCAGCGGGCGGACCAACCGGCAGATCGCCGAGACGCTGTTCATCAGTGAACGGACGGTCGGCGTCCACGTCTCCCGGATCCTGCACAAGCTCGGCGTGCCCAACCGCGGCGCCGCCGCCCATCTCTTCCGCGCGTCGAACTGACGGCGGCCGGCACGACCGACGATCAGTGCTCGGGAGCGACCGACCGGAAACCGGAAGCGAAGGATCAGAACTTCGGAGCGAAGGATCAGAGCTTCGGAGCGAACGATCAGAGTTTCGGGGCGAGCGATCGAAGCTCGGGAGTGAATGATCAGAGCTTGGGAGTGAACGATCCGCCGCGCAGGCCGGCGTCGACCAGCTCGACGGCCCGGGCCATAGCCGCCAGGCGGGTGCCCTCCCGGCGGTAGATCTCCAACACCGCCTCGAGACCGTGTGCGGGGACCGTGTCCGCCAGCTCGGCGCGGGCGGTGCGGAAGCCCTCCCTCGCCGCCTCCAGGTCCGCGGCGACGTGATGACGGGCCATGCGCGACAGTACGGTCGGATAACGCCGGAGCACGCCGTACCGGCGGTATTCGGCCGGCACCAGGTCGAAGAGCCAGGCCACCGCCGTGTCCTCGAATCTCTCGGTGCCCGGCGGATGCACTCCCGAAGGCCAGCCGGGCGGTACGTACGCGGTCACGTCGTCAGGATATCTTCAACTCGAATATATGTTCGAGAAAAGCTAGGGGAAACTACCGCTCCGGCCTACTTGTCCGAGTCATCGTCTGGATCGCGGCGCTTCGTGATCCTGATCGTGCCGGAGTCGAGGTTGTCGCGACCGCCGGTGCTCTGCGTGTGCAGCTCGTGGCGGCGCGTCTTCTCCTTCTCCTGCTCCTCGAGCTGGATCTGCTTCCCCGCACCACCGAACGCGGCCTGCAGGTCCGCGAACATCCCGGGCCCGAACCCGGCACCGGACGACGAGTCACCCCGGATGGCCGACATCAGGCCACCGCCTCCACCGTTGCCGTCCTTGGGCCAGTCGATCACTTCCGGCTCAGGGGCAACGACGGGGCGCTTACGCGGACGCCTACGGCGCCGTCGAAACGGTGACTTCACGCAACCTCCAACGATCGGCCGAGTGCCATGATTCCGTCCCGGCGCCCCGCCGATGGTATGCGCGATTTCAGGGATCTTGAATGCGCGGTTACCGCGATCTCGGACGGTACCCTGCGGAGGGTGCCCACCACACTGGCCGACATCATCACGATCCTGGAAGATCGCTACGATCCCGCCTGGGCGGAGCCCTGGGATGCCGTCGGCCTGGTCTGTGGTGATCCGGAGGCCGTCGTCCGCCGTGTCCTGTTCGCCGTGGACCCGGTGAGCGACGTGGTCGACGAGGCCCTGGACTGGCACGCCGACCTGATCGTCACCCATCACCCGCTCCTGCTGCGGCCCGTGCACGGAGTGCCGGCCACCACCCCGAAGGGCCGCGCCGTGCACCGGTTGATCACCGCCGGCGCCGCCCTGTACACCGCGCACACCAACGCAGACGTCGCCGACCCCGGCGTGTCCGACGCGCTCGCCCGGGCCGTCGGCGTCACCGGGACCCTGCGGCCGCTCAGCCCGTCCGCGGAAGATCCGCGCCGGGGGCTCGGCCGCGTCGGTGAGCTCCCCGCGCCCGTCACGCTGCGGGAGTTCGCGGACGCCGCGGCCAAGGGCCTGCCCGCCACCGCCGTCGGACTGCGCGTCGCGGGCGACCCGGAGGCGCCGGTCCGTACGGTGGCGGTCTGCGGAGGCGCCGGCGACTCGCTGCTGGGCGCCGCCCGCGCCGTGGGAGCCGACGTCTACCTCACCGCCGACCTCCGCCACCATCCGGCGTCGGAGTTCCGCGAAGATGGAAGTACGGCACTCGTCGACGCCGCGCATTGGGCGACGGAATGGCCGTGGCTCGGCGACGCGGCGGCCGTGGTGCGACAGACTGGCGTGGAGACCCGGATCTCCACCGTTGTAACCGACGCGTGGACCTTTCGATCCCTTGAAGGAAGTACGTGAAAGCAGCACCTGAAGCCCAGATGCGGCTCCTCGACCTGCAGGAGCTGGACAGTCGGCTCGACCGGCTGGCCCACCGCAGGCGCACCCTCCCGGAGCTCGCCGAGATCACGAAGGTCGAGGAGCGCATCGGCGGGGTCGCCGACGCGCTCGTCGCGGCGCAGACCGAGATCAGCGACATCGACCGGGAGCAGAAGAAGGCCGAGCAGGACGTCGACCAGGTACGCGCCCGCGCCGACCGGGACCAGAAGCGGCTCGACTCCGGGCAGGTGTCCTCGGCCCGCGACCTGGAGAACCTCCAGTCCGAGATCGTGTCCCTGCAGAAGCGGCAGGCCGACCTCGAGGACATCGTGCTCGAGGTGATGGAGCGCCGCGAGGAGGCCGAGAACCGCCTGCGCGCCGTCGAGGCGGACAAGGAGGCGGCCGACAAGGAGCTGACCGAGCTGGCCGAGCGCCGCGACGCCGCCCACCAGGAGATCGACGGCGAGGCCGAGCTGGTCCGTACGGCGCGGGCCGGTGTCGCCGACGACATCCCCGGCGACCTGCTCAAGCTCTACGAGAAGCTGCGCGAGCAGCACCGGGGCGTCGCCGCCGCGGCCCTGCTGCGCGGCCAGTGCCAGGGCTGCCACCTGCAGCTCAACACCGTTGAGCTGAACGCCATCCGCGCGGCCGCCGAAGACGACGTCATCCGTTGCGAGGAATGCCGCCGAATCCTCGTCCGCACCCCGGAATCCGGCCTGTGAAGCTGATCGTCGAGGCCGACGGCGGGTCGCGCGGCAACCCCGGACCGGCCGGGTACGGCTCGGTGGTCCGGGACGCCCTCACGGGCCAGGTCCTCGCCGAGCGGGCCGAGTCTCTCGGCGTGGCCACCAACAACGTCGCCGAGTACCGCGGGCTCATCGCGGGCCTGGAGGCCGCGGCGGAGCTCTCCTCGGACGCCGACGTCGAGGTCCGGATGGACTCCAAGCTCGTCGTCGAGCAGATGTCCGGCCGCTGGAAGATCAAGCATCCGGACATGAAGCCGCTGGCGCTCCAGGCGCAGCGGCTGGCCTCGCGGCTGCGTTCGGTCCGCTACACGTGGATCCCCCGGGAACGCAACAAACACGCCGACCGGCTCGCCAACGAGGCCATGGACGCCGCCGCCGAGGGCCGTACGTGGGCGCCGTCCGCGGTCGAGGACGACGAGCCGGACCCGCAGCCGCCCACCGCCACCACGGGCTGGACGCAGCCGACCACGGAGCCGACGACGACGCTGCTGCTCCGGCACGGCGAGACGCCGTACTCCGGGGAGCGGCGGTTCGCCGGCACCGGCGACATCCCGCTCACCGACACCGGCCTGGTCCAGGCCCGCGCCGCGGGGGAGGCCCTCGCCGGTCGCGGCATCGAAGCGATCGTCACGTCGCCGCTCAAGCGCACGCGGCAGACCGCCCAGGAGGTCGCCCAGGCCCTCGACGTCCCGGTCCGCGTCGAGGACGACCTGCGCGAGACCGACTTCGGAGACTGGGAGGGCTACACCTTCGCCGAGGTCCGCGAACGCTGGCCCGCGGAGATGGACGCCTGGCTCGCCGACCCGTCCGTCGCGCCTCCCTACGGTGAGAGCTTCGAGGCCACCCAGAAACGCGTGCAGACCGCCCGCGACAAGCTGCTCGTCCGCTTCCGGAAGCAGAAGATCCTCGTCGTGTCGCACGTCACGCCGATCAAGACGCTCGTACGCCTGGCGCTGGAGGCCCCGCCCTCCGCGCTCTACCGGATGCACCTGGACGTCGGATCGCTGTCGGTCGTCGACTGGTACGCCGACGGCCCCGCCGTCGTACGGTCCCTCAACGACACCCACCACCTGCGTCAGGGTGCCGAACCGGGCCTTTGGTAAAATCTTGAACGACGGACGAGTCGGCCGGACGGTCGCGTCGGAGTTCCGCTCCGACGAGGAAGGTCCGGGCTCCACCGGGCAGGGTGGTCGGTAACGCCGACCCGGGGTGACCCGCGGGAAAGTGCCACAGAAAACAGACCGCCTCCGCGTGCGGAGGTAAGGGTGAAACGGTGGTGTAAGAGACCACCAGCGCCCCAGGTGACTGGGGCGGCTCGGCAAACCCCACCCGGAGCAAGGTCAAGAAGGACCCGCAACGCGGGTCCGCGCAGGCGTTCGAGGGCGGCCCGCCCGAGCCTGCGGGTAGACCGCTCGAGGCCGCCGGCAACGGCGGCCCTAGATGGATGACCGTCGCTCCGCGCGAGCGGAGGCACAGAACCCGGCCTACAGGCCGACTCGTCCGTCACCCACGCGCTCGGCACACCCTCGGCGAGCGCCGTACGCGATCAGCCATGGGTGTCCAGCCCTTTGCAATCGAGCGCTGCTCGGATCTGGCTGAGCCACTCTGTGCCCAGCCGGCGCCCGTTCGGGAGTTGGTCACCTCGATCCCAGCGCCACGTTGTGATCATCGCCAGCACGAGGATCCGGCACTCGCGCAGCAAGCCTTGATCGACACCCGGATAGTGCTCGCCGACTTCTTCGGGCGCATGGGCGAGGTCGAATTCGACAGGCCCACGGCAACACGTCTCAAGGTCTATGAACAGCAGACCGTTCTTCGTGGTGAGCACGTTGCCCGGGTGCGGCTCGCCGTGCAGCAGTTGCTCAGCGCCGCCGCGCTCGTCGATCACACGCCTCAGGCTTCGCAACGTGTCGCCGAGCAGCTCCCGGTCCGCTCCGGCGAGCGCCGGAGTGCGGTCGCGGTCCGTCACGAGTTGTTGAGCCTGCTCGACTCGATTCGTGAAGTGCGGCGTCGGGACGTCGACCTCGCGCATGCCGGCGTGCAGTCGCTGGAGCGCATTGGCGTAGTCGGTCGGTGAGACCTCTCCAGGTGCCACGGGTTCGTAGTAGGTCCATAGCGTGACCACGAAGCCATCACGCTCATAGGCGCGTGGCTCCACCCGAGGCTCGAGAGCAGCCACCGGGCACCCGGATTCGGCGAGCCGCTGAGCAAGCTCGAGTTCGAACCATGCGACCTGATGCGCTACAGGTGCCACCCGGGCCAGGACGTCACAAGACAGCAGACGCAGAGTCAGCTTGTTCGAGTCATGAAGAACGATCGCGTCGTCGGCTGTCAGGCCAAGTGATGAGGCGGTGGACATGGCCGCGGCTACCACACGCGAAACCTCTGAGGCCTGCACTGTCGCCTGGCCCCTCTCCCGTGAGCGCTGCCGTAACTCTCCAAGCGGTGCAACGCGCGCACCCTACCAAGTGGTCGGTATCGGATCAGTGGGGAATGCCGGCGATGATGTCGCGGGCGCCCTTGCGCGCGAGCGTGGCGGCGACGAGGGCGCCGAGTTCGGGCGCGCGGTCGGGGGTGTCCGATTCGTGGGCGTAGGCGAACTCGCCGCCGTCGCGGGAGAAGACCATGCCGGTCAGCGAAAGCCGTCCGTCCGGCGTGGTGGTGCAGTGCCCGGCGATCGGGGAGTTGCAGTGTCCTTGCAGGCCGTGCAGCATCGTCCGCTCGGCGGTGATGTGCGTGCGGGTCTCGGGATGGTCGACCAGGCGCAGCAGCTCGCGGATTCCCTCATCCGCCTCGCGACACTGGACGCCGATGACGCCGGCGCCGATCGCGGGGCACATCTGGTCCATCTCCAGGATCTGGCCGACACGGTCCGACACTCCGGCGCGTACGAGGCCGATGCGGGCCAGGACGAGCGCCTCGATGCGGTCGTCGTTCTCGTCGAGCTTGGTAAGGCGGGGGATGACGTTGCCGCGGAAGGGGACCACTTGCAGATCGGGGCGGGCTTGCAGGATCTGGGCTTTGCGTCTTACCGCGGAGGTGCCGATCACCGAACCGGGCGGGAGTTCGTCGAGGGAGGTGTAGCGGGAACCGGAACGCCATACGACGCAGTCGCGGACGTCTTCGCGGGGAAGATAGGCCGCGAACATCAGCCCCTCTGGGAGCGGGACGTCACCGGGCACGTCTTTCATGGCGTGGACGGCCATGTCGATCTGGCCGGCGACCATCGCCGCGTCGATCTCCTTCATGAAGGCGCCCTTGCCGCCGAGTTGGGCCAGGTCGCCCTTCCACGCGTCACCGGAGGTCTTGATGGCGACGATCTCGACGTCGATGTGCGGGAGCACGTCGCGGATCGCCTCGACGACGCGGTTCGCATAAGCCATGGCCAGGTGTGAGGTGCGGCTGCCGAGCCGGAGTTTCCTGCGCGGTAGGACCTGGTCGAAGTCCGTGGTGACGGTCGTGCTGGTGGAGTCGGCAGGGACGATGGTCATAGCGGCAACGCGTTCCTTGTCGTGATCGGCCGGCCGGAGTCGTGGGGTATCTCGGGGATGTCCCGCGGCGGCGTAGGCGCTGATCCTTGCAGCGCCCGTTCGCTTCAGTGCGGTGAACGGCTCGATCTGCGGTGTGAGATCCAACGCCTTGTGTTCGCCTGGGCATAGCGTTCGGCCTCTCGTCGGACCGAGTGCGGGGAGCCGTCCGCGACCTGCACGTCGTCATGATCACGCTCGTCGTCCTCGTGCCGGCGCTGCTGCTGCTCATCGGCCGGCGGAACCGGCGGTCCGTGGCGGATCGCGCCGCCTCCGCCGAGGAGGCGGGACGGCCGTCCTCACCCGGCGGAGGAAGAGCAGGGGGATCGCGCTGGGGACGACATCGTTCGCGCTCCTGGGAACCGTCTACGGGCTGAACGTCACGCTGAACGGCACCCGTACCGGCGACGTCGCCTACCACCTTGGCATTCTGGCCACATCGCTCATCATCCTCGGCCTGCTCCTCGTGCCGGGCGGGTTGGATGTCCAGCCACGGGGGAAGGGAAGAGGGCCCGGCTGATGCCGGGCCCCTGGTTGAGCGAGGAGGCTGTGGGCCTCCTCGCACAACCGCGTCCCGAGTTCCCTCAGAAGAGGGAACGCGCGACGCGGCGGCCCTTCCGGACGCCGAAGACGATGCCGCCGACGATGCTGACTCCGAGCAGCCCGGCACCGACGATGGCGCCGGCGGGGGCGGAGACGGCGAACCCGACGATGACGCCGAAGATGAGGCCGGTGAGGACGCCGGTGACACCGCCGATGACGAAGCCACCGAAGGCGCCGACACCGGTGCCGGCACCGACGCCGAGGTCGCGGGCGGTCATTCCGCTGTCCTTGTGGTTCATGAGGTCCTCCATTTTTACGCCGTGCCCCACCTCTGAGTTGGGGCATCTAGGGCCTACCGTCCGGAACGACGCGCGTCGCGCAGGAAAGCTGGTGGGAATTCTCGATGAGTGGCCATCTGCGGCCACAAAGGCGTCGATCTCGGTTGACGATATGGTGCCGGGTCCAGGAGCATCCGCCGGTGATCACGATCCGCATGAACGACGATGCGGCCGACGCCCTGGGGCTTCTTGTCGGCGACGCGCCCCCGGACGCGTACCCGGAGTTGGACGATCAACTGCGCGAGATGCTCGCCCGGGGGCTCACCCGCAACGACGACGCCCTCGTCTTCGTGATCAATGATCGGGGCGGGGCCAAGCTGACGGCCGGCTCACGCGACGCCATGGCCCGGATGGGCTGGGACACCACGCAGTACGAGTGCCAGGCCAGCAGCTTCCACCTGGAGGACCACGCTCCGGTCACCGTCGACGTCGTCGACCGTGACCTGTACATCAGCCGGGAAGACCAGGTGCTGATGCTCAGACTCGGCCTGAGGGTGGCCGACGGCGTCGGCCGACTCGTTCGCTCGCTTCCCGACCCCGTTCCCGTCAGGTGCATCATCGGCGCGGGACCGACCAATGGGACCTTCCGCCTCCATCAGCTTCGGGAGGGGGAATCCTGGCTTGTCGACGACCTTGACCGCTATCACGATGAAATGCTCGTGGTCGTCGACATCGAGCCCGGATGACGGGCGGGGCGTTCGTCGGCCGGGTCCCGCGTATCGATCAGCCGAGGCGCTGACGCTCCCAGTCGGCTCTGCTCAGCGCGTACTCGACCTCACCATGCTCGGAGCCTTCGATGGGATCCCACCCCTCGGGGTGGAAGGTACGCACCAGTGTCAGGCCGGCCTTCTCCAGCACGCGCCGAGAGGCGGAATTGACCGTCATCGTCTCCGCGACCACACGTTCCACCCCTTGCTCGGTGAAACCCTTGTCGATCAGCGCACGGGACCCCTCGGTGGCGTAGCCCTTGCCCCACGCCGACCTGTGCAGTCGGTAGCCGAGCTCGATCTCGCCATCACGTGCTTCATCCTCGTGCGGT
Source organism: Actinoallomurus liliacearum (assembly GCF_039542035.1). Taxonomy (NCBI): domain Bacteria; kingdom Bacillati; phylum Actinomycetota; class Actinomycetes; order Streptosporangiales; family Thermomonosporaceae; genus Actinoallomurus; species Actinoallomurus liliacearum. The sequence continues at coordinate 142,908 of NZ_BAABHJ010000030.1, forward strand.
CGAAAGTGGAACCAGCCCAGAAACCGTCCGGTGGCCTTCTCCTCCGCCGCCCAGAACCCGAGATCTTCGAACCGCTCGTAGTAGCCGAGGAACTTGGGCAGAACCCGGCTGCGGATCTCTTCGCGGGAACTCGGCCTGCCGCCGGTGAGGTAGCGCATGACCTCGGGATCGCCATTCAGCTCGACCAGATTGTCCTCGTCGGCCGTGGTGAAACGGCGGAGTATCAGACGGTCGGTCTCCAAGAAGAGGGACATTTCTCGATCATCCCGCCTCCGAGAACCATGTCGTGCGGCTCAGGTGCTCTCGGTCTCCGCTCGCAGAGAGGCGGACGGCGGTCGGTAGGGTGCCGGCGTGCTCGTCTCTCAGTACACCTACTTCGCCCTGGCCTCGACGTGGATGCCGGCGACCGAGATCACGGCTCGGCTGGGGATCGAGCCCGACGAGGTGACCGTGCGCGGTAGTCGTCTCACCAGGCCGCCCCGGCCGGTCGCCCATGAGTGGCATGTCGTCTGCCGCAAGCCCGGTCTGACCGTCGATGAGCAGATGACCCGGATCATCGACAGGCTGTTCGACCACGCCGAGCGCATCGGCGCCCTGGCCGCCGAACTCGACCGAGTCGATGGAGAGTCGGGTGCCAGTCGATTGCAGGTCGTGCGGATATTCGAGCATCCGGAGGGTTCGACCAGCCCGATCGGCGGCCTTGAGAACCACTCTGAACGACACCGGTTGCTCGGCTGGCACCTCGATGCGCGGGCCCGGGAGTTCCTCCGGCTGACCCGTGCGGAGCTGGACGTGGACGAATACGCCTACGGATGACGGACACCGGGCGAGTCATGCCTGGGGAGTCCTCAGAGGTAGTCGAAGAAGCGGATCCACCAGGTTCCACTCTGCGGCGCGAACACGGCCGGATCCCAGACGCCGTCGTAGCGGCGCCAAAGGGGCTTTTCGGGGATGAGGCGGTAGCCGAGGTCGGCGAGAGCGCTGTCGCTTCGGTGAGCGTCGTCGGGATGCAGCAGCTCGGCCATCTCGGCGTCGGTCCAGACGCCGGGTTCGTCGAGGGAGAGGACCGCCAAATCCCCGAAGTTGCTGATGCTCATGACCAGCGGGCGGCGGGTGGCGGTGGCATGCGCGGGGAGCTCGATGCGGCCGTGGAGGGCGGCGTCCTGAACGTTCCGGTCCACGCCGCATCGGCAGTTGAAATCGCCGTCGAGGCGCTGGACGAGCCGCTCGAAGCGGGCACGGACTCGCTGATGGTCGTAGCCGGCCGGGGACTCGAGGTGCTCCGAGTCGTCGAGCGAGCGCAGCAAGTCCCAGAGCTCGACGTCATCAGCGAACATCTGGTCATTGTCGCCGCCCGCCCCGCTCGGCGAAAATCGCGCGCGAAAGTCTCGGGGAACACCTGCCAGCCGCCCGCTTCATTCCGGTTCAGCAGGACCGGCGCGCCCGGCGGAGCCTCGTTCACCGAGTGTTCTGTACCCCGCCCGCTGACACCCGCCCGTCGACGGCAGGCGCGCGGCGAGGTCGCCGCCGCTCTTGACCCGAAGGATCCGGCGGCGTTCGCGAGCGAAATGCTCGGGGAACGGCCGAGGCCCGCGCTGGCATGTCGCCTTTGTGACTGTTCGTGCTCGCGGTAACCGAGCGTTCGGTCCGCCCATTCCGGCGCGTCTGAGCGTGTGCGGGTGCCGGGCGTCGCGTTGACGGTCAGGAAGGGGAGCGTACGACGGAGATGGCGGTGAGGATCAGGCCGTCGCGGACGAGCCATCGGCCGGTGAAACCGGTCAACGGGCGGCCGTCGACCTGCGGGGGAGGGACGGTCAGCGCGGCGGAGAAGGTTCCGGCCTCGGGGTCCACGGTGATGCTCGCGCCCTCGAAGTCCAGCCAGCGCCGGGTCAGCGGGAACCACGCCTTGTAGACCGACTCCTTGGCGCTGAACAGCAGGCGGTCCCAGCGCACACCGGAGTCGGCGGCGAGCAGGTCGGTCAGCCAGGCGCGCTCTTCGGGGCGGGACACGGCCCCCAGGACACCGTCGGGGAGCGGACCGTTGGGCTCGGCGTCGATGCCGATCGTCTGGACGTCGCGGGACCGGGCGACCGCGGACGCCCGGTAGCCGTCGCAGTGGGTCATGCTGCCCACGATCCCGTCCGGCCAGATCGGCGCGCCGCGTTCGCCCCGGAGGAGGGGCGCCGGGGCGACGCCGAGGCGCGCGAAGGCCGTACGGGCGCACGCCCGTACGGTGGTGAACTCCCTGCGGCGCTTGTCGACGGCGCGGGCGAGCAGCGCCTCCTCTTCGGGGAACAGCGTCGTCGCGGGCGCGTCGTCGAAGGTGTCCTCGCCCACCGCCTCCGGTGGCAGCAACTCCTCGATCATGGTGTCGGAAGGATCTGCCGCAGGGTCGGTGCCGCCGGGCGTTTCTGCCACTCGCGCGGGTAACCGACCGAGACCTCCTCGAAGCGCACGCCGTCGTGGTAGGTCGTGCGCGGGATGTGCAGGTGGCCGTAGACGGCCACGGTCGCCCGGAAACGCAGGTGCCAGTCGGCGGTCCGTTCGGTGCCGCACCACTGGGCGAACACCGGGTGGCGCAGGATCCGGGTCGGCTCCCGCACCAGGGGATAGTGGTTCACCAGTACGGTCGGCAGCTCCGGATCCAGCGCCGCCAGGCGCTGCTCGGTCGCCGCCAGCCGGGCCCGGCACCATGCGTCGCGCGTGGGGTACGGGTCCGGGTGCAGCAGCATCTCGTCGGTGCAGACCACGCCCTCCTCGTAGGCCTGCGCCAGCGCGGCCTCCTTGGTCGTGACGCCGTCGGGACGGAACGTGTAGTCGTAGAGGAGGAAGAGCGGCGCGACGACGGCCGGGCCGCCCGGACCCCGCCAGACCGCGTACGGATCCTCCGGAGTGAGCACGCCAATGGCCCGGCACAGCTCGACGATCCGCAGGTAGCGGGCCTCGCCGCGCAGCCCGGTCGTGTCGCGCGGGTGGGTCCACAGCTCGTGGTTGCCGGGCGTCCACACGACCGTCGCGAACCGTCGTCGCAGCGTGTCCAGCGCCCACGCGATGTCGTCGAACTTCTCGCCGACGTCACCGGCGACGAGCAGCCAGTCGTCATTCGACTGCGGACGCAGCTCCTCCACCAGCTTCCGGTTCTCCGAGTAGGAGACGTGCAGGTCGCTGATGGCGAAGAGCTTCGCGCCCTCTCCCGGCGTGCCGATCACATCCGTGATGCTACGGCGGATCTTGCCGGAGCGGACCCCCTCACCATCCCCGCTCGAGCAGCCGTCGACCGCCGGCCCGTGCGAGCGCGGACCGGCGGCCGGGAACGGAGGTCAGCCGAAGTTCACGTCACTGCAGAAGAAGAACGCCTGGTCCATGTGCGAGGCCTGCCAGATCGTGAAGACGACGTGGCGGCCCGTACGGCCCGGGGCGCTGAGGTTGTCGACGATGTAGTCGCTGCCCGGCGCGTACTTGCCCGTCTTGCGGATCAGCTCCAGATCGCTCCAGCGCAGGGGCTGGGTGAGGGCGTCGTACCCCTGCCGGGTGACGTAGACGAGGAGGTAGTCGGCGCCGTGATGGGCCTGGTCCATGAGGTGCACCGAGAACGTGTTGTGCACGGCGGCCGTCTTCCAGGCACCGGGGACGTCGAGGGAACGGTAGCGGCCGCTTTCGGTCAGGCCGCCGCTGCACAGCTGCCCGTCCGGCAGGCCCGCCTGGAAGTTGCCGCCGAGGCCGTTGCGGTACAGGCCGTTCCAGTTCCACATGGCGTTCGGATTGTCCTGCCATGCCTGCCAGCACATCGGGTCCTGCTGCTGCATCGCGGGGTCCTGGAAGTCGCTTCCCCAACGCAGCCAGCAGCCGTAGTTGCGGGAGGCGGGGTCGACGACCGAGCCGTGGGCGAAGGCGGCGTCGGCCCAGGGGATCAGGAACAGCACTGCCGCCGACAGCAGGGTCAGGGCGCGGAGCGCCCGGCGGGAGAGGTGACCTCGGTGGTGGTGCATGCGCGTTTCTCCGTCTCGCGGGGACAGAACGGACGGTGGGAGCGCACGATGGATCTTATCCTGACAGAGTGGTTTACCGAACTTTACCGGTGAAACTTTCACCGTCTCGGTACGGGTCGGCGGCCGAGCATGAGTCGAGCCGCGGTGGCGGGGGCGTGGTCACCGCCACCGCGGCTCGGTCCGTTCGCGCGATCGGGCCGGGGGCTCGGTCACGCGGGCTTGTCGAACGCGCCGTCGAACTTCGCGCAGATCTCCCGCGCCTCGTCGGGGTAGCGTCCGATCAGTCGGTGCAGCTCGGCGAGCTCGGCGTCGCGGCGAAGGTGTCCGACCACGGTCATCTCGTCGAGGATCTGCCGGAACTCGCTCAGCTCCTGGTCATAACTCATGCGGCCTCCTTCGCCCCGTTCGCTCATGTGTCCGTCCGGAGACGTGAGGCGCGGTTGCCGATCACGCGACTGATCTCCCGGGCCGCCAAGACCTTGTCCACCGCCGGACAGATGGGCTGGCCCCACGAGTAGAAGAACCAGTAGGCGTCGCCGTCCACGATGTGGTGTTCGCAGCGGATCGTCTCCGACATGACAGGCGCATGCCGGTTGGTCGCCCGGAGGTACGGTGCCGCGCCGTGGGGATGGTCGAAAATGGTCTCGAAGCCGGCCTGATCGAGCGCACCCCGCAGTTCGTGCAGGTGCCGGACGACTAACGCGGCGACGGTCTCCTCGCCCATGTGCGTTCTCCTCATCGCGCGGGGTACACGGCCGTCTGCCGTGACGTTAAAGCCGGCGACCTGGCAGGTGCGAGGAGTGTGCCCGAGTGTGGCGCACGCTTAAGGCGCACGGGCCTCCGGCGCGCGGTCCCGGGCCCGGCGGACGCCCGCCGGGCCGGCTCAGAGGCGGCTCACTCGGGTCCGGCGGGGGAGCTCAGCCGAGGGTGTCGATCGCGGCGGTGATGAGCGCCCGTGCGGCGGTGCCGAAGACCGCCATCGTCGACAGCTCGGCGAACGCCTTCGCGTACAACTCCACCTCGCCCGGTGTCGTGACCGTCACCGCCGCCGACAGCAGCTCCACCGAGACCTGGGCGGAGTCGAAGATGTTGAAGCCCTCCAGGGTCCACATCCGGCGGCCGCCGTGGTCGAAGGGGATGACGCCCAGGGACACCGATGGCATCGCCATGATGTCCAGCAGGTGGTGCAGCTGCCCGGCCATGGTCTCGGGGCCGCCGACCTGGTAGCGGAGCACCGACTCCTCGACGAGCACGGCGAACCGGTGGTCGCCGTCCCGTACGACGTGTGAGCGGGCCATCCGGGCGGCCACCGCCTCCTCGACGTCGTTCGGGGAGTCGTGGAACGTCGTGATGGCCGACAGCAGCGCCCCCGCGTACGCGGCCGTCTGGAACAGGCCGGGAACGACCTGGGAGCAGTAGACACGGAAGTTGCGGGTCCGCTCGTACAGCGGCACGCGGGACTCCTGGAGCCGGCGCAGGCCGGTGCGCTGCAGCCGCCGCCACTCGACGTAGGCGCCCTCGACGGTGCGCAGCGAGGCCACGAGGTCGGCGGCCTGGTCGTCGGCCTTGCAGACGGCGCACCAGCGGCGGATGTCGTCGACGGAGGGCGGCCGGGAGGCGTGCTCGATCTTGGAGATCTTGGTGCGGTCCCATTCGGCGGCGAAGGCGAGCGCCTTGGCGGTCAGGCCGGCGTCGACCCTGATCTCCCGCAGCCGGTCGGCGATGGCCTGACGGGCCGCCTGGACGGACGAGGACGGTGAGCTCATGGACACCGTCCCCCGCGATGGTCCGGGGCGCTCAGGCGGGGCGATAGTCATCGTGATCGACCCCGCGTTCCCAGGCCGCCTCGAAGGCGGAGGTGCATAGCTTCACCACGTCAGGATCCTCCCAGACGTCGTGGCCGACGAAGTCCCCGTCTCCGGCGAAGTAGCCGAATCGTACGACCCGGCCATCGAACACCCAGAAGTCGTTGCCTGGCAGGGCCAGGTCCGAGGCCTGCCGGCGAGGCAGCCACCGTACCTGCTCGCCGGCCGCGACGTTCAATCCTCCCGTTATGTTGTATTCGAAACGGATGAAGTCCGCCAGTGGTTCCGACACGATGCGGACGCGCCGCATCCGGACACCACGGGCGACGGTGGTCCGTACGAGCGCGAACCATTCGGCGTAGCGCTCCGGCCCGTCGATCCGGAGCCCCGCCCGCCAGTCGCGGTAGACGGGATCACCGGGCGTGTAGCCGTCCCGCATCTCCAGGTGGACGGCCGACTCGTCGCACTCGGCCAGCAGGTCATTGAACGATGGGACCTCCGGCGACATCGCACGCCTCCTTCAGGATCGGTGCCATCCGCGCCGGTAGCCGCAGCACCGTCTCGTGGTCGGGTATCGGGCCGGTCGCCAGGCATTCCCTCCGAGTATCCGGGTCCGCGGTCCATCCTTGAATGACGATCTCGCTGGTCTTCTCGTCCACCCACACGGTGGGGCAGTTATCCCCGTTGGTGAATGGGTCGATTCCGACGAACTTAAGAGGCATGGATGATCTCCTGAGTCGCTGTCCGTGTACGGAGTGCGTAGGAGAGATTCACGCAGCGTGATGGGGGTGGTCAAACGGTTGCCATGCAATCGAACGGTCGTTCGCCGCTTCTCCGGAGGGATCCTTACATCCCGCGGTGTACGTCTCTTCCGCCGTGACCGCCGGGTGGACGAAACCGACCCCCCGGGAAAAAGACGTGGGCTCCGTGGTTCGCACGAACCACGGAGCCCACGGTCGTGTCGGGGTGAGGGGCCTCAGCCGCGATGGTCCCCGTAGGAGCCCCAGTCGTCCGAACGCTTGTCGTCGGTCTTCCGGTCGCCGTAGGAGGTGCCGTACGGGCTGCTCGGGTAGGCCTGCGTCGCGTTGGGATCGTCGGACGCCTGGCCGGACCCGGGCGTCGAGGAGCCGAGGTCGTAGCCGGAGCCGGAGCCGGGCGAGGAGGAGCCCAGGTAGTCCGAGCCGCCGTAGGACGAGCCGGAGGTCTGGTAGCCGCCGGTGTTCGAGTAGCCGCCGGTGGACGTGCCGCCGTAGGACCCGTACGAGTCCGACGACGAGGACGACGAGCCGGTGTATCCGCCGCCGAGCGGGTCGTCCTGGCTCGCCGAGCCCGAGCCCGAGCCCGAGCCCGAGCCCGAGCCCGAGCCGTACGAGGACGAGTCGCCGCCGTACGCCGGGGAGGAGCCGTAACCGCTGGAGCCGCTGTCGTAGGAGGGGGTGCTGTACCCGCCGGTCGAGCTGTAGCCGCCGGACAGCGGGTCGGACCCGTACGAGCCGCTCGTCGAGGAGCCGTAGGAGGAGTCCCCGGAACCACCGCTGTAGGAGTCGGAGGACCCGTAGGAGCCCGTCGACCAGCCGCCGCCGGTGGAGGAGCCGGCCGAGGAGGAGCGGTACGAGTGGTCGCCGGTGTCGAGCGGGTCGGTGAGCGGGTCGAACTTGGCGGGGCTCGGCGAGGCCGGGGCAGGGCCGCCCGAGGCCGGGGCGGAGCCTCCCGAGTCTCCCTCACCGCCTCCGGCGCGCTGCCGCTGGATCTTGGCCAGCAGCTCGTCGACGGCCGGGACGACGGGTCCGTCGTCGCTGCCGCTGATCGAGGGGGAGGAGCCGAGCGGGGCCGAGGAACCCAGCGGGGAGGGGACCGGCGGAGTCGGCGCGGCGGGGGAGCTCGAGCCGTACGTCGGGCGTTCGCCGGTGTTCAGCGGATCGTCGCCGTAACCGCTCGTCGGGTCCGCGCCGTACGGGCGGTCGCCGCCGTACGAGGGCTCGGACGAGTACGGGGACTCCGAGGAGTACGACGGTGCCTCCGAGGAGTAGGACGGCTCGGAGGAGTACGACGGTGCCTCGGAGGAGTAGGAGGGCGCCTCAGAGGAGTACGAGGGCGCCTCGGACGAGTAGGACGGCTCGCTCGGGTAGGAGGGCGAGAAGCCGCCGCTCTGTTCGGTCGAGCCGTACGCCGGGATCTCGTCACCGGCCACCGTCTCGGCCGCCCGTTCGGAGGACGGGATGTCCAGCGCGGACGGGAGCGACGGGATATCGAGCGGGCCGGGCGGCGTCGACGGCGTGTCGAGGGCCGGGACGGCCGGCTGCGGCCTGGTCGGCGGTGCCGGTGAGTCGATCGGGCCACCGTGCGGCGACTGGCCGGCGAGCGGCATGCCCTGCGGCTGCGGGCCGGCCAGCGGCGTCGGCTCGGGGTGCGCCGCCTGGTGGTGGCCCAGGGGGTCCTGCCCCCGCGCCTCGGACGGCTGCCCGGCGTCCTGCCGCCAGGGGAACTTCGGCTTGTCGAAGGTGATGGTCGACCAGTACTCGTCGTCGTCCATGTCCTCGTTGTTCCGGCTGCCCGGAGGCGCGGCCGGAACCGGGGCGGGCAGCTGCGCCGGACCGGCGCCCGGGCCGGCGATCGGCGCGGCGGGCAACTGGTGCTGCTGCGGGAGCGGAGCACCGGCCACGCGCATGTCGCCGCCGCCGTAGGAGTCCTCCACCGCCTCGTCACCCTCGGCGCGGCGGCCTCGGGATCTGCCGGCGCGGCGGCCCCGGGGCTGCTCCTCGTCGGACATCCAGTCGTCTTCGTCTCCGGCACGGCTCGCCCTCATGCCGAGGGCGACGAGCACCCCGACCAGGATGACGACCGCGACCAAGCCAAGGACAACGATCAGACCCCACATAGCTACCACCCAACGCCATGGTCTAGCGGTCGACGCCGACGCGGAGACCTTTTCCCGTGATCACCGGCACCGGGCCCCCCAAGGAGCTAGACCGATTGTCGCCGACCGCTATGACCCTTGTCATACGGTTCGCACACATCTACCTTCACACTACTGGCCCTCAGACCCGTTGGTGCCGCCATGCCCGCTCCACGCCTCCTGGCGCGCGGCGACGGTCCGGCGCACCGGTCCCTCAGGACTTCACGACCGCTCCCTGGAAGATCGCGGTCAGCCGGCCCCGCGCGATCGTACGGGAGGCGATCGCCGCCAGGGCGTCGCCCAGGCTCGCGCCGTTCTTCAGGGGCACCTTGTCCTTCAGCGCGTAGAGCGTGAAGCGGTACTTGTGCACCTCTCCCTTCGGCGGGCAGGGCGGGGCGTACCCGACCTTCTGCGCGGTGTTGACCGCCTGCTCGGCGTGCGGCGGGACGGTGTTCTCCAGGAGCTCGGCCGCCGTGGCGTCGATGTTGTAGAGCACCCAGTGGACGTACGCGCCGCTGGGGGAGTCCGGGTCGTCGATGACGAGCGCGAGGGAACCGACGCCGTTCTGCGCGACGGACCAGCGCAGCGGCGGCGTCTTGGACCGGCCGCCGTACTGCGGGCATGCGAAGCGGACGGGCATCGGCGCGCCGTCGCGGAACGCCGGACTGGTCACCGTGATCGAGTCCGGAACGCTGCCGCGTACGAGTTTGTTCTGCCCGAAGAGGCTGCAGCCCGTGAGGGACAGCAGCCCGACGACGGCCAGGCACACCGGCCGCCACAACGTGGTCATCATCGATATACAGCTCCCGGGGGACGATCGTACGCCGCGCCCGGCGGATGTCCGCGTATTCGGCGCATCGGGGGCCGCGCGGCTCCTCGACGCGGCGTCGGGACCGAACACCGGGCGTGCGGCTCACCCTAAAGCGGTCCGGCGGCCGATGCCGTCTCGACCGGCGGACGGCCGGGAGACGGCCCGAGGAGGAAGGCGGGTCATGCGGCGGCACGATCGGAAGAGGTGGCGGATTTCTCGGCGGAACCCGCCGGTTCGTTTGGCGTAACGTGAACTTTCGCGATCTTTCACATGGCGATCCCCTGGAATATCAGGCTCGATGGCGTAGTTTGTGAATGTATTCACAAGTCGAGCAGTCGAGCGAGGAGAGCATCGCCGTGGCCACGAGCCCGAACCCGAGCCGGACCACTCCCCACATCCTCATCGTCGGCGGCGGTTACGTCGGCATGTACACCGCACTGCGCCTGCAGCGGCGACTGCGGTCGAACGAGGCGACGATCACGGTCGTGGACCCCCAGTCGTTCATGACCTACCAGCCGTTCCTCCCCGAGGTGGCCGCCGGCCACCTGGAGGCCCGCCACGTCGTCGTGCCGCTGCGCCGGGTGCTGCCCAAGGCGCGCGTCCTGAACGGGCGGGTCGTCTCCGTCGACCACGCCCACCACGTCGCGACGGTGCGCCCGGCGTCCGGCCCGGCGACCGAGATCTCCTACGACTACCTGGTGATGGCGCCGGGATCGGTCTCCCGCACGCTTCCGATCCCCGGGCTCGCCGAGCACGGCATCGGATTCAAGAACATCGCCGAGGCCATCCACCTGCGCAACCACGTGCTCGGACGGCTCGACGCCGCCGCCTCCACCGACGACGAGGCGGTGCGCCGCCGCGCCCTGACCTTCGTCTTCGTCGGCGGCGGCTTCGCCGGCGTCGAGGCCCTGGCCGAGCTGGAGGACATGGCGCGCGGCGCCCTGAAGTACCACCCGGAGCTCGGCCCGCAGGACATGCGCTGGGTGCTCGTCGAGGCCAGCGACCGGATCCTGCCCGAGGTCGGCGACCGGATGGGCCGCTACACGGTCGAGGAGCTGCGCCGCCGGGGCATCGACGTACGGCTGAACACGCGCCTCACGTCGGCCGTCGACCGCCGGATCGTGCTGGACGACGGGACGGAGTTCGAGGCGGGCACGCTCGTGTGGACCGCCGGCGTCAAGCCGAATCCCCTCAACCGCTCCACCGACCTGCCCCTGGACCGGCAGGGCCGCATCGTGGCGACCGAGTACCTCACCGTCGAGGGCGCCGACGACGCGTTCGTGGCCGGTGACTGCGGCGCCGTCCCGGACCTGACCCGGCCCGGTGAGTACTGCGCGCCCAACGCCCAGCACGCCGTGCGCCAGGCCAAGCGGCTCGCCGACAACATCGTGGCGACCCTTCGCGGCAAGGAGCGCAAGGCGTACCGCCACTCGTACGCCGGGTCGGTCGCCAGCCTCGGCCTGTACCGGGGCGTGGCGCACGTGTACGGCGTGAAGCTGCGCGGGTTCGCGGCCTGGTTCATGCACCGGACGTACCACCTGTCGCGGGTGCCCACCGTCAACCGCAAGGTGCGCGTGGTGGCCGACTGGACGCTCGCGCTGTTCTTCCGTCGCGAGACGGTGGCCCTGGGCGGCATCGAGAGGCCACGCGCGGAGTTCGAGCTGGCCAGCGGGCAGGACCGCGCGGCCTGACCCGTGTCCCCGCCCCCGGCCGGGGGCGGGGGCGCCGAGTCCTTCCCGGCCAGGGGGCGGTCACGGCGCGCGAAGTACCACTTTTCCGTCCTCGCGGCGGGTCGGCGGGGAGGCCGACCCGCCGTTTTTGTGCGAGACTCAACGCGATATATCTCGCGAATTCGGAAAAGCCGGGGCGCCGCCCCGGGCGGACAGGGGAGGATCGACCCGTGCGGATCTCGTTGCTCGGCCCTCTCGAGGTCACCGATGACGGCGGACGGCCGGTGGAGGTCGGTGGCGCCCGGCTGCGCACCCTCCTCATCCTGCTCGCCCTCGAGGCTCCCCGCGTCCTGACCGCCGACCGCCTCGTCGCCGGAGTGTGGGACGGCGATCCACCGGCCGGCGCCCCGAACGCCCTCCAGTCGCTGATCTCCCGGCTCCGCCGGACCCTGCCACCCGGGGCGATCGACTCCCGGCCCGCGGGGTACCGGCTGGTCGTCGAGGAGGACGTGGTCGACCTGCGGCGCTTCGACCGGCTCATCGCGCACGGACGGCGCCTGCTGCAGGACGACCCGGCCCGCGCGGCGGACGCCCTGGCCGAGGCGTTGAGCCTCTGGCGCGGCACGCCGCTCGCCGACGTCACCGACACCGGATTCGCCCGCGGCCACGTCGCCCGCCTCACCGAACAGCGCCTCGCCGCGATCGAGGACCACGCCGAGGCGCTGCTGCTGCTCGGCCGCGCCGACCCCGCCGAGCTGGAGGCGCTGGTCGCCGCGCACCCGCTCCGCGAGCGCCTGCGCGGGCAGTACATGCGGGCGCTGTGCGCCGCCGGCCGCCAGGCGGACGCGCTCGCCAGCTTCGAGGACGCCCGCCGCACCCTCGCGGAGGAACTCGGCGTCGACCCGTCGCCGGAGCTGCGCGCCGTCCACCTCGCCGTGCTCCGCGGCGACCAGACCCCCGCCCGGTCACGCGGCCGCAGCAACCTGCCCGCCCGGCTGACGAGCTTCATCGGCCGCGAGGAGGAGATCGAACGCGTCGGCAAGCTGCTCGAGGAGAACCGTCTCGTCACCCTCACCGGGCCCGGCGGGGCGGGGAAGACCCGGCTGGCCGTCGAGGCGGCCGCGGGCCTGACCGAGCGCATGCCCGGCGGCGTCTGGCTGGTCGAGCTGGCCGGCGTCGGCGACCCGGGTGAGGTCCCGCAGGCGCTGCTGAGCACGCTCGGGCTCCGCGAGACCGCGCTCACCGCCGGCATGCTCGGCGCGGCGCCCACCAGCGTCGAACCGGTCGAGCGGCTCGTCGCCGCGCTGGCCGACGAGCGGCTGCTCATCCTGCTCGACAACTGCGAGCACCTGATCGACTCCTGCGCCCGGCTCGTCGACCGGGTGCTCGGTGACTGCCCCGGCGTGCGCGTCCTGGCGACGAGCCGGGAGGCGCTCGGAATCACCGGTGAGAGCCTGTGGCCGGTGCCTCCGCTCGCCTTCCCGCCGGACGACCCGGCCGAGGTTCACCGGACCGCCGCCGACTCCGGCCGGGCGCCCTCACCGCCGGGCGGAGCGCTGAACTATCCCGCCGTACGCCTGTTCGTCGAGCGCGGCACCGCGGTGCGGCCCGGCTTCGACCCCGGAGTCGACCTCCCCGCGGTCCTCGCCATCTGCCGCCGCCTCGACGGCATGCCGCTGGCCATCGAACTGGCCGCCGCCCGCCTCCGTACGATGACCGCTGCGCAGCTCGCGGACCGCCTCGACGACCGGTTCCGCGTGCTGACGGGCGGCAGCCGTACGGCCCTGCCCCGGCACCAGACCCTGCGCGCCGTCGTCGACTGGAGCTGGGAGCTGCTCGACGACGCCGAACGCGCGCTGTTGCGGCGGCTGTCGGTCTTCGCGGGCGGCGCGACCCTGGAGAGCATCGAGGACGTCTGTGGCGACGACGTCCTCGACGCGCTCACCGGGCTGGTCGAGAAGTCGCTCGTCGAGATCGACGCGACCGGGCGGTACCGCGTCCTGGAGACGATCCGGGCGTACGGCGCGGAGCGGCTGTCCGACGCGGGCGAGGCCACGAGGGTCCGCCGCGCGCACGCGCACCACTTCCTCCGGCTGGCGGAGACGGCGGAGCCCAAGCTGCGCACCCGTGACCAGCTGCGGTGGCTGGACCGCCTCATCGCCGAGTACGACAACCTTCATTCGGCGCTGCGCTGGGCGATCGAGGTCCAGGACGCCGCGCTCGCCCTCCGCTACGTCGCGAGTCTGGGCTGGTTCTGGTTCCTGCGCGGGATGCGCGTCGAGGGCCAGCAGCTCGCCCGGGACGCCCTCGCGGTGCCCGGCAAGGGGCCGGCCGCCGCGCACGCGGTCGCCACCCTCTACTGGATGATCGGCCAGATCGACGACGATCCGATGCTGCGCGACAGGGACGAGATGCGGCACAGGATCGAGGCCGCGATGGAGGCCTGCGCGGGCATCCCGCCGGACGACCTGCATCCGATGCTCCGCATCGCTCCGCTGGGACTGTTGATCTTCGACGGCCGCATCGAGGACGCGCTCGCGGCGGTGGAATCCCTGCGCGACGCCCGTGACCCGTGGCTCCGGGCCACCGTGGGGACGATCCGCGGGCACGCGCTGATCAACCTCGGCCGGGTCCGGGAGATCGACCGGAACTTCACCGACGCGCTCGACGAGTTCCGCGCCCTCGGCGAACGCTGGGGCATGTCGCTGACGCTCACGGGGCTCGCCGAGCTGACCTTGTGGCAGGGTGATCCGCTGTCCGCCAAGGACTACATCGAGGAGGCCCTGCGCTACTCGCTGGACCTGGGCAGCTTCGACGAGTCCAGTCACCTGCGCGTCCGGCTGGCCCAGGCCTACGCATCGCTCGGTGCCGACGAGAGGGCCCGCGCCGAGCTCGACGCCGCGCTCCGGGGCGCCGAGCGCCGCGGTTCGCCCATCGACGTCGCCATCGTCCGCTTCACCACCGCCGACGTGGCACGGCGCCGCGGCGACCTCGACGCCGCACGCGCCGCGCTCGAGGACATCGTCCTCGGAGAGTGGCCCGGCGGGCCGCCGCAGTTCGCCTCGATGATCAACACCCAGCTCGCCATGCTCCACGGGGTGGAGGGCGATCTCGACGCGGCGCGGGCCCGGCACGTCGAGGCGTTCCGGTACGCCTGGGTGGCGCACGACGCCCCGATCGTCGGGCAGGCCCTCGTCGGCCTGGCCGACCACGCGCTCCGCGGCGGTGACCACGAGCTCGCGGCATCGCTCCTCGGGGCCGCCGTCGGCATCCGCGGGACCGAGGACCGGTCGCTCGAGGATCCGCCGCGGATCGAGCACGCCGTACGGGAGGCGATCGGCGAGGAGCGGTACGCGGAGGCGTACGCGCGCGGTCACGCGATGCGGATCACGGACGTCGCGGACCACCTCGGGATCGACCCGATCACCGACCACTGACCGGCGGCCCGCCCGGGAACAGCGACCCCGCACGTTTGACCGTACGGATGATCGGCGCGGTCTCCATCGACCGGATGCCGCCGAGGGCGGCGACCCGCTCGGTGAGGTAGCGGGCGAGGTCCCCGGCGTCCCGGCAGTTCACGGCCGCCAGGAGGTTGGTCGGGCCGGTCGTGAGCGCGGCGAACGAGACCTCCGGGTGCCGCGCGAGCGCCTCGGCGGTCTCGATGGCCGCGGCTGGCCGGACGCTCATCCACAGCCGGGCCTCGGCCGCGAAGCCGACCACCGCGGGTGGGACGTCCAGCTGGTACCGCAGGACGCCGGTCCGGCGCAGGGCCGTCAGGCGCCTCCTCACCGTGGACTCCGACCAGCCGGTGACCGAGGTCAGCTCCGCGTACGGGGCCCTGCCGTCGCGGGACAGGGCCTGCAGCAGCGCCCGATCGTCGTCGTCGAGCGTGACCGGCCCGTCCTCGGCCTCCTCCGGCTCGGGCCGGAGCCGCTCCACCTGCTCGGGGGACAGGGCGGCCACGCCCGCCCAGCCGGTGGGCAGCGCGAAGCCGCGCAGCAGCAGGTGGGCGGACACGGAGACGACCCGGCTCGTCCGCGGCAGCCGGTGCAGCAGCAGCGCCTCCTGCTCGTCGGCGCTGCGCGCCTGCACGTTGCAGGAGATCTCGGTGCCGCCCGACAGCAGGTACACCCATGAGGTGTCCTCCCGGGCGGCGAGCGCCTCGGCGACCCTGCTCGCCGCGTCGGGCGTGCAGCGGAGCCGGATGGTCCAGGGGACGTAGCCGAGGCGGGCGCCGTTGACGGTGCCGACCACCCGCAGCAGGCCCCCACCCCGCAGCCGCCGGTAGCGGCGCGCCACGGTGTTCTCCGACACGCCGAGGACCTCGGCGACGGCGCGGAACGACGCCCGGCCGTCCAGCCGCAGCGCGTGAATCAGGCCCAGGTCGACGGAATCCACCGCGACACCGTAACAGCCTGACGGTATCCGGCGAGCGGTCCCGCATGGCCGGCGGCTGCCCGAAGGGCACGGCCCTGGGGATCTTCTTCACCGTCAACGGGCTCGCCGCCGCGGTGGGACCGATGGTGGGCGGAGCCCTGGTCACCTGGCTGGACGGGCGGCCGTGGTGGCCCCGCGCCGGAGCGCCTGATGCGGGCCCGCGCCGGCGCGGGCCCGCATCAGGCGGACGGCCCTCAGACCCGGCGGCGCAGCGCGCGGACCGCGAGCGGCGCGAAGACCACCGCGATGCCCGCCGCCCACACCAGGGACTTCAGGACCGGGGACGCGACGGCGCCGCCGTTCATGAGACCGCGGGTGGCGTCGGCGAGGTGCGTCACGGGGTTGACCTTCACCCAGGCCTGCAACCAGCCGGGCATCGTGTCGACCCGCGCGAACGCGCTGCTCGTGAAGCTGAGCGGGAAGACCGTTGTGAACCCGAAGATCATTACCTTGTCCGGCTCGCTCACCAGGACGCCGATCAGCACGGCGATCCAGGAGAACGCGAGCGCGAAGGCCAGGAGCAGCAGGAAGGCCAGGACCACGTGGACGACGTCGGTCTTCACACGGAAGCCGATGATCATGCCGACGGCGATCAGGATCGCCATCGACCAGGCCTGCTTGACGGTGTCCGCGACGATCCGCCCGGCCAGGGGCGACATCCGCCCGATGGGCAGGCTGCGCAGCCGGTCGAACACGCCCTTGGTCAGGTCGGTGTTCAGCAGGAAGCCGGTGTTCATGGTGGCGAACATGGCGTTCTGCGCGATGATCCCCGGCAGCGCGAACTGCAGGTATTTCGTCGGCCCTCCGGCCATCTGGCCGCCGAACACGTACGCGAACAGCACGACGAACATGATCGGCTGGATGCTGAGATCGATCAGCTCCATCGGGTTGTGCTTGATCTGCACCAGGCTGCGCCAGGCGAGGGTCGCGGTGTGCCGCAGGGTCGCGACGGGGCTGACGCGCCGGGTCAGCGTGCGGGGTGCGGCGACGGCGGAGGCGGTCACGCCCGGCTCCCTTCGGTGACGAGTTCGGCGGCGGTCTCGGCGGGCTCGGCGCGGTGGCCGGTCAGGGCGAGGAAGACCTCGTCCAGGGTCGACTTGCGCAGCGACAGCTCGGCCACCAGCACGCCCGCGTCGTCGAGCCGGCGGACGATCGTCGGCAGCACGGCCGGGTCGGTCACCGGCGCGGTCACCAGGTCGCCCTCGACCTGCATCCCGTCGCCGACCACCACGCTGACCAGACCGGCGACCGTCTCACGGTCCCGCTCGTCGACCGGCCGGACCTGGAGCACCTGCCCGCCGACCTGCGTCTTGAGCTGGTCGGGGGTACCGTTGGCGATCACCTTGCCCCGGTCGATCACGGCGATCTCGTCCGCGAACAGATCGGCCTCCTCCAGGTACTGCGTGGTCAGCAGCACGGTCACACCGTCATCGACCAGGCCGCGGACGACGTCCCACAGCCCGCCGCGGGCGTGCGGGTCCAGGCCCGTGGTCGGCTCGTCGAGGAACAGCACCGACGGCCGCCCGACCAGGCTGGCCGCCAGGTCCAGCCGGCGGCGCATACCGCCGGAGTAGGTCTTGGCCGGGCGGTCGCGGGCGTCCCACAGCTCGAACCGCTCCAGCAGCTCGGCCGCGCGCGCCTTCGCCTCCGACCGTGACAGGTCCAGCAGCCGGCCGATCATGACGAGGTTCTCCGTGCCGGTCAGCATCTCGTCGACCGACGCGTACTGCCCGGTCAGCCCGATCAGCTGCCGGACCTGGTGCGCTTCGCGCACGACGTCGTGGCCGTCGACGGTCGCGCGGCCCTCGTCGGGCCGCAGCAGGGTGGCGAGAATGCGGACGGCGGTGGTCTTGCCAGCCCCGTTCGGGCCGAGCACGCCGAGTACGGTGCCGGGGCGCGCCGTCAGGCTCACGCCGTCCAGGGCGACCGTCTCACCGAACCGCTTCACCAGGCCCTCCGCCTGGATCGCGTAAGTCATGGGGGTCTTCTCCCGTGAGGTCTATATGTGTACGACCCTCACTGTCTCCGACCGCCCTGACATACCGCGCACATCCGTCTGATACCGCCTGACAGCCCCCTGAGAAGAGGCCCCTCAGCCCCGCGACCACAAGATCACTGGCGTTCGCCGACCATAGGCGGCAGTGATAGCCAGTGATCATGGCTTGGCCGGAGCGCGACGGCGTCGCGTGATGCGGATCGGCCGGTGTGCGGGCGGACGCAAGGCTCGGTGAAGCGGTCGTGGGCGGTCCTTCATCGGGACGAATCACCCGGCGGCGCGCGCTTTTCCGAGGCTTTTCCGCGCCCCCGCGCTGACCGGCCGGGCCCGAGGGCCTCTAGGGCGCAGCGGTCGATGATCGCGGAGGAGCGTCGTGACCGACCGTGCCGGCCGGGCGTTGTCGCAGGTCATCGTAGGGTCTCCCATAAACTCTGGGTAATCACTGCACGTACCCGGAGGTGTGTCACGGCTGCCGAGATCGACTATGAGGCTCTGTTCGCGGCCACTCCGAGTCCGTGTCTGGTGCTGACTCCCGAGCTGACGATCGTGGAGGCGAACCGGTCCTACCTCGAGACCACGGGACGCACGAGGGATGATCTCGTCGGCCGCTACATGTTCGACGCCTTCCCCTGTGAGCAGGACGCCGGACTGCGCGGCATGCGCAGCCTGAAGATGTCCGTGCGACGGGCCGCGGTCACGCGTCAGCGGGACATCCAGGGACCGCAGAAGTACGACATTCCCGTGGCGGACCGCCCCGGTGAGTTCGAGGAGCGGTACTGGAGCACGTTCACCAGCCCCGTCCTGGGCCTGGACGGTGAGGCGGTGCTGTTCGTGGTCCGTACCGAGGATGTGACCGCGTTCGTCACGCATCAGGCGCAGGAGGACCCGGTCAGGCACCAGGCCATGGAGGCCGAACTGTTCGGCCGGGCCAAGGAGCTCTATGAGAGCTACGAGGATCTGAGGCGGGCGTACGCCCGGGAGCGGCAGGTCGCGCTGACGCTGCAGCGGGCGATGCTGCCGGAGGTCGACCTTCAGCAGCCCGGTGACGTCGCGGTGCGCTACCTGCCAGCAATCGACACGTTGCACGTGTGCGGTGACTGGTACGAGCTGATCGAGCTGGATGAGACCCGGCTCGCGGTGGCGGTCGGGGACGTCGTCGGGCACGGACTGTCCGCCGCCGGAGTGATGGGGCAGCTGCGCAGCGCGCTCAGCACCGCCGTCCAGTCCCTCGCCGAGCCGGCCCCGGCGCTCCAAGCGCTCGGCCGGTACGCGCTTTCGGTCGAGGGAGCGCTGGCCAGCACCGCCGTGCAGGCCGTCATCGACAAGGCCGAGCAGAAGATCACCTACAGTTGCGCCGGTCACCTGCCGCCGGTCCTGCTGCAGCCCGACGGCACGGTCGACCTCCTCGACCAGGCCACCGACCCGCCCCTCGGCCTCAACCCCCTGGGCACTCCTCGGCCGCAGGCCGAGCGGCGCTACGCCTCCGGCGCCACGCTCGTGCTGTACACCGACGGCCTCGTCGAGCGCCGGGGCGAGGACATCGACGACGGCCTCGGCCGCCTCGCCGACAGCGTTAGTCGGCACGGCGCGCTGGACCCCGAGTCGCTGGCCGACGCGGTCCTCACCGACCTCGGTGTCGCCGGTGGCGCGGCCGACGACACCGCCCTCGTCGTCGTACGCCTCTGAGCCCGCCGCGCCTCCGGTGGGCACGGCGTGCCGCCCGAGGCGCGGCCGTCACCCGCCCAGGGGAGCCCTGCGGGCGAGCGTCTTCCGGTGGCTGATCCGCCAACCGTTCTCCACGCGCACGACGGTGTCCTCGTAGGTCACGCTTCCGCTGGTGCCGTTCGCGTAGATGCCGATTCCCTTCGACCGCGCGTGCACGTGGCCGTCGGCCTGTTCGCTGAGGACCACGTTCGTGACGTGGTGGCCGACCGGATTCCGCTCGCCGAGGGCGCGCCCCGCCTCGGCGAGCGCCGTCACACCTACGATCTTCTGCCCGAAGTCCGGGACGTCGTACGTCACGTCGGTGGTGAACACCTCGCCGAGGCGGTCCAGTTCTCCGCTGTCGCACAGGTGCCCGTGCATCGCGATCAACTCCGTGATGGCGAAGCGATCTTCAACCGTGATGGCCATGACGATCCTTTGCTCGCGGGACGTGAGGGGCGCCGCTCGGCCTGCTCGCGGGCGGACGACGAAACGGGGAGTTCCCCGGATAGTGCGCTAACCTAAGCGGGGAACTCCCCACTTAGCAACCACGGAGACGACGATGGCGCATGCGGGCAGTCCGCGGGACTCCCGACGACCGCGCAGGACGGACGCGGCCCGGAACGCCGAGTCGCTGCTCGCGGCGGCGCGGGAGCTCTTCGACGAGCGCGGGCCCGATGTCCCGTTGGACGAGGTGGCCCGCAGGGCGGGCGTCGGCAACGCGACGCTCTACCGGCATTTCCCGACCCGCCGCGACCTGATCGTGGCGGTGTACGCGGACGAGGTGACGGCGCTCTGCGATCAGGGCGCCGCCCTGATCGAGGCCGAATCGCCGGGAGAGGCCCTGTTCACCTGGCTGGACGACTTCGTGGTCCACGTCGCCACCAAGCGCGCCTTGGCGCTCGCCGGGACGGACGACGACGACCAGCGCCGTACCGCGTTGTTCGACGACTGGCACCGGTCGATGCGGTCCACCGCGGACAGGCTGCTCGCCCGAGCCCGACGGGCCGGTGCCGTGGACGCCGGCCTCAGCGTGGACGACCTGCTCGCTCTGACGAGCGGGGCCGCCATCGCGGCCACCGGCGCGGACGACGCGCGACGGCTTCTCCGGATCATGCGCCACGGCTTCACGGGCGACCAAGGGTCGGCGGGCTTCGTGGGGTGATGGGAAGCGGCCGGCTCCGGGCGGGCGCAATGCTCGATGAAAGCCCGCGCTGCCGGGCGATTCGTCCCGACAACGGGCCCGCCGGCAGCGGCCTCACCGAGCGCTAGGCCTGCCTCGAGCCGTCGAGACCGGCCCCGATCAGCGCACCGGCCCACCGCGCGGCGCCCGTCCGCCGCCGCGACCGACGACAACCACCGACCTCGGCAGCCGACCCGCGGGCGATGGTCCGGGTTCCGCCGTCGGTCGGCTTACTCGGGGCGGCGGGCGCCGAACATGATCTCGTCCCAGGACGGGACCGAGGCGCGCTTGCTCCGGGCCCTCTTCCGGGCCGGCGGGCGCTTCTCCGGAGCGGGCGGTGCGGCGGGCTTCGCCGCCGCCGCGGCGGCTGCGGGACGGTCGGCGACCTTCTCCGCCGGCTTCTCGGGGGGCTTCTGCGCGGCCGGTTTGGCGGCCGGCTTCGCCGGGGCCGGTTTGGGCGCCGGGGCGGGCTTCGGTGCCGGAGCGGGCTCGGGCTTCGCCGCGGCGGCCGGTTCGGCGTCGCGTGGCTTCGGCGTGGTGGGCCGCGGGGCGATCGGCTTCGGCGCGGCGGGCCGGGGAGTCGGCGGCTCGGCCTCGACGCGCTCCTCCGCCGAGCGCTGCGGCTGCTTCGGCTCGGCCGGCTTCGGGGCCGGCTCGGGCTCGGCCGGGGCCGGCGTGGCCGGCG
>NZ_BAABHJ010000031.1:0-116501 GCF_039542035.1 Actinoallomurus liliacearum
GATCACCCTGGTCTCCGCACTGTTGTGGATCACCACGTGATCCACCGGACAGACCCTAGGCGGTGCGTCGAGATTCGCATGGGACGTTCACGCTACGGACGCACCGGACGGCCGCGCAGTGCCGCCATCCCCCGCTTGACGCGTACGGCCGGCCCCACCACCGCGACGACGGCGCCCGGCTGGCCCGAACCGGCGCGGCGGCCCCACGCCGCACCGCTTCCGGCAGCTCCGTAAGGGGGGACTCAGGCCGGTTGGCGCGTGCACGCGCCGACCGGCCTTCTCTTGTCATTCGGGGCGGAGATGAGCCTCCCGTGCCCTGGACCGGCCCGTCGCCGGGCCGGTCCGGGGCCATGTGCGAGCCCGCCGCGCGCGTACATGCGTGGGCGTTGCGCCATGCGGCCGTAACCGGGACACAGGAGCCCTTGTACGTCGCCGCCTTGCCTTTCGCTCAGGGCCGCGTACTGCCCGCAGTCTCCGATGGCCGCGCGAATGACGCGCAGGACGCATCCGAGCCACGCGGACGTCGAAGAAGCGTGCGGACCCGCGCGCCGGGTTCATGTCCCATTCCTGCGCGAACTCGCCAGGCGCTGACCGGGTGGCCGTGGGCGTCGATCCGGTCCGGCGCCGGCCACGGGTCGCTGGTCAGGCATTCGAACATCGCGAGCGCGGTGTCGTTGCGGAAGGTCGGACCTCCCAGATCCGGATCATCCGGTGATTCGAGCAATTCCTGCCGCCGTCGCCGGTGAGAACGACGATGGTCTTCCAGGCGGTGTCGTACGTGTCACGGAGGGCCGCCTCCACGGCGCGCCGTTCGGCCTTAGAGGTGAACGAGTACAGCCCTTCGCCGTTCAGGACCGTACGCACAGCGGTCGCGCGACCTACTCGGAACAGCCGGCTCGCCGTAAGGCCGTCGGCGCCGCGCGCCAAGGCCTCGGCGACCAGCCTCTCTCGCCGTGGACGGCAGGACCGTCCAGCGGTGGGGTCGCTCACTTACTGTTGCGTTATTCGTCATCACGAGACAACTCGTCGTCTTGTCTGTCGTCCTTCACACCCCTTGGCCGCAGTGGTCACTGTCCCGGCCCGATGTCGCGCGGCAACAGGCCGGCTCCCGGTTTCCCCGCGACGACGGAACTGGTCTCGCGCTTTCGTACGCGAGTGGCCGTGTTCCCGCCCTACGCCCGGTCCGTACGCTCGGGGGCCGAAGCCGGCCGTCGCCCGGCCACGCCGCATCAGATCGCGCAGGAGACCGATGATCAGCGTCCGCAGGCTCGTTCCGCCCGACAGGGCCTCCTGGGAGGAACTGTTTCGCGGCTACGTCGCCTTCTACGAGCGGGTCGAACCCGACGAGATGTACGAGCGGGCGTGGCGCGAGTTCCAGGCGGACACCCGCATGCACGCCCTCGGCGCGGAGCTCGACGGCCGGCTCGTCGGGATCGTGCACTTCCTCACGCACGCCAGCACCTCCATGCCGGACGCCGACGTCTGCTACCTGCAGGATCTCTTCACCGCTCCGGACGTACGGGGCAAGGGCGTCGGCCGCGCCCTGATCACGGCGGTCACCGACTGGGGGAAGGCCCACGACTGCGCCCGGGTCTACTGGCACACCCAGGAGTCGAACGCCACCGCCCGGCGGCTGTACGACACGATGGCCGAGCACCGCGGTTTCATCCGCTACCAGGTCGACCTGACGCGCCGGTCCGGTTGACGTTCGGCGTGAGAACGGGGTCGGAGCGGGGCGGGACTCGCCGCCGGGTCAGGGCCGGCCCGCGCCCGGGACCGTCACCAACGTCGCGAGCACCTGCCCGCTGCCACGGGGTACCGGCGTCGGCCAGCCCGGCCACTCGGCGGCGGCGATGAACAGCGTGCGCCGGTCCGGGCCCCCGAGCGCGCACGCGAACGCACCGCGGTCGAGGTCGACCGTCCCGAGGATCTCGCCGCCCTCCCGGATCCGAACGCAGCGCCTGCCCGGGACCGTCGCGTACCAGACGGCGCCTTCGGCGTCGACGCAGATGCCGTCGGGCGCCTCGCCGCGCAGGTCCGCCCACAGCCGTCCCGCCGAGAGGCTCCCGTCCGGCCGGATGTCGAAGCCGACGAGCGACGTGCCGTACGAGTCGGCCACGATCAAGGTCGAGTCGTCCTCGGTGACGGCCATGCCGTTGGGGAACTCGATGCCGTCGGCCACCTTCCGGGCCGATCCGTCCGGTCTGACGAGCGTGATGTCACCGGGCCTGGGGTCCTCGCCCGTGGACATGTCGAACCCGATCCGGTTGACGTAGGCATTGCCGCGACCGTCGATGACGATGTCGTTCCAGCCGTGGCCGAACCCGCCGAGGTCCGCGTGGTCCGCGAGCGTTCCGTCGGCGTCCAGGCGCAACAGCCGGGCCTCGGCCGAATCGAGGATGAACAGCCGGCCGTCGGGTGACCAGGCCGTGCAGAGCGGCAGTGAAGCGACCCTCGCGACGACCTCGTGGCCGCCGTCCAGGTCGACCGCGATGACCTCGCCGGCGGTCCAGTCGGACACGTAGAGGCGGTCCTCGTGCCATCGAGGCGACTCGACCAGCCCCAGGCCGGTGAGCAGGGTTCGCAGTTCAGGCATGACAGTCCCTTCCATCGGTGAAACACCACCCGTATGGACAGGGTCCGGCGTGAGAAGTCATCGCCCGGTGTGCCGCTCACCCGAAATCCGGCACCGGGGTCCGTGCGCTCGCGCCGCGGTCGAGAATGTCCCGGGGAGGGCTGCGCGGCCGCCGGCCACGCGCCCCCACCGGGACACCGATTCGCTGCCCGCTAGGGCCTGTCTCGAAGTGCGGCTTGTGTCCGGATGACGGCGTGTCGTGATCGATAAGTAGCGAGGCCTCCGGTAGTTGGGTTCATCGACCAAGAAGAACTGAACACCGGAGGCCTCGTGGCCACCCTAGCGGTGACGAGGCGGTTCGACCTGACCGATGTGCAATGGGCGCGGCTGGAACCCCTGCTGCCCGTGCCCGCCCGGCCAGGCCGGCCGTCGAAGTGGACGAAACGCCAGCTCATCGACGGGATCCGCTGGCGGGTCCGCGTCGGGGCGCCCTGGCGGGATGTCCCAGAGTGTTACGGCTCCTGGCAAGCGGTCTATGGATTGTTCCGCCGCTGGCAGCGGGCGGGCATCTGGCAACAGATCCTCACCGGGCTCCAAGCACGAGCTGATGCGACCGGCTTGATCACCTGGGATGTCAGCGTGGACTCCACGATCACCCGGGCCCACCAGCACGCCGCCGGGGCCCGCACCCGCCCCGATCAGCAGACCGAGCCTCCCGGCGGTGGCCTGGCCGACGAGCCGGCAGATCACGCGCTGGGCCGCTCACGCGGCGGGTTGACCACCAAGCTGCACCTGAGCTGTGAGCAAGGCCAAAAGCCGATGTCGATCGTGGTGACCGGCGGCCAGCGCGGGGACAGTCCGCAGTTCGTCGGAGTCCTGGCCGCCATCAGCGTGCCCCGGCTGGGCAGGGGCCGGCCCCGGACCAGGCCGGACCGGGTCCTGGCCGACAAGGCCTACACCTCCCGCGCCAACCGCGCTCACCTGCGCCGACGCGGGATCAAAGCCACGATCCCCAGCAAGGCCGACCAGGACGCCGCCCGGCGCCGCAAAGGGTCCAAGGGCGGCCGGCCACCCGCCTTCGATCTGGTCTTGTACCGGCAGCGTCACGCGGTCGAGTGCGGAATCAACCGGCTCAAACGCAACCGGGCCGTCGCGACCAGATACGACAAGCTCGCCGTCCGCTACCAGGCCACCATCCACATCACCGCCATCAACGAATGGCTCCACTCACTTCGAGACAGGCCCTAGCGCGGGCCGTTGCCTGGAGGGGTCCTAGCCCTGCTCACCCTGGGACGGAGAACCCGAAGCCGGACGCGACACGCCATCGCTCGTGAACTCCCAGTCCGGGTGAGTCCGTCGGAGCCGACCCTCTATGGCCCTCCTGAGAGAACGGTGTCGGACCGCCTCGGGGGTGACGGGGACCCCACCCTGAGTGCGCCGCGGGGGCGTACCGGATGCTCGGAGAAGGTCCGCCTGTGGTGCCGGTATGGACGCTTTGCCCTTTCCGTGGAACGCGGTCACCGAGCATTCGGTACGCCTCAGAGCCTCGGGTGGCAGGTCCCGGTGCACTGCCGAATCGAGGATGCGGGGCAGGGGAGGCCGGGGTCAGGGTTCCGCGTGACGGTCGAGACCGAGCGTGGCGATGAGGTCCTCGTGGAGCTCGAACCAGACCCGATGGCAGGAGTCGACGTCGGTGCGATCGACCCAGTCGCCCTCCCCGCCCTGGGCGCGCGCCAGGGCCGCGGTGAATCGTTCGTCGTATCCGCGGAACCGCGTGAGGACGCCCTCGAGCCGGTCCGCGAGTGGCGTGAGTGCGCGGTCGATGCCCGCGAGTTCGGAGAGGACTCCGGCGTCCCAGGCGGGATCGGAGTGGTCGTTGACGGCGAGCCGATCGCCGGCGGCGGGCCGGAGTTGCCAGTCGGTGCAGGCCTGTAGCAGGAGGGCGTTCAGCGGGAGGAACTCGCGGTAGACGTCACGGACCTCCTCGGCGCCGCCGACGCGTGCGAGTTCGGCCGCGAGCCGGCGCTCGTTCTCGGCTCGGCCCGCTTCGGTCAACGACCAACCTCCGGCGCCGGCGAAGGCGGTGTGCTCGACCCAGCCACGTGCCTGGGCGTCGAGCAGCGTCTCTTTCGTCTCGGCCGCGTCGAGCCCGTACCGATGAGCGACAACGGGGGTGTCCGCGAACCCGGTGATGCGCACGGCGTGCAGGACCAGGAGGCCGAGTGGAGAGTCCCGCGTCATGAGCCGGCGTCCTGTCGTGCCGCCAGGCGGGTGTACCGCTGCTGGCACGCCTGCGGGGAGTTGAACCCCATCGCGTCCGCCATCTGCGTCCAGGTCAATCCCGCACTCCGGGCCATGAACAGCAGGGCGGATTCGAGTCCTTCGACCTCCGCGCGTGCGGCGGGCAGGAGGGCGAGCGCGCTCAGGATGTCCTCCGGGTCCAGGTCGGCGCAGCGCCAGACGGCGAACTGCACGAGGTCGACCGCCGACGGCGGGGCCGGCGATGGTCGCCACGGACGGGCGTCGAGCGCATCGGCGCCCAGGTCCAGTAGACGCTCACGCGCGTCCTGCTCACGCTGGGCCTGAAGGTGGTCGGCATGCGCGCCGTGAGCGATGTCCTGCTTGCGTGGCATGCGACCGATGATGCACACTCAACAAAACGTTGTCAACGATCTGTTGAAGGGCGGGATCGGTGCTCGTACCCCTCCTGGAGGCCGCCGCCGATACCTGCGGAGGCAAGGCCGGGGCACTTGGCGCGCTGCTCCGCGCGGGTCTACCGGTTCCTGACGGCTTCGTCGTCTCGTTCGCCGCTTACCTGGCCACTATCGGCGATCTGGGCCTCGGGCGGTTCACCGGCGAGCCGGACGAGCTTGACGCGGCGCGGCAGGCGATCCAGGCCCGCCCACTCCACGCGACCCTGGTCGACGCGCTGGGACGCGCACTCGACGAGCTCGGCGACCCGCCCGTGGCGGTGAGATCATCGGCGGCGAACGAAGACACCGGTCAGGCGTCGGCGGCCGGTCAGTACGAGACTTTTCTCGCCGTGCGCGGAGTCGGCGAAGTCGCCGATGCCGTACGTGCCTGCTGGGCCTCGCTGTTGTCTCCACGTGCCCTCGGTTACCGGGGCGCCTCCGGCCGCGACGGCCGGCCGTCCGACGACCTCCTGATGGCCGTCATCCTCCAGCGCCATCTGGACGCCGAGGTGTCCGGGGTCATGTTCACCCCCGCGGGACCGAACGACGCGACCGAGATCGAGGCGTCTTGGGGCCTCGGCCCCAGCGTCGTCGGGGGCACCGTCACCCCTGACGCCTATCGCGTCGCCGAGGACGGGTCGATCACACGCACCGTCGCGGACAAACGGACCCGCCTCGACCGGCGCGGTACGCGGCTCGTCGTTCGCGACGTGCCCATCCGTGTCCGGCACCGACCCGCGCTCGACGACGCGACCGCCACGCACCTCGCCGCGTTGGGCAAGGAGATCGCCGCCGTACTCGGCGGACCGCAGGACATCGAGTGGGCGATCGTCGACGGCCGCGCCTGGATTCTGCAAGCGCGGCCGGTCACCGCCGCGCCCCCACCGCCACCATCGCCTTCCGGCACCTCGGACACCCCACCTGCCACCCTCAACGGAATACCGGGCAGCCACGGGACCGTGACCGGCACCGCGAGGATCGTCCGCGGTCCCGGCGATTTCGCGCGCGTGCAGCCGGGCGACATCCTTGTCTGCCCCTTCACCGACCCCGCGTGGACGCCGCTGCTGCGCATCGCCGCCGGCGTCGTCACCGAGACCGGAGGCGCGCTCTCCCACGCCGCGATCGTCGCTCGCGAGCACGCCATCCCCGCCGTCCTCGGCATCCCGAACGCAACGGCCAGGCTCCGCGACGACGCCGTCATCACCATCGACGGGACCGCCGGCACCGTCACGGGGACGAACGCGTGACCGATCGCTTCCGCCCCCGGCCGGGAGCCATCGCCAGGCGTCGCACCTCGCCTACATAGCCGCCGAACCCACCCCTACAGATCGAGAGGAGATGGGAACGGGCCCGCACGGGCACCGCGTCCCTGACCACGGATGACAACGCGACACCTCTACCTGGCACGCCACGGCGCGGCCGACGCGTTCGGGGAGCTCACCGACGTCGGGCGCCGGCAGGCGGGCCTGCTGGGCGAACGGCTCGCCGGCGTACCGGTCGACGCCGTGTGGCACTCTCCGCTGCCACGCGCCGTGGCAAGCGCGCACGAACTCGCGCGGCATCTACCGAACGTGCCCGTGACCGAGGCCGCCGAACTCGTCGACCACGTGCCCTACGTCCCCAGTGCCGCCGAAACACCCCCGTCCTGGGCCGGCTTCTTCGACGGCTACGACGACACCGAGGCAGCGTCGGGCCAGAGGCTTGCCGAGGCCCTGGTCGCCCGATTCGCGAAGGTCCCCGACACGACCGCGAAAAGGAGCCGGACCGACACGCACGAGGTCCTGGTGACGCACGCCTACCCGATCGCGTGGCTGGTGCGGCACGCGCTGGAGGCGCCGCCATCACGGTGGCTCGGACTGAACAGCGCCAACACCGCACTGACGGTCATCGAGTACCGCGATGGCCTGCCGCCCACGATCGTGATGTTCAACGACATGAGCCACCTCCCGGCCGACCTGCGCTGGACCGGGTTCCCCGAACGCGTCAGGCCGTAAGTGGCTCTCGTCGAGCATCCCGACGACGAGCCAGAAGCTGACGCTCAAGCCGCGTCGTTCGCCGTCGTCACTCGATCCAACGGGCAGCGGCCTCGTAGGTGGTGGCCGGGGTGCTGTTGAACGCGATGGCCGCATCGGGCGCGTGCCGCCGCACCAGGTTGATCACCTGCTCGAGGAGTTCGACTTGATCGTCTGAGTGCCGCAGGCCACCGCCGACGGTGACGCACTCCCACGGATGGGCTCGCAGCGCATTCCCGACGACCGCTTCCACGTCGTCACTTCCATCAAGGCCGATCAGGCAGGTCTCGACGCCCACGCCATGTTCGGCGAACTTGGTCAGTCCCGCCTCGATCGCCTTGGCCACCGGCTCGGGATCCCACGGCCCGGGCACCCGATACGGGTCAAACCCGATGACGAGGACGCGGGGTGAAGCAGCGGTGTCCATGCCTGGACGATACGCGTCGAACGACCCGCGAATCAGGAGGTGATGCTCAAGCCTGGTCACACGCCGGCGCGGCAGCCGGCGGAGACTGCCTCGCACCCGCTGGAGGCCCGCCCCGGGCGCCGCCATGAGTGGCAGGTCCCAGGCGATCCTTGTTACGGTCGGCGGTGACGCGGGGTGCCCGGCATGGCCCGGGCTGAGAACACACCCGTCGAACCTGATCTAGCTAGGACTAGCGAAGGGACGTCGCCATGACCGGTTCTCTCCTGGTGCTGTCGAGCGTCCGTGCCGTGCCGTCCGCCAACCGCTGAGGAGATCTCGATGTTCTGCGACGACGTGTGGAAGCGCTCGGCGCGACTGCTCCGCGCGATCCACGAGCACCCGTTCAACACCGCCCTCAGCGATGGCACGCTGGACCGGGAGCGGTTCGCCTTCTACATCGTGCAGGACGCCCGCTACCTGGAGGCGTTCTCCCGGGCGCTCGCGGTCGCCTCGACCCGGGCCACCGACACCGACGACGCCGTCTTCTTCGCCGAGAGCGCGCACGCCGCGCTGGCGGCGGAGCGTACGCTGCACGCCGGGTACATCGAGGAGTTCGGCCTGACCGCCGACGACCTGGCGGGCATCGACACCTCCCCCACCTGCCTCGGCTACGCGTCCTTCCTCCAGGCGACGGCCCTCGCCGACCCGTACCCGGTGCTGGCGGCGGCAGTGCTGCCGTGCTTCTGGGTGTACCAGGACGTCGGGACGGCCCTGCTCGAGAACACCGCGGGCGTCGAGGACCACCCGTACCGCGCCTGGATCGCGACCTACTCCGACCCGGCCTTCGCCGAGTCCACCGAGCGCGCCAAGGACATCACCGACCGCCTGGCCGCGACCACCGACCCGGCGACCCGCGAGGCGATGACCCGCGCCTTCTTCCGCGCCACCGAGTACGAGTGGATGTTCTGGGACAGCGCCTGGCGGCGGGAAACCTGGCCCACCGCCGATTGGCTCAAGTAGACCGGCATAGGCCGAGGCGCGGCCGTACGGTCCCGGTGTCCGTACCGGCCGCGCCGTGTCGCTCAGCGACCGACTTCGCCGGTCGTCTCCTGTGTCAGCGACGCCACCTCGACGCACGCCTCGTCGTTGACCCCGCCGCTAACTGAGCTTTTGCGCCACTGCACCGCCACTCGGTGGCCTCCAATCGCCGTTCGATCAGGATGCGCGAGGCATCTTCGGAGGCTGCCTTCTGCCCGATCCGGTCGAAGTCGAGTTTGAACTGTTCGACCTCGCCGCACATCTCGATCAGCCGACCGCCTCTCGCGGTGTGTTAGCAGTAACCGCACAGATCGCGCGGCGTTGCTCAATGATCGGCTTCGCCGACCGTGAGTCCAGCGGTCTCCCGTGACGTCAGCGACGCCACCTCGACGCACGCCTCGTCGTTGACCCCGGTGCTAACTGAGCTTTTGCGCCACTGCATCGCCACTCGGTGGCCTCCAATCGCCGTTCGATCAGCACACGCGAGGCGTCCTCGGAGGCTGCCTTCTGCCCGATCCGGTCGAAGTCCAGTTTGAACTGTTCGACCTCGCCGCACATCTCGATCAGCCGACCGCCTCTCGCCGCTCCAGCGTAGGCGATATCGCGGGAATCGACAGTGATGACGCGGAACGAGCCGTCCTTACCGATATGGGCACCTGTCGAACGCGGGATGATGCGGATGGAGATGTTCGGCCGCTGCATCAGTTCGAGCAGGTACCGGAGCTGTGCCCGCATGACCTCAACGCCGCCGATGCAGTCGTCCAGAACGTCCTCGTCCAGCAGCGCCCAGACGTAGGGCGGCTCGGGCCGGTCCAGAATCGCGGCCTGCCGTTCCATCCTCGCCTTGAGTGTCTCGCCGAGATCCTTGACTTCGCTGCCGGCCAGCAGCAGGGCTCGCGCGTAGTCCTCGGTCTGAAACGGACCTGGGATGTACTGCCCCTGGTAGATCCTGATCAGTTGGGCGATGGCCTCGTACGCGGTGACGGACTGGGCCCAGTCGGGGTTGTGGCCGTTCTGGGCGTACCAGAGCAGCAGCTCGAAGAGGCCGCCGGTCCGGAAGTGGCGATCGATGATCTTTGCCTGCCTCTCGTCGATCTTTCTCCGTCCCGCCTCGACGTTGGAGACCGTCGACGGCGCGGCGGTGGCGATCTTCCCCCACTGCGCCAGCGAGAGACCGTTCTTCTCGCGCTCCCACCTGAGCAGGTAGGCCAGCATGTGCCAGAGCGAGACCTTCGGGTTGAGCGGAGCCCGGACGACCGACATCGACTCTCCTTGGATATCCAGCGTGAGCGACTACTTGCGGAGAGTAGATACTTCGTTGCCTTAACGCAGCCGATTCCCGAAAACTCGCCCAGACGGGCACTGTGACCCCATACCCAAACCGCTCCAGACTGCTCCATACATCGGGACTACGGCCCTACGCGCGCCCAGACGACCTTTCCGCGGGCCGTCGTCGACCGGTACCAGCCGAGCCGCTGGTCGGACAGCTCGTAGGCCAGCGCGAGTCCCCGGCCGGACTCGCCGCACTCGGTCAGCGGAAGGATCTTGGGGAGGTTGTCCGGGTCGGGATCCCAGACGGCCAGCTCCAGAAGATCCCGGCCGGCCTGGCTGGAGACCCACACGTGCACTTCCTTGCCCTCGTAGAGCCGCACCGCGTTGGTGGCCAGCTCCGTGAGGATGAGCCGTCCAGCGAATCTGACGTTCTCGGAGAGGCCCCAGGAGTCAACGGCTTGATCCACCAGATTACGGACGAGATAAACGTTCTCCGCATAAGCGAACAGCTTAAGATCGAACCTGCGGGGAATCTCGTACAGTCGGGCGATGTCCACGCTCGTCACGTCCTTCGGATCGGCTGCCGAAAGACTGATCCGACACACCGAGACTCGCCACAATTCCGGAAGCCCTGGAAAGGCCGAGCATCTCCGTGGTGACGTCGGACAGGATCGATCCGCGTCCCCCTCTACGGAATCAGCCGACCAGCGACCTGCGATGCCGATGCACTCGTGACGGTATGTCCCAACCACCGATCGGTAGCTCGAAGGCAGATCGACCACGAAGCTTTACGAACAGGCCGGTCGGCGCGTGAGCGCGCCACCGCCACCCCGGACGCCTTCCGCTCTCGGCGCTCTGGATGATTCGGCGGTGTACGCGGGTGAGCCGCATACACAAGCCTCGGGAAACGCCCCCGCTGGCAGCCCGACTTATCGCTCTTTACCGGCATCTGCGCGCCCGAACGTGCCGCGTTGCCCGAGCGTTCCGCACGCCCACGGGGAGCCCCACCCACCAAGGCGGGCGGCATTGGACATTGCGGCCGCCATTGACCGGGGAAATCCGGCTATCCGGACGCCGGACGGGCCACACCGACGGCAATCGGTCAACGGCGACGGCAAAGCGCCGACGGCCAAGGCTTCTCCTGCCTCTCGACGCGTGGCTTATCCCTCGGCGGCTGCGTCGCGGTCGCCGACGAGGACCAGCGCGCCTGACCTGCGGGCGCAGAAGGCTCGGGGAACGACCTCGGAAAGGCCAGGCTTGTCACACCTGCCTCCCGTTGTCGCCTGGGGTGGAGGTAAGCCAGGGCTGCGTAGCGCGCGCAGTCTCCGATCGCCGCACGGCCGATACGCAGTACGCCCTCGAAGAACCGAGCGTCGAAGTAGTGAGCGGACCGGCACCTCGGATCCAGACATTCCGGCAGAGGCTCGCTTCGGGCGAGGCGCCGCACCGGTCGGCCATGGCGTCGATCCGATCCGGCGTCAGCCGCGGGCCGCTGGTCAGGCGTTCGAGCAACGCCTGACCAGCCAGGCGACTCTCGGCGTCCGGGTTCCTGGCGATCACTCTCAGCTATCAACTCGTCAGAGCCGGGTTCGCCAAGGAGACGGCGCGATCGACGCGAGGTCGCGGGCGAATCGGTCGGTGAACTGACGCGCCGACCTACCCGGAGCGGCGATCCCTCTGCAGCCTGCAAGGCCGGCGTCGACCAGTTCCGCCTTCGCGTGCCTGGGCTGTTCGAAGTACAACTCTGCATCCAGGGCATCGTCCATCGGGCAGTGGAAGACCCCGGACGGCCATTTCGGTGCCGCTTCGACATCCTTGGCAATGCGCCGTGCCAGATCGGCGTTCCCCCGTGTTAACTCGGCACGGCATGGATGCTGATTCATGCCAGGCAGCCACACGACGACGATGCCGACGGGGTGGGGATCGACCGCGACCAGACCGCGCACCCGGTCACGACCGGAAGCACGACGCACGGTGCACACCTGCGCGTCGCCCGCCATCCGCACCACCGCCGACGGTGCCGAGGTCGGCGGCACGGCCGTGACCGGATCTCCCTGGCCTGCACCCACAAGCGAACATCCTGTCCCAGCCGATGCGAGCACCACAGCGACGATCACCGGCAGTCTCGGCATGCCTTGGCACCTCTCATTTCAGACGGCGATCCGCTTAGCCGTATCCAGAGTGACACGACACTTTCCGGACCGGCGTGCGCGATTTCACGACTCGACCGGTCGTTGGAGCAGGACACCGGGGACAAACGGGACCGCCATGGCCGCTTTGCCCCGATAAGATCTGGCCACGACGCTCTGCGTGGAGGTCGGGTGGGGGTCGCCTTCGCGGCGATGGACGGAAAGGGTGCGTGTGGCCGGGCAGAAGCCGCCGGACGACGATCCGAACAAAGAGCCTTCGTCCGACGATCAGTGGGCACCTCCTCCCCCGCCGCCCCCGGCCTGGGGGCCGGATCCGGCCCAGCCGCCGCTGCCGCCCTGGGCCGTGCCTCCCGCGCCCCCGTACGGCGCTCCGCCGCCGGGCCTGCCCGGTTCGCCGCCGTACGCGCCACCGCAGCCGCCACAGGAGCCGTACCCCTCGGCGCAGCAACCGCAGGAGCCGTACGCCCCGGCGCAGCCGCCCCCGGGGCCGTACGCACCGCCGCAGGACGAGCCCCTGCACTTCGGCCGGCCTCCTCAGGGCTCCACGCCGGAGGCACCAGCGGAAGAACTCTTGGACTTCGGCCCACCTCCGCCCCAGGACTCCGCGCCGGTGGAGCCGCAGGACGACATACCGCAGCGGCCGCCGGGGACGCAGGAGTGGGAGCCGGCGGGCGATCCATGGCGGATCCCGCCGCAGCCGGTGTGGGACCCGGCCGTCGAGTCCTCCCCCGCCGTGCCCGCGCCGCCCCCGGCTACGTACGGGCCGGGCGGGCAGGAACCGCCTGAGCCGCGATTCCCCGCCTATGGCGCGGGCGAGTCGACCGC
Organism: Actinoallomurus liliacearum; assembly: GCF_039542035.1. Taxonomy (NCBI): domain Bacteria; kingdom Bacillati; phylum Actinomycetota; class Actinomycetes; order Streptosporangiales; family Thermomonosporaceae; genus Actinoallomurus; species Actinoallomurus liliacearum. Next base: position 12,972 of record NZ_BAABHJ010000031.1, read on the forward strand.
GCTGGACCTGCCGCCGTCCGCGATGGTCCCCCGGTCGACCCCACGACCGCCCGGTGCCCCCGAGCACGATCCACGGACGTCCGGCGAGCACCGGTCCGTCACGTTCGATGAGCCGTGGCGTACGGAGACGCCCGGCCGGACGGGTCGTCGGCTACCGCTGCGGCCGATCCTGATCGGCGTCGGAGGCGTGGTGGTCGCCGGGCTGGTCGCCGGCGGCGTGTACGTCCTCACCGGCACGGACAAGGGCTCCGCGCCGAAGACACCGGCGGCCCAGCTCGCGGGCAGGATCTTCGCCGCCGACCCGGCGGCCGGCACGGACGGGCGGGATCAGGAACTGCTCGGGGTCGCGTCGTCGGGTTCGACGGTGGTCGCCATCGGCGGCGAGGCCGACACCGCGGACTACCGGGCCGAGTTCCTCTACTCGACCGACGGCGGGCGCTCCTTCCGCCTCGCCGGGCTGCGTACGACCGACGGCGCCGAGCCCGCGTACGGCGACGTCCCACGGGTGATCGCCGGATCGGGCGGCGGCTGGGTCGCCCTCGGCGGCTCGCACACCGGGACGGCCGTGTGGACGAGCAAGGACGGCAGCACCTGGGTCCGGCAGCCGGACACGTCGGGCGCGTCCTTCGGCCGGGACCGGATCGCCCGGGTCGCGCGGACCGCGAGCGGCTTCGTCGCCATCGGCGAGACCTCGCAGAAGGGCGACTACAGCGACGCGGTGCCGGTCGTCTGGCTCTCCACGGACGGCCGGAACTGGGAGCGGCTGGGCAACGACCAGCTCAAGATGTCACTGTCCGGCGGCCCGCTGTCCCTCGTCGACGTGGCCACCGTGGGGAACACCGCGATCGTCTACGGGTGGACGACCGACGGCAAGGGACGGGTCGTCAAGGACGCCGTGTGGCGGTCCGCCGACGGCGGCCGGAACTGGGAGCCGGTCGACGTCCCGCACCCGAAGGGCACCGCCGGGCCGGGCATCGCCATCGGGGCGACGTCGCACGGCTTCGTCGCCGGCCGGAACGGCAGTTCCAAGTCGGAGCGGTACGGCGTGATCATGACGTCCGCCGACGGTAAGCAGTGGCAGGCCGCCGGGGAGATCCACCTGCCCGGCTACGGCGGTCTGCAGCGGTTCGCCGGATTCGACAATGGCGTGGCCGCCCTCATCGGCGGCGACCGGAAGGTCCTGCTGGCGCGCAGCCCGGACGGACGGGCCTGGCAGAACGCCGGGGAGGTGCCGACGCCGTCGAGCGTCTCGATCCAGGGCATGGCGGTCACGGCGGGCGCGACCATCGTCGCCGGTCGCGAGGCCGACGCCCAGGACGCCGACGCGGTCCTCTCGGTCCGCGACGCCCAAGGGCAGGAGATCGCCGTCGACCCCACCCGGATCGCCGGAGCGGTCCAGCCGGACCAGGCGTTGACGGCGGTCGCGACGGGTTCCCGCCTCAGCGTCGCGGTGGGCAGCACGAACGGTGACGCCGCGGTCTGGACGTCGGCCGACGGCCGGCGCTGGAGCCGGGGACAGGCGACCGGCCAGGCGCTCGCCCGGCCGGGCAGACAGCGCCTCATCAGCGTGGTGTCGGGCAACGCGGGCTGGCTCGCCGTCGGATTCGACACGACGCGCCCGCTGATCGTCGCCTCCGAGGACGGCACGACGTGGCGGGCGGTCGACGGCGGGAAGGCGTTCGAACCCGGGGACGCCGACCACGTCGCCACGTACGCGGCGACGGTCGGGCCGGCCGGCTACGTGATCGTCGGCGAGTACGGCTCCTCGGCGGGAACCTGGCATTCGGCCGATCTCAAGACCTGGGATCGGGGCGCCGGTCCGGACCTCACCGGCGACCAGCAGGCCAATCGCTGGATGCGCGGAGTGGTCGGCGGCTCGTTCGGCTACGTCGCGGTCGGCGGGCTGAACGATCCGGCGGTCAAGGACGGCCCGAGGGGCCGGCCGGCCGCCTGGACGTCGACGGACGGGAAGAAGTGGACGCTGCATCAGGTGCCGCTGCCGTCCGGCGCGCTCGAGGCGTGGTTCGACAAGGTCGCCGCCGTCGGCAACGTGGTCGTCGCCACCGGATCCGCCGCGACGCCCTCCGGCCGGAGGGCGTTCGCGTTCGTCTCACCCGACGGCGGCGCCTCCTGGCAGGAGGTCCGGCTGCCGGCCGCCGGCCCGGACGGTCCGGACTCCAGCGACCGTAACTCGATCGTCACCGCCGCGACCGCGACCCCCCGGGGCTTCGTCGTGACCGGCGCCGGGGGGCGGCTGGGACGCTCGGACGTCGTGCTGTGGACCTCCCGCGACGGGCGCTCGTGGACCGCGCAGACGCCCCAGGGCACCGGCCTGTCCGAGCGGGGTGACCAGTGGCTCACCGGGATGACACCGCTGGGCGGCGACCTGCTCGCCGTCGGGGTCAGCGCCGATCACAAGGGCGAGCAGCCGACACTGTGGCGGAGGCCGTTGCCGTGAGGTTCCCGACGCCGATGCGGGCCGCGCGGTCGTGACCGGCCGCCTCCGGACCGCCGTGGCGGCCGTGGCGAGCGCATGTCTGCTCGTCACGGCGACGGCGTGCGTGGAGGCGAGATCCCGGGCCACGACGGAGCCCCGCCGTCCCGCTCCGGTCGCGACGCCCCGGCCGCCGCTGCGGATCATGCCGCTCGGCGACTCGATCACCGACGGGCTGCAGACGCTCGGCGGTTACCGCACCGACCTGTGGCAGTACCTGACGGCCGATGGCAGGTCGGCCGACTTCGTGGGGTCACGGGCGACCGGCCCCTCGCAGCTCGGCGACCGTAACGAGGAGGGCCATCCGGGGTGGCGGATCCACCAGCTCACCGTGCGCGTACGTGAGTGGCTGCGCGTGTACCGCCCCGACGTCGTCCTCCTGCACATCGGCACGAACGACGTCATCCAGCGCAGTGCGCTGCCGCACGCTCCGGCGCGCCTCGCGGCCCTGGTGGACCTCATCACCGCGACGCTGCCGAACGCCCAGGTGTACGTCGCCACGATCGTCCCGCTGGCCGCCCCGGCCGGCGACCGGCTCGCCCGCCGGTACAACGGGGCGATCCCGGGGATCGTCTCCGCGCGGGCCGCGCAGGGCCGGCACGTCCACCTCGTCGACATGCACGCGGCGCTCACCAAGGCCGACCTGTCCGCCGACGGGATCCACCCGACCGACGGGGGCTACTCCAAGATGGCGGCGCGGTGGTACGCGGCGCTGACCGGCGTCCCGATGACGCGCTGGGAGGCGGAGGCCCCGGCGTACACCACGATCAACGGCGGGGAGCGGCTGACCACGGCACGGGCGTCGGGCGACGGCAAGGCCGGGTACCTCGCCGCCCCGGAGAGCTACCTGGAGTTCGCGCTGCCGCTGCCGAGCGGCGGCCGCTACCGGATGTACGTACGCGCCGCCGACGGCATGGACGCCCCGTGCAGCCAGACGCTCTCGGTCAACGGCCGGCCGCAGGGACGGCTGCTCTACCGCCCGTACGGCTGGGACCAGTGGACCATCAACGCGGTCGACGTGTGGCTGAACGCCGGCCGGAACACGATCCGGTTCACCCCGCAGACCTGTAGCGCGGAGATCGACGCGATCGACCTGGCGCCCGCCCGCTGACCCACGCTCAGGACGACGCCGCCTCGGCGCCGTCCCCCGCCGGCCGCGCCGCCGCGTCGCGGTCGGTGGCGGCCCGTGCCGGTCGCGCCGACCCGTCACTGTCGGCGCCGTCTCCGCGCGGTCGCGCGGGCGCGTCACGCTCGGCGTCGCCGGTGCCGTCCCGCGCCGGTCGCCCCGTCGCGTCGCCGCCGGTGGCGTCTCCGGCCGGCGCGGGGAGGCCGTTCCGCCGGATCTGCGCCAGCGCGAGCTTCAGCCGGGCGCGGAGCCGGTGCTGTGCGGGGGCCTCGACGATCCGGTAGATCAGGTAGGCCGAGGTCAGCGCCACGGCGATCAGTACGCCGAGCACGGCCCATCTGCTCATGTGCGGGTAGAGGCGCGGGACGAGCGTCCGCGCGATCGTCTGGTGCACCAGGTAGAGCGGATAGGTGAGCATCCCCAGCATCGTGAGGCCGCGCCAGCGCAGCCATGCCAGCCGGTGCGTGGCGACGAGCGCCATGACGGCGAAGACGAACGTGACGCCGGCCGGGATGACGTACTCCGAGACGCCCGGCACGATGAAGTCGGGGAACTGGTACTTGAGGTCGTAATAACAGCCGAGCGCCCAGCTCGCCGCGATGAGCAGCCAGACGATGAGGTTGCCGCCGTACCGGTAGACGAGGAAGAAGCCCATGCCGGCGACGAAGAAGGGCGCGTACCGCCAGAGCAGCAGCACCTTGACGAAGCCGAAGTCGGCCTCCACGGCGAACACACTGAGCAGGAGCCAGCCGGTCATGAACGCGACGACCCGGCTGTACGTGATGCCCCGCCAGACGAGCAGCGCGATGAGCGCGTAGAAGTGCAGCTCGACGTAGAGGGTCCAGTAGACGACCTCCATGCGCTGCGACCCGACGCCTTCCTGGAGCATCGTCAGGTTCGGCAGGAACCGCATGATGGGCCCGTCGGTGTTCGGCCCGAAGGAAACGTAGGAACGGAAGGCGAGGTACGCGGCGAGGGAGAGGCAGACGCTCACCCAGTACGCCGGGAACAGCCGGGTGAACCGGGACACGGCGAAGTCGCCCACGCGGCGGTCCCAGGCGCTCATCAGGATGACGAATCCGCTGATCAGGAAGAACAGCTCGACCCCGAGGAAGCCCCACCGCGTCACCTCGCCGAGGCCGGGGAAGATCTTCCGGGCGCTCCCGCCGGGCCACTCCGGCGCGGGCACCCCGGTGAAGTGGTGCAGCATGACGGCGGCGGCGGCCACGAAGCGCAGCAGGTCCAGCTCGCGGAGCCGCCCTCCCGACCGGTCCCGCCGGCGGACGGCCGCGCCGCTCTGAGCCCCGCCGCTCTGAGCCCCGCCGTTCTTGGCCTCGTCCGTGGTGGACCCGTCCATCGGGGTCATCGCTCCGTTATCCGCACGACGACCTGCTCGTTGCCGCGGGTGTAGGCCTCGTAGCGGAACCGCAGGCCGGTCCGTTCGACGTGCTCCGTCCACGCGCGGAACTCGTGCTCGCGCCAGCCCGGATAGCCGAAGAACTCGTCGAAGACGATGACGCTGCCGGGCCGCAGGCGCGGTCCGACGTGGCGCAGGACGGTCCGCGTCGAGGAGTACAGGTCGGCGTCGACGTGAAGGAAGGCGACCGGCTCGGGGTGCTCGTCGAGGAATCCGGGGAGGGTGTCCTCGAACAATCCGACGACCAGTTCGGCGCCGAGCACCTCCGGAGGCTCCTCGACGGCGAACGTGCCGGCCGGGAAGCCGTCCCGCCAGTCCTCCGGGAGCCCCTCGAAGGAGTCGAAGCCGAAGACGTTCTTGCCGTCGCGGGCGGCGGTGATGGTCCGCAGCGTACGGCCGGAGAAGACGCCGAACTCCAGCGCCATGCCCTCCCGGCCCTCGGCGAGGGACAGGGCGTGCTCGAGCGTCGCCTGCGGGTCGGGCAGGGCCGTGGCGTCGGGCATGATCTCGTCGATCACCTCGGCCGTCTCGGCGGCCGCGGCCTTCTCCGCCTTGAGCGTGGCGGCGGCGAGCCTGGCCTCTTGGCGGCCGCGCTGCCGGCGGGCGGCGTCGAGGGGGCCGTCCGGTGGGTTGAGGAGGTCGACGGCCTCGGTGATCTCGCCCTCGAACGCGAGCCGGCCCTCACGCAGCACGACGCCCCGCGCGCAGACCTTCTCGAGCGTGCCCATGTCGTGGGAGACGATGACGAGCGTGCGCCCCTCGTCGGCCAGCTCCTCGATGCGCTCGAGGCACTTCTTCTGGAAGGGCGGGTCGCCGACGGCCAGCACCTCGTCGACGAGGAAGATGTCGGGGTCGGTGTGGACGGCGACGGAGAAGCCCAGGCGCATGAACATGCCGGAGGAGTAGAACTTCACCTGCGTGTCGAGGAACTTCTCGATCTCGGAGAACGCGACGATCTCGTCGTACTTGGCCTGGGTCTCCGCCTTGCTCATGCCGAGGATCGCGGCGTTGAGGAAGATGTTCTCCTTGCCGGTCAGGTCGGGGTGCAGGCCGGCGCCGACCTCGATCAGGCCCGCGACCCGGCCGCGGACCCCGACCGAGCCGCGGTCGGGCTGCATGACGCCGGAGATCAGCTTGAGCAGTGTGCTCTTGCCCGATCCGTTGAGCCCCATCAGGGCGAGCGACTCGCCCTGCTCGACGGACACCGACACCTCGTCGAGGGCGGTGAACCGCTGCGACAGGCTCTGGCGCCGCGCGGCGCGTACGGTCATCTCCTTGATCGAGTGCGCGTGGCGCAGCGTGAAGCGCTTCGTCACGCCGTCGACGACGATCGATTCCAACTAGAGCTCCTGGGCGAACCGCCGCTGCAGGCGGTGAAAGACCATCTGGGCCAGCCCCAGCAGCACGACGGCGGCGAGGAGGCTCGCCAGCCCTCGTACGGTCAGGTGGTCGGGGAACGCGTGCCTGCCGTCCGGGAAGGTCGGGGTGCCGTCGGGCAGGTGCGCCTGGCGTGGGTTGGCGGGCCACCAGAACGCCCGCTGGAACAGCAACGTCGCCGTCCCGAGCGGGTTGGCGAGGTAGATCTGCAGCCCGAGGCCGTTCCCGGCCGAGTCCTGCACGGCCGTCCACGGATAGATCATCGGAGTGGTCCACGGGATGACGATGTTGAGGATGTCGACGACCTGCCCGAAGTCGCGGAAGAACACGTTGATCCCGGCGAACAGCAGGCCGAACGCCAGGCCGAGCACGGCCACGATCGCGAGCCCGAGCGCCATCGACCCGACCGCGAGCGTGGAGGGCCGCCAGCCGCCGAGCAGCGCGCCGCCCCACAGGATCGCCATGCCGGGCAGCATGTGCACGGCCGAGACCAGCGTGGACGAGGCCGGGAACATCTCGCGCGGCAGGTAGATCTTCTGCACGAGCGGCGCGTTCCCGATGACGGACCACGTGCTGGTGATCAGCGTCTCGGTGAAGAAGCTGACCAGCACCATCCCGGAGAACAGGAACACCGGGTACCCGGGGATGGACTTGCTCATCTTCAGGAAGATGCCGACGACGAAGAAGTAGACCGCGAAGTTGACGGCGGGACGGACGTAGGACCAGCCGAGCCCGAGCAGGGAGCCCTGGTAGCGGCTGCGCAGTTCCCGGCGCACCAGCAGCCGCAGCAGGTACCTGCGGCGGGCGACCTCCAGCAGACCGCCGCCGCTGCCCGGGGCGGTCAGCGGCGGAGCCGTCATCGCTCCTCCGGCCGGGCCGCCTCGAACGTCTCGCGCCAGCGTTCGGGCGAGGTGAGCTCGGGGATGGCCGCGCGGTAGCGGCGGCTCAGCTCCGGCCACTCGTACGCCAGCCGCGCGTGCAGCGCCGTGGCGCGCTGCAGCAGCGAGCGGAACCGTGCCGGGTCCCGCTGGTACCAGGCGGCCTTCGTGCCGTCGGCCGAGGTGACCAGGGCGCTGTCGTACCGCGACAGCAGCCACCACGCCTGGTCGACGTGCGGCACGGACACCTCGGGGTGCGACTTGGGGAAGGAGTCGACCGGCCGGGAGTGCCGGAGCATTCCGCCGAGCGCCGCCCGGACCATCGCCTTGCGCCCTTCGGGCGGCTCGGGCTCGCGGCCGCGCCGGGGCGGCCTGCGCCGCTGGACCTTGGGGAACTCATCGACGTCCGGCTTGGCCAGCGCGTCGGGGAACGCGGCGCGCAGCGCCCGCAGCTCGGCGAGCTTCGTGGTCATCGACTCGTGCAGGTGCTCGGGACCGCGCAGCGCGTCCTCGATGGCGAGCAGCATCAGCTCGGCCGTGGAGTACTGCATCGCCAGGGCGTGCTTGGTGGTGATGAACAGGCTCTCCTTGAGCATGTTGCCGCCCCGCTTGTACGGCGAGTACATGAGCGCGGTGATGATGCGGTTCCGCTCGGTGAAGTAGGCCTGCCAGTCGAGCGTGTCGTCCTTGGAATGCCATGGCACGTGCCAGACCGCCGCGCCCGGCAGCGACACGGTCGGGTATCCCGCCTTCTCGGCGCGGATGCCGTACTCGATGTCGTCCCACTTGATGAAGAACGGCAGCGACAGCCCGACCTTGCGCACCACGTCGACCGGGATGAGGCACATCCACCAGGCGTTGTAGTCCACGTCGACCCGCCGGTGCAGCCAGGGCGTGTGGCGCAGCGGGTGCGCGGCCAGGTCGTGCCCCAGGTGGGTGTGCGCGGCCGGCGTCATCCACCAGCGGTAGCGCGCGATGGTCTCGCCGAAGACGTGGAGTACGGACCGGTGGAAGATGTCCAGCATGTGGCCGCCGACGATCGTCGGGGTCCGGGCCAGGTCGGCGAAGGTCACCGCGCGCAGGATGCCCTCCGGCTCGACGGTCACGTCGTCGTCGAGGAGCAGCACGTAGTCGCTCCGCCCGGCGTCGAGGGTCTCGTTCATCGCCCGGGCGAACCCGCCGGACCCGCCGATGTTGCCCTGGTCGATGAGGCGCAGCCGGTCGCCCAGCGACTCGGCGGCGGCCGCGAAGTCCGGGTGGTCCTCTACGCGGTCGGTGCCCTGGTCGACGACGAAGATCTCGTCGACGACCTCGAGCACGTCGCTCGCCTCGCCCATCGCGACGAGCTGCTCGACGCAGAAGTCCGGCCGGTTGAACGTCGTGATGCCGATGCTCGCGCTGCCCCGCGGCCGGTCGGTGTCGGCGCACCACTCCGCGCCGTCCAGGACGGCCTCGCGGTCGCCGGCGACGATGTCGAACCAGTACCAGCCGCCGTCGATGAACGGTTTCAGCGACAGCTCGACCTCGCGGGTGACGGTCGTGCTCGCGTCGACGTCCAGTCGCGTGACCCGCTGGGTGAGGCCCTTGCCCGTGGAACGGTGGACGTTCACGACGGCGTCGCCGCGCAGCCGGAGCCGGAGCGTGATGGTGTCGACCACGCTCCACCGCCGCCAGTAGCTCGCCGGGAAGGCGTTGAAGTAGGTGCAGAACGACACGCGACGGCCGGCGGGCACGACGAGGCCGCGCCGGCCGGTGATCCTGGCCTCGGAGCCGGTCCGTGCCGTTGACCGCCGCGTCGTGGCGCCGTCCTCGCCGGCCTTCTCCCGGCCCCACACGACACGGCCGTCGACGTACAGGCCGACGACGTCCGGGTCGCGTTGGATGGGCAGCACGACGCGCTGCAGCACCCTCATTCCGTGCCTCCGGTGAAACGCGGCCGCAGCCGGTTCTCGAACATGGTCAGCGCGGACGCGATGGCCATGTGCATGTCCAGGTACTTGTAGGTGCCGAGGCGGCCGCCGAACAGCACGTCCTTCTCGGCGCGGGCCAGTTCGCGGTAGCGGTCCAGCATCGCGCGGTCGGCGGGCGTGTCGATCGGGTAGTACGGCTCGTCGGCGGGCCCGGCGAACCGAGAGTACTCATGCATGATCACGGTTCGGTCTCCCGGGTACTCCCGCTCCGGGTGGAAGTGCCGGAATTCGTGAACGCGCGTGTACGGGACGTCCTCGTCGGCGTAGTTCATCACCGGCGTGCCCTGGAAGTCCCCGATCGGCAGGACCTCCAGCTCGAAGTCCAGGGTGCGCCAGCCGAGCACGCCCTCGCGGTGGCCGAAGTAGCGGTCGAGCGGGCCGGTGTAGACGACCGGGACGTTGCCGACGGCGTCCAGGTCGAAGAAGTCCGTGTCGAGCCGGACCTCGATCCTCGGGTGGTCGGCCATGCGCTCCAGCCAGGCGGTGTAGCCGTCCACCGGCAGGCCCTCGTAGCGGTCGGCGAAGTAGCGGTTGTCGAAGGTGTAGCGCACCGGCAGCCGCGTGATGATCCCCGCCGGCAGCTCCCGGGGGTCGGTCTGCCACTGCTTCGCGGTGTAGCCCCGGATGAACGCCTCGTACAGCGGCCGCCCGATGAGCGAGATCGCCTTCTCCTCCAGGTTGGCGGGGTCGGTGATCTCGGCGGCCTGTTCGGCGATCAGCGCGCGGGCCTCGTCGGGGGACATCACCCGGCCGAAGAACTCGCAGATGGTGCCCAGGTTGATCGGCATCGGGTACACGCGGTTCTTGAAGACCGTGAAGACCCGGTGCCGGTAGTCGGTGAAGGCGGTGAACCGGTTGACGTACTCCCAGACCCGCTCGTTCGAGGTGTGGAACAGGTGCGCGCCGTACCGGTGGACCTCGATGCCGGTGGACGGCTCGGTCTCGCTGTAGGCGTTGCCGCCGATGTGGTCGCGGCGCTCGACGACCAGCACCCGGAGGCCGAGCTCCCGGGCGCAGCGCTCGGCGACGGTCAGCCCGAACAGGCCGGCGCCGGCGACCACCAGGTCAGCGTTCACTCGTCTCCTCCACCGGGGTCCGTGCCACCGCGCCGCGAGGCGCGACGTACCGCCGGTACATCGGCCGGCGGATCCACGACGGCGTCAGCCGGTACGCGCCGCGGACGCCGACGTTGCGCAGGTACTGGGCGAGAGTCGTGAAGCCGCTGCGCCGCAGCTCGCCCTGCAGACGCAGCTCGGCCCGCAGCAGCGTCAGCCCGCCACGACGTTCGTACGCGCCCTCGCCCACGCGGTAGTACACGAGCGCCTCGGGCAGGTTGACGACCTTCGCGCCGGTCGCGATCATCCGCGCGAACAGCCAGTAGTCCTCCATCAGCGGCATGTCGCCGTAGCCGCCGGCGGCCAGGACGGCGGTGCGCCGGTACACGATCGTCGGGTGGTTGAACGGGTCGTGCAGCCGGGCGTACCGGGCGATGTGCTCCGGGTCGGAGACCGGCGTGCGGCTCCCCACGATGTCCTCCCGGCCCGTCCCGAATTCCAGCATTCCCGCGCCGACCAGGTCGGCGCCCCGTTCGATCACCGGCAACTGCACCGCGAAGCGGTGCGGCATGGCGATGTCGTCGGCGTCCATGCGGGCCACGACGTCGTACCGGCTGGCCGCCAGCCCGGCGTCGAGGGCGAGGCCCAGGCCGCCGTTGTGCTCCAGCGGGAGGAACGTCACCGGAACGGGGCTCTCCTCGGTCAGCCGGGCCAGACAGTCGGCGAGTACGGCCGAGACCGGTCCGTCCTGCACGAGGATCACCTGGTCGGGTCGGCGCGTCTGGGCGTCCACCGAGCTGTGGAACGCCTCCCGCACGTGGTCCGCCCGATCCCCGCCGTAGACGGTGAGGAGAAGCGCGAAGGGTTCGGCCATGCGTCCGTCTCGCTCCGAAAGGGGAGGCGATGAGGCCAGTGGGGCGGAATGCATCCTATGCTACTTTTGCGAGCTTCATGCGCGCGGCTTTACTCCTACCGACCCGGCGATTCGTGAGGTGTCAGCTGAAAGACGCCCAAATCGCCGCCGTGGTTGTCACACACGACCGACGAGATCTCCTGACCGAGGCGTTGACCGCCCTCGAGCGGCAGACGCGCCCGCCGGACACGATCGTGGTCGTCGACAACGCCTCCGCGGACGGCACTCCGCGACTGGTCCGCGAGCGGTTCCCGGCCGCCCGCCTGCTCACGCTCCCCCGCAACACCGGCGGGGCCGGCGGCTTCGCCACGGGCATCGCCCACGCCCTGAGCCTCGGGGCGGACGCGCTCTGGCTGCTCGACGACGACACCGTGCCCGAACCGGAGGCGCTGGCCGCCCTTTTGGCGGCGCGCGACCGGGGACGGGACCGCGGCGGGCGGCCGCCCGCGCTCGTCGCCGGCCGCGTCGTCTGGACCGACGGCCGTGACCATCCGATGAACACCCCCCGGTCGCGGCCGTCGCCCGTCCCCGGCTGCGCCCGGATCCGCTCGGCGTCGTTCGTGTCGGTGCTCGTCGACGCCGAGGCCGTACGGGAGCGCGGGCTGCCGATCGCCGACTACTTCCTGTGGAACGACGACTTCGAGTTCACGCTCCGGCTGCTGCGCGGGCGCACCGGCCTGCTGTGCCGGGACAGCGTGGCCGTGCACAAGACCGCCTCCCCCGCCTTCGACCCGGGGCGGCGGTTCTTCCACGAGGTCCGCAACAAGGTCTGGCTCTTCACCCGCAGCCGCTGCCTCGGCCCGGGGGAACGCCTGCTCTACGCCGGCGCGACGGCCCGCCGCTGGGCCCGTACGCTCGCGGGCTCCGCCGACCGGGCGGCGCTCGTACGGGACCTGGGCCGGGGACTGTGGGCGGGTCTCCGCTCCGGCCCCCGGCCCAACGAGGCCGTCCTCACTGACACGGATTCTGTGCCGCGTTGATCTCCCCGTTGACCTTCGGGATGTCCGGTGCCTTCACCGGCACGCCCTCGGGGCCGACGACCAGCGAGACGGTGCCCGGCGCGACCGCGTTGTCGGCGGCGATGACCACGCCGGGAACGGCGACCGCCAGGGCGTCGGCGAAGCGTTCGGCCCCCGGCCCGTAGAGGATCCTGGTCTGCGGCTGCGCCGGGCCCTTCGCCGCCTTGACGTGGAAGCCCTGGGCCTTCAGGTCCCGCACGACCTTCTTCGGCGCGTTCACCGCGGTGACCTTGACCTGGTCGGGCGTGGGCGCGGCCGGCTTGGACGGCTCCGGCTTCGGCGCGGGCAGGTCGTCGTCCTTGCGGATGGCCTCGAACAGCGGACCCGCCTGCGACATGTCCCACTGCACCCGATTCGGGTCCTTGGGATAGGTCTGCGTCGGCACGGTGACGAACCGCACGGTGCCCGCGCTGATTCCCTTGAGGCTCGTGGCCAGCTTCTTCATCGCGGAGACGCTGAACTCGTCGTCGGTGGCGATCGACTTGGTGGCGGCGTTCAGGAACCGGTACGCCCGCGTCGGGTCGGTCAGCATGTCCTGGCTCGTGGCCTTCTTGACCACCGAGGCCATGAACTTCTGCTGTCGCTGGATGCGCTCCAGGTCCGACCCGTCGCCGAGGCCGTAGCGCGTACGGACGTACCCCAACGCGTCGTTGCCCTTCACGACCTGACGGCCGGCCTTCAGGGACAGGTTGGCGCGCGGGTCGTTGACCGCCTGCGGCACGCAGATCTCCACCCCGCCCAGCGCGTCGACCACCCGCTTGAACCCGGCGAAGTCGATCTTGACGTAGTGGTCGATGTGGATGTCGGTGTCCGACTCGATCATCTTCCAGGTGCAGGTCGCCCCGGCGTAGGCGAACGCGGCGTTGAGCATGCCGAAGAAGGCGGGCACCGTGCCGCCTTTCTTCTTCTTGCACTCCGGGACGTGCACCATGGAGTCCCGGGGGAAGCTGATCGCGACCGCGCGGTCCCGGTTCGGCGACAGGTGGAGCAGGATCGTCGTGTCCGAGCGCTCCCCGCTGATGTCCGGCGACCAGTACTCGTGGTTGTCCCCGTCCCGGGAGTCCGAGCCGAGCAGCAGGATGTTCATCGACTTGTTCAGCTTCGGCGGGCGGTTCGTGCCCAGCTGCTGCTGGTCGACGTGCTCCTTGTGGATGTTGCCCTGCAGCTTCTCGTACAGGCCGAACGCCGTGCCGCCCGCCGCGAGGAGCGCCACCACGACCCCGACCGCGACCCAGCGCAGAGCCCGCCGCCCCCGGCGGCCCGCGGGCTTGACCGCAGCCGCCGCAGGCGCCTCCTCTGCGGGCGCGGCGCCCGCGGTCGTCTCGCCGGGCCCGTCGCCCGCCGGCGCCCCCTGGGCGGGCGCGCCGGCCGAGCGCGTGGACTCGGCGGGTCCCTCTCCGGACTCCCCGCCGGCGGGTCCTTCTTCGGACCTCTTCCCGCCGGACCCCTCTTCGGGCTCCCCCTCGGCGGGCCCATCTTCGGGTCCCTTCTCGGCGGCCTCCGACGGCACCGGCTCCTTCTCGGCCGGCTCACCGCCCGGCTCGCCCTTCTCACCCCGTCGCGTCTCCGCGGTCGGCGCGTCGCCCGCCGGGCCCTTGGAGTCCGGCGCCTTCGGTGACGCCTTCTCCGGCGTCACGTCCTCAGCGTCGTTGTCGGCCATTCCACCTCATCGTTCTGTCGCGCGGCGCGCCGCGCGAGTCCCTGCCCCGTTAGACGCACGCCGAAGTACATCAGATGACAAACGCGGCTTTTGACCCATTGAGTCAGGCTAGGGGCTGTCCGGTTAATCTCCGCTACGCACGCTCGCGCGCGGAGGACACCAGCGCGGCGCCGGGACGCTCCTCCACGACCTCGTGCCGGGGGAACAGCACCAGCGCCGCACCCGCCAGCACGAACGCCGCGATCCGGAGCGCCACCAGCAGGCGGTCGGACGGCCACGGCTCCTTGTACAGCACCGCGCCGAGGATGACGAGCTGGGTCTTGGCGATCACGGTGAGCACGGACACGACGATCGACATCCGGCAGCGCTGCAGGCCGATCTGCAGCTGGGCCAGACCGAGCGCCGCCATCCCGACCGCGACGTACGGGTACGGCGAGCCGTAGGCGGCGGCCGCGAGCCCGTGCGTGTTGTAGATGGCGGCCACCCCCTTGAGCGCGAGCTCGGAGACGCCGAGGCTGACGCCGGAGCCGAGGCCGTACGCGATGCCGGCCAGCGGCCGCGCGTGCCGGCCGAACGTCCGGATGTCACCGCCGACGAGGACCGCCACCCCCACCAGGATCCCGGGGACGACGACGGCGGCCAGGGTGAGCGGCCCGGCGACCGCGCTGGTCAGCACCTCGTGCCGGCCGTTCGACGCTCCGACCATCGCGGTCGCCAGGCCGAACAGGCCCACGCTGGCCCACTCGCGGCCGGTCAGCCGCTCGCCGAAGAAGACGCCGGCGTAGAAGAGGATGAACAGGAGACTGGCGGCGAAGATCGGCTGGGCGAGGCTCAGCGGGAGCATCGTCAGCGCCTTGACCTGGGTGGCCACGCCGGCCAGCACGATCACCAGGCCGGACAGCCACAGCCAGTCGGTGTAGGTGTACCGCAGGAGACGGAGCGGACGGGTACCGCGGAGTTCGGGCATGCGGCCCGCCGCCACTCGGAAGACGATGAAGCCCAGGTAGTAGATGAGGGTCGCCATCAGCGCCAGGACTGCGCCCCTGACGTCGGATCCACCCATACACCGAGCCTTTCGTCCCGCTTCGCGACACCTGCTCCTCGCTCCAAGTGTCACGACTGTCGCGGATAGCGATCATGGCGTCAATAGCCATGTTCGCCGATATAGGTGGATCTCGTACTCAGTTTGGATCAATACCGCGTCATGTCCAGGCGAGGGCGGCGCGGTGTCTCCAGTACTCCTCCGGTGGGGTCGCGAGCGCGTCCAGTGCGGCGCGCTCGTCGGCGCTCAGCGAGACGCGCGCGGCCGCGAGGTTCGACGTCAGCTGCGGGACGCTCACCGCGCCGGTCAGCACGGTGTCCGCCCAGGGCCGGGCGAGCACGGCGGCGAGCGCGACCGCGTCCGTCCCGACCCCGTGCGCCGCGGCGATCTCCCGCAGCGCCGTGGGCGGCTCGACCGCGAGCCGGCCGTTGGCCAGCCCCTCCTTGACGAGGACGTGGAGACCACGGGCGTGGGCCTCGGCGAGCGCGTCGCCCACCGAGGGCTCCAGGACGTTCCAGGTCGACTGCACGGCCGTGAACAGGGTCCGCCCGTCGACCTCGAGGTCGAGCGCGCGCCGTACGGTCCCGGCCTGGGCCGGCCCGGACGTGGAGAAGCCGATCCGTACGCCCTCGGCCGCGAGGTCGGCCAGCGCCCGCTGCAGGGCCGCGTCGGCGAACACCGGGCCGTCCGCCATGAGGGAGTGGATCTGGTAGACCGCCAGGCGGTCGCCGAGCAGCTCCCGCGTCCGCGCCGACTGGTCCCGGAACCTCGGCAGGGAGTGCTCCTTGACCTCGTGGACGTCCGCGTCCAGCCGCCACTCACCGACGTAGGCGTATCCCCACTTGCTGGAGACGGTGACGTCCCGGTGCCCCCGCTCGTCCAGCCAGCCGGCCAGGAACTCCTCGGCCAGCCCGTACGAGCGGGCGGCGTCGACCCAGCGGAGCCCCTCGTCGTACGCGGCGTCCAGCACCTGCCAGGCGGCGGCCCGCATCGCCTCCACCGTACGTTCGTCGGGCAGCGCGCCGTCGCGGCCGAGGTTGATGTACGCCGGTCGCCCGAGGGCGGCCAGCCCGAGCCCCATCCTCCCGATCACGGTCATCCCCCTACCGTGCCACGAGGCCGTCCGCCGGGGGTCCCGGCCTCCCCCGCACGAGTTCTCCGGACGATCAGTCACACTGGTCTTCCACAGATGCGCGGAGGAGGCAGTCGGGCGGTGGCCGCCAGAGCGGTGACGAAGAAGGGGCTGCACGGTCGGCTGGACGGGCCGCCGGGTGCCTCGCGCGCGATGCTCGAACGCCGTGCGCGGTGGCTGCTCATGGTGGCGGTCGGCGGCGCGAACCTCGCCGGCGCGCTGTTCGTCCTGCTCTTCTCGACGTTCGTGATGCCGGACCCGCCGGGGATCGCCGATCCCGCGCACGTCCGGCTCGTCAACCTCCTGGTCTTCTGCGCCTATCTCCTGTTCGGCGCGCCGATCGGCGTCACCTGGGGGATGTGGCTGTTCCGCCCGGTGCGCACCTTCGCCCGCCATGAGCGCGATCCCACCGAGGAGGAGCGGCGCGGCGTGCTGCGCGGCCCGCTGCGGCTGATGGCGATGCAGGGCACGTTGTGGGGCCTGGGCGCGGTCGGCTGGGCCGTGATCGACGCGCCCTACTCCGATCTGCTCGCCCTGAAGGTCGGCATGATCACGGCGCTCGGCGGGGTCACCACCTGCGCGATCGTGTACCTGCTCACCGAGCGCCTGCTGCGGCCCATCGCGGCGGTGGTGATGGCGGCGGGCCCGGCGCAGTACGACGCGTGGTTCGGCATCACGCCGCGCACCATGCTCGCGTGGGCGCTCGGCAGCGGGGTGCCCGTCCTGGGCCTCGTCGCCGCCGCGGTGGCGGCGCTGGTCGTCGACGGCATGTCCCTCACCCAGCTGGCCGTCACGATCCTGGTGCTCGGCGGCGTCGCCCTGCTGGTGGGATTCCAGGTGACCTACTTCGCCGCCCGGGCGATCGCCGACCCGGTCCGCTCCGTACGGGAGGGGCTGGCGCGGATCGAGCGTGGTGACCTGCGGGCGTCGGTCCCGGTCTACGACGCGAGCGAGCTGGGCCGGCTGCAGGCCGGGTTCAACCACATGGCGGCGGGACTGCGGGAGAACGAGCGGCTGCGGGACCTGTTCGGCCGGCACGTCGGGGAGGACGTCGCCCGGCACGCGCTGGAACACGGCGTCGTCCTGGGCGGCGAGACCTGCGACGCCGCCGTCTTCTTCGTCGATCTCCAGGGCTCGACGCACCTGGCCGCGACGCGGCCGCCCGGTGAGGTCGTCGCCCTGCTGAACGCCTACTTCGGCGTCGTCGTCGAGGTCGTGGCCGAGCACGGCGGCCTGATCAACAAGTTCCAAGGGGACGCGGCCCTGGCCGTCTTCGGTGCGCCCGAGCGGCTCGAGGACCCGGCGGGCCAGGCCCTGGCCGCCGCCCGTGAGCTCTCGTGGCGACTGCGGGAGGAGCTCCCCCAGCTGGTCGCCGGGATCGGCGTGTCGGCCGGGCAGGTCGTCGCCGGGCACATCGGCGCGGAGCAGCGCCTGGAGTACACCGTGATCGGGGATCCGGTCAACGAGGCCGCGCGGCTCAGCGACCTCGCCAAGACGGCGGCGCCCGACCGGCTGCTCGCGTCGGCCGCGGTCGTCGCGTCCGCCGACCAGTCCGAGGCCGCGCACTGGCGGCTCGGCAGCGCCGTGACGCTGCGCGGCCGCACCAGCCGGACTCGTCTGGCCGCGCCGTTCCGGCGGCCGCCGCCCAGCGGCCTCGACCGCGTGATCAACCGCCTCCGCCGCTGAAGGAACACCAGGTCGGCGGCCGGACACCCCCGCGACTTCGGGGGGTCACCCGCCGGGGTGGTCCCGGCTGGATAACGGCCACGGCGATGCGGGATATTTGGTCGCATGACTGAGCGCAAGCCGATCAACACCTGGTTGACGGACATGGACGGCGTGCTGGTGCACGAGGGCCAGCCAGTACCGGGGGCCAAGGAGTTCCTCTCCCGCCTCAAGGAGGCCGGCAAGCCCTTCCTCGTGCTGACCAACAATTCGATCTACACGCCGAGGGACCTGCACGTCCGGCTGCGCGCGGCCGGACTCGACGTGCCGGTCGAGTCGATCTACACGTCCGCGCTGGCCACCGCGCAGTTCCTCGACGACCAGCGCCCGGGCGGCTCGGCGTACGTCCTGGGCGAGGCCGGCCTGACGACCGCCCTGCACGAGATCGGGTACGTCCTGACCGACCTGGAACCCGACTACGTCGTCCTGGGCGAGACCCGGACGTACAGCTTCACCGCGATCACGACCGCGATCCGCCTGGTCAACAAGGGCGCACGGTTCATCGCCACGAACCCCGACCCCATCGGCCCCTCCACCGAGGGCGCGCTGCCGGCCACCGGCGCGGTCGCCGCGCTGATCACCAAGGCCACCGGGGTGGAGCCCTACTTCGTCGGCAAGCCGAACCCCCTGATGATGCGGAACGCCCTCAACACCGTCGGCGGGCACAGCGAGAGCACCGCGATGATCGGTGACCGCATGGACACCGACGTGGTGTCCGGCATGGAGGCCGGTCTGTACACGATCCTGGTGCTGACCGGGGTGACCTCCCAGGGCGAGATCGAGCGTTACCCCTTCCGTCCGCAGCGGGTCGCGGACTCGATCGCCGACCTCGTGGACATGGTCGACCTGCCGGACCTGGTCGAGGGCTGACCGGGGGCGTCGGCGCGCAGCCCGGCGGTGGCCCAGGTCCGCCCGTCGATCCCGAAGCCGTACGCCTCGTATCCGACCAGGCCCTCGATCCAGTCGCGGGCGGCCTCCCCCATCACGAAGGCCGCGGTCGCGTAGGCGTCGGCGAAGGTGACGCTCGGCCCGACGACGGTCACCGCGGCGAGGGCGGCTGCGGGCCGTCCGGTGCGCGGGTCGAGGATGTGCGCGCCGCGTTCGGCGGTCCCGGAGGTCGCCACGGCCATGTCGCGCCCGGCGACGACCGTGGCCACCGTGCCGGGGCGCAGCGGATCGGCGATGCCCACCCGCCACGGCCGGCCCGGCTCGGGGCCCCCGGACAACTGGAGGTCGCCGCCCCCGTTGACGTGGTGGTTCGGCGACCCGGCCGCGCGCAGCATGCTTCCGGCGCGTTCGATCGCCCAGCCCTTGACCACACCGGACGGGTCGAGCGCGCCGCCGGCGTAGGCGCTGAAGCAGCCGTCGGTGGCCTCGGTGAGCCGGTCGCACAGGGCCAGGATCTCCCCGACCTCCGGCGCGCAGTCGCCCACCTCCGCCTCACCGCGCGCCAGCCGGCTGATGTCGCTCTCCGGCCGGTACGTTGAGAAGGTCGCGTCGACCCAGTGCAGCCAGGCGATGACCTCTTCGAGCGCGCCGTCACTGGGGTACGGCTCACGCAGGTCGAAGGAGAAGACCGTCCCCATGCAGGGCTCGACGTGCCGCAGCGCCGTCACTTGCCGGCCTTGTCGAGCGCGCTCTGCAGCGACCGGATGTAGCCCTCGCTGGTGTAGGTGGCGCCGGATACCGCGTCGATCTGCGCGTTCTGCGCCGACAGGGTCTCCTGGTCGAGCTGCGGCACGGCGAAGTTGTTGATCTCCCGGTCGCGCGGGTTCTCGCTCGGCAACTGGATCGCCTGGACCTTGGTGATCTTCCCGTCCTTGAGAGTGACCTGCACCTGGACGGGACCCCAGCGCGTGTCGATGGTGTTCCCGGTGACGGTCCGCGTCGTGGACTTGGTCGTCTTGCCGGTCCCGCTTCCGGTCCCGGTGCCGGCGCTCTCGCTGCTGCCGGCGCTCGGCGCCGCCGCGCCGCTGTCCGTGCCCGAACCCGTGCCCGCCGCTGCCCCGGCGGCGCCGCTGCTCGAGGCCTGATGCGTCTTGAAACTCAGCAGCAGGACCAGCCCGGCGACGGTCCCGACGATGGTGAGGATCGCCCTCTTCATTGGTTCTCGTCTCCTCAGAACTCGAAAGACTCGTGGTGGATGCGGCGGCGCGGCACACCCGCCTGGTGGAGGGCCGCCTTCGCGGCGTTCGCCATGCCGTCCGGGCCGCAGACGTAGACGTCGTGGGCGCTCAGGTCCGGCAGAATCCGCGTGAGGACCTGCGGGGACAGCGGGTCGCCGCCGAGATCCCGGCGCGATCCCACCAGGTAGTACAGCGCGGCGCCACGGGCCTCCGCGATCCGGCGGAGCTCCTCCTGGAAGACCACGTCGGACCAGTCGGTGGCCCGGTAGACGAGCGTCAGGTCACCGGGAGCGGCCGGGAGCGTCTCGAACAGCGTGCGGATGGGGGTGATGCCGACCCCGCCGGCCAGCAGCAGCACCTTCCGCTGCCGGCGCCGCCCCGCGGTGAACGCCCCGTACGGGCCCTCGGCGAACACGCGGGTTCCGGGCCGCAGCCGGGACAGCCCGGCGCTGTGCTCCCCGAAGTTCTTCACCGTGACGCGGAGCATGTCCGGCCGGGCGGGGGCCGACAGCGAGTACGGGTTCGCGGCCCACCACAGGTCACGGGTGAGGAACCGCCAGCGGAAGAACTGGCCCGGCTCCGCCCGGAGCTCGTCCAGGTGCCGGCCGCGGACCCACACCGAGACGACACCGGGACCCTCGTGGTACACGCCTTCGACCCGCATCCCGTGCCGGAACGCCCGCCACAGCGGCACCGTGATCCGGAACCAGACGAGCAGCGCGCCG
Organism: Actinoallomurus liliacearum; assembly: GCF_039542035.1. Classification (NCBI taxonomy): domain Bacteria; kingdom Bacillati; phylum Actinomycetota; class Actinomycetes; order Streptosporangiales; family Thermomonosporaceae; genus Actinoallomurus; species Actinoallomurus liliacearum. Next base: position 33,631 of record NZ_BAABHJ010000031.1, read on the forward strand.
ACGGTGATGTACAGCGCGGACCACAGGACGCGGGCGGGCAGGCTCGCCATGAAGTCGGCGCCCGTCGCGAACTGGTGGCTGAACGCCAACGCGATCGCCAGGTAGGTGTAGAAGTGCAGGTAGTACCACGTCTCGTAGCGCATCCGGCGGCGTGCCGCGCGGGCGGACACGATGCCGACGCCGACGAAGAGCAACGCCGCGACGGTGCCCATCAGCACGTCCGGATAGCTCAGCAGCAGCGTCTTGGTCTGGTGGATCGGGTCCGTGTGCGCGGTGACGGCGTACCCCCAGATGATCAGGAGTGCGTGCGCCACGACGAGCCACACCATGTACCGGCCGCCCATCGCGTGCCACCGGGCGAGCCGGTCCGTGCCGACCCCGCGCTCGAGCGCCGGGATCCGGGCCATGAGGGCGACGAGGACGACGGCGGCGAAGCCCGCCAGCAGCCCGGTGATGCGCCCGGCGTTGGTGAGCCAGTCACCGAACCCGGTGATGGCCGGAGTGTCATGCCACCACAACGCGATCACCGCGGCCGCTCCCAGGCCGATCGGGACCAGCACGTGCTCGGGCCGGGCGCGCACCGGCTGCCGGCGCGCGGGTGGCCGGCGCACCGTCGCCCGTTCGTTGAGAGTGGTCACGAGTTGTCCCCCCGTATGCTTTGGGTCGTTCGGACGCCTACTCTCGGGCTCGAACCTGAACGTTCCTTCTGAACCACTTGTGCGCGCCCGCTGAGACCGCGGCGACCTGCGCGGATGAGGGACGTTCAGAGGGGATTCTCAGCGAACGTTTAGGGTGAGCAGAAGTGCGGCGAGCAGCGTAGGTGACGATGAACGACCCCCGGCCCCCCGAATCCCCGTCGACCAGGCACCCGTTGATGACCCGCCCCGATGGTTCACCCGTGCGCGCGCTGGTGGTGGACGACGAGACGAGCCTCGCGGAGGTCCTCGCCAGCGTCCTGCGCTTCGAGGGCTGGGAGGTCATGACCGCCGGGGCCGGCGCCGAGGCGGTGAAGGCGGGCCGGGAGTTCCGGCCCGACGCCGTCCTGCTCGACGTGATGCTCCCCGACTTCGACGGCCTGGAGGTCATGCGCCGGCTACGGGCGGACAATCCGGACGTGTGCGTGCTGTTCCTGACCGCGCGGGACGCCGTGGAGGACCGGGTCGCGGGCATCACCGCCGGCGGTGACGACTACGTCACCAAGCCGTTCAGCCTCGAGGAGGTGCTGGCCCGGCTGCGCGGCCTGCTCCGGCGCTCCGGACTGGCGCGGGCGCAGGGCGGCGAGACCCTCGCGGTCGGGGACATGACCCTCGACGAGGGCGCCCGTGAGGTGCGCCGGGGCGGCGACCTGATCGAGCTGACGGCCACCGAGTTCGAGCTGCTGCGCTACTTCATGCGCAACCCGCGCCGGGTGCTGTCCAAGCCGCAGATCCTCGACCGCGTCTGGAACTACGACTTCGGCGGGCAGGCGCACGTCGTCGAGCTGTACGTCAGCTACCTGCGGAAGAAGATCGACGCCGGGCGCGAGCCGATGATCCACACCGTGCGCGGCGTCGGCTACGTCCTGCGGCCGCCCGCCTCATGATCCAACCCACCCGCCACCGCGTTCCCCGGCGCCGGCTCCGCCTCCCGCTGGGCCGTCTCCGGGTCCGTACCCTCCGCGGCAGGCTGATCGTCGGGTCGCTCCTGCTGTTCACGCTCGCCTGCACGATCGTCGGCATCGTCACGACCCTCTCCCTGCAGCGCTTCCTCATCGAGCGGCTGGACAGCCAGCTCCAGGACGCCAGGGGCCGGTACGCCATCAGCCTCGAGCACGCCGTGGAGGGCGACCGCTTCGACCGGGTGAAGGGCCAGGCGGTCGGCACGTTCGGCGCCCGCCTGGCAGACGGCCAGGTCACCCAGTGCGGCGTCGTACGGGACCACGGCGGCGCGCTCGACCTGCCGGCGCCGGACCAGGCGCGGCTGGAGGCGCTGTCTCCCGACGGCCGGCCCCGGACGGTCGAGCTGGAGTCCCTCGGCAAGTACCGGCTCATGGCCAGCCGGGGCGAGGACCGCGACGTCCTGGTCACCGGGCTGCCGATGCACGGTGTCGACGAGACGGTGGGCCGACTCGTCATGGTCGAGATCACGGTGTTCATCGTGGTCCTCGCCGTCGGCGGGGTGGCCGGCGCCACGTTCGTCCGGCTCGCCCTGCGTCCGCTGCGCCGCGTCGCCGCGACCGCCATCCACGTCTCCGAGCTGCCGCTGGCGAGCGGGGAGGTCGCGCTGCCCGCCCGGGTGCCGGACACCGAGCCCGACACCGAGGTCGGGCAGGTCAGCACGGCCTTCAACCACATGCTGGAACACGTCGAGTCGGCGCTCGCCCAGCGGCAGGCCAGCGAGGACAGGCTGCGACGGTTCATCGCCGACGCCAGCCACGAGCTGCGCACCCCCCTGGCGAGCGTCCGCAGCCACGCCGAGCTGGCCCGCCGGGACCCCGGCCAGACCGGTCCGCGGGTCGATCACGCCCTGCGCCGGATCGAGGCGGAGTCGGTGCGGATGGGGCACCTGGTGGACGACCTGCTCCTGCTGGCACGGCTCGACGCAGGGCGCCCGCTCGCGCACGAACCGGTCGACCTGACCCGCCTCGCCATCGACACGACCAGCGACGCGCGGGCCGCCGGCCCCGGCCACCACTGGGCCCTCGACCTGCCGGAGGACCCGGTCACGGTGTACGGGGACGAGTTCCGGCTGCATCAGGTCCTCGGCAACCTCCTCACCAACGCCCGCACCCACACCCCGCCGGACACGAACGTCACCGTGCGCGTCGCCGCGCCCGACCCGGACGGGACGGTCCTCCTCGAGGTGGTCGACGACGGCCCCGGCGTCCCCGCCGAGCTGCGCGACGACGTCTTCGAACGCTTCGTACGGGGCGACGGTTCACGATCGCGCAAGGCCGGCGGCAGCGGGCTGGGGCTGGCGATCGTGTCCGCCGTCGTCCAGGCCCACGGCGGGTCCAGCACGCTCAGCAGCGAACCGGGACACACCTGCGTGCGGATCCGGCTGCCGGTCGGGTCACCTGACAAGGAGCCACCGGCCTGAGGCCGCCCGCCCGGTCAGGGACGGGCGCGGACGACCGCGACCGGGCAGAGTGCGTGATGGATCACGCCATGGCTCACCGAGCCGAGGTGCAGGCCGTGGCGTCCGCCGCAGTTCGAGCGCACGCCGACGACGAGCAGGTCCGCGTGGGCGGAGCGCTCGACGAGCTCCCCGACCGGATGCCCCGCGACCGCCTGTTCGAGCACTCTGACCTCGGGATACCGGTCCCGCCAGGGCGTCACGGCGCCGACCAGAAGGTTCGCGGCGGACGCGGCCGCTTCGCGGATCGCGGCCGGGTAGGCGCCGTCGATCTCGGCCAACGACGTCTCCCAGACGTGCACGGCCCGGAGCCACACGCCGCGGATCCGCGCCGCGTCGAAGGCGTACCGGAGCGCGAGGGCGGACTCCCCGGAACGGTCGACTCCGACGACGACCTCACCATGGGTCTCCACCGGCTCTCCCCGTACGATAATCACCGGTCCGGGAGCGTGCCCGGCGACCTTCAACCCGGTCGACCCGAGCAGCAGGGCCATGAGGCCCCCGAGGCCACGGTTGCCGATCACGATCTCGTAGGCGCCGAGGGCCGCCTGCCGGAGCGCCTCGGCGGGAGTCTCTTCGACGAGGTCGGTGGTGACCTCGATGTCCGGCCTGGCCTTCAGGGCCAGGTCGACGGCTTCGGCGAGGATGCGAGCACCGCTCTCGGTGCGGGATTCGGCCAGACCGGGGGCCGGGTGGAACGGCATGTCGCACGGCCAGCGTTCGATCGCGTGGAGCACGTGCAGCGGACGTCCCGTCCGCCCCGCCTCCTCGGCGGCCCATTCGACGGCGAGGCCGGCGCGGGGTGAGCCGTCCGTCCCGACGACGATCGGCAGCGGAGATCGTCGCGGCCCGGCCGGGTCGCCGCCACCGGCCGCGTACGCCATGCGATCTTCATGGGGTTCCTGGGGTTCCTTCACCTCTCCAGCGTCATCTCCGGTGAGGTGCGGTTGAAGGGACCAAGGTCCCCGTGATGGTCGCCGCTCGGCCCCTGTAACCAGCGAAATCGTTGATGTCTCAGCGTCCGCGGCCCGTACGCGGGCCCGCCGGGCGCCAGGTCTCCGCCTACCGAAGACCCTTCGCCTCACCGGGCGTGCTCCGGCTTACCGGGTCCGCGGGCGGGCACGCGCCACTCCAGGACGCTGCCGCCGTCCGCCCCCGGGCCGATGTCGAATGAGCCGCCGAGCCGCTCGGCCCGTTCGGCGAGGTTGCGCAGGCCGCTCCGGCGTCCGCCCGGCCTGATCCCGATCCCATCGTCGGCGACCCGTACGACCACTTGGTCGGCCGCTGTCACGGTCACAGTCACGCTCACCCGATGGGCCCGGGCGTGCCGGGCGGCGTTGGACAGCGCCTCCGCCAGGACGGCGGGCACCTGCCCGGCCACCTGGTCGTCCACCGCCAGGTCCAAGGGGCCGTTGAGGCGGACCTCCGGAGCGAAGCCGAGGGTCTCCTCCGCCCGGTCGATCTCCCGCTGGATCCGCGAGCGCAGTCCGTGCTCAGAGGGCGCGACCTGTAGAGCGAAGATCGTCGAGCGGATCTGCCGGATCGTGTCGTCCAGGTCGTCGACCGCCTGCTGGATGCGCACGGCGACATCGTTCCGTTCGATGTCCTGGGCCGTGCTCACGAGCGTCATGGCCGTCGCGAACAGGCGCTGGGTGACGGTGTCGTGCAGGTCCTTGGCGATCCGGCCCCGCTCCTCCAGCAGCACGAGCCGCTCGGCGTCGCGGCGCCGCTCCGCGAGCTCCAGCGCCACCGCCGCCTGTGCGGCGAACGCCTCCAGCAACCGCTGGGCGGACCGCCCGAACTTCGGCCCGCCGGGCGGGTTGGACACCGACAGAACGCCGCGCGCGGCCATGCCCGAACCCAGCGGGACGATCAGCACCGGCCCGATCGGGTCGGGCAGGCGGATCCCGGCGGCGCGCAGATACTCTTCCGCGTCGGCCGGCACGACGGACCGGCCACTCCGGAAGACCCGGCCCGCGATGACGTCGTCGAGGCGGAGCCGTGTTCCGCGGAGCGCGTCGGCGTGCCGGCCGGCGGTGGCCTCGATGACGAATTCGTCGCCCGCGGCCAGGAGTACGCACGCCGTGGCGGCCGAGCAGACCTCCCGGGCGCGCTCGGCGACCCGCACGAGCACCTCGTCCGGCTCTGTGCCGGACAGCAACGACGCCGAGACCTCGGCCGACGCCTCGAGCCAGCGCTCCCGCCGCCGAACCTCCTCGTACAGCCGGGCGTTCTCGATCGCCACCCCGGCCGCGACGGCGAGCGCCGTGAGCACGTTCTCGTCGTTCTCGTCGAACTCGCCGCCGTCCTTTTTGTCGGCGAGGCAGAGCGTGCCGAACACCGCGTCCCGGACCTGGACCGGCACGCTGAACGACCGGTCCGACAACGAGTTCGTCCCGGGAACGTCGGAGCCTCCGACGCTCACGAGCCGCCCGACCCGGTCGTCCTCCCCGATCACTCTCAGCGCGCACCGGCGGGCGCCGACGAGGGCGGCCGCCGCCTGGACGATCCGCCGCAGCACACCGTCGAGGTCGAGGTCGCTCTCGATCGTCACGACCGCCTCCACCAGCGCGTGCACGCGGTCGCGCGTGGTGAGCACGTCGGCCAGCCGCGTCTGCAGCTCGGCGAGCAGTTCGTCGAGCCTCAGCTGCGGCAGAAGGCCGGACCGGTCCTGGCCCGACCGGCTGTCTGAAGGCATGGCAGCGGAGACCTCCCCCGTCAGGCTGCTGCCCGGACCCGCTGTTCACAGTATGGAACACCAGGTCACCGGGGCGCAGGGCCCACCGGGCCGAACCGCCGGAGAGCACGTCAGCCGGACGCCGTCCGCAGCACCGCCCGAGTCCCCGCCGCGACCTCGACGTCCTCCCGCGCCGTCACGACCAGCGAGCGGACCGCCGCCCCCGGCGCTCCGATGTCCGCGTCGGCGCGGGCGGCGGCGTTGCGCTCCGGGTCGATCCGCACGCCCAGGAAGGCCAGCCCGTCCGCCGCGCCCTTCCTGACCTCGGGCGCGTGCTCGCCGACGCCCCCGGTGAACACCAGGGCGTCGAGACCGCCCATGGCCGCCGCCATCCCCGCGATCCGGTCGCGCAGCCGGTGCAGGTAGATCTCCAGCGCGAGCGTCGCGTCGGGGTCGTCGCGGGCGAGGATCTGCCGCATGTCGGCGGTCCCGGCCAGGGCCAGCAGGCCCGACTCGTGCTCCAGCGACTGGGCGAGATCGTCGGCGGTCAGGCCGGCGCGCTGCTGCAGCCACAGCAGCAGCCCCGGGTCGACGCTGCCGGACCGGGTGGCCATGACCAGCCCTTCGAGCGGCGTGAAGCCCATCGTGGTGTCCACCGACCGGCCTCCGGCCACCGCGCACAGCGACGCCCCGGCGCCCAGGTGGCAGACGACGACGCGCAGCCCCGCCGTGTCGGCGCCGACCAGTTCCGCCGCCCGCCGCGCGGCGTACGCGTGGGACAGGCCGTGGAACCCGTAACGGCGCAGGCCGTACTTCTCCCGCCACGCCGCGGGCAGGGCGTAGGTCGCGGCGGCGGGCGGCAGCCCGGCGTGGAAGGCGGTGTCGAAGCAGGCCACCTCCGGAACGCCGGGCAGCACCGCCCGTACGGCGTCGATGCCGTCGATCGACTTCGGCTGGTGCAGCGGGGCCAGGTCGACGAGCGCCCGCAGCCGCCGCTCGACGTCGTCGTCGATCAGCACCGGCTCCGTGAACTCCCGGCCCCCGTGGACGATCCGGTGCCCGATCGCGTCGGGGGCGGGCAGGTCCGGGATCTCCTCCACGCTCCGCGGCCGGGCCAGCACCGTGTCGTCGGAGTCGAGCAGGCTCAGCTTGAGGCTGCTCGACCCGGCGTTGACCACGAGGATCCTCATGAGAGCCCGCCGCCGTGCGGCCACACCCAGTTCGCCACGTCGGGGTGGTCCTCGCCGTGCTCGCGCGTGTACGCGCGGGCCTGGAGACGGCGGTCGACCATCTGCTGACGGACGTACGCGGCCCGCCCGCCCAGCTGCGGGAGCCGGTCGATGACGTCCATCACGAGGTGGAAGCGATCGAGGTCGTTCATCATCACCATGTCGAACGGCGTGGTCGTGGTGCCCTCCTCCTTGTACCCGCGGACGTGCAGGTGATCGTGGCCGTGCCGCCGGTAGGCGAGGCGGTGGATCAGGTACGGGTAGCCGTGGAACGCGAAGATCACCGGCTTGTCGGTAGTGAAGAGCGCGTCGTACTCCGCGTCGGACAGCCCGTGGGGGTGCTCGGTGTCGGGCTGCAGCCGCATCAGGTCGACGACGTTGACCACGCGGACGCGGAGTTCGGGGAAGTACTGGCGGAGCAGGTCCGCGGCGGCGAGCGTCTCGAGGGTGGGGATGTCGCCGGCGCAGGCCAGGACGACGTCCGGGTCGCCGCCGGTGTCGGTGCCGGCCCAGTCCCAGATGCCGATGCCGCGCGCGCAGTGCAGGACCGCCTCCTCCATCGGCAGATACGTGAGGGCGGGCTGTTTGCCGGCGACGACGACGTTGACGTAGTCGCGGGAGTGGAGGCAGTGGTCGGCCACGGACAGCAGGGTGTTCGCGTCCGGCGGCAGGTAGACCCGGACGATCTCCGACTTCTTGTTCACCACGACGTCGAGGAATCCCGGGTCCTGATGGGTGAAGCCGTTGTGGTCCTGCCGCCAGACGTGCGAGCTGAGCAGGTAGTTCAGCGACGCGATCGGCCGTCGCCACGGCAGGCGGCGGGTGACGTACAGCCACTTGGCGTGCTGGTTGAACATCGAGTCGACGATGTGGATGAAGGCCTCGTAGCTGTTGAACAGCCCGTGGCGCCCGGTGAGCAGGTAGCCCTCCAGCCAGCCCTGGCACAGGTGCTCGCTGAGCACCTCCATCACCCGGCCGTGCGGGCCCAGGTGCTCGTCGGTCGGCAGCCGTTCGGCCTCCCAGACCCGGTCCGTCTCGTCGAAGACGGCCGACAGGCGGTTCGAGGCGGTCTCGTCCGGCCCCATGATCCGGAAATCGTCCGGGTTGTCGGCGATCACGTCGCGCAGGAAGCCCCCCAGCACGCGGGTCGCCTCGCTGAAGGTCGTCCCGGGCTTGTCGACCGGCACCGCGTACTCGCGGAAGTCGCGCAAGGTCAGATCGCGCAGCAGCAGGCCGCCGTTGGCGTGCGGGTTGGCGCTCATCCGCCGGTTCCCCTCGGGCGGCAGCGCCCGCAGCTCGGGGACCGGCCGGCCGTCCTCGTCGAACAGCTCCTCCGGACGGTACGAGCGCAGCCACGCCTCCAGCGCGGCCAGGTGCTCCGGATCCTCCCGCACCCGGCCGAGCGGCACCTGGTGGGACCGCCACGTGCCCTCGACGGGCACCCCGTCGACCTCGCGCGGGCCGGTCCAGCCCTTCGGCGTCCGCAGCACGATCATGGGCCAGCGCGGGCGCTCCGTCGATTCGCCGCCGCGCGCGGCCGCCTGGATGCGGGCGATGTCCGTCAGAGCGTCGTCCAGGGCGTCCGCGAGCCGCCGGTGCACGTCCGCGGGCTCGTCGCCGCTGACGATGATCGGCCGGTGACCGTACCCCTCCAGCAGGGAGACCAGCTCGGATTCCGGGATGCGGGCGAGGACGGTCGGATTGGCGATTTTGTAGCCGTTCAGATGCAGGATCGGCAGCACCGCGCCGTCGGCCACCGGGTCGAGGAACTTGGTGGAGTGCCAGCTCGCCGCCAGCGGCCCGGTCTCCGCCTCGCCGTCGCCGACGATGCAGGCGACGATCAGGTCCGGGTTGTCGAACGCCGCGCCGTACGCGTGGGCGAGGGAGTACCCCAGCTCGCCGCCCTCGTGGATCGAACCGGGCGTCTCGGGCGCGACGTGGCTGGGCACGCCACCGGGGAAGGAGAACTGCCGGAACAGCCGGGCCATCCCCGCGGCGTCACGCGACACCGGCGGGTACACCTCGCTGTAGGTGCCCTCGAGCCAGGCGTTCGCGACCGCCGCCGGACCGCCGTGCCCGGGGCCCATGACGTACATCATGTTCAGGTCGCGTTCCTTGATGACGCGGTTGAGGTGGACGTAGCAGAGGTTCAGCCCGGGTGAGGTCCCCCAGTGACCCAGCAGCCGCGGCTTGATGTGGTCCCGGGTCAGCGGCTCCCGCAGCAGCGGGTTGGCGCGCAGGTAGATCTGTCCGACCGACAGGTAGTTCGCGGCCCGCCAGTACGCGTCGATCCGGCGCAGTTCGTCGTCCGCCAAGGTCATGGCGCGATCTCCTCGAGCGAGAGGGGCACGGGTCGAGCCGCTCCAGTCACCCTGCGCGCCTCGCACGAAGCGTCGCGCAGCCGGTCGGCGGCCCGAGATCTCCATCTGATCACGGGCCGCCGGGACGCCAGCAGGGACGAAGGTCCCCGGACGCGCGGGCGCGCGCCGCGGAACGGAGCCACGTGCCGAGTACGAAGGTCCCGAACCGGACGCACCGCCGGAGAAGGGCCATCGGACATGGGACGTTCGCCTCTGCCCTGTGACACCTCCGACGGAACAGCATCGAGATATGCGCCTCGACGTCAACGGGCTGGAGGTCCTCGGCCGGGAGGAGTGCCTCGCCCTCATGGGATCCGTCCAGGTCGGCCGGATCGTCTTCACCGACCGGGCCCTGCCCGCGATCCAGCCGGTGAACTTCGTCCTGCACGGCGAGGACGTGATCATCGCGACCGCGTCCGGTTCGAAGCTGGCCGCGGCGACGTGCGGTGCGATCGTCGCGTTCGAGGTGGACGCCTTCGACGCCGGCGACCGGGCGGGCTGGTCCGTCACCGTCGTCGGGCAGGCGCGGGCGGTGTACGACTCCGGGGAGCGCTCCGGGTTGTCCCGGTTGCCGCTTGATTCGTGGATCCCCGGACGGCACGACCACTTCATCCGTATCCGGAGTGACGTCGTCAGCGGACGACGGTTTCATCCGATGATGGTGGAGGCGAGACCATGACCGGGACACTGGAAGAACAGCCGGTGGGCGAGGCCATGTCGACGGACGTGCTCGCCGTCACCGAGACGGAGTCCGCCCTGCTGACCTGGGAGCTGATGCGGCAGGGCGGCTACCACCACGTACCCGTCCTGAGCGATGAGGGGGGCTTCGTCGGAGTTCTGGACGCCGAGACGCTGGCCGCCGCCTGGGACAGCGGTGGCCCCGACCGGATGCGCAAGCCGGTGGGGGCCCTCGTCGGTCACCGTTCGCCGACGCACGTCCGCCCGCAGGACTCCGTCGCCACGGCCGCGCGGGCGATGCTGGCCGCCGGGACCGATGTGGTCCCGGTCCTCGACGACGACGGGCGGCTGTCCGGCCTGTTCACGGCACGGGACCTGATCGCGCTGGCCGCCGGCGCGCGCCGGCCCGCCCAAGCCGGGCACATCACCACCCCTGCGCTCTACCGCATCGAGCCGGTACTGCCCGGACGGCACCCGGAGGGCAGCGCGATACCGCCGAGCTGATCGGAGGTATCGGGCGTGGACGCACGGGACGGGAGAGGAGAGCCGATGCCGCGGCAGATCGCCTCCGGGCTGTCGGAGCCGTCGATCGCCCTTCTGGAGGAACGCATCCACCGGTTGGAAGTCAGCGTCGCCCTGCTCACCCACGCCGTCCAGGTGCTCGCCCGTGAGGTGACCGGCAGCCGGGAACCAGAGCCGGGCGAGGCGCCCGAACGGGCGACGCCGCCCGACGACGCGGCCGTACCGGCGACGGCACCGGACGAGACGCCCGTACGGGCCACGGCGCCGGACGAGATGCCCGTACGGGCGACGCCGCCGGACGACCTGGCCGTACCGGCGACGACGCCCGCCGCGAGGCGCTACACCCGGCGCCAGCGGGCCTCGCAGAAGGAGTAGAGGCCGAAGACGACGAGGCCGAACGCGACCAGGACCAGCAGCCACGGCCCCACCGAGGTGGAGGCGAACTCGCGCAGTGTTCCGTCGACGCCCTTGGCCTTGCCGGGATCGAAGGTGATCGCGGCGTAGGCGAGAAAGACCCCGGCCGCCGCGAACACGAGCGCCCGGGTGGAACGGCCGACCATCCCCAGTGCCTCGACGACCCTACGGACCCGTGCGCTCATCTGCTCGGTCTTGAGCTGCTTCTCGAAGTTGCGCCGCAGGGCGCCGACCGCGATGCCGATGCCGCCGGCGATGAAACCGATCCCGACGAGCAGGACGAGCCAGCGCCCGGCCGGGATCTCGTGCATCGCCTTCGCCGTGTAGTCCTTGGACTTCTTGTCGCTGGAGCTCCGCCCGCCGGCGCCGATGATGAACGCCACCGTGGTGGCGCACACACCCGTGTAGAACACCCCGCGCGCCAGGGAGGCCAGGCGCTTGGTGGCCTTGTGCCCGTCCGGCCCGGACTGGCCGAGGAGGGCCTCGCTGTACCGCCACAGGGCCAGGCCCGCGAAACCGAGCGCCACCAGCCACAGGATCAGGCTGCCGCCGGTGGTCTTGGCGACCGTCTCCAGCGCGCCCTGCCGGTCCGCGTGGCCGCCCTTGCCGAAGGCGACCTTGATCGCGAGGTAGCCGACCAGAAGGTAATTGAGGCCGCGGGCGGCGAGGCCGCTCCGGGCGAGAAGCTGAAACGGCGTGCTGTTGGACGCGCGGCGTCCGGCCGCCCGTAGGTGCGCGCTGTGCGCGGTCATGAGCCACCTCCTGGATCGGCCGCGAGATGCCCCGTGCGTCCCGGCCCAAACCTGAGCGGCGGCCCGTGCCCGGAACTTCGCACCCCTCGCCGGGCGTCAGGACTATCGAGGGTGGTGATCTCACTTCCGTCGCCCCGCACCCCCGCCCACGGCGCCGGGATCCCCGACCCGGCGGTGCACGATCGGAGCAGTGCATGGTCATCGGCCTCCTGACCGCCGTCGCCGCATCCGCCTGTTACGGCACCGGATCGGTCCTGCAGGCGGTGGGGGCGCGCAGGTCCGCCCGCCGGGAGATCGCGGCGGGGGCCACGACGGCCACGACCGCGCACGGCGGCCCCAGCCTCTCCTCCACCGCCAAGGCCGCCGTCACGTGGGAGTTCCTCCTGGGGGCGGTCCTGGACGCGGCCGGTTTCGGGCTCGGCGCGCTGGCCGCGCGGCTACTCCCCCTGTTCCTGTCGCAAACCGTGATCAGTGCGAACCTGGTGATCACCGCCCTGTTGGGAATCAAGCTGCTGGGCGTCCGGCTGAACCGGCTCGAGTGGCTGTCCATCGCGGTCGTGTGCAGTGCTCTCGTCCTGCTGGCCGGGGCGGCCGGGCACGAGGGCACCGGCGACACCTCGATCTCGACCCACTGGTGGCTCCTGGCGATCTCCGTGCTGCTCATCGGCGCCGGATTCCTCGTCGTACGGCTGGTGGGCGCCAAGGCCGCGATCCTGGCCGGGCTGCTGTCCGGACTGGGTTTCGGCGCAGTGGGCGTGGGCGTGCGCGTGCTGAACGGCGTGCGACCGCTCGACCCGGACGCGCTGCTGGCCGACCCCGCCCTGTACGCCCTGACGGTCGGCGGCGTCGGAGGCATGTACCTGCACACGGTCGCGCTGCAGATCGGCTCTGTCAACGGGGCGACCGCAGCCCTCGTCGTGGGCGAGACGGTCGTCCCCGGCCTGCTCGGTGTGGTCTGGCTCGGCGACGCCTCACGCCCCGGCTACACCTGGGCCGCACTGGTGGGCTTCGTGCTCGCCGTCGCCGGCGCCGTCGCGGTGGCCCGCTTCGGCGCGGCCGAGCACGCCGCCGGCCGGGCGTCCCGCCCGGGGGAGGCCCTCGGCTCCTCGTGACCGGGATCGGTCGGTCGGACCGGCCGACGGGTGTCGGACGTGCTCGGCGATCAGGCCGCCTCGTCGGCGGCGTCGATGCCGACGGCGGTGTGGATGAAGTCGGCCGCCTCCCGTACGGCCGCCCGCGCTTCGGGGAACAGCCGGTTGAACAGCTGGAACACGTGGATCTGCCCTGGCCAGACCTGCAGCTCGCATCTGTTCCCGGAGCTGGTGAGGGCCTCGGCGAGCCGTTCGGCCTCCCCGCGCAGGACCTCCTGCTTCGCCACCTGGATGAGGAAGGGCGGCAGCTCGAGGCCGTCACAGTCCAGCAGCGACAGCCGCGGGTCGGACCAGTCGTTGTGATCGCCGACGTACAGCCGGCCGAAGTGCCGCGCCAGCGCGGGGCTGATGAACGGATCGCGGTACTCCCGGTCGCTGAGCACCGACAGCTCGCAGCTCAGGTCGACCCAGGGCGAGAACAGCACGACGCCGCCCGGCGCCGGCAGTCCGGAACGGAGCGCCTCGCCGACCATGGCGGCGGCCAGGTGGCCTCCGGAGGAGTCGCCCGCGATCACGATCCGGGACGGCGGCAGGTCGGTGAGCAGCCACCGGTAGGCCGCCAGGGCGTCCTCGAGCGCGGCGGGGAACGGATGTTCGGGGGCCAGGCGGTAGCTCGGCGCCAGGACCGGCAACCCCGTGTCGGCGGCGAGCCGGCTCGTGAGCGTCCGGTGGGTGCGCGGCGAGCAGAACGCGTACCCGCCGCCGTGCAGGTACAGGATCGCGCCCTTGGCGGGCTCGGGCGGCCGGACCCACTCGCCGGAGACCGGCGCGCCCGCCGCTCGGGCCAGGGCCTCGACCCGTACTCCGGGATCCGGTCGTAGCAGGCGGGTGCCGTGTTCGATGGCCATGCGGAGCACCGTGAGGGATACGAAGCGTCCGCTCAGGCGGTCGACCATGGGCCGCCATCCGAAACTCAGGGCGCGCGCGAGGGCCCTGGCCTGTCGGCTGGGGGCGACGATGTCTGCGAATCCGGCGGGGAGGTCGTCGTAGGAGGTCACACGACACCACCGACGGGTATCGAACGGCCCGACTCCTCAGCCCGGCCGCAGAGGGGGATTTTTGTCATTTCTGCGCCTCGGTGTACTCGTTCGGAGGAACCACGACCGATCGTCCCTCTGCCCGGCCGACGGCGATACGGGGGAACTCCCCCTTCGGGTACCTGCTTCTACCTGCGCCGGGTGCGGGGACATGCACGATCCGACAGACCATGATCACGGTCCGTTACCATCCTCGTCACGAGGAACCGATCCGTACGGCGACCACCGCAACGACGATCCGTGGTCACCGCTTCCCGCGGTCCTCGAGTCCGGAGCGCAGCGCCCGCTTGTCGAACTTTCCGCTGGCGGCGACCGGTGCCTCGGAGATCACCGTGATCGTCTCGGGCACGCTCGCGGCGCCGAGCCGCTCCCGCACCGCCCGGGCCAGCGCGCCGAGGTCCGGGGTCCGGCCCTCGGCCGGCACCACGAACGCGTGGATCGCCTCGCCGGTCCGCTCGTCCGGGGTGCCGACGACGTACGCCTGGTCGACGTCCGGATGGTCCGCCAGGACCGACTCGATCGGACCGGCGTAGCAGACCTCGGCGTTGACGATGATCACGTCGCGGCTGCGCCCGACGAGGTGGAGCAGGCCCCGCTCGTCCAGCCGGCCGAGATCGCGGGTGCGCAGCAGGCCGTCCCGCAGCGTTTCGGCGGTCTGTGCCGGATCGCCCCAGTACCCGCTCATCATGTACGGGCTGCGCAGCCAGATCTCACCGGTCTCCCCCATCCCGACCGGGCGCCCGCTCTCGTCCCGTACCTCGATGTCGACGAACGGCAGCGGCCGGCCCACCGAGGCCAGGACGGCGGCGGGACCCGCGGCGATCAGGTCGGGCGTCAGCACCGAGATCAGACCCGCCTCGCTCTGCCCGTACCCCTGGTACACCACCGGGCCGAGACGCTCGACGGCCTCCGCGAGCCGCCGCGGGTTCACCGGCGACCCGGACACCATGACCGCTCGCAGACTCCCCAGGTCGGCGGCCTCCTCGCGCAGGACGTCGAGCAGCTGGTAGAGCCGGGGCACGGTCATGATCGTCCCGGTGATCCGATGGCGCTCGAGGGCGTAGGGGAACAGCGGGCGCCTGTCGCCCGGATCCGGGATCACGCAGGTCCCCCCGCCTATCAGGGACAACGTGGCCCAGTCCATGACCACCGGACTGGCCAGCGTGCCGAACACCAGGCAGCGCTCGAAGTCGTGCGCCATCCGGACGAGCTCCGGCGTCCAGGCTGCGGGCCGGTGCGCCCAGTGCGCGGTGAGGGCCTGGTAGGTCTGCGCGCACCCCTTGGGCCGCCCGGTGCTGCCGCTCGTGTAGGTCAGCCGGGCGACGTCGCCGGGTCGCCCCCGGACGGTCAGCGGCCCGTCGGCCGCTCGGGCGAGCAGATCCTCCCCCGCCGGGCTCTCCCCCAGCGACAGCAGCGGTACCGCCCCGGCCTCCGCGATCAGCTCCGGCGTCACGGACGGTCCGTCGACCACGATCGCCGCGAGGTCGGCATCCAGCATCGCGGCGAGCTGCCCGGCCGTGTACCCCGGCCGTACGCCGACGACCCGGCAGCCCAGCGTGTACGCGGCGACCCGCGCGGCGAACGCCTCCGGCGAGACCGACGTCACCAACGCGACGCCCTGACCGGGGCCGAGGCCCGCGGCCCGCAACGCGCCCGCCACCCGCCGGATCGTCTCCAGCAGCGCGCCCCGCGAGACCGTACGGTCCCCGTGCTCGAACGCCGGCGTCTCCGGCGCGCTCGCCAGCGCGTCCAGCAGAGCCCGTGGGAAGAGCCCGTCGTCTGGCCTGTCCTGCATCGTCGCCTCGCTGCGGTCGACTCGTCCGACGCGCAGGAGGCTAGGCCGGTGCTCCTCAGAGGATTCTCAGAAGAACCCGTCGTGGGAACCGCGCGTTCCGTGGGACGCAACCCCGTTCTCTCATCAGGGATTCGATGGTGAGATGGTCTTCCGGGGAGGCGGTGGCGACCGAGGGAAGGAAGATCCGATCGTGGTACAGGGAACGGGCGGGCCGCAGCGCACGCTCACCGAGGAGGAGATCCGCCGGACCGTTCAGGACATGCTGGCCGGCCAGGATCTGGACGGCCGGCACGTCGCCGTCATCATCCCGGACGGCACCCGTTCGGCGCCGATGCCCCTGATGCTCCGCCTGCTGCACGACGCGCTCGCCGGCCGCGCGGCCCGCATCGACGTCCTGGTCGCGCTCGGCACCCACCAGCCCATGGACGACGCCGCCCTCGACGCCCTCGTCGGCGCCACCGGGATCGGCCGGGACCGTCTGCTCCCGGCGATGACCGTCCTCAACCACGCCTGGTCCGATCCGGCGACGTACGCGGCCCTCGGCACGATCACGGCCGAACAGGTCCGCGAGCTGAGCGGCGGACGGCTCGACAGTGGCGTCGCCGTACGGATCAACCGTCTCGTCGTCGACGCGGACCTCGTGATCGTCTGCGGCCCGGTGTTCCCGCACGAGGTCGTCGGGTTCTCCGGGGGCAACAAGTACTTCTTCCCGGGCGTCGCCGGCCCGGAGGTGATCGATCTCTCGCACTGGCTCGGCGCCCTGATCACCAGCCACGACATCATCGGCACCCGCGGCATCACCCCCGTACGGGCGATCATCGACCACGCGGCCACGATGATCCCGACGCCGAAGCTGTGCCTGGCCATGGTCGTACGGCCGGGCGGGACCGACCTGGCCGGCCTCTACGCGGGGACGCCCGAGGACGCCTGGGCCGCGGCCGCCGACCTGTCCGCCCGCGTGCACGTCCGGTACGTCGACCGGCCGTACAAGACGGTGCTGTCGGTCATGCCGCGCCGGTACGCCGACATGTGGACGGCCGCCAAGGGGATGTACAAGGTCGAGCCCGTGATCGCCGACGGCGGTGAAGTGATCGTCTACGCCCCGCACATCGACCGGTTCAGCGTCACCCACGGCGCGGTCCTCGCCGAGATCGGCTACCACACGCGCGACTACTTCCTCGCCCAGTGGGACCGGTTCCGCGACCGGCCGCTCGGCGTCCTGGCGCACAGCACGCACCTGCGCGGTCAGGGCACCTTCGAGGCGGGGGTGGAGCGGCCGCGGATCAACGTGACGCTCGCCACCGGCATCCCCGAGGAGGTCTGCGCCGCCCACGGCCTCGGCTACCGCGACCCCGCCACCGTCGACGTCGCCCGGTGGATCGCGGACCCGGACCCGGACCTCCTGGTCGTCCCGGACGCCGGCGAGATCCTCTACCGCCTCGCCGCACCGAACACGCGCTGAGTCCCGCGAACGGCGGGGTGGACACAGGGTCAGGCGGTGGGGCTGAGCCGTACGGGGAGGGCGGCCAGCCGCCAGGCGCCGGGCATGGGGATGCGGTCCAGGTTCTCCGGGGGGACGGCGAGGGACAGGTCGGGGTAGCGGCCGAGGAGGCCGGCGAAGGCGACCTCGGCCTCCTGGCGGGCCAGGGCGGCGCCGAGGCAGTAGTGCAGGCCGTGGCCGAATCCGAGGTGGGTCTCCTGACGGCCGTCCGGCTGGCGGGTGATGTCGAGCCGGTGCGGGTCGGCGAAGCGACGCGGGTCGAAGTTGGCGGAGACGAGGCTGGCCATCACCGGTGACCCCTTCCGCAGCCTCCTGCCGCCGATCTCGACGTCCTCGGCGGCGTACCTGAACCGGGCGGCCTGCACCGGCCCGCACCAGCGCATCAGCTCGTGCACGGCGCGCGGCAGCAGCACGGTCGTGTCGGCGCGCAGCAGTTCGAGCTGGTCGCGGTGGGTCAGCAGCGCCACCATGCCGTTGCCGATCAGGTGCGCGGTGGTCTCGTGCCCGGCCAGCACGATGGTCAGCACCATGGTGACCAGCTCGAACTCGCTGAGCACGGCGCCGTCCTCGTCGTGGACGCCGATCAGCGCGGTCAGCAGATCGTCGGCCGGCTCGGCCCGGCGGCGGGCGACGAGCTCCTCGATGTGCTCCACGATGCCGCGGATCGCCGCGGTGAAGTTCCCGGTCTCGTGCGATCGCATCAGGGCGCTGCTCCACCGCAGCCACTGCTCGCGGTCCTCCTCGGGGATGCCGACCAGCTCGCAGATGACCGTGATCGGCAGCGGATAGGCGAAGTGCTCGAGGAGGTCCACCACGCCGTCCTGCGGGGACGCCCGGTCGGGAAGGCGGTCGAGCAGCCTGCCGGTGATCTCCCTGACCCGGGGCAGCAGCGTCGCGACCCGGCGCGCCGTGAACGTGCGGGAGACGAGCCTGCGGAGCCTGAGATGGTCGCCGCCGTCGACGTCCAGCACGCTCCGGAGCAGGTACGGCGCGTACTCGTCGTCGATCCCCATGGTCCGGAAGATCTCCGCGCGGGCGTCCTCGAGCTCCATGCCGGGCACGTTGCGCGGGTTGTTGACGAACCTGCGGTCGCTCAGCACCAGCCGGACGTCCGCGTGCCGCGTGACGATCCAGAGGGCCGAGCCTCGGTCGCCGTGCACGACCTGCGCCATCGGCGACTGCTCGCGCAGCCGCGAATAGCCGTGAAACGGGTCCCGTAGCAGTTCGGGATCCAGAAGATCGACGGTGACAGGAGTCGCGGGAGTCGCGGAAGTCGCCATTCCACCTCCTCCACGATGAATGCCGAAAAATGAGACTTCACGGACCGTTCGCACCCTCCGCACTTCCGTGTGTGAGCAGATTCCAGCATTGATGAATTCGACTGGCAAGCCCTCGACCTTCATCTCCTGTCAAATCACCCTCTATAGGACATTCCACGGGGTCTTGACTTCCCACTGGCACATCAATAGCATCCATCTTGTTTAACTCTGCGTGACGATGCAATTACACAAAGCGATCATCGATCGCCCGAGGAGGACATGCCGCATGGGACTCAAGGGCACCGGACCGAAGCCCCCGAGCGATCTGACCAAGCATCGGGCGATCGATACGGTCCGTCAGATCCAGCACCTCATGCTGCTGTGCGCGCTGCTACCGCCCGACGGCAGGCTGCAGGAGGTGCTCCGGCTCGCGCTCTCGCTCCACGAGGAGCCGCTGCTGGCGCGGATGACCCCAGTGACGGACCTGCACCCCCAGACCACCAAGGAATGGCTCGAATCCCTCTGGATTCGGGATGGAATATCCGCTGAGGAAGAGGAGATGATCGCCTGGCAGAACGACAAGCCGAACATGGACGCCGCGATAGCCGAGATCAAGAATGCCGAACGGCAGCTCGGCATACGACTGGCGACCGAACTGGTCGAATAGCACGGCAGGGTTCACGACAGAAAAGGAGAAAGGCGATGTCACCGAGCAGCGTACTGCGTCACGCGGCGGCGGACGCGGAGGTCCGCGCCGAGATGCTGGCGGCTCCCGAGGCGTTCGGGGTCTCCGCGGGCACCGTTCCCGCCTCCGTCGAGCCGCTGGACGAGGAGACCCTCGACTTCTGGACCGAGGGCGTGGCCGCCACCGAGGTGTACGCCTGCGCGAGCAGCTGCAGCGCGGGTCCGTTCACGATCGTCTGCGACGGCGGCACCAAGTAGCCGACCGCCGAGCGAGAACCAACCGGTGGGCCGACGCGGTCGGCCCACCGGCCCACCGGCCCGCGCAGACCGCCGGAGCGAGGAACCCCGCCGTGACCCCACTCTTCCCCTTGGACCTCGCGGCCCGTGCCGCGAACCTCTCCGAACAGGCTCAGGTCGTCTCCGCGCTGCGGCCGGCCGAGGACGCGCCACCGCTGACGGAGTTCGACCGGTGGCGGATCGGCCGACTGGCGGACCGGCTGGCCGGGCGGTTCCATGAGGAGCGCGCGCGGCGGCCGGGGCCGGCGCGGCACACCCGGCGCTCGCTGACCGACATCCTGACCGAGTACCGGCGGCACGAGCTGACGCTCACCGGCCCCGACGACGCCCTCGGCCGGATCCTCACGGACCTGCAGGCCGAATGGCTGCCGACGTACCAGGCCGCCCTGGAAGGGCTGGACCGGTCCGGTGAGCGGACCGCCGAGGCGAGCTGGCGCGAACTCGACGCCTACTACGGCCGGCTCGCCATCGCCTGCGAGCCGTTCCTGACCGAGCTGGGCCGGCGGCTGGGCGAAGCCCTCGCGGAGGACGCCGGCCGAACGGCCCTCCGCATCGACGCCCAGGTGATCGACGACTTCCAGGCCCACCTGCTCGGCCGCTTCGAGCTGGCGCTGGCCTGGGCGGTGGAGGCCGATTCCAAGGCGCACTGCGCGCTGCACGGCATCGACCCGGCGCGGACGACCCGTGAGGACTACCTGGCCTACCTCGACAAAACGTTCTCCGATGCCGCGTCCTACCACCGCTTCTACCTCGACTTCCCGGTCCTCGGACGATGGCTGGCGCACGTCACCGAGCTGCTCGCCGGCCACGGCCGCGAGATGATCGCCCGGCTGCGCGCCGACGCCGACGTCATCGCCGCGGCGTTCTTCGGTGCGCCGATCGCCGGAGTGCGCTCCGTGCGCCTGGGCCGATCCGACATGCACGCCGGTGCCCGCAGCGTGGCGATCGTCGATGTCACGCTGGCGGACGGCACCGACGCGTCGTTCGTCTACAAGCCACGCTGTGTCCGTGGCGAGGCCGCGCTGCAGGAGCTGCTGGTCCGGCTGCGCGACGACGACGTCCTCGACTTCGCCCCGCGGCCGGTGCTGCCCAGGGACGGGTACGGCTACGAGGCGCTGATCCCGTCCGGACGCAACCGGGTCGAGACGCGCGAGCAGGCCGGGCACGTGTACGCCGAGCTCGGCGGCTATCTCGCCATCTTCTACATCCTCGGCGGGGGCGACCTGCACTTCGAGAACGTCCTGGTCGCCGACGGCCACGCGTTCATCTGCGACTGCGAGACCGTGCTCGGCGCGCCGCCCAGGGGGCAACCGCGGCCGTCCGGCACGCTCATGGACTCGGTGTTCAGGACCGGGCTGATCGAATGGCCCGCGCCCGCACCTGCGACGGCGGCCGACACGGGCATGAGGCTCAGCGGCTACTCGGGGGGCGACGCCTACCGGATGCCGATGCCGGTCCCCCGGGTCAACGAGCACCGGATGTCCTTCGGCGCGGCCGTGACACACCGCGCGGGCGTGCTGGTCGAGCCGGGAGCGCCCAACCGCGTCTTCGTCGGCGACGAGCTCGCCCGGGCCGAGGACTTCATCGACGCGATCAGGACCGGGTTCCACCGCGTCTACCGGTGGTTCCAGGAGCGGCCCGAGCCGGCGGTCGAGTACGTGACCGGGCTTTTCGCCGACACCCGGGTGCGCTTCATCAACTGGAGCACGCAGGTCTACGCGCAACTGCTCGCGGCCGCGCGCCACCCCAAGTGCCTGATCGAACCGCTGGAGGTGGACCTGCTCGTCAACACGGTGCGCACGTTCCCCCGCAACTGGGACGGCGAGGGCGTGCTGCCGCCCTGGGAGCTGGCGTCGATGTGGCGGCTGGACGTGCCCATGTTCACGGTCGACGCGGCCGGCGACCGGCTCGTCCACGACCACCGCGACGAGGTCGCGGCCACGGTCGAGGCGACGCCGCTGGACCACGCCGCCGCGCGGATCCGGCGGCTCTCCGTGCGAAACCGCGCCCAGCAGGACCAGTACATCGCCGCGGGCCTGTCCGGCGGCGACGTCACGAGCCCGGACTTCGCGGCCACCTGCGTCGAGCAGGCGAGCGCCGTCGGGCTGCGGCTGTGCCAGATGCTGCGCGGGCCGGACGGTGCGCCGTGGACGTCGTACGTCATCACCGGCGACGGCAAGGCCGAGGTCGACATCGAGGGCGACCTGTACCTCGGGTCGGCGGGCGTCGCGTTCTTCCTCGCCCACCTCCACGAGGCGGATCCGCGGCCGGAGTTTCGCCGCGCCGCCGAACGCGCCCTCGCCCACGCGCTCGACACCCGCGACCGCAGCCGCATCGGGGCCTTCGCCGGGCTCGGTGGACTGGTCTACCTCCTCACCCATCTGCACCGCCTGTGGGGCGACCGCGCGTTGCTCGACCGTGCCGTCCGCCTCGCCGACGAGACCGCCGACCTGATCGAGCAGGACCGCCACCTCGACGTCTTCCACGGCGTGGCCGGGCTCATCCCCGTGTTCCTCGGGCTCGCGGACGCCACCGGCGGCCACGGCCTGGAGCAGGCGCACCGATGCGCCGCGCACCTGCTGCGCCATGCGCGGACCGACGGCGACACCCTCTCGTGGCCCAGTCCGGACCCGCACACCGTGGCGGCCGACCTGACCGGCCTCTCGCATGGCGCCGGCGGCATCGGCTGGGCACTGATCATGCTGGGGTGCCGCGACGACCGTTCCGGATACGTCGACGCCGGCCGGCGCGCCTTCGCCTACGAGGCCCGCCATTTCGACCATGACGAGCAGGACTGGTACGACCTGCGGCGCATCCCGGGCGGCCGGCTCCGCAACGGGCGCCACTACGCCAACGCCTGGTGCAACGGCGCCGCCGGCATCGGCATGACCCGGATCCACAGCTGGGCCCTGCTCGGCAAGGACGACGACGCCATGCTCAACGAGGCGCGTCAAGCGCTCACGGCCACGATGCGCGGCTTCCCGCGCCTGCAGAACGACTCGCTGTGTCACGGCCGTTCGGGCAACGCCGAGTTGTTCCTGCGGTTCGCCGAGCTCGCCGAAGAGCCCGCGTTCCGGATGGAGGCCAACGTCCAGGCCCAGGCCCAGTGGCGGAACCTGGAGGACGCCCGGCCGGGACCGGAGTCGGGATTCTTTCCGGGCTTGATGCTGGGCCTGGCGGGCTTCGGCATGCACTTCCTGCGTCTGGCCCGGCCCGAGAGCACCCCGTCGGTCCTGCTCCTCGACCCGCCGGCCCCGCCCCGCCCATCGAAGGAGTGAGACACGATGACCGTTGAGTCCTGCACCCGGTTCCTGCGCCTGGCCGAGGAGGACCCGGAGGTCCGGCAGCAGATGAAGGCTTTGACCGGGGTCGAGGAGGTGATCCGGCTCGCCCGTACCGGCGGCTACGACTTCACCGTCCGCGACCTCATGACGGCATCCGCCGAGGCCGGTGCCAGGGACGTGCCGGAGCCGATGGACGCCCCACCGGCCGGGGACCGCCCGAAGGCACCGGCAGGCGCGGTCTATCACTACGAGTACGACATGAACGACCTGCCCGGCTTCGGCGCGATCATCGACGAGCTTCCGCGGCTGAAGGTTCAACCGTCCACGGTCGACCTGGCCCGTTTCCACGACGCGTTTCGTGAGGAGGATCTGCACTCGACCGCGTTGGCGCCATCCGGCCCCGAGTACCAGGCCTGGCGTGACCGCGTCGCCGCCGCGCCCCCCGGCGATGTCAGGCGCGACTTCCACTTGATCAACCTCGACGACCACGTCGCGCACCAGGGATACGACGCCTACCTGGCCGCCAAGACGCGCGCGATCGCCGCGCTGGAGGACGTGTTCCACGCCGAGGTTCGCTTCTCGGGCAGCATGTGGTACCCGCCGTCCGCCTACCGGCTCTGGCACACCAACGAGGACCAACCGGGCTGGCGCATGTACATCGTCGACTTCGACGGCGACTTCGCCGCCCCGGAGCGCACCTCCTTCTTCCGCTACCAGAACCCCGCCACCGGCGACCTGGTCACCCTTCGCGAACGCCCCCGGATGGTGCGGTTCTTCAAGATCGAGCAGGACCCGGACCGGCTGCTGTGGCACTGCATCGTCAACCCGACCGAGCGCCACCGATGGAGCTTCGGGTTCGTCGTGCCGGACCACTGGGCCGAGTGCCTGCCGGAGCCGTCGTGAGCCTGCGACCGAGTCCCGCGCCTGCGTCCGCCGGAACCGCGCCCGTCGTCCCCTCGATCAGGGCGACCGACCTGCGCAAGCGGTACGCCGACGTCACTGCGGTCGACGGAATCGACCTGACCGTGGCTCCGGGCGAGAGCTTCGGCTTCCTCGGCCCCAACGGCGCGGGCAAGACGACGACGATCGCGATGCTCTGCACGCTGGCCGCGCCCACGTCCGGCCGGGTCGAGATCGCCGGCCACGACACGCGCACCGATCCCGCCGGGGCGCGGCGCAGCCTCGGCATGGTCTTCCAGGAGACCACGCTGGACGGCGACCTCACCGCCGCGGAGAACCTGCGCTTCCACGCCGACCTGTACGACGTTCCCGTCGCCGAGGTGCACGCGCGCATCGACGAGACCCTGGCCCTCGTCGGGCTGACCGGCCACCGCGACCGGCTGGTGCGCACCTACTCCGGCGGCATGCGGCGGCGCCTGGAGATCGCCCGGGCGCTGCTGCACCGCCCCCAGGTCCTCTTCCTGGACGAGCCCACCATCGGCCTGGACCCGCAGGCGCGCGCCCGGGTCTGGCGGCACCTCCGGCAGGTCTGCCGGAGCGAGCGGGTCACGCTGTTCCTGACCACGCACTACCTGGACGAGGCCGACCAGTGCGACCGCATCGCGATCATCGACGACGGACGCATCGTCGCCGAGGGGGTTCCCGACGAGCTGAAGTCGGTCCTCGGAGCCGACCGGATCGACCTGCGCACCGCCGACGACGCGGCCGCCGCCCGCCTGCTGCGCGAACGCCTCGGCCTGGACGTGACCACCGGCCCGTACGGGCTGTCGGTACGGGTCACCGACAGCACGCGGGTCCTGCGACGGATCTTCACCGAACTCGACGTCTTCGTCCATGAGGCGAAGGTCGTCCCGCCGAGCCTCGACGACGTGTTCCTCCACCACACCGGGCACCGGATCCGCGACGGCGTCCCGGCGGAACCCGACGCCCCCTCCCCCGGCCCCGAACCCGTGACCGGTCCGCCCACCGGCCCGGCACCGGCCGGGCCCGTCCCCCGGGGCCTGCGCGCCGAACTGCGCGCGCTGCGCATGGTGTGGCGGCGCGAGATCCTGCACTTCGCCCGCGACCGCACCGGAACCGCCATCTCGCTGTTGCAGCCGCTGCTGTTCCTGTTCGTCTTCGGCGCCGGTGTCGCCGGTCTCCTCCCCACGGCCGGCGGCGGGCCCGCCTACCAGCTCTTCCTGTTCTCCGGGATCCTGCTCATGGCGGCCCAGGGGCCGGCCGTCTCCGTCGGCTCCTCGGTGCTGTGGGACCGCCAGAACGGCTTCCTCCGCGAGATGCTCGTCAGCCCGGTCCGGCGCGGCACACTGCTGATCGGCAAGTGCCTGGGCGGCACCACCGCGGCCACCTGCCAGGCCGCGCTGCTTCTCACCGCCGCCACCCCGATCGGCGTCCCCTTCGACCCCGGCCTGTACGCGCTGCTCCTGGTCGAACTCGTCCTGACCGCGCTCGCCATGACGGCCTTCGGTGTGCTGGCGGCCACCCTGATCGGCCGGCCGCAGACCTTCGGGACCGCGTTGACCGTGTTCATGGCCCCGCTGACGTTCCTCTCGGGCGCGATGTTCCCGCTCGCCGCCATGCCCACCTGGATGGCGGCGCTGGCGCTGATCAATCCACTCAGCTACGCGGTCGACGGCATGCGCCGCACCGTGGCGGCCTACCTACCGGGCCCGCAGGGCCCACTGTTCCAGCAGCTCAGCTGGGGCCACTGGCACCCCCCGGTCCTGGCCGAATGGACCCTCATCACCCTCGCCGCCCTACTAGGCCTCCTCCTGGCCGCCCGCCGCTTCTCCCGCCCCTCCTGAGCCCGGCGCGCCGGTCTCGAGCACCCGCCTGGGCGCGCACCGTTCACCAAGATCCGGCATGCGGGTGATCTCTCTCGCGCAAGTGGTGAATACCTGGTCACAACGGCCGAGACCGGCACAGTCACCACGGCAGGAGTACAAAGCAGACAGAAAGGCATCGCCATGGGCAAAAAGCCGACGCCATGAATCACCGGCCCTGGCCTCCCACCACGGGAGTCCAGGGCCGGACCTTTTCTCAGCGCCCCAACTCTTGGTCGCTGGAACGACGGAAAGTCTCGGCACAACGCCCGGGCCACCCCATCCTCACCCTGGCCGACGCGGCCGTGGGTGTCATCGGGGCGCACATGGGCCGGGCCGTTTTTTCGGACGGCGGTACGAACCGCGGTCCCGGGCCCGATGTCTACTGTTCACCCAGTCGGCGGTGCTGTCTGTGTGCCCATTCTTGAGGAGGCCCGGTGACCCGGCCACTCGTCATCGACGATCTGTATAGGTTCGCGATCCCGGGCGAGCCTGCCCTCTCCCCCGACGGGGACCGGGTGGTCTACACCCTGACCACCCAGAACGCCGAGCTGGACCGGGCGGAGAGTTCCCTGTGGGAGGTCACCGCCGACGGCGCGGCACCTCGGCGTCTCACCCACGGTCCCGCCGACACCGCGCCGTGCTGGTCCCCCGACGGCTCGACCGTGGCGTTCCTGCGCGCAGGCCGGATCCACCTGCTGCCCGCAGATGGCGGGGAGGCGACGCCTCTGACGTCCAGGGAACCGGCCGCCGGCGCCCCCGTCTGGAGTCCGGACGGAACCCGGATCGCCTTCGCCGCCCCTGCGTCCGTCCTCGACCCGGTGGCACCCGTCGAGATCGACCGGCTCGGTTACAAGGCCGATGGCCTCGGATTGATCGGCAACGTCCGTACGCAGCTGTTCGTCGTCGATGTGGCGACGGGCCGGACGAGGCGGCTCACCGACGGCGACTTCCTTATGGGGCCACCGGCGTGGTCCCCCGACGGAGCCCGGCTCGCCTTCTCCGCGTCGTTCGGTGACCGGGCCGACGTGACCGGTGCCCGCGCCGTCCACCTGATCGACGCGGACGGGACCGCGCGGCGGCTCGCCGGCAACGCCGGAGGCCTGACCGCGACGGTCGCCTGGTTCCCCGGCGGCGACGCGCTCCTGCTCGTCGGCAGGAGCACCGTCACCGCCGGGCACCTGGAGTTGCTGCGCCAGCCGCTCGACGGCTCGCCTCCTGTCGCGCTGAGCGCTCCGCTCGACCGGAACGTGATGCCCGGCATGCCCGGTTATCCGGGAGCGTTGCCGCAGTTCACGGACAGCGAGGGAAGTGAGATCGTCTTCTGCGCGCGCGACCGTGGGGTCACCCGGCTCTACCGGCTCAGCGCCGACGGGATCGCCGAGATCCCGCTGGCGGCCGCCACCGGGGTGAGCGGGTGCTCCGTCGCCGCCAAGGCCGGGCGGGCCGCCCTGGCGGTGGCCGACGGATCGAGCTTCGCCGAGATCGCGATGCTCGACCTCGGCACGGGCGAGGCCGTACGTCTCACCGAGCACACCGCCGGGTCCCTCCCGGACGTCGCCTTCCCCTCGATCGCCGAACGGGACTTCGCGGTCTCCGACGGCACGCGGGTGCACGGGCTGCTCATCAGGGATCCCGGCGCACCCGTCATGGGGCCGCTGCTCGTGGACGTGCACGGCGGACCGCATAACGCCTGGGCCCCGCACGCCGACCCCGTGCACCTCTACCACCACGAGCTGGCCGCTCGCGGCTGGACGATCCTCGCGCTCAACGTTCGGGGCAGCGACGGCTACGGCGAGGATTTCTACACGGCCGCCATCGGCGCCTGGGGCGAGGCCGACGAGCGAGACGTCCTGGAGCCCGTCCAGGCCCTGATCGACGAGGGCCTGGTCGACCCCGCGCGGATCGCGTTGACCGGCTACAGCTACGGCGGCTACCTCACGTGCTGGCTGTCGGCGCGCAGCGACGTCTTCAAGGTCGCCGTCCCCGGTGGGGTCGTCACCGACCTGCTCTCCATGGCGGGCACCTCCGACCAGGGCGAGGAACTGACCGCCATGGAGGTCGGCCCCCGCGACCGGCTGGTGGAACTCTCTCCGCTCAGCCATGTCGACGGCGTGCGCGCGCCCACGTTGATCCTGCACGGCGGAGCCGACGACTGTTGTCCGATCGGCCAGGCGGAGCAGTGGTTCCACGCGCTCCGTACGCGCGGCGTGCCCGTCCGTCTCGTCCGCTATCCGGGCGGTGCCCCCCAGTTCATCCTGCACGGGCGGCCCTCCCACCGGGCCGACTACTCCCGCCGGCTCATCGGCTGGGTCGAGCAACATCTAGGAGCCGAGAATGTCTGAAAGCACCCACTGGACGAATCGCCTGGCGACGCTGACCGAGCGGCACGGCGTCCCGGGCGCGAGCCTGGGCATCCTGTCCGGCGGCGACCTGATCGAGACCGCCACCGGCCTGGCCAACGCCGACGCCGGGATCGAGGCGACCACCGAGACACTGTGGCAGATCGGCTCGATCTCGAAGGTCTGGACCGCCACCGTCGCCATGATGCTCGTCGAGGAGGGGGCACTGGCGCTGGACGCGCCGATCGTCTCGGTGCTGCCCGAGCTGAAACTGAGCACCGGCGAACTGACCGAGAAGGTGACGCTGCGCCACCTGCTCACGCACACCAGCGGAATCGACGGTGACTTCTTCCTCGACACCGGCCGCGGCGACGACTGCCTGGAGCTCTACGTCGAAAAGCTCGTGGAGGCCGCCGCGAACCACCCGCTGGGCGCGACCATGTCGTACTGCAACGCGGGTCTCAGCCTCGTCGGCAGGGTGCTGGAGCGGGTCACCGGCGTCCAGTGGGACCGGCTGATGCGCGAGCGGCTGTACCAGCCCCTCGGCCTCACCCACACCGCGACGCTGCCGGAGGACGTGCTCCGGTTCCGCGCCGCCGCGGGCCACGTGGGTGAGCCGCCGGTGGTCGCGCCGCAGTGGACGCTGATGCGGTCGGCGGGCCCGGCCGGGCTCATCTGCTCGACCCCGCGCGACGTCCTCACCTTCGCCCGGCTGCACCTGGACGGCGGCCTGGCCGGGGACGGCACACGCCTGCTGTCGGCCGCGAACACCGGAGCCATGCACACGCCGCAGGTCTCCCTGCCCGACACCCGCACGTTCGGCGACGCGTGGGGGCTCGGCTGGATCCTGATGGACTGGTCGGGACACCGCCTGTACGGCCACGACGGCGACACCATCGGCCAGTCCGCCTTCCTGCGCGTGCTCCCGGAGGCCGGGCTGGCCGTGTGCCTGCTGACCAACGGCGGCGACACGCGCGGCCTCTACCAGGACCTCTACTCGGAGATCTTCGCCGAGCTGGCCGGGGTGGCCATGCCGGAACCGCCCGAACCGGCCGCCGAGCCCGTCGCGGACGACGTGTCCCGCTACACCGGGACGTACGAGCGCGCCTCGACGCGCATCGAGGTGTTCGAACGTGGCGACGACCTCGTCATGCGCACCACGGTGACCGGGGTACTCGCCGACCTGATCCCCGAGTCCCAGCGCGAGATCGAGCAGGAACTGCGCCCGCTGGAGCCGGGCGTGTTCGTGACCCGCAGACCGGGGATCAAGGGCTGGCTGTCCGCGACCTTCTACACGCTCCCGGACGGCTCGTCGTATCTCCACCACGGTGGCCGCGCGACGCCGAAGGCGGGCTGACGTGCGAGATCTTCGCGCGGCCGTCGAGGCCCGGTCGGCCGGGCTCCTCTCCGACATCGAAGAGCTGGTGTCCGTGGAGTCGCCCACCGCGGACCTGGCGGCCGTACGCGAGTGCGCCGAGGCGGTGGCCGGACTCGGGACCCGCCTGACCGGGCGGTCCCCCGAACGGCTGGACGCCGGCGGACGGCCGCATCTGCGTTGGCGGTTCGGCTCCGGCGACCGGGTGCTCCTGCTCGGCCACTTCGACACCGTCTGGCCGGTCGGCTCGCTGCGCACCCGGCCGTTCGCCATCGAGGACGGGCGGCTGACCGGGCCGGGGTGCTTCGACATGAAGGCCGGCCTCGCCCAGCTCTTTCACGCCCTGTCCGTACTGGACGATCTCGACGGAGTGACCGTGCTGGTCACCAGCGACGAGGAGACCGGGTCACGCACGTCGCGGAGCCTCATCGAGGACGAGGCCCGCCGCACGTCCGCCGCCCTGGTCCTGGAGGCCAGCGAGGAGGGAGCCCTGAAGACCGCGCGCAAGGGGGTGTCCACCTACGATCTGCGCATCACCGGCCGGGCCGCGCACGCCGGTCTCGAACCACACCGCGGGGTGAACGCGACCAACGAACTGGCCCACCAGATCCTGGCGATCTCCGCGCTCGGTGACCCGGAGGCGGGGACCTCGGTGACCCCGACGGTCGCCTCGGCCGGAACCACCCGGAACACGGTGCCCGCCTCGGCGGAACTCCTCGTGGACGTACGGGCGGCGACCACCGCCGAACAGGACCGGGTAGACAGCGCGATCCGCGCCCTTCCGCCCGCGCTGAACGGCGCGCGCCTCGAACTGTCCGGCGGCCCCGATCGGCCGCCGCTGCAGGAGAGTTCATCGGCGCGGTTGTTCGCCCGTGCCCGCCGGCTGTACGGCGAGCTCGGGTTCGGGTCGCTGTCGGGAGTGGCCGTCGGAGGCGGCTCCGACGGGAACCTCACCGCCGGCGCCGGCGCCCCCACGCTGGACGGGCTCGGCGCCGTCGGCGGCGGGGCGCACGCGGACCACGAACATGTGATCGTGGCGGAACTGCCGCGCCGGACCGCGCTGGTGGCGGCGCTGGTCCGCGAGCTGACCAAGGAGCCGGTGTGACCGGCGAGCTCGTCGCCGAGGCGAGAGAATTGGCCGGCCTGGCCTCCCACGAGGCGGGCCTGAAGATCCGGGAACTGGAGGACCCCCTCGACCTGCGCGAGGCGTGCGCGCTGCTGGACCGCGTGTGGCGGCCTCCGGCGGGCAGCAGCCTGATCATGCCGGAGCTGATGCAGTCGATCGGGCACTCAGGCGGCTATGTCGCGGGCGCCTATGCGGACGGCCGGATGGTCGGGGCGTGCGTCGGACTGCTGGCCACCGCCGGGCTGCACTCGCACATCGCCGGAGTCGGGAGCGGTTCCCGGGGACGCGGTGTCGGATACGCGATGAAGGTCCACCAGCGCGCCTGGTCGCTGGAGCGTGGCATCACCACGGTGACCTGGACGTACGACCCGCTGATCAGCCGCAACGCGTACTTCAACATGGCGAAGCTCGGCGCGGTCCCCGCCGAGTACCTCCCCGACTTCTACGGGGCGATGCAGGACGAGGTCAACGCGGGCATCGAGAGCGACCGGATCCTGGTCCACTGGAATCTGGCCGATCAGCGCGTGTCGGCCGCCTGCGGCGGACGGCCGCACGTCGCGGATCCCGGGCCCGAGCCGGTGGTCGGACTCGACGCCAAGCCCGACGGCGGCCCCGCCGCCGGGCGGCGGGACGGTGAGGTCGTCCTGGTCCGGATACCGGCCGACATGGAGGCGATGCGAAGTGCCGACCCTGGTCTGGCGCTCGAATGGCAGCGGGCGGTCCGCGACACGCTCGGCGGGCTGATGGCCGAGGGAAGCGCCGTCACCGGCTTCACGAGGGCCGGCTGGTACGTGATCGAACGAGGTCGGAAGGGGCGGTCATGAAGCCCGTCGGAGTGGAACTGCGCCGGATCGCGATGCCGCTGGTGTCACCGTTCCGCACGTCGTTCGGGACGCAGACGACGAGGGACATCCTGCTGGTCAGGGTCGAGACCGGCGATGGCGAGGGTTACGGCGAGTGCGTCACGATGGCCGACCCGGTGTACTCCGCGGAGTACACCGATGGGGCGATCGACGTGCTGCGCGGGCACCTGATCCCGGCGCTGTTCCGGCGGCCCGACCTCGATCCGTGGGCGGTGGCCCCCGCGCTCGCCGCGTTCAAGGGGCACCGGATGGCGAAGGCCGCTCTGGAGACCGCCGTCCTGGACGCCTGGCTGCGCACCAGGTCGCTGTCGCTCGGCGAGTGGCTGGGGGCCACCACCGACCGGGTCGCCGCCGGCGTCTCGGTGGGAATCATGAACTCGATCCCCGAACTGCTCGACGCCGTCGAGGGCTACCTCTCCGAGGGGTACACGCGGATCAAACTGAAGATCGAGCCCGGCTGGGACGTGGCGCCGGTCCGCGCGGTCCGCGAGCGCTTCGGAGACGACGTGCCGCTCCAGGTCGACGCCAACACCGCCTACACCCTCGCGGACGCCCGGCACCTGGCGCGCCTGGACGAGTTCGGGCTGCTGCTCATCGAGCAGCCGCTGGACGAGGAGGACGTACGGGGCCACGCGCAACTGGCACAGGCCGTACGCACGCCGATCTGCCTGGACGAGTCGATCGTCTCGGCACGTGCGGCCGCCGACGCCATCGCCCTCGGGGCCTGCTCGATCATCAACATCAAACCGGGCCGGGTCGGCGGATACCTGGAGGCGAGGCGGATCCACGACGTGTGCGCCGCGCACGGCGTGCCCGTCTGGTGCGGAGGAATGCTGGAGAGCGGGCTCGGCCGGGCCGCCAACGTCGCCCTGGCAGCCCTGCCCGGCTTCACCCTGCCCGGCGACACGTCCGCCTCGGGGAGGTACTACCGGACCGACATCACCGAGCCGTTCGTACTGCGGGACGGGCACCTGGAGGTACCCCGCGGCCCGGGCCTCGGCGTCCGGCCCATCCCGGAACGGCTGGCCGAGGTCACCGTCTCCACCGAGTGGATCGCCCGGTGAACGGGATCGAGTCCCGGCCGCGGACGGCCTTCGGCGCGGGACGCGCACCCGCCTGACCGGCGGCCGCGCCGGGCTTCCGGCGTCCATACCGGCCGATCCTCCGGTTCACCTAGGGTGTGACGGTGATCGTGCCGTCGGCGGTCGTGCTCGGCCGTATCCTCACCGACCTGGGCTCCACCCTGGTCGAGGTCGTGGCGGGCGAGCCCGATCCCGCGCGGCCCGTCGGCGGTGTGCTGATTCACGACGCCCGGGACGAACCTGCTCGGCTGCCGGGCGCCGTGGTGCTGGGTGTCGGGGTCTACGGCGCCGACCAGGTCGTCGCGCTCGTTGAGCGGGCGGCCGGGCTCGGTGCCACGGCGGTGATCGTGCGGTCCCCGGTCGCGGTGGACGAATCAGTGCGGGACGCCGCCACGCGTACCGGTATCACCGTGCTGGGTCTCACGCCGGGAGCGTCCTGGGCCCAGGTCGCCGCGTTGCTGCGGTCCCTGCTCGCCGTGGACGAGGTCGGCGCGGCCGGGGATGGCGGAGAACCACCGGTCGCCGGGGACCTGTTCGCCCTGGCCAACGCGGTCGCGGCGCTGCTCGACGGCCCGGTGACCGTGGAGGATCGCAACGGTCGGGTGCTGGCCTTCTCCAGCCGGCAGGACGAAGGCGACGAGGCCAGGATCGCGACGATCCTCGACCGTCAGGTGCCCGCCGACAAGCTGCGCGCGCTGGAGGAACGCGGAGCCTTCCACGCCCTCTACCGCAGCGAACGGCCCCTCTACGTGGAGGGCGTCGCGGACAAGCCCCGCGTGGCGATCGCCGTCCGGGCGGGCGGAGAGATCCTCGGCTCCATTTGGGTCGTGGTCGGCGAGCCGCTCACCGCCGACCACGAACAGTCCCTCGTCGAGGCCGCGAAGGTCGTCGCGCTGCATCTGCTCCGCCGGAGGGCGGGCGAGGACGTAGAACGCCGGCTCCGTACCGATCTGCTCGCCACGGTCCTGGAAGGCGGCGCAGGCGCGCCCGAGCGGCCGTACGCCTCGGGCTTTCGACTCAACCCGCCTGTGTACTGGCGATGGCGGTGTCCGGGGATTCCTCGGCGCCGGACCGGATGGCCGCCGGGAACCGAGTCTCGGGAGCCCTCGCCCTGCACCTGGCCGCGGTGCATCCGCGGACCGCCACGGCCTCGCTCGGCGGCGTCACCTACGCGATCCTGCCGACCGCTTCCGGCGAGTCGGCGCTGCGGGTGACCGAAGAGTTCCTCGCCCGGATCGGCACCCGTGTCCCCGTGGTCATCGGCATCGGCCGGGTGGCGGCGCGCCCGGTGGACCTGCCGCGGTCACGGAACGACGCCGACCGCGCGCTCCGGGTCCTGCGCGGCGAACGCTCAAGGGCCAGGTTCGCGCGCCTGCCGGACGTCTATGTGTCATACCTCCTGATGGACCTGGCCGACAGGATGGCAGCCGAGGACGAGTTGCCCGACGGCCCCATCGTCAGGCTCCGCGCGTACGACGCCGAGCACAACACTCCACTCACCGAGACCCTCGCCGCATGGCTGGCCACCTTCGGCGACGTGATCGCGGCCTCGGCCGCCATGCACGTCCACCCGAACACCTTCCGCTACCGCCTCAAGCGGCTGATGGAGGTCGCCGATCTCGACCTCACCGATCCGGAGGCCCGGTTCGAGGCGATGCTCCAACTCCGCCTCATGCCGCCGGCGGGCCAGCCCGGAACTCCCGGTTCGTGATCCCGAACGCTGACCCTTCCGGAGGAGGTCGTGGTACCAGCCGGTCAGGCGCGTCGTTCACTGCGGCCAGCGCGTGGTCGAACTGCGGTGGCGTGGTCGGTGACCGGTTCAGCATGACGGTGACCTGGCGTCCGTCGCGGGTGGCTCCGTCGCGGGTCTGGAACCCGGGTCCGTCTCCGCCGTGTGCCCAGTAGTCACCACCGCAGCTCAACGGCGCGTTGATCAGCCCGAGACCGTAACGGGCGCCGGGAAAGAGTTCACCGGCCGGGACCGTTCTGGTCATCTGGGCCAGCAGGCGGGGCGGGAGCAGGTCACCGCGAAGCAGCGCGGCGAAGAACCGGTTCAGGTCGTCCGCCGTGGAGATCATCTCGCCGCCGGCCCAGACCATGGTCTGGCCGACCTCGGTGGCGTCGACCAGCCGGCCGCTGTCGTCGACCGTGGTGTACCCCCGAGGGTGCGGTCCGCGGATGCCCACCTGATCGCCGGGGAAGTAGGTGTGCCGCAACCGCAGCGGGCGCAGGACGCGGTCGGTGATCTCGGACGCGTACGGGCGCCCGGTCACCTTCTCGATGAGCAGGCCGGCCACGATGTAGTTGGTGGTGGCATAGGAGAAACCGGTGCCTGGTTCGGCGACGGGCCGGTGGGCCAGCGCCACCGCGATCAGCCGGCGTGGCGTGAAACGGTCGAACCGATGGCGAAAGAACTGTCCAGGAGCGAACATCGGCAGATCGTCCGCGTAGTCGGCCAGGCCGCTGGTGTGCTGCAACAGCTGGCGGCCTGTGATGCGGCGGCCGTCGTTGCCGTTGCTGCGGATCAAACCGGGCAGGTAGCGCTCGATCGGGGCGTCCAACGCGACCCTGTGCTCGGCAACGAGCTGCAACACGACCGTGGCGACGAAGGTCTTGGTGTTGCTGTAGATCCGGAACTCGCTGTCCGGGCGCGCCGCGGCGCGGCTCCCCAGATCGGCGACACCGCTGGTCACCGTGGTGTGTCCGGAGGCGTCCCGAACTTCGGCGAGCGCGCCGGGAACGCCTTCGGCGGTCAGGCGGTTCAGGTCGCGCCGCAGCGCGGAGTGGTCGTGTGCCGGCGCGGCCGCCGCGCCTGCCTGCGGCGCGGCGATGATCGCGAGTCCGGCGGCGATGGCGCACGACACGCCAAGGCGTCGATGGAACATGATGGCCTCTTCAGGAGGTGGGGGTGGCGGGGCAATACAGGTCGTGTGCCGGGAACCGGCCGTCTTCGAGGTAGGCGGTGCCGGCGCTGTTCGCACACTCGTTGGGTTTGAGCAGGTAGGCGCCGTGGCCGCTCTGGTCCACGGTGACCAGCCGGGCCCGCCCGCCGAACGCCGCACGCAGGTCCTTGGAGCCCACGTAGGGCGTCGCGGGGTCGCGGAGGTCGTTGATGATCAGGACGTTGGCCGGGCCGCTCTGGTCGATCCGGACCCGTTCGTCCACCTGGTACGGCCAGAAGGCACACGGCCAGATGCCGGCACCCGCGCCGGCGGACAACGGATACCGGCGTGCGTCGGTTCGCACGTCGCGTCGGTACGTGCCGACGTTGCGAGGCCAGTTCGCACGATCATTTCGTCCACCGACCCGCGCGTTCCGCCCTTGCGCCGCCATGAAGGGATGGGCGGTGTGAGCCGGCCGCACCGCGGCTGGCGCGATCACCGGCATCACGGGCCGACGACGGCGACAGCCCCGTGCGCGATGCCGAAGGCCCTGCCCCGCGAGCCGACCGCCGAGACCCTCTGGCGCGCGCCAGGTGACGTTCGCCCCGGGTCGGCGGGTGCATCACCGGTGTTCGGCACACCGTTGTGGCGGGACGCGACACTAGTGCCCCAAGTTTCGGTCGCTGGGACGACGAAAAGTCTCGGCACAGTGCCGAGCACATCGCCCCTGCCGGCCACCTCGAGAGCGTCCGACGCGCGACCATCGCCCACGTGGGACTCCTCCCGGTCTTGCGACCTTGTGATCCGCTCGGACACTCGTGAAGTAGGAGCGTCTCAAGCACGAACGCTCCGGGGCGCGCCTAATGAACGCGCCTCAAGCAAAACAGATCGGAGGAACTGCTCCATGCGGAAGCAACTGAACACCTTCCTCATGAGGCACCTCATCATCTTCCTCGTGGTGAGTGCGATCGGCTTCGTGGCGTCCGTGCTCGGAAGGATCGGCTTCGACCGCGTCTGGGAGGCCGGCGCCGCCGTCTTCTCGTCCCCCGGAGCCATCACCGCCTTCCTGGTGATCATGGCGATCTCCACCGCCCTGGTCTCCACCGTCATGAAGAAGATGAAGTAGCCGCCTGGCCTGAGGACCGGGTGTGCTCGTAACACGGAGCGGGGCTCGCGTACTCAGGTACGCGGCCCCGCTTTTCCAGACCTCAACCGCGGCCCCCGTCCTCGTCGACACGGCGTCCTCGCGGCCGCCCGGTCGGCCACAGGACCACGGCGGTGACAGAGGCGGTGTAACGCCACGAGCCACGCCCGGTACGACATCGAAACTCGATAGGCGGCCGTGCATAGACAGAGGCCCTGCACCGTCGCGGTACAGGACCTCTGACCTGGGTGGACCTTGGCGGGGCTTATTCCAACTCAAAGGGCCAGCTCAGGGCATTGGAGGCACTCCTCCGAAGATTGCCTGACCTGGATGCACCGGTCAAACCATCACCAGACTGGCGGAAGCCCCGCCGCGCACGGTCTCTCGCGAGGATCGGTCAGCGGATGAACGTCAACGACACGACAATCCCCCACCGCCTCAGGGAACGAGGCGCGAGGACACGCGACCCGCAGGC
Source organism: Actinoallomurus liliacearum (assembly GCF_039542035.1). Taxonomy (NCBI): domain Bacteria; kingdom Bacillati; phylum Actinomycetota; class Actinomycetes; order Streptosporangiales; family Thermomonosporaceae; genus Actinoallomurus; species Actinoallomurus liliacearum. The sequence goes on from NZ_BAABHJ010000031.1 coordinate 70,457, forward strand.
ACGGGAGCAATAGCAAGGTCAACGACGACTGTCCTTGTCAGAAGCTCCTCACTCCCCTTAAAGAGCACGATGTTTCATCACCGATCTGTACCGGCCCGGTGAGTCACCCCCACATGCGTGGAGAGCGCGCGCCCTTGACGAGCAGGACCGAGGTGTCATCCGGCACCCCACGTGCGTGGGGAGCACTCCATTTCCAGCAGCCGGATCGCACCCTTGACCGGATCACCCACACGGGCGTGGGGAGGGCCTCTCGGCCTCCAACGCAGACCCTCGAAACCATGCTTGCTGGTCGGCCGAACCCGCCGGTCCGACGGCTGTGATTCGGACTCGTGTCCGCGCGGACCACTGACGCTCAAAGTCCGAGGTTCCAAGTGCAAAAGGTGCTGACTGCGGGAGCATTGCAGCTGACCCGTGTCCATCGCACGGTCGTCTCATCGGCACGGGGCGGTGCCCGGGTCGACGCCGAGCGCCCGCCATTCTCCGGTGAGGGTCGGGCCGGTGAGGACGGCGCAGATCCGGCGAGTGGCGATCGAGGGGTCGGTGTTCCACACTCCGACGCTGCCGTCGACACCGGCGCTGGCCAGCAGGTCGCCGTGAGGGCTGAAGGCGAGTCTGTTCAGTACGCCCAGGTGGCCCGTGAGGTCGGCGACGCGGCGGCCGGTCGAGACGCTCCACAGCCGGATGACGGTGTCTCCTTGGGTCCCGGTCGCCAGCGTGCGGTCGTCGGGGGAGAACGCGACGTCCCTGATGCTGGAGGGGTGGGCGGCGAAGGTTCGGCGGAGCCGGCCGGTGTCCAGGTCCCACAGCCTGATGACGCGGCCGGATCCGGCGGTGGCGAGCGTACGGCCGTCGTGGCTCACCGAAATCCCGACCACCTGATCCGGACCGGTTCGCAGCGACCGTTCGGCCGACAGGTCCGTAGTTCGCCAGATCCGCACCAGGCTGTCGGCGAGGCCGAGATTCCGCGCCGCAGGCGCGGTGGCGGTGGCGGTGGCCGCGGCCAGCACCCGGGAGCCGTCCGGAGTGAAGACGAGCCGGTCCGACCGGTAGATGCCCAGGTCGATGACCCCGCGGCGGCGCAACGTACGGGTGTCCCATACATAGACGGCGTTGCCGCCACCGCTCAGAGTGGCGGTGGGTATGGCCGTGGCGGCGAGCAGCGTGCCGTCAGGAGAGAAGGTCACGGCGTCGGCGGACAGACCACGGCCGACGGAGAGGTCGGCGCGTTCACGCCCGGCGGTGTCGAACAGGCGGACCGTCCCCTTGACGGACGTGGCTGCGAGGGTGCCGTCCGGGTCGTAGGAGACACCCGTCTTTCCCAGGGCCTCACCGGATCGTACCGACAGGAGCGGTTTCGGGGGGATGCCTGTGACGTCCCAGGTGGATACGGCACCCCGGCCGTCCACCGCCGCCAGTCGCTCACCAGAGCGGTCGAAGGCGACACCCGTCATGGCGGCATCGTCATCGACACCGCTCAGCCAGGTGTTCGCGCGTCGCCAAAGGACCGTGGAACCCGCGGGGCCCGCCGCCGCGATCAGCCTCCCGCCGGCCGACACCCCCACGTCGAGGAGGGTTCCGCCCGCGGGCCGGGCGAACGAATCGGTGTCCCAAGAATGCTGCCGAAGATCCCAGATCCGTACTCTGCGATCTCCCCCGACGACGATGAGCCGATCGGTTCCGGCGAAGGCCAGCGCCCCGACCGGGTCGGACACCTGCCGACCCGCCGCTCCCCGCCTCCGGCCTGAGACGTCCCAGAAGAGGACCCTGCCGTCTCGTACGCCGCCGGTCGCCAGCGTCCCATCGGGAGAGAACGCCACGCTCACCTCCGACTCGTGAGCGTGTCCACTCAGGGTGGCGATCTTTCGGCCGTCTTTGAGCCGGTACAGCGCCGCCGTGCCGTCGCTGTGGCCGATGGCGATCTCATCGCCATCCGGGCTGTAGGCGAGGCTGGACGCGAGGCCTGACAGCAGGCCGGCGCGGGTGCCGGGAGTGCCCGTCCCCGGTGCGGGGAACTGCGTGACGAGCCGGCCCGAGCGTGGGTCCCACTGACGGAGCACGACGACGCCACCCGGGGCCGCGCACGCCAAGGCCAGCGCCTGCCCGTCCGGCCGCCAGGCCACCGGGTGCAACGTCGGCCAGCGCGGGGTGGCCAGTGCCCGGCCGTCCGAGGTCGTCCACACCACGACGTGGCCGTCCAGGGCACCGGCCGCCAGCATGGTGCCGTCGGGAGAGAACCTCATCACCGTGGCTACGGTCGGCAGGCCGCGCAACCGCGCGCGTTGCCGGTGCGTGTGAGCGTCCCAGAGCCATATCGTGCCGTCGGCGCCGCCGGTGGCGACCAGGTCGCCGGCGGGACTGATCGCCACGCTGTTCGACCCTTCGGTGTCGCCGAGTTGGCCGGCGTGGGCCAGCATCTGCGCCGACAACACCGCGCCCCGGGCCTCGGCGGTCGGGAACGTGCGCCAGGCCAGGGCCGCCAGCATCATGGCGCGCCGTGGGTCCGCGCGCCCCGCCAGAACCGACTCGGCGGCCCGCGCGCGGGAGACCGCCTCGGCCTGACGCTCCCGGGCGGTACCGCGCTGCTGAAAGGCGACCGTGCCGGCGGCCAGGGCGACGACCAGGAGGGCGGCTTGACCCGCCACCAGCCGGCGCAGCCGCCGAACGCGCCTGCGCTCGGCCATCAGCGTGGCCTCGGCCGCGGCCGTGCTCGCGCGCAGGAACCGGTCCTCCAACGTGGTGAGGTCGGTACGGTCCGCGGCCCACTCCCGCGCCTCCGCCAGCCGCGCTCCCTGGTACAGGACGCTATCGTCCTGCCCTGACTCCGACCAGTACCGCGCGGCGTCGGCCAGACGCTGGCGTACGAGCAGGGACCGCCGATCCTCCTCGACCCACTCGCTCAGCCGCGGCCAGGCGGTCAGCAGGACATCATGGGCGATTTCGGCGGCGGCCTCGTCGAGGATGACCAGACGTCTGTCGGTGAACGCTCCCAGCACGGCGTCGACGTCGGTGATCTCTCCCGCGGCCCGCCCGGCGTACAGGTCTTCGCGCCGCACCGTACGGCGGGCGAGCCGCCCATCCGCGGAGATGAGGACCAGCCGCCGGAACACCTCCGCCGCGATGGCCCGCCGCGGCGTACCGAGGCTTTCGTAGACGCCGTCGGCGCTGGCCCGGACCGCGTGCGTCACGCCGCCCGACAGGCCGTACCCGCGTCTGGTAAGCCGGTCGCCGGTGCGGTTCTCCCACGTGAGCAACATGGCCTGCGACAGCAGCGGCAAGGCGCCGGCCTCATAGCCGCCGGTCGTTCCGGCGGCACGAAGCTCGGCGAGGATGTCATCGACCAGGCCCGCCTCGATCTCCAAACGGGCCGCCGCAGCAGGCCCGGTGATCGCTCGTCTCAGCTCGGGCTCGCTCATCGGCCCGACCACGAACTGCCCGTCCCGCAGAGCATCGATCAGCTGCGGGTAGGCGGCGCAGCGCTCCCAAAAGTCCCCGCGCACGCTGAGCACGACCAGCGCCGGTGGAGTGTCCGCCGGACCGCACGCAGTGCCCGCCGCCGCGCCCAGCGCGGTGATGAACGCCTGCCTCTCGGCCTCGCCACGGCCGGTCTCATCGTCCCCGGACGTGAAGATCTTCTCGAACTGGTCAACGACTAGAACCAGCCGCTCACGCCCAGCGCCGGCGCCGGCGCCGGCGCCGGGCGAGGCTCGCCGGTGCGCCACCAACGCCCGCCGGACGAGCAGGTGCGCCTGGCCGGGATCCGCTGTCAGATCACGCCGGACGAACCCCACGTCCGTTCCGCCTAATACGGCCAGCTGGATCGCCAACTCCTCCAGCGGAGCATGCGTCAAGGTGAGCAGGACGCGGGGCCAATCCTGCGATCCGAGGCCCAGCGCGCCACGCGCCAGCATCGGTATCAGGCCCGCGCGCAGCAGAGACGACTTGCCCGCCCCGGACGCACCGGTCACGACCACGATGCCCCGGCCGCTCAGACATTCGGCGATCTTGCCGACCAGTTCGGTGGATAGCTGCTCACGGCCGTAGAAGACCTCGGAGTGTTCCGTCTCGAACGGCCACAGGCCCTGGTACGGGCACCCGGTCCAGCGCGGCACCTCGGCCGTGCCCCCGCCGCCGCCCGACTCTGTCCCGATATGCCGGTCGAGGCGGGATATATCCTCACGGAGCAGCCGCAACTGCGTCGACTGCCAGCGCAGCCGCTCACTGTCGGCCCGCCGCTCGGCCTCCGACTCCACCAGCCCGCCAAGGATCGAGGCGACCGCGTCTCGGACGTCTGCGAGCAAGAACCCGAAATCGTCGAACTTCTCACTCAGCGTCGTGAACGCCAGAGCCACCTCGTACTGCAGCTCGACGTCACCCGTCTCGACGACCTCCTCCAGCACGGCCCGGACCGCCCCGATCTCCCGCAGAACCGCGGCGACCTCGCTGCGCAGGGACGCGGCCGGCGTTCCCCCGCTCTGCAGTACCTCCTCGATCCGCTGGGCCAGGACCTTCTCGATCTCCGCCTGCGCCGGCGACCCTCCGTCGGCGCGCAGGCGGTCGACCACCTCTTCGATCAGGTTCGTGAGGACGTTCGCGCCGACCGAGCCGAGCACCCCCACGCTCGCCGCGATCTGCGCGCCGTTTCCCGGCAACGCGACGACCACCGGCCCGAAGGCACCCGCGCACAGCAGAGCCGTCAGGCCCGCGGGCGAGATCCGCCGGAAACCCTGCCCGGCCCGGCGGGTGGCCTCCGCAACCCGAACACGCGCCCCTGCCCGCATCCGCCGGTTCTGCTCGCCCGCCGTCCCCGTGTCATCCACCGCATCAATATGACCGCCAGAGCCGGCAACGGCGGAAGGAACCACCCACGGGCCGGCTTCTCGGCCGGAAGCGGCCACCCGCCCCTGGCCGCACAAGAGCACGATGGTGTCCTCGCGCAGCCGACCGGAGAACAAGCGGCGTCGTTGTGCGAAGGGCGAGTGCTGCCAGCAGACGCTCTCGGAGCGCAGCGTTCAGGACGTCCTCGGGGTCCTGCGCAAGCGCGCCTTCCGTGGCCGTCACTGAGGAACTGGTCGCCAAGAACGCCGCGACCGCCCTCCGGCTACCCAAACCGCGAAAGAAGCGAGTCAAACCCTGGTCGGTGGAGGAGGCCAGCCGGTTCCTCGAAGCGACCCGCGACGCGGGCGAACCCCTGTACGCCGCTTTCGTGCGCTCCGCCGCCAGGTCAAGACCGAGTCGTCGGAGGCCGGCCTGCCGGTCCCCGAGATCTGCCTCGCTGCGCTCAAGCTTCGGAAGGAGCAGCAGGCCCGGGACAAGGAGCATCATGACGAGCGTTGGGAGGAGACCGGCCTGGTGTTCACCACCCGGTATGGCACCCCGATCGAGCCGCGGAGCTTCAATCGCAGCTTCGACCGCTGGATCGAACGGCTCGGGCTCCGCCGGATCACAGTCCACGGCACCCGCAAGACCCGCGGCACGCTGCTCGCTGCGCTCGATGTCCATCCCCGGGTCGCGATGCAGATCCTCCGGCATAGCCAGATCGCCGTGACGATGGAGATCTCCACGGAAGCGACTTCAGAGGCAACCAGGGAGGCGCTACGCAAGCTGGGCAGGACCCTCGACACCGGTCAGACGGACAGTAACCCTGCCGAATAGCTCTGCCGCGTCCCACGCGAACTTTCCGGCGAAGCCGGGTACTCCGAGAGATCGGAGTACCCGGCTTTTCGCGTTTCTCGGCCTCTTCCTCGCCCCTACTGCTGTACTTCGTAGCTGTACAGGCATGAAGAAGGCCGGTTCCTTGATCGGAACCGGCCCCTCACCTGGGTGGGCGATACTGGGTTCGAACCAGTGACCTCTTCGGTGTGAAGGAATTCCAGGCCGTCCGCGACCTAGGCACACAGCCCACGAATGGCGCTGGGACGGCCCTCGGCGTTCGCTGGGGTTCGTGGTGGGCCGCACGGATAGGCGGCCTCTTAGGCGGCCCGACGAACACCCCCTATGTTCCAGCTGCTTCTACGGCGAGAAGCTGGAACATAGGGGGTGTATCCCGCGTGTATCCCGAGTCTTCCCAGGTCAACAGGCTAAGGATACACGGGATACACGGGATACATTGGCCGACCCGCCCACTCCATGACCTCTGGCCCCCGCCGGCCGTGAAAGAGAGCCCCTGAGCGGCGATGATGAAGCGCAACCGTCCGAACGAGTTCGAAACCCCGGCTGGCGTAGTACCGCTGTAGCTGCCCCCGTGACGCCGGGCGAAGCGGAACGCACAAGCTACTGAATCTCACTGGCCAGGGCACCGGAGAGCTTAAGATACTCGACGAGACAGACCACCCGGACGCTCATCAACCTAAGCGCAGCCCACACGGCAAACACAGAAAGAACAAAGATTCAAATGACCGAAGCCTCTGAAGAATCGGCACGCGCTTATAGAAAATTGCAGTCACTGGCGACAAATGCACCCGCAAACCTTTCCATATGGAAGTCAGGGGCCACATCTCTTGACGCCCTATTGCTATCAATATCTGTTCGCCACCTACTAGTGCAGAGGATGGCAGATTCTCACAAATATATCGATGACAGGGAGGGCGTCACCGATATGTCTAAGTGGGCGAACACAACAGCCCGCTTGATTGAATGGAGTCATAGATACGGCAATCAATCAAGAACTAGCGCAAGGACACCGACAAAACGTGTCATTGACACAGCGTTCGAGCTGGCATGGAATTGGGATGCGATAGACATCGCACTTCAAGGCGTTCGCGCTGGACGCGTCCGACTGCTTGCACATGGAAACGCACTGGCCGTCGAGCCGCTGTCGGATCCCAGCATAGAGGCGCTCGATATTGTGCTCGAAAAGATTGACACGGCAAATACCGAAGAAAATACGATAGGTCCCAGCCTGGCGCCTGCGCATGACTATTTTAGAGCACAAGAAGGACGCCGAAGCGTCTACATGAACATTCCGCACTGGATTGCTGGCCTATACGTACAACACATGAAAAACTATGTAGCCCAACGTCATTGGGATGTCCCAGCCGATACCGATCTGGGCGGCCTAAAGGTCGGTGATGCAATTCCGCTGATAGGAACACTTAAAGGGATTTCCTTTCTTCAGTATACGCTCTTCCAGGGGGAACCTTCCCCCAAGACCGCCTACTTGGGTATGGAGTCACATACTCTCGCCAAAAGCCTCCGCCGATACAATCCGAACAACACGGCTATCGATGCCTTTATAGAAATGCTCACATACAAGCCGGGAAGGAGTCCTCTTTCTGCCCCTATCATTCCGTGGTGCGGGAAGCTGATAATCCCATTCTTTCTCATGTCGGATGGCCTCGAAGAACGCATGGTTCTTCGGGCAGCTGCCTCCAACCCAAGCACAGCTGGAAGACTGGGCGAATCACTCGGCGCTCTTTGCCGACGGTGGGCCGACCGCCTCAAGTCGATCCCGGGGACGCGCGTAGCGACCGAGGTGAAAGTCTTGGCAGCGAACCGCCGGAAGATTGGCGATTTGGACATCGTAGTGCTCGACGCCGATCAGAAGACGGGTCTTATTATTGAGGCGAAGTGGCCTATAGATGCACGCACGCTTCCCGATGCATGGAAGCAAGAAGCGGCAATCGATAAGGGAAGGAGTCAAATAGTCCGCCTCAAGAAGGCGATTACAGAGGGAGCGCTCGTTAAGCTTCCGCTCGACTGGCCACCCTTCGCCGATATTGAGTGGAAATGGCTAGTTGGAACGTCGAGATATCTCGATTCCCGAATTTCACATCCGGATATCGATGTCACGAGCCTCAGGTTCGTGGAACAGCTTCTTCCTGTTACATCCACCACGGAACTGATCCATAAATTGACGACCTTCCCTTATCCCAAAGAAGGCCATGAATTCCGACTAAACTGGCGCAAGTTTAAGATTGGCGACACCACAGTAAAGTGCAGAGAGATAGAGATGCTTCAACCAGAACCTTCCCCCCCGGCGGAAAGGAATCGAGCGAAGGGGTGGACATGAATGCTCGAAGGACGACGTCCACTCCCACGGCAACGAGTCCGGCTGGCCGCTCCGGTCGGCCTTGCACGGCCCACGGACGGCCCAGCAAACGCCCTAGGGTGTATCCCGCGTGTATCCCGAGTCTGCGCTGGTTACGGCGCTAGGGACATATGGGATACATGGGATACATGTCAGCTCTAAGCCTCGGACAGGGGTGCTGTAGCGCAGGTTCGCCACTCGTACATGCGGTGATCGCGGTTGAGTGCGATCAGTGATGCTTCCTTGATCGTCAGCCGCGCGGGTTGAGGGCTGATCGATTCCACCGCCGCGACGTACGGGGCGGCCGTCCCGTCTTCCTCGAAATAAGCGACGCTTGCGTGAGGGCGGAACTTATCTTCTGCCTCTGGGACGTTGTCGGAGCCCCATACCGATCCGATTGCTTGACGGAGCCTTCTCCGAAGTTCTATGACGCTCGCCTCTTCGAGTGGCGGGAGAACTATGGCTTCATCTGCCACGAAGGCATGTCGGAAGGTGAGAGTTAGCGGTTCGCTCTCGGAGAGAACGCGACGCGCCGACTCCAGGATTCTCTCCAAATCGTCCGCACGGACCTCGTCCACGAAGCCGATTCCCTGCATCGTGAGATGCAACCATTGGGAGGGGATGAAGCGCATTCCGCCGAGTCCGTGCGCTTTCAGTGCTTGCTGGTATGCGGCAACCAGTCGATGTAGCTCGCCTGCACCGTCGAACGTGATGTGCCACGCGAAGAACTCACGACCGACGCGCCACCCAGGACGCCACCACCAATGGTCGTGGAATCGTTCTGCGTGCTCGCCGGGGGGAAGGTCAGCAAAGGACACCGGTCACCTCAGATCTCGGAGGGCGCTTCTGGCTCGTTAGCTTCTTGGTCGATCTCGTACTCATCGACAAGCATGATGCGGTCGGCCGGCCACGTCGACTCGGAGACCTCCAGGACTTGGCCGTCTTCCGCACACGCGACGTGGATGACGTTCAGTACTGGGCTGTTCGCCGGGATGTCCAGCGTTTCACTCTCTTGCGGTGAGGCTGGCCGTACGATCCATTGATCTCTAGCGTGGGAGTACCGCTTACCCGACAGATCCTCTACGCAGAGGAACAGCGCTTTCGGTACGACCATGGGTCGTTCTAGGAAGGTGTCCGCGGCGAAGCTGAGCGGAAGGTAACTCGCACCGATCTCTTCTGGGCGGCCAGTCCTCTTATCGAACAAGGTCCGTCGCCGAATCACGACTTCGGCCCCTGCGGGTAGTGTCATTAGCTCGGCGATTCCGTCCGGTGCGACAGAGCGCCCCGCAAACGTGATTTCATGGCGTAGGTCGGCAGTGAGTAGCTTTTGGTCTTTCCGGGCGCGGCCGTATCGATCTCTCGATCTACGTTGCCGCCGCCGTTGATCCTTGACGAACGTTCCGATTCCCTGACGAGACTCGATCAGGCCTTCGGTGCGCAAGACGCTCATAGCCTGACGGATCGTCGGGAGGCTGACATTGAAGCGCTCCGCGAGATCGGTCTCCGCCTGGACTCGATCGCCGGGCGCAAGCGTGCCCTCTCGGATCTCACGCCGTAGGACGTTCGCCACGCGGTGATACTTCGGCTCCGCCATCACGTTCCCTCGCTCGCTGACCAGGACTCAACGGTACAGGTCCTCAAGAGGACTTGACGACTGCCGTGAGAGCATGGTTCGCTCAGCTCATCAGGTCCTAATGAGGACTTGAGGACATGAGTGGTTGGCAGGCCACCCATGTCTCGGCACGAAGAAGGCCCCGGCGGTGGCAGCCGCCGAGGCCAAGCATCAAGAGCTGAGGAGTCTCGATGCCCGTTCAGCGTACTCGTGCGCCCGGATTCGGTTCGGGGATCACGGACGAGCATGACGCAGAACCGTCCGCCGCTGAGTTGGCGGAGATTGAACGCGAGTGGCCGCTGATCGCGGCCGAGCTTGACTTGCTCGACGCGGAGATCACGGCGCTGTCGGCCGAGGGCTGCGTGAGCAAGCTGGACCGCCGCCGGGTGCGGCGGGCCGAGCGGCGGGTGCTGGAGGTCGGCCGCGAGCTGGCCGCCGAGGGCGTCACGGCGCTGCCCGGTGAGGCGGTGGCGTGATGTCGGCCGCGGAAGACCGCTACGTCAAGGCGTCCGAGGACCTGGCGAAGGCCCGCGCCCTGTACGGCCACAACTCCCCCCAGGAGCAGGACGCGTACAAGGCGTTCCAGGAGGCGCTGGAGGACCTGCCCGAGGGCCCCGCCGCCCCGAGCCTGTTCCTGCGCCGGTACGGCAAGCGGGAGGCGCGGTCATGAGTCGCTACCGCGCCGTCTTTGAGGACCCCACGGGTTCCCGGTACGGCATCCCGACGTTCCCGTGGATGGGCGCGCCGGCCGAATTCGCCACGCTGCGGCAGCTTCGAGCGCGCGGGCTGCGGCCCGGTGGTCAGCCGGTCGCCGCTCAGATCCTGTGGCGCGGTGTCGGTGGCACCCGCGCCGCGTACCTGTACCGGATCGAGCTGGCCAAGCCGAAGCGGACCGCGACGGCTGCGCAGCGTGCGGCGATCGAGTCGGCGTTGAGCGCGCGTCGCCGCTGCCCGACGTGCCGCCAGGTGCGGCCCTACTACATCCCCCGGTCCCTCGGCGAGTGCCTGATGTGCGCGGAGAAGACCTGCGTCGAGTGCGGCATCAACGCCGGACTCGCTCAGCAGTACGACGCACGGGCTGACCGTCTCGTGTGGCTGTGCGCGGGATGTCACACCGACGCCATGGGCGGATGGCCGACGGCCGACAGCCACACGAGCACGGAGGAGTGTGCCGCATGACCACCCCCGCGCGTAGCGCTTACCCCGTCCCTGTCGCCGATCTGGTGCCCAAGGCCCGCAAGCTTGCGGCTGACCTCGGTGCGGTTCCGTCGCGGAACCGGCTCATGAGTGAGTTCCGGATCGGTGCGAGCAAGGCTCGCGCGGTCCTGGCGGCGCTGACCGCCGAGTCCGCGCCGGGACCGGTCGAGCCGGTCTTGCGGGCCGTTCCGGACCCCGCGCCCGAGGAGCCGACCCCGGAGCATGGCGAGGAGACGCGTGCCGCTGCGGATGCCGCGCCGGTCGAGGAATCGTCGCAGGACACCACGGCCGTAGACCCGGACACGGTCCCGGCCGTCGCGCCGGTCGAGACGGCGTCTCGGACGCTGGCGCGCTGGCCGCTGGTCCTGCTGGCCGTCCCGGCGTTCGTCGCGGTGTGGTCCGGCTGGGTCGGTCTCGGTGAACTCACCGGGTTCGGCGTGGTCCACCCGCTGCCCGGTATCGCCAACCGGTTCTCGATCAACTCGGCGATCACGCTCCCGGTCGGTGTGGAGACCTACGCCGCCTACGCCCTACGCGCATGGCTGGCCGGCGGTCTGCCGGTCCGGGCGCGCCGGTTCGCCAAGTGGTCCGCCATCGGATCACTCACCCTGGGCGCCCTCGGCCAGGTCGCCTACCACCTGCTCTCCGCCGCCCACGTCACCCGCGCCCCCTGGCAGATCACCACGATCGTGGCGTGTCTGCCGGTCGCGGTGCTCGGCATGGGCGCGGCCCTGGCTCACCTCATCCACGACACGCACCCGGAGGCGTGAGGAATGACCGAGCACACGATTCCCGAACCGATCGACCTGAACGCCCGCCGCGCCCTGCGCGCCCCCACCGAGACCACGTCGCCCGCGCCGGCCGAATCGCCCGCGCACGTCTCGACGCCCGACCTGCCCGCGCCGGTGTCGACGGCGGACCGTCCCGCCTCCTCCGATGTCGCCTATGAGGTCGAGCTGGACGAGCCGCCGGTGCTGGAGGGCGTGCCGGTCCCGGTCGACACCCCGCCCGTCCCGGAGGGGGAGCGGCAGCCGATCATCCCGGTTCACCTGCTGCCCGGCAATCTGCCCGCGACGATTCGGCGCACGTGTGGCGTGTGGTTCTACCACGGCCGCTTCCACGCGGTCCGGCTCCCGGTCTACGGATTCAAGGTCGGCGTGTTCGCGGCCCGTGGCCTGTTCCGCCTGATCGGCCAGCAGATCTCATGGTGGTGGGTCCGCAACCAGTTCGCGCTACTTCAGCACGCGGCCGACTCCAAGGACACGCGTGAGTGGGCGCGGCTGCATCGGGAGATCAAGAACACCCGTACCTGGCGCGGCATCGTTCTCGGCGGTGAGTTGCTGGCCGTCGCGATCGGCGTGCCGGTGGCCTGGTCGACCGCGCCGGGCTGGTGCCTGCTGGCACTCCCCGCCGGTATCCTCGCCCTGGCGCATCACGGCCGTCCGATGGGCCGCACCATCCTCGGCACCGCCGTGGTCGCCCCTCGGTTCCGAAAGCTCAACAGCGACATCGTCCTGCGCGCCTACTACGCGGCGGGCCTCGGCCGACCGGACAAGCCGGATCAGGAGATCCACTTCGGTTCGCCGATGTCCCGCGACGCGCGCAACATCGGTTCTCAGGTCGTGGTGGATCTGCCCTACGGCAAGGGCTGGTCCGACGTCATGAAGGCCAAGGAAGCGATCGCCTCTGGTCTGGACGTCCACGTCAATCAGGTGTTCCTGACGCCGGACAAGTCCTCGACCCGGCGGCACACGCTGTTCGTGGCCGACCGTGACCCCCTGGCGGTGCCGGTCGGCAGGTCTGACCTGCTCGACTGCAAGCCGCGGAACGTCTGGCGGGCCGCGCGTTTCGGCAAGGACGAGCGCGGCCGACTCGTCGAGATCTCGCTCATGTGGATCTCGGTCCTGATCGGCGCGCAGCCCCGCAAGGGCAAGACGTTCGCCGCCCGGCTGCTGGCGCTGTACGCGGCCCTGGACCCGTACGTGAAGCTCATCGTGGTGGATGGGAAGAACTCCCCCGACTGGGCCAAGTTCCGGCTCGTCGCTCACCGCACGGTGTTCGGCACACACCCCAGCCCGAACGACTCCGACCCCATCGGCCACCTGCTCGAAGCCCTCGACGAGATCCTGGAGCACATCGAGCGCGTCAACCAGGCGCTCGACAAGCTCCCGGCCACCGTGTGCCCCGAGGGCAAGCTCACCGAGGAGTTGGCGCGGGACCCGCGCTACCCGGATCTGCGGGTGGTGATGCTGGTCATGGAGGAGTTCCAGGTCTACTTCGAGACCGAGGACCAGAACCTCAACAAGGAGATCGCCGCCAAGCTGTCGCGGATTCAGGCCGTCGGCCCCTCGGCGGGCGTCATCATCCTGTCCAGCTCCCAGAAGCCCTCCGGCGTCGGCGCCGGGGATGTGGGGCGGCTGTTCAATCGCTACCGCGACAACCACGCCGTCCGGTTCGCCCTCAAGTGCGGCAACCGCGTCGTGTCCGAGGCCGTCCTGGGCGGTGACGCCTACGCCGAAGGCTTCGACGCCTCATCCCTGCCCGTCGGCGACGAATACCGGGGCGTCGGCTACCTGTACGGCATGACGGACGAGACGCCGACCGTCCGGACGTTCCTGGCCGACCACACCGACGCGGAGAAGATCCTGACCGCCGCCCGCGCACACCGCGAACGCCTCGGCACGCTGACGGGGATGGCGGCCGGTGAGGAGATGAAGCGCGCCACCCGCGACGTGCTGGCCGACGTGCGCGCGGTCATGGACGCCGAGACCGGTCTTCAGTGGCCGACCATCGCCGCCCGCCTCGCCGAGCGGATGCCCGAGCACTACGCCGACATCACCGCCGACGCGATCTCCGCTCAGTGCCGCGCCCTGGGCGTGCCGAGCGTCGGCATCAAGCGGGACGGCCAGGTCCTCAAAGGCTGCAAGGCCGACGCGGTCGACAAGGCGATCAACCGCCGGAAGACGAACGGAGCGTAACCGGCCTGCGGGGCGGGTGAGGTAGCGCCCGCCCCGCTACCGGTAGCGGCTGCGCTACCCGCCCCGCTACCCGTCGCAAAGCACCTGATCAGGCCGTATCCCCGCAGGTAGCGGGTAACGGCCCCAGCCCTTCACGCCCAAAAACCGCCTCTGGAGGCTCCACCATGCTCTCCCTGGCCGCTACCGCAACCCCGACGGCCGCTACCCACGGTCACCACCTGCCGGGCCTCGGCGTCCTCCTGCTGCTTGGCCTGCTGTGGGCCGTCGGCTACCTCGCGCTGTGCTGGATCTGGCCGTTCGTCAACTGCCGCCGCTGCACCGGTACCGGCAAACGCCGTGCCGTGATCGGCCGAGGCTTCCGCCACTGCCCCCGCTGCGACGGCACCGGCTACCAGCTCCGCCCCGGCCGCCACGTCCTGAACCACCTGCGCTCGATCCACCGGGCCAGCAAGTGAACCGCGCCGACGGGAGCACGCCCGCCATGTCCGACGCGCAAGCCCTCGCGTTCATCCACGAGTGGAACCAGGCCGCCTACGCCCGCCGCGACGGCAACGCCGACCACCCGGAGAAAACCCGCCCGGCACCGCCCGCGCCGCACCCGCCCGCCGCCCGCCCCACGTCGGCCGAGGACATGCTGTCGCACGCGCTGACCGCCGCGCAGCGCGGGTGGCCGGTCTTCCCTGTCCGCCCCGGCGAGAAGCGGCCCGCATTCCCGGACCACACCGCCGCGCGCTGCACCGGCCGTGACCCGCGCTGCCGCAACGGCCACCAGGGATGGGAACCGCGAGCCACCACCGACATCGGCCGGATTCGGCGCGGTTGGGCATCCGTCCCGTACAACATCGGTCTCGCGTGCGGCCCTGCCGGGCTGGTCGTGGTCGATCTCGACGTCCCCAAGCCGGGCGAGGAGATCCCGCCGGCCGAATGGCGGGCCGAGGGCGTGCGCACCGGCGCGGAGGTGCTGGCCGTCCTGGCCGCGCGGGCCGGTGAGCCAATCGGGCCGCTGTATGACACCTACAGCGTCGTCACCGGTCGCGGCGGCCGACACCTGTACTTCACCGCACCCGAGGGCGCGCGCCTCGGCAACACCGCCGGGGAACTCGGGTGGCTGATCGACACCCGCGCTCACGGCGGCTACGTCCTGGCCGCCGGTTCGGTCGTGGCCGGTCGGCCGTACGCGGTCGAGTGCGACCGGCCGCCCGCGCCGCTGCCCGCTTGGCTGTTCCAGCGTCTTTCCCGGCCCGCGCTACCGCCCTCCGCACCCGTGGCCATCGCTACCGGTACCGGCCGCCGTTCCGCCTACCTGCGCGCCGCACTGGCCCGGGAGGTCGAGCGCGTCACTGGCGCGGCCGAGGGCAGCCGCAACGCCGCTCTCTACACCGCCGCCGTCGCCCTCGGCCAACTCGTCGCTGGAGGAGCGCTGGCCGCCGCCGAGGTCGAAACCCTGCTGGAACAGGCAGCCGCGGGCCACATCGCCGCCCGCGCCTACACGCCCACCGAGGCCCGCAACACCATCGCCTCCGGCCTGCGCGCCGGAGCCAAGCGCCCCCGGACCCTCGCCGCATGAACACCGGCCACCACTCCAGCCAGGAGACCAGGATGCCTGCGATCAACCCGGCGCGTTGCCGACCGAACGGCCTGAGAGTTCTTGACCTGTACTGCTGCGCGGGCGGTGCAGGGACCGGTTACGCCGACGCCGGTTTTGAGGTGGTCGGCGTCGACATCCGGCCGCAGCCGCGCTACCCGTTCGAGTTCATCCGGGCCGACGCGCTGGAAGTGCTTGCCGACCGGTCATTCCTCGCCGAGTTCGACCTGATCCACACCAGCCCGCCGTGCCAGCGCTACACCCAGGCCCAGCGAATCCACGGCAACGACCACCCGGACCTGCTGCCGCCCACCCGCACCCTGCTACAGGCGTCCGGCCTGCCGTGGGTCATCGAGAACGTGCCCGGCGCACCAATGCGACCTGACCTGATCCTGTGTGGATCGATGTTCCCCGAGCTGAGAGACGGCCCCTACGGCATCAAGCGGCACCGCTGGTTCGAGTTCGCTGAACCGCCCGCGCTGCTTACCCCTCCCTGCCACCACCCGCCGCGGGTCGTGTCGGTGTTCGGGCACGGCGGTCACATTTACCACGGCGTGGCCCAGTGGCGCCGCGTCATGGGGATCGACTGGATGAACCGCGACGAACTCGCCGAGGCCATCCCGCCCGCCTACACCCGTTACATCGGCGAAGCCATCGCAGAACAACTGCCTGGCAAACAGGACCGCGCCGCATGACCACCCGCCACCACCACACCGACCAGGAGGCCGCCATGGCCGCGACCAACCCGACCGACGCGCCGTTCCTGCGGCCCGTCCGCGACGACGCCGACACGGCCGCCGTTCCCGCGCGGCTGCGGACGCACTGGACCGCTGACGAGCTGATGGCGATGGAGTTCACCCCGCCCGTGTGGGCCGTGCCCGGCATCATCTGCGAGGGCGTGAACCTGCTGTGCGGCCCGCCGAAGGTCGGCAAATCGTGGGCGTCCCTCGGCCTCGGTCTGGCCGTCGCGGCCGGCGGCCAGGCGTTCGACGCGATCCGTGTCGACGGCGGCCCGGTTCTCTACCTGGCGCTGGAGGACACCCCGCGCCGGTTGCAGTCCCGCATGGGCAAGATCCTCGGTGGCCAACCCGCGCCCTCGGCGCTCACGCTGGCCACCGCGTGCCCGCAGATCGGGCAGGGCGGAGACGAGGCGATCGCCGGGTGGCTGGACCGCAACCCCGACGCGCGCATGGTCGTCATCGACGTGTTCGCCAAGATCCGAGGCGCGGCCCCGATGGGCGCATCGGCCTACGAAGCCGACTACGCCGCTGTCGGCGCCATCAAGCGTCTCGCCGACGCCTACGCCGTGCCGTTCGTGCTCGTCCATCACGTCCGCAAGGCAGGCTCTGAGGACTTCCTCGCCGAGGTCTCTGGCACCAACGGCATCGCAGGAGCCGCTGACGCCACCCTCGTCCTCAAACGCGCCCGAGGTCAAGCCGACGGCGTCTTGTACGTCACCGGCCGGGACGTGGACGAGAACGAATACGCCCTGTCGTTCAACCCCGCGTCCGGCGTCTGGACCCTGCTCGACGGCCCGGCCGAGGAACACCAGACCACCGACACCCGCGCGGCGATCCTGCGCTACCTGCGGGCCAACCCCGGCAGCGGCCCGCGCGCCATCGCCCAAGCCACCGGCCTCGGTGAACCGAACGTCAAGGCCACCTGCCGCCGGATGCTCGCCGACGGGCAACTGACCGCCGACGGGAAAGGCCGCTACGGCCTGCCGGACGGCACCTCATGAGTACCCCGTGTATCCCCTGTATCCCTAGCTCGCTGACCAGGGAGAACGCGGGATACATCGGCCGCCGCATGTATCCCTGGACCGCTGCCCACGGAGGACAGAGCAAGTGACCAGCCGTCATCTCTCGTCGGTGCCGACGATCCCGGCCGTTCCCGCCGCGCTGCTCTACACGATTCCGGAGGTCATGACCCTGCTACGTCTCAGCAAGACGCAGATCTTTGAGGAGATCCGCCGAGGCCGGATTCAGTCCGTGAAGGTGGGCCGCGCCCGCCGTGTTCCAGCCCAGAGCCTCACCGCATTCGTCGCTCTGCTGATCGAGGAAGCCCAGGAGGTGGCCTGATGGCGAGCCGCAACCCGTCCGACAAGGCGAAGCGCGGTCGCCGCGGAGAAGGCACCATCTTCTGGCACGAGGAGAAGAAGTGCTACCGAGGGGACATCTCTCTCGGATACACGCCCTCAGGCAAGCGGCGGCGAAAAACCGTCTACGGGCCGACCGTCGCCGACGTACAGGACAAGTTCAAGAGGCTGCGCGCCGAGCTGGAGAACGGCGTGGAGGCGTCGGCCAAGTACACGGTCGGGGACGCCGTCCGTGACTGGCTTGTGCGTGGATTGGTCGGTCGGGACGCCGGAACCATCGAGAAGAACCGCATCCTCGCCGAGAAGCACGTGATCCCGCTGCTGGGCGCGGTCAAGCTGCGTGAGCTGACCGCTGACCACGTGGACGACTGGTTGGCGGACCGCAAGAACGTGCTCGCCACGCGCAGCCTCAAAGACACGCACGCGGTTCTCCGCCGCGCGATCCAGCACGCCCAGAGGCGCAACAAGGTGCTCCGCAACGTCGCCGAACTGGTCGACATCCCGGAGGGGAGAATCGGCCGGCCGAGCAAGGCAATGCGGCTGGAACAGGCGCAAGCGGTGATGGAGGCGAGCAAGAAGACGCGGCTACACGCCTACTTCGTGCTCTCGCTCCTGACCGGAGTCCGGACCGAGGAAGCACGCGCTCTCACGTGGGATCGAGTCCACCTGGAGAAGGAGGGCGACCTGCCGCCGCACGTGGAGGTATGGCGGTCAGTGCGCAAAGGCGGAGATACGAAGACGAAGAAGAGCAGACGAACCCTAGCTCTCCCGGAGGAGGTCGTGCGGGTGCTCATCGCCCACCGGGAGAGGCAGCAGGTGGTCCGAGCCCGCGCGCTCGCGAAGAACCGATGGGCAGAGAACAATCTCGTGTTCTGTAACCGCTACGGCGGGCCTCTGACCGCCCAGACCGTGCGGCGGACGCTGGCTATCGCCCTCCGGATGGCGGGCCTGCCGGTCGAGTGGACGCCTCGGGAGCTACGGCACAGCTTCGTCTCGCTCATGTCGGCCAACGGTGCGTCGATCGAGCTGATCTCTCGCTTGGTCGGCCACAGGACCACGGCGGTGACAGAGGCGGTGTACCGGCACGAGCTACGCCCGGTCATCACGGAGGGAGCCGAGATCATCGGCAAGGCGTTCGGGTCGAAGTCGGCCTAGCCGGAGGCGATAGGCGGCCTCTTAGGCGGCCGAGCATAGACAGAGGCCCTGTACCGTCGCGGTACAGGGCCTCTGATCTGGTGGGCGATACTGGGTTCGAACCAGTGACCTCTTCGGTGTGAACGAAGCGCTCTCCCACTGAGCTAATCGCCCCAGGCGGATCAACCGACGCCAGAAAGACTAGCGCATCCCTCGCCCTCTTCGCGCATCGGCGATCAGGCTCTCCACGGAAGGTTTAGCCCGAAGGCCTGGAGGTAGGCCACGATCGCGGCGGCGACGATGACGCCGGCGCAGATGGCCAGGAGCTGGTTCCGGCGTCGCACGCGCGGGTCGAGGGCCTTCTCCTTCGCTTTGCTCGCCGTTTGCTTCGCAGAGGTGAGGGCACGTTGGGCCCAGGCGAACTCGGTCGCCAGGATGGCAAAGCCTACGAAGATCGCTGCCCATCCCGGGCCCGGCAGCACGAGCATCGCGACACCGGCGGCGAGCACCGTCACGCCCACGCTGAACACGGCAAGCCGCCAGACGTTGTTCAGCAGGGGGCGGGCGCGGATGCGTTCGCGCCAGTCGGTCAACGTCTCCCTCATGCGATCGACCCTAGGTCACTTCGCTTCCGCGCAGGTCAGAGCGGGTATCAAGCCCGGTGAGGTAGGTCACATGACGTACGGGGGGCGGAATGTTCTTAGGACTTTTGACAGTTACGCGTCACAGAGCCAGGGGGACACCCGTTGGAGGGAGCGAAGTCCTCACCGAGAAACCCGCGATGCGGGACTGACGCCTGAAGGATGACCGATGAACAGCAGCAGCACCACTGCCTCCGCCGAGGTCGGCCTTCGGCTCATCGTCCCGGATCGAACGATCATCCCGCTGCTTGCGACGTTGGACTACTCCGCTGATGACCCTTATGCGATCCGTGTCGCGTTCCATGTTGGGAACGAGGCACCGGTGGAGTGGATCTTTGCTCGTGAGTTGCTGACCGTCGGCATTGTGCGCAAGGTCGGCAGGGGGGACGTACAGGTGTGGCCGGCGGAGAAGAGCGGCGAGCGGATCTTGAACTTGACGCTGTCGTCGCCGTTCGGCCGGGCGCACTTCGAGGTACCGCTGACCCCTCTCACGGACTTCCTTGACCGGACCTATGCGATCGTTCCTGCCGGCCGGGAAGCTGATTTCATCGACATCGAAGCGGAACTCGACGACCTCCTCTGGCACATCTGAACCCCCCGCACTGACCGTACGGCCCCGCACCAGGCGCCTCCCAGCGCTGGCCCACACCCATGGTGCGGGGCCGTACGCCTGTCACGGGTCGAGGTCGGCGGCGCCGCGCTCGGCGAAGACCTCCATCGCCTTGCGGGTGACCGGGCCGGGTGCCGTGGGGAAGACTTTGCCGTCGACGGCGCGAATCGGCTGGATGTCGCGGGTCGTGGACGTGAGGAACGCCTCGTCGGCGGTGGCGAACTCCTCCAGCGGCAGGTCCTCCTCCTCGCCGCCGGCCCACTCGAGCACGAGCGCCCGGGTGATGCCCGCGAGGCAGCCGGAGGACAGCGGAGGCGTGGTCAGGCGCCCGTCGCGGACGATGAAGACGTTGGAGCCGGTGCCCTCGCAGAGGTTGCCGGCGAGGTTGCCGAAGATCGCCTCTGCCCCGCCGTGCTCGTGGGCGTAGGCGAGGGCCTTGGCGTTGTCGCCGTACGACGTGGTCTTGAGGCCGGAGAGGGCGCCGCGCTCGTTGCGCGGCCACGGCACGACGGAGACGTCGGCGGTGGGCGGGAACGGCGTCTGCTCGGCGACGGCGACGATCGCCGTGGCGCCCTCGGCGCCGCGGTCGGAGCCGAGCGGGCCCACACCGCTGGTAAAGGTGATCCGGATCCGGGCGAGGTCCCATGACGGCGCGGCGGCGAGGACGGCCAGCGTGCCCCGGCGGATGGCGTCCAGGTCCGGCTCGAGCAGACCCAGGCCGGCCGCGGAGACGGCGAGCCGCCGCAGATGGCGGGTCAGGGCGAAGGCCTCCCCGCGTACGGCCTTCACCGTTTCGAACACGCCGTCGCCGACGAGGATGCCGTGATCGAACACCGACACCCGGGCGTTCTCCGGGGCGTACAGTTCTCCATTGATCCACACCGGAACGTTCCCGGTCTGGGAGCTGAGCTCGGCCACTGCGAAAGCCACCTCTCCACTCCGGACGCTTTTGGCCCGGTCCTCCCCTGCTCCGCCGGGCTGGACTCCCGGCCGCACCCCACACTACGACCCGCACGCACCTGGTTCGAGCCGATTACCCGCGGCGGGCCGCGGCCGACCAACGGTCCTGGCCGGCCGGGAACGCCGGGGGCCGTTCCGGCGTCGAACGACGTTGTGGATCATCCTTCGCGAACCCAGCGAACAGCGTGAAACAGGCATTACCATCGACACGATCCATCCCGTCAGCCTCAGCCGTCCCGACGAAGAAGAGACCGAATGATCGACCAGGTGCCCGGCTACCGCATCCTGGAGCGGGTGGGCGAGGGCGGGTTCAGTGTCGTCTACCGCGCCGAGCAGCAGCGCCTGGACCGCATCGTCGCGCTGAAGGTGCTGTCCGTCGACGCCGTCGACGACGACACGATGCGCCGGTTCGAGCGGGAGTGCCAGATCACCGGTCGGCTCACCGGCCATCCGAACGTCGTCACCGTGCTGGACACCGGCGTGACCAACGACGGGCGGCCGTTCATCGCGATGGACTACTTCCAGCGGGGGTCGCTGCGGGACCGGCTGTCACGCGAGGGGCCGCTCCCGCTGCAGGACGTCCTGCGGGCCGGTGTGAAGATCGCCGGCGCCCTGGCCGCCACGCATGAGGCGGGGGTGCTGCACCGCGACGTCAAGCCGCAGAACATCCTGGTCTCCAAGTACGGCGAGCCGGCCCTCGCGGACTTCGGCATCGCCCGGCTCACCGGCTCGTCGGAGGCCACGCACACCACCGCGTTCACGCCGCACCACGCGGCGCCGGAGGTCGTGAACGGCGAGCCGCCGGGAGTGACCGCGGACGTCTACTCGCTGGCCTCGAGCCTGTACCAGCTGCTGGCGGGCAGCCCGGCGTTCAAGGCGGGGAACAGCGGGATCAGCGCGCTGATGATGCGCATCCTCAACGACCCGCCGCCGCCGATCCCGCGCCATGACGTCCCGCTCCAGGTCCATGAGGTCATCGCCAAGGCGATGGCGAAGACGCCCGCCGAGCGGTACCCCAGCGCGGTGGAGTTCGCCCACCGGCTGCAGGAGCTGCAGATCGAGCTCGGGCTTCCGATGACGGAGCTGGCGGGCAGCGACTCGATCACACCGGCGCCCACGTCGACCCCGCAGGTCGCGGAGCCGGACCACTCGGGGCTCACCGGCCCCGGTTTCGACCTGCTAGCCCAGCAGTACACCCCACCGCACCTGCCGGCGGAGCATCCGGACCTGTCCGGACCGCGGCCGGTCCCGCCGCCCGCGGTCCCCCCGATCTCCGCCCCACCCGGTGTGCCGAACGCCGGGCTCGCGCACGCGCCGATGCCCGGGCTCCCGCAGACGCCGAGCGCCTGGCCCGATCACGACCCGATGTCCCGCCCGTTCGGTGCGGAGCCGGTGTCCGCGCCGCGTCCCCCTGAGGCCGCGCCGCAGACGCAGCCGACGACCGCCGGGCGCGCCGATCCGGCCGGCACGCCGGCGAACGACCGGAAGGGCGGTCCCGCCATCATGGCCACCGTGCTCGCCGTCCTGGTGGGCGGAGCGGCCCTCGGCATCGGCGGCTTCCTGGTGCTCGGGAAGGTCGGCGGCGGCACGAAGGACTCGCCGACGACGAAGCCGACGCCGACCGCGTCGCGGACCTCCGCTTCGCCCACTCCGGTGGCGGTCCCGTCACAGGTGATGATCGCCGCGACCCCCTGGGACCTGCGCGCGGTCGACAAGGGGCAGATCGTGGTCCTGCGCTGGAAGATCGCCAAGAACAACAACTACCCGATCTGGGTACAGCAGTCCGACGGATCGGGAGAGCAGACGCCCCCGCAGCCGCTGGCGCCGCGTTCGACGACCGTGAACCTCTCCGGTCTGGACGCCCGGCGAGGGTACTGCTTCGCGGTCGGCGCGCTGGTCGCCATCGGGCAGAGCGACGGACAGTCCGCGGCGGTCGCGTGGTCCAAGCCGAAGTGCATCCGGGGTGCCACGGCCCAGTGACCGCCCGGCGGCCCCGGTGATCAGCGCAGGCGCAGGGAACCGGGGTGCAGGCGGCGGATCAGGCGTCGCAGCGGGCCTACGGTCCGCCGGACGAGCCGGCTGATCTCGTCGGTGTGCCGCCACGCGGCCTCGGCCGTGTCCGGTCCGGGCGGTGTCGCGGCGTACTGCGACCGGTTGACGAGGTCGGCGAGGGGGCGCAGGTGCGACTCGGCCCCGGAGATCCGCTGGGCGCCGAAACCGGCCACCTCATGGGCGGTCAGGGCGGTCTCGGCGGGCAGGCCGACCGCGCCCAGCTCTTCGCGGGTCTGCGCCCAGGCCCCGGTGATCCGTTCGGCCGGTGTGGCGCCGCCGCGCCTGCGCCGCCGCCGCAGGACGGGAACGATCAGCACGCCGAGGAGGTAGACCGCGGGCAGGGCCGGGACCGCGGCCAGGCCGTACAGCCACGGCGGCGTCGATGACGTCTTGTGCGGCCGCCGGGTCGGGGTCTTGGGCTTCGACGGGCCCTTCTGACCGGATCCGGTGTTCTTCTTGCGGGCCGCCGCCGCGCTCTTCTGGGCCGCCTCCAGCTTCTGCTGCGTCTCCCCCGCCGGTACCGAGGCCGACTTGCCCGAGGCGCCGGCCTGTTCGGGGGTGGGGAAGAACGGCACCCACCCGAGCCCGGCGAAGTCGACCTCGGGCCAGACCAGCACGTCGCCGGAGCGGACCTGCCAGGCGCCGTTGCCGCCGACGCCCGGCCGGAAGCCGACGACGATCCGTGTCGGCAGTCCCAGCGAGCGCGCCATGACGGCGTAGGCCGTGGCGAACTGCTCCGAGGTGCCGCGCTTGGAACTGCCCAGGAAGTAGCGCAACTGCGCGTACGTGTGGCCGGGCAGGCCGGACACGTCGTACTTGGCCACGCGACGGAGGTAGTCCGCGAGCTTCGCGGCGCGCCCGAACGCCGTGTCCTGGTCCTTGGTGACCTGCTGGGCGAGCCGGCGGAACGGGGGGACCTCGGCGGTCTTCGCGGTGGTCCCCGGGGTCTCCGGGAGGGCGGTGGCGGCCTGGGCCTCGGCGTCCCGCGCGGGTTGGGCGGCCGCGAGCCGGCCGGGATCGTAGTCGGGCACCATCGAGGTGACCGTGTACGCCTGGCCGGAGTGCAGCGGCTCCGCCGTGGCGAGTACGCCGCTGCCGGGGTCGGCCGCCACCGCCAGCCCCTCGATGGTCCGGGGCCGGTCGGCGGCCGGCACCCACACGCCGGGCAGGTCCTGGATGGTGAAGCGCTGGACGACCCTCGTACGGCCGACGGTGACGCCGTCGGGGATGCGGTTGCCGGCCGGGACGAAGCGCGCGCCGGAGGTCCAAGTGACGCCGTCGAAACGGTCCAGGACGGCGATCCGCCAGTCCTCGGGCGCGTCGGCGTGAACGATGAACATCTGCTGGTCGGGGGTCTGCAGCCAGGCCGACACCCGGTCGAGCGGGCTGATGCTGTCCCGCTGCTGCGGCGGCGGGGCCTTGACCGTCGTACGCGGGTCGTACGCATCGCTCTTGATCGGCAGGTACGGCCCGACGGTCGCGGCCAGCAGCCCGATGGCGGCCGCGGCCGGGACGCCGGCGAGCAGCCACAGCGGCCGCCCGCCGCTCCGTACGATCATGAGGGCGCCGACGAGCCCGACGAGCCCGGCGGCGACGGGGAGATTCGAGCCGGGGCCGTGCACGCCGAGCAGCAGGGCGACGCAGAAGACGGCCACCGCGGGCAGCGCCGGTGTCGCCTTCATCCTGGTGCGCAGGCTCAGCTCGGCCCCCGCGAACGCCGCGAGCCAGACGAGCGCGTGCGGCAGGACGAGCAGCTCGGGCCGGCCGGGGGCGGGCAGCAGCGAGGTCAGCGTGCCCTTCAAGGAGTCGCGCAGCGCCCCGCCCACCACCGTGAAGTCGCCGTGGAACAGCGTCAGCGCGGCGACGAGCGTCCAGGCCACCACGGTGACCAGGACGGAGATCCACAGCGGCCAGGTCCGGCGCCGTGGCCAGGACAGCAGCGCCACGAGCAGCACCGGGCTGACCGCCGCGACCGTCACTACGGGCACCAGGTCGCCGAGCGTGAACACCCGGTGGAACGCCGCGCCGCCGGCGCCGGCCAGCGCGGTGACGATGACGAGCGCGGTGATCAGCCGTACCCGCAGGATCCGGCGGGGCGCGGGCGGCGCGTCGGTGCCCCGCTCCGCAGGGGCCGCCGTCGTCGTCATCGCGTGGCGCCCTTCCACGCCGCGCGCAGCTCCGCCAGGTCGGAGATCTCGATCAGCGTGACGCCGGGCAGGTTCGGTCCGGGCGCTTCGGGCCGGACCCGTACGCACACCACGCGGTCGAACCGCCGGCGCAGCGCCCCGGTCCGGGAGACCTCCCCGCGCCCGCCGGTGAGGAGGACCAGCGCCCCGCCCGCCCGTACGCGCCGGGCGACCTCGACCGCGCCGTGCGCGCCGTCCGTACGGGACAGGCCGGCCAGCCGGTCAAGGAGCTCCTCGACGTCGTGGGCGCCGCCGCGGGTCTCCACGAGCGGTCCGTCCGCGGTGAGGACGCGGACCGGGAAGTTCATGCGCGCCGCGCCGGCCGCGATGGACGCCGCCGCGTCCACCGCCAGCTCGAAGTCGTCCGCGTCGGCGTAGACGCCGGCGTCGGTGTCCACGACGACCGTCGTCTGCGGCATGCTCGCGTCGACGAGCTGGCGGACCATGAGCGTGCCGGTGCGCGCGCTCGACCGCCAGTGGATGTGGCGCAGGTCGTCGCCCATGACGTACTCGCGCAGCGCGTGGAACGTGACCGTGCCCGCCGGCGCGGTGTCCGACGTCGGCCCCTCCAGGTGGTGGTTGCGCCCGGAGGGCAGGAGCGCCAGGGCCACCGTGTGCGGGCGGACCAGGAGGGTGCGGGGTTCGCCGTACTCCCGGACCCGCCGGGCCAGCCCGAACGGGTCGGCGCGGACCAGCCGCAGCGGCCCCACCGGGATCTCCCCGCGCCGGTCGGTCGGCAGCGTGTAGCGGATCGTCTCGGCCCTTCCCGGGCGCAGCACGGGCACCCGGACGGCGATCCGCCCGCCGCCGCACGCGTCGTACGCCCGCATCCCCGCCCGGCGCACCCGGCCGGTGTTGGTGACGTGCAGCACGCCGGTGGCCGGCTCGCCGCGCGCCACCCGGTCCGGCGTGACCTCCCGTACGACGGTGAGGCTGGGCTGCGGCAGCGTCCACAGCACCGCTGTCACGACGGCGAGGAATCCGCCGACCGCGAGGGCCACCGGTTCGGGGTAGCCGAGGACGGCGCCGACGGCGTACAGCACCGCGGAGGCCACGGCGACCCCCCAGCCGACGGGCGTGAGCACCTCAGGCCCCGGTGGACTGCGGCACCGGCACCCGGGACAGGGACTCGGCGACGAGCTCCGGGGCGGTACGGCCGCGCAGCTCCGCCTCCGGCGTCAGCATGAGCCGGTGCGCGATGACGTGCCCCGCGAGGGACTTCACGTCCTCGGGGACGACGAACGACCGGCCGGCGGCCGCGGCCCGCACGCGTACGGCGCGCAGCAGCGCGAGACTCGCGCGGGGACTCGCGCCCAGGCGGATGTCGGAGTGCTGACGCGTCGTCGCGACGACCTGCACGAGGTAGTCGTACAGCGGCGGCGCGACATGGATCCGGCCCGCGAAGTCGATCATGTTCTTGATGTCGTCCCGGCCGGCCACCTTCGAGAGCTGGTCGATCAGCGGCCCCGTCGGCGTGCCGGCCAGCACGGCGACCTCCGAGGCGTGATCGGGGTACCCCATCGAGATCTTCATGAGGAACCGGTCGAGCTGCGCCTCCGGCAGCGGGTACGTGCCGTCCATGTCGACCGGGTTCTGCGTCGCGATCACCATGAACGGGCGGGGCACCGGATTCGGCTGCCCGTCCACGGTGACGCGCCGCTCCTCCATGACCTCCAGCAGCGCCGACTGGGTCTTGGGCGAACCGCGGTTGATCTCGTCGGCGACGACGATGTTGGCGAAGATCGGGCCGGGGTGGAACTCGAACTGGTTGTTCGACTGGTTGAAGATCGACACGCCGGTGACGTCGGACGGCAGCAGGTCGGGCGTGAACTGGATCCGCGTCCAGCGCGCGTCGACGCTCGCCGCGATCGTACGGGCCAGGGTGGTCTTGCCGACCCCCGGCACGTCCTCCAGCAGCAGATGCCCCTCGCTGAGCAGGCACAGCAGCGCCAGCTCGACGTTCTCCCGCTTGCCGCGGATGACCCGTTCGATGTTGCCCGCCAGCGCGCCGAACAACTGCGCGAAGCGTCCCGCGAGGGCGTCCGTGTCGGACGCCCGGTGCATGTCGGCCGTCATCAGCCGGCACATTCCCAGATGGTCGGCCCGGCGAGCTCCTGCCACGGAGAGTGCGGCGTGTTCGGCAGGTAGCCGATCATGTATCCGATGCGCCCGTTGTGGTTGAGGTGGTCGTAGAGCTTGCCGCTGAACGCCGCCTTGCCGTTCGGGTGGTTGTACTGAGTCCCGATCTTCTGGCAGTCCACTACGACCGTCTGGCTGTTGGCGTTCTTGATCTTTTCGACGATGCCGCTCCCGGAGCTCGCCTGCGACCACATGTAGCTGATGTCCTGCGGGTTGCCGCCGTTGTGGATGCCGTAGGTGTGCGAGGGGCCGGTCAGCGTCCTGGTCACGCTGGCGGTCTTGCCGCCGGCGCCGTTGGAGGCGGTCACCCGGATGCTGTACGAGCCGTTCTTCCAGATGCTCGGGATCGTCACCGACGTGCCGGAGAAGTTGCTCTTGGTGTAGCTCTTCGGGCCGCTCACCTGGAGCCTGTAGGTCACGCCCTTGGCGTTCGGCGGGGCCTGCCAGCTGATCTTCGCGCCCTGCGTGGTCCCGGTGCCCGTGACACCGCTCGGCGCGTCCGGCTGCGTGCAGGACAGGGTCGGGTCGGACTGGTCCGACTCGACGTCCGACTCGTGGTCGCCGTTCTGGTACGTCGCCGCGACCGCGAACACGTACTCGGTGCCGCAGGTTCCGCCCTTCGCGGTGAACGTGTAGTCCGGACCGTCCGCGGCGATCTTGGCGGGCGTGGCGGTCAGGCCGCTCGGCGTGATGAGCTTGTAGCCGGTCGCCTTCCCGCCGCCACCGGGCTGGAAGTCGACCTTGATGCTCCCGTCCGGCTGCGCCGCCGCCCGCAGGTTGGTCGGCTTGTTCGGCGGCGTGACCTTCGGCGTGTCCGTCGGGTGCGCCGTCGGCGTCTTCGGCGGCGTGAACGACGGTTTCGGCGACTTGGTCGGCAGCTTGATCGTCGGCTTCGGAAGCGTCGGGTGGATCGGGAGCCGGGGCGTCGGCAGCCTGCCGTGCCCTCCCTTGTCCTTCCCCCCGTTGTCGTTCCCGCCGTTGTCCTGTCCCGTGTTGCCGTTGTCCCCGTGGTCCCCGTTGTCCTGCCCGGTGTTGTCCTGACCGTCGTCGGTCCCCTTGGGGATCGGGTTCTCGGCTCCGCCGGGCACCTTCCCGGTGTACTTCTGCACCGGCTTGTGCGCGCCGGACCCGTCGACCACGACGCCCTTGGGGCTGTCGGGGTTGTTCACCCAGAGCAGGCCGTCCTTGACGAACGCCTCCAGCGTGCCGGGCTTTCCGGTGACCGGGACCTGCGGGGCCATCCGGTTCGTCGCCGAGTCGTACACCAGGAGGCTGCCCGAGGTCTGGTCCGGGATGTAGACCCGCTGTCCGAGCACCTGCGGGGTCGTGAGCTGGTGCTGCGGCAGCTGGAGCGAGACGCTGCTCACCGAGCCGCTGCCCGAGTTCACCACGATCAGCGACTTGCCGGCCAGCAGGGGAACGAGCTGCCCTTCCGTGGTCGTGGGAGGCGCGGTCACCTTGCCCTTGCCGAGCTGGGCGACGATGGACGGCAGCTTGATCTTCACCCGTACGCCGCCGTCGCCGAGGACGAGGCTCTCCGCCGTGGTGAAGTCGGTGACGACCGCGGACCCGGCCGCGATCGTCAGGGAGAGGTCGTCGCCGGCCCGTCCGACCCCGATCGGCTGTCCCGTACGGCCGTTCTGCACGGACGCCGCCTGCCCGTTGGCGGGCACCGGCACCCAGAGCGTCGCGTTGCCGTCGATGGCGGCCGAACCGAGCGGCCCGGTGAGGCTGATCGGGTCGCCCTGCGTGGCCAGGGTCATCGGGTCCAGGCGCTGCACGCTGCCCTTGACCTGGTCGAGCGCGTACGCGGCGCCGGAGCCGGACACGACCTGCATGCCGGCCGCGCCGCGGTAGGAGACGCCCTGGACGACGTTGAGGTGGGCCGGGTCGACGCGGCTGACCACGCCGGTCGTCTCGTCCACGATGAGGACGACGCCGTTCTGCTGGATCACCCGCATCTTGTGGCCGGCGGTACCGGACAGGGTGACCTTGCCGTCGACCTTGCCCGACAGGCCGTTGACGTGGACGAGTTCGCCCTTCTTGGATGACGTCAGCCAGCCGCCGACGTCGGCGAGGTGGTACTTCGCGCTCGCCATTCCGACGCCGAAGACGACGGCGGCCACGCACAACACCCCGACCGCTCCGATCGCGATCAGCCCGGTCAGCCGATCACGACGGAAGAACCTACGCTCCCCGCTCACCGATCTCGTCACCTCTCCGCGCCGGAACGTCGCTGCGACGCACGCGACACCTTAATGTGTCCAAGCCTCTCAAACCTCCTGAGTGAGAGATATTGGACGCGGCAACGTGCCGCATATCGGACACAGCGGCGCGGCTGACGGTTCCATCGGAAGCGGAAAAGGCCGGACGGCCACGGAATCGGCCGCTCAGGCGAGGACGCAGCCGAAGACGTCGGCCAGCCGGCCCCGGCCCTTCTCGGTCACGAGCAGCGCCCGCCGCGCCGACCCGCGCTCGAACCAGCCGTCCTCGATCATCCGGGCCGTGAGCGCCGCGCCGAGCGCTCCGTTGAGATGCGGGCGGCGCTCGGTCCAGTCCAGACAGTGCCCGGCGAACCTCCGGCGTCCCCCGCGCAGCCCGGCGACGTCGACGCCGATCGAGGACAACTGCCGCTCCCCCTTGTCCGTCACCTGGTACGCGGACGCCGCGGGATCGTCGAACGACGAATCGATGGTCTCGAGCAGATCCCGGCTGAGCATCGCCTCGAACAGCGCGGCGCCGGCGCGGCCCGCCAGGTGGTCGTAACAGGTGCGCGCCTCCTGCAGCGCGTGCGCCTGCCGGGACTGGCGGAGGCTGCGAACCTCGACGTCCGGGCTGATCCGGCTGATCGCCTCGATCACGGCGGCCACCTCCGCGCCCTTCAGGCGGTAGTAGCGGTGCCGCCCCTGCCGCACGACGGTCACGAGATCCCCGTCCAGCAGCTTGGCCAGATGAGAGCTGGCCGTCGCCGCGCTGACCCCGGCCGTCCTGGCCAGCTCTCCCGCGGCGAGCGGACGCCCGTCGAGGAGGGCCGTCAGCATCGACGCGCGCGTACGGTCCGCCAGCAGGGCTGCCACCGGCGCGATGTCCGAGTCATACGGTGCTCGCATGGTTCGACCGTACGCCGCACACGCTTAGACGAACGTCGAAAGATCGGCCCGCGACGCGGGCCGGATCAATCGAGTTGGGGGTGGGGCCGAGTATCCGCTAGTGTTTACCCCGTTGCCGAGGGGGGACGCCCCCGAGACACGCGGACGTGGCTCAGACTGGTAGAGCATCACCTTGCCAAGGTGAGGGTCGCGGGTTCGAATCCCGTCGTCCGCTCGGAGAGGTCTTCCCAAGGCCTCACGGTGGAGTGGCCGAGAGGCGAGGCAACGGCCTGCAAAGCCGTGTACACGGGTTCAAATCCCGTCTCCACCTCTGAAGCACACTCTGCTTCGCGAGGGCGATTAGCTCAGTGGGAGAGCGCTACCTTGACACGGTAGAGGTCACTGGTTCAATCCCAGTATCGCCCACCACGTGTTGGTGCAGGTCAGGAGCCCTGCTTCTCTTCTGGAGAGGCGGGGCTTCAGGCTTGTCTGGGCGATATTTGGGCGATGATCTTGTCGCCCTCACTCGCCTCGGCCTGTCGCCGCGCCGTCAGTCGATTGATCTGTTCTTCCATCTGCGGATGGAGCACGAGGAGCCGCGCCCGGTCCCGGCCGCGAAGGGCCAAGAGGGACGCCTCCCAACGCTCCTGGAGCGCTTCCAGCACACGGCGCTTCATCTCCGGGGTCACATGCTCGTAGACGTTGGCCATACCAGGCATCTTGTGCCCCAGACGAGCCGCTCGCGCGACCTCGGGGATCCCGTCCTCGGCCAGCCACGTCCGCTGCGTGTGACGCCCCTCATGAAAGGTGAAGCCCGGGAGCACCGGCGCGAGCCGCTTGCCCGGATCAGGGTTGTCCGGGTCGCCGTCCCAGGCCGGCCGCCAGAACCGCTGCCTGAAGTTGCCGCGCCGTAGGTTCCCGCCCTTCTCCCCCACGAACACGTAGGGGTGGATGCAGTCCTCCAGGAGCGCCTCGTACAGCTCCGCCAGGAATGGCGGGAGCTGGACCCAGCGTTTCCCGGCGGGCGTCTTCGTCCGCTTCGCCTTGGCCAGAGCACCTCCGGCTTCGGTGAGCGGTTCCTGGACACGGATCGCCTTGTTGATCTCGTCGTACTCGTGTGGCTGGAGCCCGACCAGTTCCGACCAGCGGGCTCCGGTGTAGCCGTCCATCAGCGTCAGCACGAAGCCGGCGTAGCCGAAGCTGTCGTGCAGCCGGACGGCCGCGCGCAGGAACTGCGCCGGGGTCGCCACCTGCCGCTCGGCCTCGTACTCCCCTGTTGTAACGCGGATGCCCTGGCAAGGGCTGGCCGGGACCTTCCGTGCCCTTACCGCCACGTTCATGATCGTGGAGAACAGCGCGAAGACCGACGCCACCGTCGGTTCGGCGAGCTCGTCGTGAAGTTCGTTGACCCAGCCCTGTACCTCCAGATGGTTGTTGAAGATCTGGATGAGCGGCCAGTCCTCCCACTGTGGGAGGACGTGGTTGTCCAGGTAGGACCGGTACTTGGCCTGTGTCGTGATGGCCAGCCGGGAACCGGTCAGCCACGCCTCCGCGAAGGTCCCGAAGGGCGTCTCGGACTCTTGAGGATCGATCCATAGGTGCCGCCGGATCAGCGACTCCTGGTCCTCTCCCCACGCCTCGGCGGCTGCCTTGGTCTCGAAGCCCGACCGGGAGCCCCAACTCCCGTCCGGCTTCTTGTACCGAGCCCTCCACCCCTTGCCATGTCGTTGCGCGTACGCCATCGCCTCACCTTCTTTCAGTTCGTGTCGGTCCGGCTGCTTCGGCCTCCGGAGCTCGGGCGCACCCGGAGACGAGAGCTCGGCCTGACCGGCGGTCTTGAGCCGGACCTGACGATCTCCTCCAGGTCGTCGTCGCTGAAACGCAGGTGCTTGCCCAGAAAGGTGCATGGGATCGCCCGAGCGGCAGCCTTCTTCCGCAGCCACGACTCTGGGACTTTGAGCAATTCCGCAGCCTCGACCGGCGTATAGAGCTGCGGCGCGCTCATCGCGCTGCTCCCGCCTCAGGACGAACGACTCCATGCCCGGCATCCCGTCTGCCGGATGACCGTAGTGCCGCGCCGGATTCACTCTCGCGACCGTACGCCGCTGAATCTGATTCAGGAGCCCCTGAACAGCCCTTTCCTGACTTCGACGTCATGCCGTCCCTCCATTGCCGCACGACCGCCCGCAGGCAGCCTTCGGCAGCTCGCCGTCGGAGAAGGTGGCCGTCGAATACCGCCAGCGCCTCCGGGCTCCCCCTCTGTGCGTCGTCCGCGGCAGGACGGCACGAGGCGGCAAGGCGGTTCTACCGGGGCCGCTCCGGCCTTCCGCTGGTCGGCGGCCGATGCGACGTCCGTTCGGCAACAGCACGCCAGCACCGGAGTAAGCATCCGTGCCGTCGCGGCGTCCTCGAGTTGCCGCGTCGGTACGACCGACTGCCGGGGCCTCTGTGTCGCCGCCTGCCGTTGCCGGGCGGCAAGAGCGGTTGCCGCCCGGCGGCAAGTCCGCGGCACGGCGGCATGACGATCACCTTGCGACCGCCACCCGGTTGCCGTGTGAATGCCGTCTCGGTGCCGTCTGGTCACGGCGTGCCCCGTCCGGGCGTCCCGGCGTGCAGCATGCCGTCGAGTTCGCGGAAGGCGACGACGGCCTGCAACGGGACGACCCCGTTGCCGAGCAGGCGCAGCTGGGCGGTGCGGGTGAGGGGCATGTCGGTGACCCAGCCGCCGGGCAGGCCCATCATCCACTCGACGAAACGAGCGCTCAGACGGGGCTGTCCCCGGGTTCCGGTCTCGGTGGGCCGTGGCGCTCGGCGTCCGAGGATCGCCTCCCACCGGCGGATCGCCGGCGCGTACGGTCCCCACTCGACTCCGGTCTCCGGGTCGTCGGGATCCTCAACGCCGCCGACGGGAGCGTCAGGTCCCCCTTGGAGCCGCGCTGGTTCGGGCTGCCCTTGGAGCCATCGCCGGCTCGCGGAGTCGGCAGCAGCCGTACGGCCACGCTCAGGGGCATCGCCCGGGACGGCTGCTGCCTCGCGGCCCGTTCCAGCCACGACTCCACCCGTTCGCCATCGTTGGCGTTGGACGCCGTCGGGGTCGGCAGCAGGTCGGCGCACACCACGTCGCACAGGTTGACCTGATGCCGCCCTTTCCTGCGGCGCCGTGGGCAGGTTCGACCACGCGACTCCCGGGACTGCGGGGTGGGCAGCAGCGATGAACATCCGGTCGCGGCGGTGGGGCGCGCCGACGTCCGATGCTCGAAGGCACGTCCATGCCGTGTCGTACCCGAGGGCGGAAAGGCCCCCGAGAACCGTGGTGAGTCCGCGTGTGCGGAGGGCGGCCACGTTCTCCAGCAGCACGAGACCGGGTCGTAGTACGCGAAGGGCGTCGACGATGGTGAGCCAGAGTCCACTACGAGTTCCCTCCCGTATACCGGCGCCGTGGCCGACGAAGCTGATGTCCTGGCACGGGAAGCCGGCCGTGACGATGTCGACGGCCGGGACCTGGCTCCAGTCGACGGCGGTCACGTCGCCGACGTTCGGCACGCGGGGGAAGCGCCGATGCAGCAGTGCGGTCGCGTGCGCGTCGTTATCAGCGCACCATCGCAGCTCTCCGCCGTAGACAGCCTGCGCGGCGAGGTCCAGGCCACCGTAGCCGGTGCACATCGACCCGATCCGCAGGCGTTCGGGTCGTGTCGTTTTTCTTGGCGGCGGGATCTCGGTGACGGTTGTGCGTTTTTCCGGGTGTTGTTCGGGTGCAGATCTAGCCGGTGATATGGCCATGGGCTTGGTTCGGCCCGGCCACCGACCGCTTCACCTACGAACTGCGGTCCAGCCTCTCGAGTTTTCGATGGTCGGCATTCGTTTGATCTTCGTCTGCGCGTCGTCTATACCCCGATCAGCACTCGGCGACAGCGAATCGAAGCCCGGACGAAAGTCGAACGATTGCCTAGCGAAGCAGGCGTGTGCATATGGGCTCGCTCCGAAATTCGCCGGAGCGGCAGGAGCCCAGCATGTCTGCCAGGAACGGAACCGTCTGCTTCACTGACCGGCCGACGCCGCTGGATCGGGCCGCTCAGGCGTTCGGGCAGATCTACTCTCGCGTCAATGCGGTTCTTCGCAGATGGAGGGTGTAGCGCTCGGCGCGGTGGCTTTGGTCGGGTACACGTCGATGCCCTTGAAGGTTGACGTAGTACTCCTCAGTCATGGTTCGCCGCAAAACGCACGGATATCGAGTTAGTATTCATTGTCAATGGGGACCGACGCCACGTCCTGGCCAGCGGCCGGATCAGCGCTTCGCACGGAGTTCGGTGGCAAGTGCCGCGGGTTCCGGCGCCTTCTCCGCGTACGCCTCGTGCAGCGGGATGTCGCGTAGGTAGCGGATCGGGGAGAGCACAATGAACAGCACCGCCAGCCACGAGCCAAGCGCTGCCATGAACAGCGTCTCTCGCAGGCCGATCCAATCACCGAGTACGCCGCCGAGCAGGCCGCCGATCGGCTTGGCGCCCCGGATCGCCCAGCGCATGGTGGCGTTCATGCGCCCGAGCAGTTCCGGAGGGCACACGGCCTGCCGGTAGCTGACCTGGGAGACGTTGAACATCACGACGCTGGCGGTCGTCGCGCACAGCCCGACCGACACAAGTACCACGCCCCAGCCGGGTCCGGCCAACGGGATCAGCAGCGCGAAGCCGCCGAGGAACAGCTTGCCCGCCCAGAACATCCTCGCGGAGCCGATCAGCCGCGAAAGTGGCCCGACGGTGAAGGCACCGACGACACCGCCGGCGCTGCCGAGGCCGAGCAGGAGGCCGGTGGTCCCGGCGGATGCGTGCAGCGTGCGTACGAGGAACACCACCAGTACGGTCATCAGCGTCATGTTGAACAGGCTGGACATGGTGGCGCAGGCGACGACGCGGCGCAGGACGGTGTGTCGCGCCACGTAGCGCACGCCCTCCGCGATCTGCTTGCCGATCGTCTTGCGCGACCCGTTGGCACGCGGCGGGGGTTCCGGGGTGCGGATCAGCAACAGTGACACGATACTGATCACGAACGAAAGACAGTCGGCTGTCACCGCATACGCCGCGGAGCTGAGCAGCGACGCTAGGCCGCCCGCGAGGCTCGGGCCGATGACCTCTGATAGCGAGTTCGTGATGCCGATCTTGCCGTTGCCCTCGACGAGCTGGTCTCGCCGTATCAGGGTCGGTAGGTAGCTTTGGTAGGCGATCTCGAATACAGCCGTCAGCATGCCCGCGACCAGCGCGGTCACGTAGAGCTGTGCCATGCTCAGATGGCTGAGGGTCGCCGCGAGGGGCACCCCGGCGAGCACTACCGCGCGGCCCGCGTTGCTCCAGATCATCAGGTGGTGTTTGACGGTCCGGTCCACGAGCGCGCCCGCGGGCAGGGCCACGAGCAGGTACGCCACCGTACCCGACGCCGACAGCGCGCCGACCTCGAACGTCGATGCGCCAAGCAGGGATACCGCAATCAGCGGCAACGCCAAGACCGTGACCGCCGAGCCGATGTCGCTGACTGTCTGGCCGCTCCACAGCAGGAGGAAGTCCCGATGCCACCACAGCGTCTGGCGCTTCGCCTGTGTCTTGGTCACGTGCGTTCCCCCCATGACCCGGCGCAGCCGCGCCACGGATGATGCGTCCTCTCGTTCGCGCCGGAGGCGGTCGCGCGTCACGCGATCGGCAGTCGCTCATCGGCCGCCCCAGTCGGTGTCGCGGTGGCCAAGGACGACCTGCCGCCCGCCGCCCTGCGCGACGTTGACGCGCAGGGCTTCGCTGATCCGGGACGTGTAGCCGGCCCACGCGCCGTGTAGCAGCACGATCGACAGGTCCTGGTAGCACGGCGTGCCCTGCCAGTACCGTCGGTACGCCGGCACCGCGCGCTGCGCCAGCCAGCCGTCCCCGGCGGCCCGGCGCACGACAGCCCGCCACCGATCCTCGTCCTGCTCGGAGCCCACGTAGACGCTGTTGCCGCGCGTGTCATAAGGGCCCTTCACGACCCACCCGGCGCGGTCGGCGAGCAGTTCGGCGGGCTCGACGCCGTCGCCGACCTTCCGGCTGTACGGGATCAGCCGCTCGATCGCCTCCCGCTCGTCGCCCGTGAACATTCCGGCGAAGCGCGGGTCGGACAGCAGCGCGAGGCACAGCTTGTTGTCGCCGATCCAGCGGCCCGCCAGCGGGTTGGCGATCCGCAGCTTGCCCGACGAGACACGGTCGAGGAACGCGGACCAGCGGGCGATATCGGCCAGCACCGG
The DNA here is from genome assembly GCF_039542035.1 of Actinoallomurus liliacearum. NCBI lineage: Bacteria > Bacillati > Actinomycetota > Actinomycetes > Streptosporangiales > Thermomonosporaceae > Actinoallomurus > Actinoallomurus liliacearum. The sequence goes on from NZ_BAABHJ010000031.1 coordinate 107,023, forward strand.
CTGCACGCCGTATTTGAGGTAGCCCGCGCGCAGGTCGCGGGCGAGCCAGTCCTCCAAGCCCGGGTCGACGCAGACGGCGCTGTGTCCAGTCTCGGCGAGCAGGTCGGTCATCCTGTCCAGTTCGAGAACGTTGCCGCCAGTCTTGTGGAAGATGCCGAACGGCCCGTCGGCACACTCCGGCCCGACGGCGGTGCGCAGGAACTCCGGGAACCAGTGGCGGTCGTCGAGCGGGGTGCGGGCCGCGCCCCACTCCTCCAGCACGTCCCGTACCGGCGGCACGTCCCGCCACAGCGCCGCGTATGCGCTGGTGAAGAGCACGCCACCGGGGCAGTTCGCGTTGAACTCCACCACCCGCGCAGTCTCCACGTCGCCGCCGACGAGATCAAAGCGGCAGAAGTCCACGCGGTACTCCCCGATCGGCGCGGCGTCCACCCACTCGCGGAGCACAGCGGGCACGGCGAGGAAGTTTCGCACCCGCGCGTCCGTGCGGTGCGCGAGCAGCACCTTCCGCCACGCGGACACGACCAGCGGCACGTGTCGGGCGAGGTGCCGCTCCGCGTCGCCGGTGAGCTGCACGAGGCTCGGCAGCATCGGGTACGGCATGGTCCGGCCGTTCTCGGTCTTCACGAGGCGCTCGGCGTCGGCGGCTTCGCACACGGCGGTGGCCAGCCGGGCAAACTGTACGGGCGGCAGCCGCCGCGCGACCGGTCCGGCGGAGTCGGTACTGAGCAGCCGGTCCGGGTTGAACAGTGGGGTCACGGCCCTTCCTCTCAGTTCAGGTTTGCGATCAACCATCCCCTCACATAGAGCGATTGAATCGCTACCGAACGCGCATCTGATGAGGAGGTTCGTCGTCTATCTGGCGTTTCAGTGCCGCGACAGTTGGGGGTGGTCTCGCTGGTGACATCGGGCACGCTGGTCGCGGTAAGCACCGGTCCGCCGCCGGACCCGCGCCGCCGGCAGCGCGGTGCATCTGGCGGTGTGGGGCCGGCCCGGCCGGAGTCATCACGCTCACCGGTGTCCGGGTGTTCGATCCGGTGCACGAGAGCGTCGATCACGCGATCGAGGCCGCGTCGCTGCGCGCGGCGTGCGCCTTGCCCAGCCGGTAGCGGGACGTGAGCGCACCGGTCCGCCGCTGAACAGCCCGGAGGGGCAGGTAGTTCACCTCTTCAGCGGCGCACCTCAGCAGGGTGCCCAGCAGGCCGGCGGGCATGACCGGTGCCCCTCGGGCGTGCGGATTACGCGGTTCCTCTTGACGGCGGATTCTCCGCGACGGTTGCGCTTTCCGGGCCTTGTTCGCGTTCATATCTAGCCGATGATATTGCCATAGGTTTCTTCGACCCGACCATCGGCCGCGTCACCTACGAACTGCAATCAGACCTCTTGAGTTTTCGATAGCCGGCATTCGCTTGATCTTCGTCTACGCATCGTTCGGGCTCTGATCAGAGTTAGACGACAGTGAATCGAAGCCCGGACGAAAGTCGAACGATTGCCTAGCGAAGCAGCCGTGTGTATATGGGCTCGCTCCGGAATTCACCGGAGCGGGAGGAGCCCAGCATGTCTGCAAGCAACGGAACCATCTGTTCCAGTACCAACCGGCCGACGCCGCTGGATCGGGCCGCTCAGGCGTTCGGCCAGATCTGCTCGCGAATCAATGCGCCGACTGTCGACGGCCGGCGCATCGGTCACGGCGTACCGCGCCGTCGGGTGAACGTGCGGGAGCTGGTCGAGATCCTGCCGCTGCTCGAGGCCGACGGCCGCGACGCGGTCTGGCGGGAACTCGTCCGGTTGTCGCGCGAGCACGGCGAGCCATGGCCCACCATCGCGATCGGCATCGCCCTGCCCGGCCTGCGTACCGCTGCCGCCCGGCTCACCCGCGGCTACGCCGGCGACTCAGGGGATCTGGACGCCGAACTGGTCACGGCTTTCTACGAGGCCCTCAGGTCCGCCGACATCGGTAGGCACAACGTCTGCGGAGGGTTGCGTGCGGTCGCCTACAACCAGGTCCGCCGGATGCGGTACGGCACCGTCAGCTACTCGGCGCGGACCGTCGACCTGGACGCCCTGCCCGAGTCGATCGCTCCGGTCACGCGGTGCGGACACCCCGACATGGTCCTCGCCAAGGCGGTCCGCGCCGCCGTCATCGACCGCCGTGAAGCCGAACTGATCGGCGCTACGCGTCTCGAAGACCTGCCGCTGACCACAGTCGCGAAAAAGCTCGGAATGGCCGTCACGACCGCATGGTGCCGCCGCAGGAGCGCCGAGACGCGACTGGCCTCATGGATCAAAGAAAACGACAACGAGTCGTGATCTTCGAAAAATCCCAGCATCGAACTCGCAGTTCGTAGTGAACGCCCGCTGAAGGACAGCACCCAAGCCGCGAGAAAAAGGCCACCGGCCGCTTCGCCACCAGCCAATCCGCACAAGAAAGGACACGGCCCGTTTCTCGCCCTCATTCGGCGCTGTCATCGCGGGAATCACGAAGAACCAGCAGGCGCAATGCCCATGGAAGGAGGGCAGCAGGGATGGCTTTGTTCAGGAACCTCGCACGCGCCGTCGTCATAGCCGCCGCGGCAGGCGCGGCCGTCACCCTCACCGCGGCGGCCGTCTACGCCGTGGGGAAGGGCATCGTGGCCGCGCCCGCCGATCTGGAGACCGTGATCAACAACCTCCGGTCCTGGCTGATCGGCCTACTGGTGGCGCTGGCCACGTTGTGCCTGACGATCGGCGGGCTCCGCTACCTGCTCGCCGCAGGCGACCCGGGAGAGGTCAACAAGGCGAAGGAGACGCTGAAGTACGCCGCGATCGGGTACGGCATCGCCGCACTGGCGCCGGGACTCGTGGAGATCCTCAAGCGGATCGTCGGGGCGTGAGATGCGAGGACGGCACTCACTCCGCGCCCGATGGGTCTGCGCGCTCCTCGTCGCCCTGGCCGCGCTCACCACAGCCGGCGGCGTCGCGCATGCTCAGCCATCACCGAGTCCCCATCCGACCACGGCTTCGTCCTCGCCGCATCCGCGCCCGCACACGTCCACACGGCCAAGCCGCCAGGCAGGGACCTCGCATCCCTGCCGGACGGCTCAGAGCACCCCAGGTGAACCGGTGCCGCGCTGTGCGGGGAACGGCTCGACGCCGACACCGGTCGTGACTCCCCCGCCCTCACATTCGGGATGCGCACCCTGGAACCTCAAATGCCAGCTGGGCTCGGCGATCGACACCTGGTTCACGGGGCTGGCCATGATGGCGATCCCGCCGGTCATGGATCTCTTCGGCAGGACGCTCCTGACCACTCCGGAGCTCGACAGTCCGCCGATGGCACGCGCCAGTGCCCTCTGGACGGCCAGCGAGACGATCGCCGACACCTGCTTCGTCGTGCTGGCCGTCATCGGCGGCCTGCTTCTCATGTCCGGGAACGCCGTCGCACCGGGGACGGCTGCGAAGGACATCGTGCCGCGTCTGCTGCTGGCATTCTCTGGGGGTCCAACACCTCCGAGGCAGACGCATCCCGTCGTCTTCGCAGCTCAGCACGGCTCATTGATCACGCTAGTGGGCGCAACATGTGTGGCGCAAGAAGCCCTTGTGAGCTCCGGGGCGTCAGACAGGGGCAGGCTGTACCGCACCGCTATGCGGCACCCGTTTCAGTAGCCGAGGCTTGGAGTATCGAGGGAAGGATGATGGAGTGGACGATCTCGGCGATGACCTCCTGGCCAGGTGGGTTGCCGTACAGCACCACCTCGTTGCGGATCAGGTCGAACGGGAGCTTGGCCACTCGCTCGGGTAGCCGGATGGTGGGGATTTCGCCACGATCGACGGCGCGCTGGACGATGGTCGCGACCACGTGCCCCTGAGCGGTCGTGGCCATCCGGGTGCGTAGAGCGTGTGTAGCGTCCGGGTCGCGGGCGGTCTCGGCCACTATGCCGGCCAAGACCTCGCCGTGTACGGTGCCCAGCCGGTGGGCGACCTGCCCCATCAGGGCCAGCAGGTCGGTGCGCAGGGTGCCGGTGTCTGGCGCCTCGGTCTCGGCCGGTGCCGCATGCTCTAGGGCCGCCAGGGCCAGACTGGCGCGAGTGGGCCAGCGGCGGTGGATCACTGGACGGCTGGTTCCCGCTTCTGCGGCTACCGCCTCCATGGTCAGCCTGGCGTACCCAACCCGGGTCAGCAGATCCCAGGCGACGTCGAGGATGGCCTGCTCCAGCCGTTCTCCGCGGCGTCGACTCATCCCACACCCCTTAGATGCATTGCGTATCTTATCGAAGATCGCTACGTTAGATGCACTCCGCATCTTATCTGCTGTATGTAAAGGAGCAAGATCATGGCTGCCCGCGAGAGCCACATACTGGACGTGCCCGGCGCGCGCCTGTACTACGAGGTACGCGGTTCAGGGCCCACACTGCTGTTGATCCCAGGAAGCAACGGCGACGCCGGCTTCTTCGACGGCATGGCGGATCTGCTCGCCAGCCACTACACCGTCCTCAGCTACGACCGCCGGGGATTCTCTCGCAGCCCTGCCCAGGAGGAATGGCAGGCAGGGTGGATCGAGACGCACACTGAAGACGCACGCCTCCTGCTCGACGCCACCGCAGCGCCAGCCTACGTATTCGGCAGTAGCGCGGGAGCCATCATCGGGCTCGCCCTCATCAGCCGGCACCCACAGAAGGTCATCAAGCTCGTCGCCCACGAACCGCCGCTGGCCGAGCTACTGCCAGACGCTTCGCAGTGGAGGACCTTCTTCCACGATGTCGTCGCGACCCACCAGAGCCAGGGCGCGGACGCGGCTATGCGACAGTTCATGACCGGCATCGGGGTGGATACGGCTCAACGGCCGGCCGAACCCGACCTGGAGCTGATCGGCCGCATGTCCAAGAACTTCCACACCATTCTGACCCAGGAAGTGCCGAACGCTCCCAGCCACCGCCCGGACCTGGCCGCACTCGACGCGCAGCACACTCGCATCACTCTCGCGGGCGGCCACGACTCACATGACCACTTCCCCTACCGTCCAGCCGTCACGCTGGCGGACCGCTGGGACCAACAGGTGATCGACTTCCCCGGCGACCACCTCGGCTACTGGCCTCACCCCGCCGAGTTTGCCGCTGCTCTGATCAATGCCCTGGGCACATGAGGGAGCCTCAGCCTAACGGCTGATCTTGGTTGTCAGGCTGTCAGTGGTTAGCGGGGGTCAGGCGGGTCTCGAAGACGATCCCCGCTACCGTGATCGAATGTCCGTTGAGGGAGCTCGCATGGGGCTGCGGGAGCGCAAGAAGCAGCAGACCCGCGCCGCGCTGAGCTGGGCGACGATCCGCCTGAGCGTCGAACGCGGGTGGGACGCCGTGACGGTGGAGGACATCGCCGCCGAGGCGAACGTGTCCGTACGTACCTTCCGCAACTACTTCTCCAGCAAGGCCGAGGCGTTCGTCGCCCGGCACCTCGACCGCATGCTGCGCGTCGCGGACGACCTGCGCGCCCGCCCGGCCGACGAACCCCTGTCCGAGGCCGTCGTCGGCGCCGTGCAGGCACGTTTCCTGTCGGAGCCCGACACGAACGACGGATACCCATGCAGTCGGCAGTGGGTCGACGGTATCCGGCTCATGCTCACCGAACCGGATGTGCAGGGCGAGTTCCTCCGGGCGGGAATGCTCATCCAGCACGAGCTCGCGAAAACGATCGCCGAGCGCACCCGCACCGACGTGACCCGTGACGTCTATCCGAACCTCGTCGCCGCCGCGACCGGAGCGGCCACCACGGTCGCCATGGACCACTGGCTCCGCGCCGATCCGCCCGTCGAGATCGGCCCGCTCCTGCGCGAGGTCCTCGACCGGCTCTGGGTCGGGCTCCGCCCCTAAAAGAGATGCTCTCAGGTACGGGCGAAGCCTCGACGGACCTCTCTGAGCTGCGGAGAGTCGGCTCGCCGTGTTCATGGTCTTGGCGTTCTACTGCGGGCCGGGTCGCGGGAAGCCACGTGGCGGGCGACGGGGACGTTCTGGTGAGCTCGCGTAACCGAAGTTTGCGTATTCGTGGGTGCTGAGGGGTTGGCGGTCACGGTGAGTGGTCGCCGGGGGGGTAGTGGACCCATGTTCTGCCTGCCTCGGCGGCGATGCGGGCGGTGGTCTGGTCGTGGAAGCCGAGCGGCTGGGCGATGACGGGTGCCGGTGCTTGGAGTGCGAGCTGGCGTAGTGCGGCGGTTCGTGCCGCCTGGGCGGGAAAGCCGTGGTCGCGGAGCTGTTGCAGCATGGTGCCGTTGTTGAGCGGCTGTCCGGCCCGGCGGCCGGGGAACAGCCAGCGCGCGTTGGAGTTGGTGGCGGACCGACATTCCCAGCAGCACGGTGGGGCCACCGACCGCTCCAAAGTGGGGCCACGACGCACCCGTAGAACCACACCCCACGTGCGTGGGGAGGACGAGGTGAGGGTGCTCGATCAGGGTGTGCTCCGATTGAGTCGTGCCATGAGTTCGCGGTTGGTGGCGCGGGCGGCCTCCAGGTCCTGTGTCCGTTCGTCCAGCTGAAGCGTGAGAGCGGCTTTGTCTTCCTCGAGGTTGGTGATCTTCTGCTTAAGGTTCTCGATGTCGTCGGGTGCGCCCAGGCCCGAGTCGCGCCAGGTCTGTTCGCCGAGCGCGCGTGATAGCCGCTTCTCCAGCTGCTGGACTCGTGCCGTCAGACGGGCGCAGCGTTCTTGGCAGTTGGCTAGGTCGGCTTTCAGCGAGGCGCGAGTCACCGTCGGCCCGACGCCCGCCCTGATGGGTGGTTCGGCTCCGGCCGTGTGGATCTGGGCGAGCAGGTCCTTGTGCTGGCTTCGGTAGAAGAACGACCGGTCGACTCCGGCTTTGCGGGCGATCGACGACACGCTGACAACCTCACCCGCAGCGATCGCGTCGTTGATGGCCTTGACGACGCGTTGGCGGCGGCGGGCGGTGTCGGCCCGGCGGCCATCGACCAGTGTCTTGTTCGCCGCGGCAGTGGGGGTGCTGTTGGTTGGGGTCATGCGGTGCGCTCCGGGCGGACGTCGGGGAGTGGCTGGCGGATGTGGGGCATGCCGAGCAGCACCTGGCGGCTTCGGCGGACGAGTTTGGTGGCCTCCTCCAGGTGCTGGCGTTCGGCGTCGGTGAGATCGGCGAGGTTGTTCTTGACCCGGTGGATAAGGCGGCGGACCTTGCTGATCTCCTCCTCAGAGGGCATGGACTCGCGTTTGGCCCACTCGTCCGCGGTGGCCATGGCGGCGATGCGTTCGCGGTTGCGGATCAGATCGGCGAGGTAAGCCTCCAGGTCCGGGAGGTACGACACGTCGGTGCTGAAGTGGTCGCAGCCCACGCAACGGAACCGGATCGGGCAGTGGCCGCCGCCGGCGGCGATGTTGCTGGGTTCGGTGCAGCGGCCGAACGGGACCGCGACCTCGGCGATGCCCTGGCGAATCCGTTCGGAGTCCAGCAGCGCCTTGGCCTGGCGCCAGATACGGTTGCCGTGCCGGTCGAACTGCATGGTCGCGACCTTGTCGACCGCTTGGCGGCGGCGCTTTTCCCCGACTAACGGTGGAGTCGGATATTGGAACTGTCTGAATGCCTCAGCCGTTGCGGACCCGGCAGCTGTCTTCAGCGAGGTGCTGCGGGTCCAGGACTGGTGAGCTCGCGTATCCGACTGTCGCCAATTCGGGGCTTGAGCAGCAACCCAAACGGCCAGTCACGTTAAGGAGCCCGGCGGGCTCGTCTTGCCGTGACTGGCCGTTCCGATCGCCGCGTCGCCGACCAAGAGCCACCGAACCGATAGATCAAGATCGATCGGACACACTCCTAGACCAGTTCGAAGAATTCGTCGTGGTAGATGGCGCCCGTGGCGGCCTGCCGGATGGTCTGGCCGCGGTAGACCCCCTGGAGCTTGTTGAGCCACCGCAGGTGGTCGGCACTGGTCTCGAACAGGCACGCGCCGTAGTTCATGAGGATGTCGCGGTTGGTGGTGTCCAGGCGGCCGCTGCCGTACACGTAGATGTCGTCACCGTCGTCGGTGACGACCCGGCCGCGCCAGTCCAGCGTCCCCAGGCCTTCCCGGTCGACGGTGAACCAGTCCGCCCCGGCGCCCTTGAGGCGGGCGGTCACGCCCCGGCCTTGGATGAGCCCGTCGGTGAACTCGACGATGACCCGGGTCCCCAACGGCGTGCCGGGCAGCATGAGCGTCGGCGCCAGCCGCCACACGCCGCGAAATAGTGGCTTGAGCCCGGCTGGCGCGGGGGCGCCGGGGAGCGCGGGCAAGATCTGCTCGGGGTTGAGCGTCGTGGTCTGTTCGGAGCTGGGCATCGCATTCTCCTATACCTTGAGTGTCCAAGGTAAGGTAAACCTTTGAGCCTTGGAGGGTCAAGGTAGGGTTGGCTGTCATGGCAGGACGTGTGCGGCGAGAACCACAGGAAGCCAGGCGGCTCATCTTGGAGGCGGCCGAGCGGTTGCTGATCGCAGGCGGAGTGGCAGCAGTCCAGGTACGGGCCGTGGCCGCGGAGGTCGGTATCACCGATGCGGCGATCAACCACCACTTCGGCACTCGTGACCAGTTGCTGGTGGCGCTGCTCCGGCACGGCGGGGCGCGCCTTAGAAAGCGCCTGGCGCAGGCCAGCGGCGGTGACGTCGAGCAGCTGGCGGCCTCGCTCGCCGAGGTCTACGCCGACGGGTACGCCGAGCTGGCCCTTGCCCTGCACCAGTCTGGGTGGCGCGACGCGGGCAGCGGGATGCTGTCACCGGTGGTCGACGCGCTGAGCGAGCGGATCCGCGCACGTGGCCGGACACCCGATCGACGGCGCGTCCAGCTCACCGTCGCCGCACTGCACCAAGGTGTTGCCCTGGACCCCATCGTGGGCACCGAGTTCCGCCGTAGCGCCGGCCTGGCGGACGCCGCGCCGGCCGAGACCCTGGACTGGTGGGAGCAGGCCCTGACGCGGATGCTCGATCTCTAGGTGAACTAAGCCGAGCCGACGAAGTCGGGAAGGTCGGGACGCAGCCGCCTCATCATCGGTCAAGAACTCCACGCGCATACGCCGCAAAGTAGGACCGACCCACCAGTAACCCACACACAGCGACCGAACCGTTACGAGATCCCCGCCGAAGGCGACGCCCCACCCGCATCGGAACGGCCAGTCACGGCAAGAGACGCCGACCGGGCTCCTTAACGTGACTGGCCGTTCGGTTGCTGCTGAACCCCCAATTCCCCCGCGGCGGCCAGGTGAGGTGGGGGCGGGACTGATGCCCCTATGGATGTCAAGCCGGCGTTGGGGCTTTGGCGGATCGGGGGTCGGTGATGAGCTTGTAGATCTCTCGGGCGATGTAGCGCTTGAGGCATCGGATGGCCTCGCGTCGGGTTTTGCCGGCGGTGGTGCGGCGTTCGACATAGTCGCGGGTGCGTTGGTCCCAGCGCAGGCGAGACAGGACGATGGTGTGCAAGGCGCAGTTGGCCTGTCGGTCGCCGCCGCGGTTGAGACGGTGGCGTTGTTTCTTGCCGGAGGAGGCC